>NZ_JBIWPG010000001.1:121984-813446 GCF_044768135.1 Streptomyces sp. NPDC101165 | reverse complement strand
AACGCTCGGCTGGGAAACCCCAGCCGAGCGCCTGCATAAACTGCTCGCGGCCTGATCAACACAACCACCTGTTGCAATGACCCCTAGAAAGCGCCCTCGCCGGTCCGGGCCCTTCGGCGTACGCAATCAGGAGCGTGCGGACCGACCCCGCACGATCGCGAACGCGGCGGCGACGAGCCCGAGCACGCCGACCACCAGCCCGGCGACGCCGAGGCCACGGGCTGTGGAGTCGCTCGAGTCAGCGGCCTTCGACGCGCTGCCCGAGCCGCTCTTCGAAGCGGCCGGCGTCGTCTTCTCCCCACCGGCCGTGAGCTTGAGAACGGGGGCGGGGTTCTCCGGCTCGTCCCCGCCCGCCGCGGCCTCCTCGATCCAGCGGACGGTCTTTCCGTCGGAGTAGGTCTGCAGCGTCTTGAAGGTCAACTGGTCGGTGTTGTCCGGCAGCTGGCCGAAGGCGACGTCGAAGTCCTCGTACTGTCCGGCACCGATCTTCCCGCCGGTCCAGGTGATCGCGGAGACCGCCTCGTTGATGGTGCCGTCATCGGTCTTGACCGGCGTCTTGAGCTTGGTGGTGGTCACCTTGGCGGTCCAGCCGTCCTGCGGGTGGACCAGCACACCGAGCACGGGGTGGTCGGTGGGCAGGAAGACCTGCACCTTGGTGGTGCTCGCGCTGTCCTCCTCGTTGGGCACACGGAAGGTGAGCAGGCCGTCCGTGGCTCCCTTGGCGTAACTCTCCGGGTGGACGGTGACATGCGCGGAAGCGACACCGGCCGCGGCGAGCACTCCGGCGGCGGCGAGGGCGGTGACGGCCGCGGCGCGGCGCAGGGTGGTGCGTGTCGAGGTCATGTGCTTGGACATGGGTGAGTGGATCTCCGTACGACTGAGGGGTGTTGATCGGTCAGCTCGGGTACGGGATCGGGGCCGGGGGTCCGCGCCGGCTGACGGCGTGCCGCAGCGTCGGCCGACGGGCCGGCTCGGGGCCGGCGGGAAGACACAGGATGCGCCGGGCGGGAGCGGGCAGCGGGGCACCCCGCCACCAGGCGACAAGCCCCGGCACGAACGCGACCGCACGCCGCAGCAGCGCCCACAGCGCGACCTCGCCGCGCCGCAGCCACCAGGAGGCGACGAGGGCGGCGAGGAGGTGGGCGGCGGTGGCGTGGGCCGTCGAGTGGGCGTGCATCGCCACCATGGAGTGACCCGGCATCGACGCCATGCGCATGGCGTGCGCGGATCCGGCGCCACCGCTCCGGTGCGCCGCATCGAAGGCGACGTGCAGACCCGCCTGGGTGAGGAGCATGGCCGTACCGATGCCGGGCAGCGACCGCTCCCGCCCACCGAGCGTCCAACCGACCGCGAAGACACCCAGGAAGGCACCGGCGTCGGCCCACAGGGGCGGCATGTCCCCCATGGCCAGTCCGTGCCCGGCGGCAGCGAGCAGCACACACACCGCGGCGAACACGGCGGCGCGCAGGCTCCTTACTGCCGGGGATGCGGTCATGGTGAGGGATCTTCCCACGGTGGGGGGATACGTGGGACGGCGATGGCCTGTTCAAGACATCCATGCGCATGTGACGTGGACGCCTATGCACGGGACCTGCTGGGCGGCCGGCCCAGAGGCCTCAGCGCGGGATCGATGGGCCATGCCACGAAGGCTCCGACGGAGACGGTCCCTGGTCAGGGAGCCGACCGGCAATGGGCTCTGTTCGTCCGTCAGGCGGCCTGCTCACCTCCGCGGCTGGCGGGCGAGATGACGTTGCAGATCGATATGACGAAACTGGTGGACGGGTCCCACCTGGCGCAGAATGCCTCGGCCTCGGGCGTCGTCGAGGAAGGTCATGAGGTCGGGCGGGAATCCCTCGTACCGGGCGAGGTGGCTTTGCGTGAGGACGAAGAGGATGTACGAGGTCTGCCGCAGGGCGCCCAGCATGGCCCCCAGCAGGGCGTAGAGAAAGGCGAACGTCGCCACGCTGAAGATGCCGGAACCGCCGGTCAGGGTGAGGGGTGCGACCGACAGGCCGAAGACCACCAGGAAGACGCCACCGGTCATCAGTGTCATTGTGGCGGTCACCTCGCGGTCTTGGCGCAGGACGGTTTCGGGTCCCACCACCGTGGCCAGATCGGGCGTCTGGACGGACAGACCGAAACCGATGCCGCCGGCGAGCCCGGTGACCAGGGCGATGGACAAGCCGATCGCGGCGATCACCGTCCATGCGGAGGCGTCTGCTCCCCACTGCAACGGCATCGCCGCGCTCACACACGCGGCGATGACCGTGAGCACCAGACTGAGCAGCAGCGCCGCAAGACAACCGGACCGGCTCCATGCCCAGGCCAGACGTCCGCCGGGTACCGCGGCCACTTCCCTCAGGCTGACACGGGCGGCGTAGGAGAGGCCCAGGAAGAGTCCCAGCCTGGCTCCGCTCTCGAGTGCCTCGCCGGTCACGGTAAGAGAGTTGGCCGAGTCCATCGGCTGGATGGTGACTACGAGGAATGTGAGCACCCCCTGCGTCATCGCACCGATCAGTGCGCCGGTCAGCCCCAGGGCCAGGATCCGCGCGGCCCCCAGTGACCGGAACCTCGCCGCCGTCCGGCGGAGGGCCTGGAAGCCCAGGAAGACGACGATCGCGATGCCGGCGAGGTCGCCGCACGTCCACAGGACCGGGGCGTCGCCGGAGGGTGCGACGAGCGTCACCAGGGCGCACGCGGTCGCCACCAGGGCCGGGCGGGCCCCGGCGACGGTCAGTGCGGTCAGGAGCCCGAAATACAGGCCCAGAGAGACGCAGTAGAGGATGTCGCCCTGCGCCCCGTAAGTCAGCGACGACGTCGCGCCGGCGGTGACCGTGGCCGTCGTCAGGACGGCACCACCCAGGAAGACGGCGACGATACGCGCCGCCCGGCGCGCCGGCAGGAGGGACCTCAGCTTCCACCAGGCGATGTCGGGAGCACCGCCCCGGTCGTACTCCAGATGCTGGGCGATCCGGGTCAGGACTCGGTGTGCCTGCGGGGCGTCGGTTCCGTACACGCTGGGGAGGAAGCTCCCGAGCAGGTGCTCGTCCACCTCTTCCCTCGTGCGGAACCGGCCGTCCCGGCAGAGTCCCGCCGGGTCCGGCGGCAGGGTGCGGCCCGGATAGCCCGGTTCCAGGGAGGAGCGGTAGAACCTGCGCGCGAGAAACAGGCCCAACGGGGTGCTCAGGGCCTGCCCGACGGGACTTTGCGTGCCGAGTTCGGCCACTACCGGCTCCCAGCGCCGTGCCTCCGCGGTGCCGGGCCTCCCTCGGAGGTACCTGGCCGCGTCACCTGCGCCCATGGGCAGAATGCTGATTCCCGCCGCCCCGTACACACCGATGGCGACGTCCGCGGCGTGAACGGCCTCGCGGAACTCCGCGAGGCGGCTGGAGAGCACCAGCGGGGCGGTGATCCAAGGCTCGTCGTTGACAGCGGCCAGCACCTTGGCACGCAGGCCGACCGGCAACTCGTCGAAGCCGTCGAGGATCGGCAAGATGCGCTGCCCCTTGATCAGCGCCTCGGCCAGGTCGGCGGCGCCGTGCGTCGCGGGACCGGCCGGTGGAGGTGCGGTCAGTCCGGGATAGCGCTGACGGAGCTGACGGAGCATCAAGTGTGCCAGATTGGTGTCACCTTGATGCCAGGAGCCGAGGTTGAAGAGTACCGGAACACGTTCCTCGGGGGCCGCGTCTCTGCATTCGAGCATATGCAGCAGAAGGCGGTTCAGGAGCGTCGTCTTGCCCGCTCCGGGTTCCCCGAGGAGGAGCAGCCGCCGCGCTGGTGTCCTGACGCTGAACACATCCCCGATGTCGCCGTCACGGCCGGCCAGGCCGGCGGCCGTGGCCGGCCAGTCGTCGGGGTTCCCGGGGCAACCGCCGGGCCACTCGGCCGCGGTGGACCGCAGATCCGACCAGTCGTGGACGAAGTCGAAGTCCGCGGAGGCCCAGGTGACCGGCATCGGAGCAAAGCCGTCCAAGCCACGGGCCTGCGTCTCGGCTTCCCACTGGAGCCGCACGAGGTCGGCCAGATCGCGGGCCGCGGACTCCATGTCGCTCGCCCGCCCGGCGTCGAGCCGGTCGTGCTGGAACGCCTTCCAGGACAGGTACAAGGGGGCCAGAGTGGGCAGTGTCACGCTCAGCATCGATATGACGCCCAGTTTCCCCACGTAGGCCAGGAGCAACGCGGCGCATGCCCCGCCCATCGCCAACGCCCAGTACCACCGACCGACACGCCCCCGTCCGGACGCCCCCGCATCTGCCATATCGACATGGTGTCGGACCGCGGCCCGCGACGGCGGAATATCAGCGTTTTTCCAGGACCGTCTCTCGGCCGCCGGAGAGCAGCCGCCCCGTGCCACTCCGAGGGCGGCTGCTCGCGGACGGCCGGGCAGGAAGAGGGTCCGGAGCGGACATGCGTGCCCCGACGTCACCGTGCGGCACCCGTACAGAACCCAGGCGTACACGGCATCGACGCTCCACGCCAGGGACACGCGTCGCAAAGAGACGGCAGACAGACCTACCGAATGCTCTGCAGCAGCTGCCCCGTGGCCGTCACGGTCCAAAAGGACCAGCCGTTGCGTTGCGGACTGACGTGCGGGTTGAGGGCTCTCACCACGGCGACCGCTGCTCCGCTGGGTGTCTCGTATTCGCCTCGGCCGGGGCCGGAGGGAATGGTGACGGTTCGGGATGCCGGGTCGTAGAAGCCGTTGACGCGCCGGCTTTCGTAGACCACGTGCACTTCGACACCCAGTTCCGTGCGGAGCTCCCGCACCCGTGCCCCGATGAGGGCCGGAGCCGTCCGTTCCTCCGCGATCACCTCCTCGTCGGCGGGCAGTTCGTCGGCGTCGCGGGGAGCGGCTTGGCCGTCATGGACGGGCAGGCCCAGCAGCCGGTTGAGGACGTTGGCCAGCGCGCGCCTGCGTGCGGCCAGGAACTCGGGGAAACGGTCCAGGGACCGCACCTCGGGGTCGTCAGGGATCCACTGCTCGGCCAGGCGCTCCGGCGCGATGTCCGCCATGTACTGATCAGGCAGTCTGGAGGAGATCATCTTGTTGGTCTGGCCTGTGACGAAGGCCAGGTTGGCGAGGCTGTTCCATTCCTCCTTCGCGTAGGTGCCCTGGACCCGGGCGCGGGGGAAGACATGGTGAAACTCGATCTTGGAACCGCTGGTCATCGGCTGGTCGCTGATGGCGATGTTGGTTGCCCAGTCCCGGGCCGTGCCGCGGAGCGCGGCGATGTAGAGCAGCTTGAAGAAGGGATGCGTGGAGTACTTCTGCTCCAGGTCCCTGGGGTGGAGGGCACTGTCCAGTGACCGTGGGCCGGAGGCCCTGCGGATCAGCTCCGCGAACAGGCCCTGTCCCGCACGCGCCCTGATCAGCCTGGCCTCCGCGTCGAGCTTGCCCTCGACCTGCAGCGAGTAGTGGCTGAACGCCATGGCCGTGTACACCCAGCGACGCAGAAGCTGAGCCTCACCGGGCTGCAGTTTTCCGTCCCGGTGATGCAGCAGCAGGGCAGGCGTGATGGTGACGTTCGGGGACGACAGGACCTCGGACCGCGGGATCGAGCACTCGCTCTTGAGGAAGTCGATGGCGAAGCGCAGGGCCCTCTCGGTTGCCTGCCAGGCCTCCTTCAGCGCGACTTCGTCGATCTGCGCCCCGATGAGCTTGATGTGGTGCGCGCCTGTTCCCGCCAGAAGGCTCATGAGGCGCAGGACGGCTTCGCGGTTGAGGGGGAAGTTGCTGTCCTGCAGTTCCTCGTGGAAGGCGTCCATGGTTGCCAGGCCGTCGGACCAACGAGCCGCGATGGCGCTGTAGACGAGATCCCCCTTGGAGAGCCGTCGGCCGCCTTTGTTGAGCCGGGCGAAGAGCTCGGCGACCTCTTCGTAGTCGTCCGACTCGTAGGTGATGACGGCGATCTGGTGATGCCGGATGTTGTTCACCTTCTGCAGGCGCTGAGTCCATGTGTCGAAGTTCGGGTCGCCGATCGGCACACCTGCCTTCAGCAGGACTTGGTAGAACTGCACGTTCTCCTGCAACAGTGTCGACACCGGGATCAGCAGTTCGTCCTTGCGCTGCACGGCGCTCGGGTTGACGAACTCCTCGGTGCGCACGTCGAAGCGCAGGTCGATGAGCCGTCCGTCGGCCTTGGACGCCGGACGGTACACCCAGGCGAGGGAGGTCAGCCGTTGCTGCCCGTCCAGTAAATAGAGGGGCTGGTGTGCGTACTTGGCCGTCTGGACGACGGAGGCGGTTTTGAAGGGGACAGCGAGGTTGGTCTTCCACAGCAGCAGCGCGCCGACGGGATAGCCCCGGTAGAGCGAGTCGAAGAGGTCTCGCACATCCGGTCTCATCCAGACGAAGTCCCGCTGAATGGAGGGGATCACCACCCTGCCGAGCAGCAGGTCCTCCACCTGGGAGATGATCTTCTCGTTCGCCAGTCCCACGCTGCCCCCAACTGCTTTCGGCATCCGTTGCCGGATCCGCTGTCGGAGTGACGACTACCCCTTCTGCTCCACCCGCACCCAATCCACCTCAGCCTGCACTCCCCCGCCCGCAACCCGGTCCACACTCGACTGCGGCAACCCCCAGTAGGGACTGGTCACCTTGTTCCAGCCCGCCGGATACGCGCCGCCCAGGGCTAGGTTGAGGATCACGTACTGGTCGTGGTCGTAGACCCACTGGCCGCGGGTCGACTCGAGGACGTTGCGGGTCGTCTCCTGGACGAGGCGGTCGTCGACATAGAAGCGCATCGCCGTCGGGGTCCATTCGACCGCGTACGTGTGCCACTGGTCCGCCGTGCCGCCGCCCGGGTACGCCTGGCGGGCGCCGATGTTGCCGTCCGCCGAGTAGCCCGGGCCGTGCAGGGCCGAGCTGGTCCAGTCGCCGTAGCCGATGTTCTCCATGATGTCGGTCTCGCCGGAGGCCGGCCAGGAGACGGAAGGGTCGTCCACGTTGCTGCCGAGCAGCCAGAAGGCGGGCCAGAAGCCGTCGCCGACCGGCAGCTTCATGCGGGCGCTGACCTTGCCGTACGTGAAGTCGACGTGGGTGTGGGTGTCGATGCGGCCCGAGGTGAAGTCGTAGGTGCCGCCGCCCGCCTGGGTGCATCCCTTGCAGTACTTCGCCCGGAGGATCAACTCTTCTTTCTCCGTACGGACGTTGTCCGTCGAGTCGGCGTACGCCTGGGACTCGCCGTTGACCGGGCCCATCTCCGTGCCGGTGCGCACCACCCGCCACTTCGACCGGTCGAGGGAGGCGCCCGTGAAGTCGTCGAAGAAGGTGGTGCGGTACGTGCCCGGCTGGTCGGCCGGCAACCCCGGATAGGCGGCTGAGGCGCTGCCGCCGGTGCCCCAGACCTGGAACTCGTAGAGCGAGTAGCCGAACTGGGCCGTGGCGGGGGCGGGGTTGTAGAAGGAGCGGCGTTCCTTGCCGAGCATCCGGACGTAGCGGGCGGTCACGGGGGAAGGCAGCCTCACCGTGTCGTGCAGGCCTGCCGCTTCGGACGGCGATCTGACGTCGGCGCGGCGGGCGGCGATGTCGGCGGAGGAGGGCTCGTAGACCGTGCGCCAGGTGCGGTTGTCGTCGGACACCTGGAGGAGGTAGTCGACGGCGTAGGCCGACTCCCAGTACAGGTCCACCGTGTCGATCGTCGACTGCGCCCCCAGGTCCACCGCCACCCAGCGGTCCGCGTTCCAGTCGCTCGACCAGCGGGTCAGGTCTCCCTTCAGGTCTGACGGCCAGCCGCCGTCCGTGACGAAGGACGGCGAGTTTCCCGCGTGCTGGTAGTAGTTCGAGTACGCCGGGTGGTTCAGCGCGAGGTTGGTGCGGGTCGTGGACGCCGGAGCGGGTTCTCCGCCGTAGACCTTGAAGCTCCACAGCGAGTAGCCATAGGGGGTGGCGCGTTCCAGGCCGCGCAGGCGGACGTAGCGGCCGGTGACCTCCTGCGGGTAGGTGTGGGCGGTGACGGAGCCGCCGGTGCCCGCGGTCTCGGTGTAGAAGGGGGTCCAGTCCGTGCCGTTCTTCGAGACCTCCAGGACGTAGCGCTTGCCGTAGGCGACCTCCCAGTCGAGGACGACACGGTCGACGCGGATCGTCGAGCCGAGGTCGACGCGGATCCAGGCGTCGTCGGCGAAGTTGCTGGACCAGCGGGTGGCGCCGTTGCCGTCGGCGGCGAGGTCTGGGGTGAGGCCGGCGTTCTCGCTGCCGGAGGCGGTGACCGCGGCCGGGTTCACGGCGTGGGCGGCGGCCGCGCGGTCGGTGTCCCAGGAGACGGCGGCCGCGGCGGCGTGGGCGGGGGCGGCCAGGAGCGGGCCGGAGGCGGCCAGCAGCGCCGCTGCGGCGATCGTGGCGAGCAGGGTGCGGGGGGTACGGGACGGCATACGGCTCTCCTTGTGGGGTGGATGTGCTCGTCGTGCTCGTCGTGCTCCGAGTGCTCGTCGTGCTTCTCGCACACTTGGCGTGTATTTGTTGCGTTCATGACATCTACCCGCAGAGGGCGGGCCAGTGGCCACGGGCTCCCGCACCCGTGGCCACCGGCCGTCCGGGCCCCGGCTCAGGCGGCCCGGCGTGCCTGGCCGCGGTGGGCGCGGACGATGTCCGCGTACCGGTGTCCGCTGCCCTTGATCGTGCGCACCTGGGTGCGGTAGTCGACGTGGACGAGACCGAAGCGCTTGGCGTAGCCGTACGCCCACTCGAAGTTGTCCAGCAGCGACCAGGCGAAGTAGCCGGCGAGCGGGGCACCCTTGCGGGCCGCCGAGGCGCAGGCGGCGAGGTGGCGCTCCAGGTAGTCCTGGCGCTCCGGGTCGTCGACGGTGCCGTCGGGGCGGACCACGTCCAGGAAGGCCGAGCCGTTCTCGGTGACGTAGATCTTCCGTGCGCCGTACTCCTCGGTGAGGCGCAGCAGCAGGGTCTCGATGCCGCTCGCGTCGATCTCCCAGTCCATGCCGGTGCGCGGGACGTCCGGGCGGCGTACGGCACGGACGTGGGGGGCCGGGCCGGCGGGGTCGTCGGCGACGTACGCCGGGAAGTAGTAGTTCAGGCCGAGCCAGTCCAGCGGGGCCGCGATGGTCTCCAGGTCGCCCGGCTGCTCGGGGAGTTCGACGCCGTACGTCTCGACCATGTCGGCCGGGAAGCCGCGGCCGTGCACCGGGTCGAGCCACCAGCGGTTCACATGGCCGTCGTGGCGGCGGGCGGCCGCCAGGTCCTCGGGGCGGTCGGTGGCGGCGTGCACGGTGGAGAGGTTATTGACGATGCCGACCTGTGCGTCGGGGGCGGCGGCGCGGATCGCCTGCGTGGCGAGGCCGTGGCCGAGGAGCAGGTGGTAGGAGGCGCGCACGGCCGCGGTGAGTTCGGTCCAGCCAGGGGCCATCTTGCCCTCCAGGTGGCCGATCCAGGCCGAGCAGGAGGGCTCGTTGAGCGTCGCCCACGACTTCACGCGGTCACCGAGGCGCTCGGCCACGGTCGAGGCGTACTCGGCGAAGGCGAGGGCGGTCGCCCGCTCCGGCCAGCCGCCGCGGTCCTGCAGCGCCTGCGGCAGGTCCCAGTGGTAGAGCGTGACGGACGGGGTGATGCCCGCCGCCAGCAGGGCGTCCACCAACTCGTCGTAGAAGGCCAGGCCCTTGGGGTTGACGGGGCCGTCGCCGCCGGGGATCGCCCGTGGCCAGGCGACGGACAACCGGTAGGCGTTGGTGCCGAGTTGCCGCATCAGGCCGAGGTCCTCGCGCCAGCGGTGGTAGTGGTCGCACGCGACGTCGCCGTTGTCGTCGTTCGCGATCTTCCCCGGGGTGTGCGAGAAGGTGTCCCAGATCGACGGTGAACGGCCGTCCTCGGCGACGGCCCCCTCGATCTGGTACGCCGCTGTGGCCGTGCCCCACAGGAAGTCGTGCGGTAGTGCGGCGAGGTCGATGCGTTCGGACACGTAAGTCCCTTCGGAATACGGGGTGTTGGTCACTTGACGGCGCCCGCCGTCAGACCGGCGACCAGATAGCGCTGGAGGAGGAGGAAGCCGGCCACCACCGGCACGCTGACGACCAGCGAGGCGGCCATGATCTGGTTCCAGTACACGTTGTTGAGGGTCGAGTAGCCCTGGAGGCCGACGGCGAGGGTGCGGGTGGTGTCGTTGGTCATGACGGACGCGAAGAGCACCTCGCCCCACGCGGTCATGAAGGCGTACACGGCGACCGCGACGATGCCGGGGACCGCGGCCGGCACGACGATCCTGAGCAGCGCGCCGAGCGGGCCGCAGCCGTCCACCAGCGCCGCCTCGTCCAGGTCTCGCGGCACCGAGTCGAAGTAGCCGATCAGCATCCAGATCGAGAACGGGAGGGAGAAGGTGAGGTACGTCAGGATCAGGCCGCCGCGGGAGCCGAACAGGGCGATGCCGGTCGCGTTGCCGATGTTGACGTAGATGAGGAACAGCGGGAGGAGGAAGAGGATGCCGGGGAACATCTGCGTCGACAGCACGGTCACCGTGAAGACCCGCTTGCCGCGGAACTCGTAGCGGCTGACGGCGTAGGCGGCGAACACCGCGATGACCACCGAGCAGACGGTCGCCGCGCCCGCCACGATCAGCGAGTTCACGAAGTACTTGGCGAGCGGGACCGTCGACCAGATGTCGATGTACGGCCGGACGGTCAGCCCGCTGGGCAGCCAGCGGAACTTGCCCGTCACGTCCGCGAGCGGCTTCAGCGAGCTGGAGACCATCACGTACACCGGCAGCAGCACGAAGCCGGTGAGCAGGGTGAGGAAGATCCGCCGGGACCACAGGAACGAACGGGGCGGCGCCATCGGGGAGCTGGGATCAGACATCGGCGGCCCTCCGCCCGCGCGAGGTGAACAGGAGGTACAGGCCCGTCACGACCAGCAGGAACAGCAGGAGCAGGACGGACATGGCGGATCCGGTGCCGAAGTTCCAGGTGACGAACGAGGCCTGGTAGATGTGCACCGAGATGAGGTCGGCGGCCTCGGGGGCGGCCTTGCCGAACATCACGTACGGCGTGTTGAAGTCGTTGAACGTCCACAGGAACAGGACCAGGATCAGCACCTGGTTGACCGGGCGCAGGGACGGCAGGGTGATGCGGCGGATCTGCTGCCACATCCCGGCGCCGTCCAGCGCGGCCGCCTCGTACAGCTCGCGCGGGATGTTCTGCAGTCCGGCCATCACGATGAGGAAGGCGAACGGCCAGCCCTTCCACACGGACACGGTCAGCAGGGCGTAGAAGCTGTTGTCGCCGATGAGCCAGAAGGAGGGCTTGCCGGTGAGGTGCAGCTGGTCCTGCAGGACGTGGTTCACCAGGCCGTTGTCGTGCTGGAACATGAACACCCAGGTGATGACGGCCGCGTAGACGGGCAGCGCGTACGGCACCAGGAACAGGGCGCGCAGCAGACCGCGACCGCGGAAGGTGTCCTGCATGAAGATCGCGGCGGCGGTGCCGATCAGCCAGCACAGGCCGACCGACAGCAGGGTGAAGCCGACGGTGACGAAGAACGAGTGCAGCAGTGCCTCGCCCACGGGCGCGTCGAAGTCCACCGACAGCTTGTAGTTGCCGAGGCCGGACCAGGGGGCGGTCCCCCAGTCGCGAATGTAGAACTGGGTGAGTTCCTTGAAGCTCATCACGATGCCGATGACCATCGGCACCAGATGGACGAGGAGTTCGAGCAGCAGGGCGGGCAGAAGCAGCAGGTACGGCAGTCCGATGCGACGGATCCGCCCGGCGCGGCGGCGGTTCTCGCGCGCCGCGCCGGGGGAGGTCTCGCGCACCGGCTCCTTCAGAGCGGTGGTGGTCATGGTGCTCAGGCCGCCGGCATCTGCTGCTGGGCCTTCTCCAGCTTGGCCTTGACGGAGTCGGTGGTCACCGCGCGTCCGGCGGCGGCGTCGGCGAACAGCTCCTTGACGGCCGTGCCGACCGTCGTCTCGAACTGCGACTCGGCGGCGACCTGGGGCAGCGCGGCAGCGCTGGTGGCGAGGGTGCTCTTCAGCACCGCGGTCGCCGGGGAGTTGAACGCCGCGTCCTCCTGGGCGGCCTTGACCGGCGGGACGGTGCTGTAGGCCGTGTTGAGGGTCTTCTGCTCGTCGTCGCTGGTCATGAACTTCACGAACTTCGTGGCGCCGTCGAGGTTGTGGCTGTTCTTGAAGACCGCGATGTTGATGCCGGCGACCATCGAGTTGGTCTGGGCGCCGGCGCCGGGGGTGCCGGACTGCACGGGCACGGGGGCGATGCCGTAGGCGTCCTCGCTCATGCCCTGGGACTTGAGGTTGGCGGAGGCGGACTGCCACAGCAGTATGGCCTGCTTGCCCTTGGCGAAGTCGCTGACGGACTGGTTCTGCGCGTACTCGGCGTCGCCGGTCGGGATGACCTTGTCCTTGGCCATCAGGTCGACGTACTGCTTGACCGCGTCGACCACCTTGGGGTTGGTGAAGTCCGGCTTGCCGTCGGCGGTGAAGAAGTCGGCGCCGTGCTGCTTGGCGAAGACGAAGACGTGGTGGATGTTCTCCGACACGTTCGAGCCCTCGGCGCCGAGGACCGACTTGCCCTTCGCCTTGATCTTCTTGCCGTCGGCGATCAGCTCGTCCCAGGTGGCCGGGGGCTTGGAGATGCCGGCGTCGGCGAAGATCTGCTTGTTGTAGTAGAGCGCGTACGCCATCGAGTACAGCGGTACGGCGGCCGGGTCCTTGCCCTGGGCGCCCGTGGATCCGAGCGCGGACTCGACGAACCGGTCCTTGCCGCCGATCTTGTCGAAGTTCTTGGCGTCCCACGGCAGCAGTGCACCGGTCGCCTGCAGGGAGGCGCTCCAGGTGTTGCCGATGTTCAGCACGTCCGGGCCCTGGCCGGACGTGGTGGCCGTCAGAATCCGGTTGAGCAGGTCGGACCAGGGCACGACCTCCAGCTTCACCTTGATCCCGGTCTGCTTCTCGAACTTGTCGAGTTCGGGCTGGAGGACCTTCTTGTCGACGGCGATACTGGCGCCCTGGTTGGAGGCCCAGTAGGTCAGCGTCTTCGGCGAGTCGTCGGACCCGCTGCCGCTCGACGAACCGCCTCCGCAGGCCGTAGCCGCGAGGGCGAGAGACATGGTGACGGCGCCTACGGCCGCGGCTCGGATGCTGCGCATGGCTCCAGGTGTCCCTTTCCGGGAGTCGAGAACCCCGAGGGACCGCTCGCGGAAGCCGACACCCGTTCGACCCTCGAAGCCCCTCATGGCTTAATTTAGGATGTGAGTTAAACCTCAAGAGAATCGCTCGTCAAGGGATCCGGCAACGGCATCCGCTCCGGCGGGCCACGAATTTGCGCGAACCAGGGAGGTCGGGTGGCAGGGCTGGGCGGCCGTACGGTGCGTGACCTGCGGCGGGAGAGCCGGAGCGCCGTTCTGCAACGGTTGTATTTCGACGGCCCGATGAGCCGGCACGCGCTCGGCCCGGCGGTCGGGCTGAGTTCGGGCTCCGTCAGCAACGTCGCGGCCGAACTCCTCGCCGACGGCCTGGTGGAGGAGGCGGGCAGCGTCGGCTCCGACGCCGGCCGCCCGCGCCGACTGCTGCGGATACGACCGGACAGCGGCCGGCTCATCGGGGTCGACGTCGGCGAGACCCGGGTGCGCGTGGAGCTGTTCGACCTCGGACTACGCGAACTCGCCCACACAGAACGCCTGTTGGGCCCGCGCAGATACGACGTCGACGCCGTCGTCGGCCATGTGCACGAGGGCATGGCCGAGGTGCTCCGTACGGCCGCGCTCGCCCCCGACGACCTCCTCGGCGTGGGCATCGGCGTGCCCGGCATCATCGAGGACGCGGGCGAGCAGGGCGCCGTCGTTCACGGCCAGACGATCGGCTGGGACGCGGTCCCACTGGAGCGACGGCTTCGCCTGACCGGCCAACTCCCCTCCCACATCCCCTACTTCATCGACAACGGCGCCAAGACCCTGGGCCAGGCCGAGATGTGGTTCGGCGCGGGCCGCGGCGCCCGCAACGCCGTGGTCGTCCTCTTCGGCTCCGGCGTCGGCGCCTGCGTGGTCACCGAGGAGGCAGCCCAGGGACGGGCGGTGGAGTGGGGACATCTGACGGTACGGGTCGGCGGGCGCCGATGCCGGTGCGGTGCCCGGGGCTGCCTGGAGGCGTACGCGGGCGCGGAGGCACTGGTGGCACGCTGGCGGGAGGCGGGCGGGCAACCGTCGCCCGGGGCAGGCGAAGAGAGGGCCCTCACCGAACTGCTCGCCGCAGCCCGCCCCTCGAACGACAGCCCGCCCGACCCGGTGGCGGCGGCCGTCCTGGCCGAGACGGCCGAGTACCTGGGCGCCGGCCTGTCCGACCTGATCAACCTCTTCCAGCCCGAACGCGTCCTGATCGGCGGCTGGGCGGGCCTGCAACTCGGCGGCGCCTTCCTGGACGAGGTCCGCGCTCACGCCCTCGCACAGGCACTCCGCTTCCCCGCGGGCCTGGTCGGCATCGAACTGGGCCGACTCGGTCCGGACGCGGTCACCGTGGGGGCGGCGGTCCTTCCGCTGGCGGCGTTCCTCGCCCGGGGCGGGCAACGACCGAGGCCCGCGGCGCGGCCGGTGAAGGCACCGGCCTGGCGGGCGACGGTGGACGGACGGCTGGCGTGAGGGTCCCTCCGGGGGTTGAGCAGGCATCGTGTTCCCGGCCGAGTCGGCACCAGTCAGGGTTTCCGCGTCGGCCGGTGTCGGTGGCCAGCCCGGGGGTGCCGGTGGAGCGCCGTCGGCACCGGTCAGGGTTTCCGCGTCGGCCGGTGTCGGTGCGCAGCCGGGTGGGTGTCGGGGGAGCGCGCCTCATCGCCGCAGCAAGGCGGCGTCGTTACGACCGGCCAAGTGAGCAGTTCGCCGCGCCGCCGACCGGCAAACCGCCCGGCGCGCCACAGGCCCAGCGAGGTCAGCCGCGCCGTCGGCGCCGCCTCGGCACCAGGCTGGGCACGGCAGGCACGGCATTCCCGGACGACGGCCCCGGGCTGGGGCAGCCGTAAGACCGTGTCGAGCGCGCGGCAGCGCGAGTCGGCTGCTCCGAATCGCGCCGCCGGCACGGCGGCACGGCGGCACGGCGTGGCGCGTACCCCGCAGGGCACCGTCAGGGCTCCTCCGGCCGGAAGTCCTGTAGAACGTCCCCGCCCGGTTGGACGATTCCATAGCTGTCCGCCGGGACCTCGATCCAGGCGCCGGGCAGGTCACCGAGGGGTTCCGAGACCACCAGGCGGGTCTCGTCCGAGACGTCCCTCAAGAAGTCGGTCTCCGGGTGCAGGGCTCGTAGGTCCTCCACGCCGGCGCTGTAGTACAGCGACCTCGGCGTGCCCTCGCTGGCGTACCGGAAGGCCAGGAGCCGTTCCCCGTCGGCCACCGCGATCGTCATCTGCAGCGGGGCCTGCACCCCGTGCTCCCGGGCGATCCGCTCGACGAAGCCCGTCATACGGGCGACGGCACCGGGCGGGTCCTCCTCCAGTCCGAACGTGAGGGCCAGGTAGAACATCGCCTCGGAGTCCGTGGTGCCCTCGATCGACGCGAAGAGCTCCGGGTCGACGGCGAGGAGGAGATCCCGGCGGAATGTGTGGAAGCCCGCGATGGAGCCGTTGTGCATCCACATCCAGCGGTCGTACCGGAACGGGTGGCAGTTGGTCTGCTGCACTGCCGTACCGGTGGAGGCCCGGACGTGCGCGAAGAACAGGGGGGCGCGGACGTGCCCGGCGATCTCCCGTAGGTTGCGGTTGCTCCAGGCCGGGCCGATGTCGTGGAACACGGCCGGAGTGCGGGCGTGTTCCTCGTACCAGCCGATGCCGAAACCGTCGCCGTTGGTCGTCTCGACGCCCATCCGCGCGTGCAGGCTCTGGTCGATCAGCGAGTGTTTCGGGCGGTACAGGACCTCGTCCATGACCAGAGGAGTTCCCGAGTAGGCAAGCCAGCGGCACATGGTTCACGCCCTTCGCAGATGATCGCGGCGGCCGACGGTCATGCCGCGTCCGTTCCCGGCAGGTCCAGCCCGAAGGCCACCCCGATGTTCTGGGCCGCGGACACCACACGGGCGCTGCCCACAACGGGGGCGATCGCCACGAGCGTGCCCTGGATCTTCTCGAACGGGAGGCCGAGCTGTTCCGCCGTGCCGATGTTGAGCAGGTAGGAGGCCGGTGCGGCGTCCAGGGCCACCAGGGCGGCGATGCGGGCGAGCAGATAGCTCTCCGCATCGAGTCCGGACCGCTCGAAGGTGTCGAGCGTCATCCGGACGATCGTTTCGAACACAGGAGCGTTCGCCTCGGCGAGAGCGGCCACGCCACTCGCGCCCGTGCTGTCCTCGGTCATCTTCGCCTCACGCCTTCCGGGCCACGGACCACCGGTGTCCGTCTTCCACCTCATCCGGCTCCCCGAGTGAGCGCATCGCCCGGCGAGGGTGATTTTCCGGCCGTCCGGGGGCAGCCCGGGTACCGAGGACCGCCACTGTGTCCTCGGTCCCCCGGCGCTCGTCGTTCCGCTGCAGAGGTCGCGGGCCGGCCGGTGCAGGCACGAGGGGCGCGTGGTGCGCCCCTCGTGCCGGTGCGGCCCACCGCACCAGGGCAGGGCTACCGAGCCGGTGCCGGCTGCGGCGCCGGTGCGTAACCGGCCGGCCGGGTGGTGAACGTGCCCCGCCCCTGGGTCCGGCTGCGCAACCGCGTCGCGTAGCCGAACAGCTCGGCCAGTGGCACGGTCGCGGTCAGCACCGCGGAGCCGCCCCGGCTCTCGGTCCCGTTGACCCGGCCACGCCGAGCGGCCAGATCACCGAGCACCCCGCCGACCGCGTCCTCCGGGACGGTGACCGTGACCTCGGCCACCGGTTCCAGCAGGGCCACCGCGCAGGCACGCAGCGCCTCGCGCAGTCCCAGCCGCCCCGCGGTGCGGAAGGCCATCTCGGAGGAGTCCTTCACATGGGTGGAGCCGTCGGTCAGCGTGACCCGCAGACCGGTCACCGGATGCCCGTCGAGCGGCCCCTCGGCCAGGGCGTCCCGGCAGCCAGCCTCCACGGCGCGCACGTACTCCTGCGGCACCCGTCCGCCGACCACGACGGACCGGAACTCGAAGCCGGTGGCCCCGACTTCGGCCCCGAGCGGCTCGACGTCGAGAACGACATGGGCGAACTGCCCGGCCCCGCCGTCCTGTTTGACATGCCGGTGGACCAGTCCGCTCACCCCGCGTACGACAGTCTCCCGATGCGCGACCCGCGGACGCCCCACGACGACTTCCGGTCCACCGTCACGGCGGATCTTCTCCACAGCAACCTCCAGATGCAGCTCGCCCATCCCGGACAGCACGGTCTGCCCGGTTTCGTCGTCGGTGCGCACCACCAGCGAGGGGTCCTCCTCCGCCAGCCGCGCGAGCGCAGTCGCCAGCCGCCCGGTGTCGGTGCTGCGGCGCGCCTCGACGGCGACGGACACCACGGGCTCGGCGACCACGGGAGCCTCCAGGAGCAGCGGGGCGCCGGGATCGCAGAGGGTCGAACCGGCCCGCGCCGACTTCAGGCCCGCGAGCGCGACGATGTCACCGGCGACCGCCCGGTCCAGCTGGACGTGCCGGTCCGCCATGACCCGCAGGATCCGCGCCACCCGCTCGGTGCGCCCGGTGCCGGGGTCCCACACGGTGTCTCCCTTCCCGATCGTGCCCGAGTAGACGCGCACACAGGTCAGGCGCCCGATGCCGCCCGCGTTCACCTTGAACGCGAGCGCAGCGAACGGCGCTTCGGGGTCGGCGGGCCGCCGCTGTTCGGTGTCGCCGTGGACACCGCGCACGGCGGGCACGTCCAGCGGCGACGGCAGGTACGCCACCACCGCGTCCAGCAGCGGTTCGATGCCGCGGTTGCGGTAGGCGGAGCCGCACAGCACGACCACGCCGTCACCGGTGCGGGTGAGGTCCCGAAGGGCGGCGACCAGGGTCGGCTCGGACAGGGCCGACTCCGCGCAGAACTCCTCCAGCGCGGCCGGATGCAGCTCGGCCACCGCCTCCTCCAGCAGCCGGCGCCGCCGCCGGGCCTCCTCCGTCAGCGTCTCGGGAATCGGCCCCTCCACCGCCGTACCGCCACCGCCGTCCCAGACCAGGGAGCGCATGCGCACCAGGTCGACCACGCCGGTGAAACCGTCCTCGGCCCCGATCGGCAACTGGACGGCGAGCGGGGCAGGATGCAGCCGCTCCCGGATCGAGGCGACGGCCCGGTCGAGGTCGGCGCCCGCGCGGTCCAGCTTGTTGACGAAGGCGATTCTCGGCACACCGTGCCGGTCGGCCTGTCGCCACACCGACTCGCTCTGCGGCTCGACGCCGGCGACGGCGTCGAAGACGGCGATCGCCCCGTCGAGGACGCGCAGCGAACGTTCGACCTCGTCGGCGAAGTCGACGTGGCCCGGGGTGTCGATGAGGTTGATGCGATGGCCGTCCCAGCCGCAGCTGACGGCGGCGGCGAAGATGGTGATGCCACGGTCGCGTTCCTGCGGGTCGAAGTCGGTGACGGTGGTGCCGTCGTGGACCTCGCCGCGCTTGTGGGTGGTCCCCGTCGCGTACAGGAAGCGCTCGGTGACGGTGGTCTTGCCGGCGTCGACGTGGGCGAGGATGCCGAGGTTGCGGACGGTGGCGAGGGTGCTGAGGTTGGTACGCACGGCCCAGGGCCTTTCTGCGGATCAGGAAAAAGGGGCAGCGCGATTTCCCGTGCTCAGGAGCGGGCGGACCCGGCCCGGCCGCCCGCCACCGGGCAGGTGTGGGCTGTGCCGTGTGAGCTGGTGGTGAACCGGGTCAGAACGTCGTCACGGGCATCCGGTGCCGGCCGCGCAGCGGGCACCGGACGGACGAGGACACCAGGATCACCTCGGACCGCGACGGGGGGACGACGACGGCGGTACGGTCACGCACGGCCGGCTCCCCTCGGTGTCAGTGGTCACGAAACGCGCGGCCGAGATGTGTCGACGCCGCGCGATGCAGGATGAGTCTAGGGAAAGCGATCAGGAACCGAGTACCGATTTTTCACGCGCCGATCGGTCCCAGCGCCCGGGCGAGCCGCCGCAGCCACTCCTGCGCCGTGCCCCGCACCCACGGGTGCTTCTGCCGGAACCCGGCCCAGTCCACGTCCCACCGCAGCACCGCGGCCGGGCGAAGAGCGTCCGCCTCCCCGTACGCCGCACGCCGGAAGACCGACCTCAGCAGCCGGGGTGCAAGGGAGGCCCCCTCTTCCTCGGCGAGGAGCACCGCGTCGTACAGATCCTTGCCCTGTGCCCGGCCGTCGTCCCGGCTGTCGGTGTACAGCCACAACAACTTCCAGGCCAGGGACAGCTCCCGGCTCGCGGTCCGCACCGCGGTGGGCGCTCCCCCGTCGCCGCGCGGTATCAGGGTCCACACCGGGGGCTCGGGAAGCAGCTCGTCGCGGGCGAAGTCCAGCCGTACCTCGCCCGCGGGCACCCCTTCGCTCTTCCAGGGGATGAGCAGCCGCACCCCTGGTGTGTCGTACTCCGTGTACGTCCACGTGCCGTCCACGCGCGCCTTCTCCGCGTCGAGGAACACACCCGGGGCCGCCCAGGGCCGCTGCGCCACGCGTTCGAGCAGGTCCAGGTACGGGGGGCCGGATTCCACGACGTCCTCGTCGGGCAGCCAGTGCAGGTCCTCGGGTGGGAGAACGGGCCGCTGTCCGGCGGTGTCGAACTCCTCGTACGTCCACATCTCGTACCGTGCCGCTCCGTCGGCGGCCTCCGGCCACTGCTGCACCGTGTCGAGCGCGTCGACGTACGGATACGGGTCCAGCGCATCGATCCCGGCGGCGTGCTCCAGGACCACCCAGTCGAGATCGGCGGGCTCGCGCGCCGCGGCTCCCACCCAGGCCTGCATGACCATGCTTCCGCGCAGGACCAGGCTTCCGCTCCAGGGAGCGTCCGCGATCAGACCCAGCACATGATCCAGAACCGCACGCCGGCTCACCGGCTCGTCGCCTCGTTCCCCGTTCACGGGGCAGACCGTAGCGTCCGCCACTGACAACGGCGGGTGAGGAGAGCACCCCACGGCGCGTGGACTTCGCCACAATTCACTCCCTTAAGGAGGGATGAATGCGTAAAAGTAGTTCTTTGAATCTGGTTACCCTCCTCCGGTAACCAGTTCCAGGGAATCAACGACCAGTGGCATGGGAGAAGCGTTTGATCACGGTACGTAAGCGACGCACCGCGCAGATGGCTACGGCCGGCGTACTCGGCGGCGTACTCGCACTCACGGTGCTCGGCGGTACCAGCAACGCTGCCACCAGCGACGACAACCCCGGGACCCCCCAGAAATCGCAGGCCCCGGCAGATCAGACGGGCGCCCAGGACGCTTCCGACGCCCGAATAAAGATCACGTCCGGGGAAGGTGCCTACAACGTCGGGATCAACGACCCCGTCGAGGTCACCGTCAGCGACGGCAAGCTCACCAAGGTGACCATGACCGCCACCGCGACCGGTGCCGAGATTCCGGGCACCGTGTCCGCGGACGGCACGTCCTGGAAGCCGAACGGCCCGCTGGCGCCGGCTACCCGGTATCAGGTCGCCGCAGACGCCGTGGACGCCAAGAAGCGCCCCGTCAGCGGGAACGCCATGATCACCACGGTCTCCCCGGCCAACGACTTCATCGGGCACCTCTCCCCCGAGAACGGCTCGACCGTCGGCGTGGGCATGCCGGTGACGTTCAACTTCGGCAAGGCGGTCGGCGACAAGGCCGCCGTGGAGTCGGAGATCCAGGTCAGCTCCAGCAGCGGCCAGCAGGTCGTCGGTCACTGGCTCAGCGACAACCGCCTGGACTTCCGCCCCGAGAACTACTGGAAGCCCGGCTCCACCGTCACCGTCAAGCTCACCCGTCAGGGCATCCAGAAGACGGTCACGTTCAAGATCGGCCGGAGCCAGATCAGCACCGTCGACGCCAGGACGAAGCAGCTGACCGTCGTACGGGACGGCAAGACGATCAAGACCATCCCGGTCTCGTCCGGCAGCCCCGAGCACCCGACGTACAACGGTCAGATGGTCATCTCCGAGAAGTTCAGGCATGTCCACATGAACGGTTCGACCGTCGGCCTCACGGAGAAGGACGGCAAGCCCGCGTACGACATCAAGGCCGTACCGCACGCCATGCGTCTGACCGACTCGGGCACGTTCATCCACGGCAACTACTGGGGTGCCGATTCGGTCTTCGGCAAGGTCAACACCAGCCACGGCTGCGTGGGCCTGAAGGACATCAGGGGTGGCGGCAGCGACAAGCTGCCCGCCGCGTGGTTCTTCGACAACTCGATGATCGGTGACGTCGTGATCGTCAAGAACTCCCAGGACAAGACCACGGTGGCCCCCGGCAACGGCCTCGGCGACTGGAACATGCCGTGGGCCGAGTGGGTCTCGGGTGGCGCGACGGGCTGACGCCACGCCGCTCCAGGCACTGAATCTGCATGACCTCCGCCAGGCGGCGGCCGACACCATGTCGGCCGCCGCCTGCGGCGTCAGAGCCGATCGCCGACCCTCACGGGACGCCGCCTCGGCACATACCAGCTCCCTCACGCACCGCATCCAATCGATCGCGGTGAGCGAGAAACAGCCGTCGAGGACAGGGGGCGGCACCCTGGAGGAGAAGGTGTGCCGACAGGAGGGGAGGCGTGATGCGAACCAGCGACGAGATCTATCACCAGGTCCGCTGGGACCCGCGGTTCGACCCGGCCCGGTTCGTGCTGGGGATCCGCCAGCGCGGAGGTGCCTTCCAACGCGTTTCCCTGACGGCCTTCGTGCCCGGCGGCGACATCCCGTGGCACCGGGTGGTGTTCATCGAGGCGGACGGCGAGGTGATCTGGGACCGGGCCACGGGCGTGGACCGCATCGACGCCTCGGCCGCCGGCCGGGTGCCGGACCCACAGGTGGAACCGAGTTTCGAGATGCGCTTCGGCAGGGGTGACCCCGCCGACGTCCTCGGCGTGTCCCCGACCGCCCGCACGGCGGTGGCCTGGATCCCGCCGGCAGAGCTGTGGCCGCCGATCCAGGACATCCGCCGGGATTACGATCCGCAGATCCACCGCTGGCCGCCGCACGTCAATGTCCTCTTCGGCTTCGTGCCGGAGCCCGACTTCGAGCGGGCCGCCCCACTGCTCGCCGCGGCGACGGGCGAGATGCCGGTCTTCACCGCCCGGCTGGACGGGGTGCGCACCTTCCGGCACAGGGCGTACTTCACCGTGTGGCTCGACCCGACAGCAGCCGGCAAGGGCCCGTGGGCCGAGCTGCACCGCGTACTGCAGCAGCGGTTCCCTCGCTGTCGTGGGCCCAACGAGGACTTCACCCCGCACCTGTCCCTGGGCCGGACCCAGGATCCGCGGCGGGTCAGCGCCGACTGCGCCACCCGGCTCGACGCCATGACGGCGACAGTCTGGGAGCTCGTCCTGCTCTCACGCAGGGGCACCGGGCCTATGCGGCCACGGGCCACGGTCGCCCTGCGCACGGGCGAGGTCCGCCGGCTGCCCGCACCCGGCCTCGAAACGCCAGGCCCGGAGGACACGGCATGGCTGTCCGAGATCACCGACAGGTGAGGCCATGGTCAGGTGGGGCAAAGCGCCGCCAGGCATTCAGGTCGCATGGGTGGAGTGTTTGAGCTGCCGTTGACGAGCAGGCAGTGCGGATCCACTCCACCAGTCCGGGCTCGCCGCGCAGTTGGCCCTGTTCCTGAGCCGCCGTAGTCCCTGTCAGGCACGCACGGGGTCCCGGCCGGCGTACTGCGCACCGCGCGCGTCACCGGCAGCGTAGGGGACTTGGGGGCGCTGTCGTCATCGGCACCTCCCGCAGCCGCGTGTCCGGCCCTACCGTGAGTTCGCTGCTCGACGGAATTCCTTGTGGAGGCGTGGCGATTGGGCACCAGCCTGCCGGCGACGGCCGCGGGCACGATGTTGTCCCAGTGCTGGTGGCCCTGTCCACACTCGCAGGCCTGGGACGGGCGCTTCGGAATGAGTGCAAAGGACAACGGTTCGATTTCTGTACGCGCCAGGGGCTGACACCGGGGTACTGGTGCGCGATAACGTGCGCGCTCGGCCCGATCATCGCACTGTCCAGGGACTTTTATGCCTGATCCTTCCATGCCGCCGGACGACCGGCCGGCGTCGCCCGTGACTTCCCGTGCGACGGCCGTGTCGCGAGCCGGGTCCTTGAGGCGGCGTCTGGTGCTGTCGTCCGTGTTGCCGTCGAGCGTGGTCGCCGTGACCGGTGCGGTGGCCGCCGCGCTGGTCCGTGATGGCCACCTGGACCGGGCGGACCAGGGCGCGGTGTTCGGCGGCGTGGTACTCATCAGCACCATGGCGGCCGGGATCGCGGGCATACGGGCTTCGGCGGAGGCACGAGCAGTCACCAAGCACTGGGCGGAGCTGTCCCGCGCAGCCGACCGAAACCGTGCCGAGCTGGCCGAGCTGACCCGTACCGCAGCCGAGGGCAGGGCCGAACTGGAGTCGCTGAGCCGTCGGTTGCGGGCCGGGGAGCGGCCTGTGCGGCGCCGGCCGGAACTGCCGCCGCAGACCGGCCCGGACGAACTCTCCCGTCTCGGATTCGAGATCGCTGTGGCCCGGCACGAGGCGGAGGCAGCCCTGCTGGAGACCGCCGCCTCTGCGGTCGGTGCGGAACACAACTCCCGGCTGGAACAGTTCGAGGTGTTCGCCAACCTGGCGCGCCGCCTGGAGTCCCTGGTGCACCGCGAGATCGGCCTGCTGGACAACCTGGAGAACGAGGTCGAGGACCCCGACCTGCTCAAGGGACTGTTCCGGGTGGACCACCTGTCCACCCGGATCCGCCGCTACGCCGAGAACCTGGCCGTGCTCGGCGGCGCGAACACCCACCGCCAGTGGACCCGCCCCGTCAGCCTGACCGACGTGCTGCGTTCCGCCGTCGCCGAGATCGACCAGTACGCCCGGGTCAAGCTGGTCCCGCCCGTCGAGGGATCGGTCAGCGGCCACGCCGTGGTCGACGTCGTCCATCTGCTGGCCGAGCTGCTGGAGAACGCGACGGTCTTCTCACCGCCCCAGACCACCGTGCACGTGCGGGTGGAGCCCGTCGCCGCGGGCGTGGCGATCGAGGTCGAGGACCGGGGCCTGGGCATGTCCCCGGCCGAGCGCAGCAAGATGAACACCGTTTTGAGTGCACCCGACAAGGTCGCCCTCGGCGAGTTGCTGCAAGACGGCCGGATCGGCCTGTACGTGGTCTCCGTCCTGGCTCAGCGGCACGACATCGCCGTGCAGTTGCTGAGCAACGTCTACGGCGGCACTCAGGCCGTCATGGTGCTGCCCGAGGCACTGCTCGGTCCGCAGGCGACAGCTCCCGCGCCGGCGCTCCACACCGTCCCGGCCCCTGACGCGGAGCCGCAAGACCCAGTGGCACCCGAGGCGGTGAACCCCCGGGCGACAGAGCCGACCGTCGTTGCGGATCCGCGCGTGTCCGATTCCGAACCCGAGCCCGCCCGTGTCCCCTCCGACGGCGAGGACGACCGTCCGCGGCTGCCTCAGCGCCGCCGCCAGGACCACGCCGCCGAACTGCCGCCCCCGGTCCGCGGCGCCGGTGCGTCCGAGGACATCGCACACGACCCGGGCCTGATGGCCGCATTCCAGACCGGACTACGCAGGGCCGAGGAAGCGGAGACGCCCTGATGGCCGAGGCCGCCCTGAAGGCCCGGGGTCCGTGCAGCAAAACGTTTCCTTCTGCCGAAGAGGAGTACACGATCGTGGCGAGCGAAGACCTTTCCTGGCTGTTGACAGGTCTGGTGAACCGGGTGCCGCACACCCGAAGCGCCTTGTTGCTGTCCTCGGACGGGCTGGTGAAGGCAGCGGAGGGGCTCGACAAGGACGCCGCAGACCAGTTGGCCGCGCTCGCCAGTGGGCTGCACTCGTTGGCGCGCAGCGCGGGCCGGCACTTCGACGACGGCGGTGACGTGCGACAAATCGTGACGGAGCTCAGCACCTCGCTGCTGTTCGTCTCGTCCGCCGGGCACGGCGCGGTGCTGGCGGTGCTGGCCGGACGCGATGCGGACGCGGCGGTACTGGGCTACGAGATGGGGATGTTGGTGAAAAGCGTGCGCCCGCACCTGGCCACACCGCCCCGGCACCCGGTGGGGTGACCGATGACGCCGGTCCTCCCAGACGGACCGCAGATCGACGAAGCGGCCGGGCGACTGGTCCGTCCCTACACCGTGAGCGACGGCCGGACCAGGGCCACGTCCCACTTCACGCTGGTGACCACGGTGCGGGCCACTGGCGCCCAGACGCAGGGCGCTTTCGGCCTGGAGCATGCGCAGGTGCTGGCGCTGTGCGAACAGCCGGTGAGCGTTGCCGAGGTCGCGGCCCGGATGCAGGTGCCCGCCGCCGTGGTCAAGGTACTGCTGTCCGATCTGGCCGAGGGAGGCGCGGTGGTCGCAGGTGATACGCCCCCGGCGCCCACGGGCCACTCCGCACGACCTGATCGAGACCTCCTGGAAGCGGTACGCGATGGCCTCCTCAAACGACTGTGACCCGCTGCCCGCCGAAGTCCTGCCGGTGGGAGTCAAGGTGCTGATCGCCGGCGGGTTCGGCGTGGGAAAGACCACCTTCGTCAACGCGCTCAGCGAGATCGAGCCGCTGAGCACCGAGGAGATACTGACCGCCGTCAGCGCGGCCACGGACCGGCTGGACGGAGTGGAGAACAAGGCCACCACCACGGTGGCCCTGGACTTCGGCCGGATCACGCTCAGTGCGTCCCACGTCCTGTACTTGTTCGGCACGCCCGGGCAGGAGCGCTTCTGGTTCATGTGGGACGAACTCTCCGAGGGAGCGCTCGGGGCAGTGGTTCTCGCCGACACCCGCAGGCTGGAGCACTCCTTCGCGGCGGTGGACTTCTTCGAGCGGCGCGGCATCCCCTTCGTCGTCGCCGTCAACGAGTTCGACGGGGCTCACCGCTACCGCGGGGAGGAGGTGCGGACCGCGCTCGACCTCAGGCAGGAGGTGCCGGTGGTGCTGTGCGACGCCCGCGTCCAGAACTCGGGCATACGCGTGCTGCTCGATCTGATTCAGCATCTGATCACGACAAGGAGTTCCCATGGCAGCGACACCGACCAACCCCCCGTCCGGGCCTGAGTCCGGGATCGCCCTGCGCCATCTGCTCCTCCCCCCGGAGGATCCACAGGTGCGTGCCCGATCCGAGCGGCTGCGCGAGCTGGGCATCGATGCTCGCCCGAATGCCGAACTCGACGCCTTCGCACGGGAGCTGGCACACCGTACCGGCGGCTGTTACGCCGGGGTCAACTTCTTCCTCGACGCCGACCGCCAGTACTTCGCAGGGTTGTACAGCGCCGCGCAGGACACCACGGCCCACGTGGGGCCGCCGTTGCTGGAGGATCCGGTGCCCGGCCGCGTCATGCCCCGCGACATCGACATGGGCATCTGCCCGCACGTGGTCAAGCGCCGCCGGGCGCTGGTACTGGAGGACATCCGGGACTTCCCGCGGTTCGCCGGCAACCCGGTGGTCGACGCGATCGGCGTCCACTCCTACCTGGGCGCACCGCTGATAGACAGCACCGGCGTGGTGCTGGGCACGATCTGCGTGGTCGACCAGGACCCACAGCCGTGGGGGCGCAAGGGGCTGGAAACCATCAAGACCATGGCTGCCGAACTGGTGGAGCGGCTGGAGGAGTCGGCGCGCCGTCGCGGCTGACCGGCGCCGCAGGACTCGCACGCGGCCGCCCCGGAGCGTCCCCGGCGCGGCCGTCCAGCACCCGACCGCGGCTCCCGCACGCCTACTCTGCCACGCTCGCAGATTTCGACCAGTTGTCGGACCACTCATACAAAAAGCCTGGTCAGAGCGCTGACCAGGCTTTGTGAAGAAGAAGTGTCCGAGGGGGGACTTGAACCCCCACGCCCGATAAAGGGCACTAGCACCTCAAGCTAGCGCGTCTGCCATTCCGCCACCCGGACCAGGTGTCTGCCGCCTTGCGGGGGCTGTTCCCCGCGGCGACATGGACAACAATACCAAGGTTTCGAAGTGCGCCTCACCTGCATATCCGTGCGGTGGGCGGGGGCCGGGGCGCGACTGTGCGCCCCGGCCGACGGGGTGTACGCAGAGTGTGCGGGCGGGCACGGAGCGGCTGGACGTGGAGGTCAGGGCTTCAGCTGGTAGTCGGGGAAGTTCCCGGGCGGCCGCTCGCCCGCCGGGCCCCGGGTGACGGCGCGCACCAGCAGCTCGCCGCCGACGAAGGCACCGCGCCAGGAGGCTCCGAACCCGCCGAACAGTTCGTCGCGGTCCCCGCGGGAGCGGGGCGTGCCGTGGCCGACCTTGAACGCGCGGATCTGCGGCGCCAGCCGGTCGAACGTGGCCCGGTCGTCCGTGGAGAGCGTCGCGACCAGGGCACCGTTGGAGGCGTTCATCGCGGCCAGCAGCTCCGCCTCCGTGTCGACCAGGACGATGGTGTCGACCGGGCCGAAGGGCTCGGCGTGGTGGAGCGGGGAGGAGCGCGGCGGGTTGAGCAGGGTGACCGGGTGGACGTAGGCCGAGGTGTCCTGGCCGGGCAGGAAGCGCGCGTCTGCCTCCTTGCCGCGGTACAAGGGGACGGCGCCGCGGTCGATGGCCTCCGTGACCTGGTCACGCAGCTCCTTGGCCTTGGCCGTGTTGATCACCGGGCCGAAGTCCAGCTCCGGGCACGGGTCGCCGCTTCGTTCCACCGCCAGAGGGTGGCCGACCCTGACCCTGCGGACCGCCGGCAGGTACGCCGCGAGGAACGCGTCGAAGAGGTCGCGCTGGACCACGAAGCGCGGGTAGGCCGTGCAGCGCTGTTTGCCGTAGTCGAAGAGTTTCGGGACGACCGCGGTGAACGCGTCCCAGTCCGAGTAGTTCCAGATGCCCCAGGTGTTGAGGCCCTCCTGCTCCAGTACGTGCCGTTTGCCGAGGTCGGTGACGGCCGTGGCGACGGTGGCGCCGGTGTCGCGGCCGCCGACGAAGGAGACGCAGCCGATCTCGGGCGCGCGCACCAGCGCCTGGGACAGCTCGCCCCCGCTGCCGCTGACGAGGGTGACGGGGATCCCCTCGCGGGCGGCGAGTGCGCAGGCGAGGGTCAGACAGGCGACCCCGCCGTCGGTCGGGGTCTTGGCGATGACCGCGTTGCCCGCGAGGGCCTGGACCAGCAGGGCGTGGGCGAGGACGCTCATCGGGTAGTTCCAGCTCGCGATGTTGGACACCGGGCCGTCCAGCGGTGCCCGGCCGGCGATCATCGGCTCGATGCCGTCCACGTACCAGCGCACCCCGTCGATGGCCCGGTCGACGTCCGCCTGGGCGAGCCGCCACGGCTTGCCGATCTCCCAGACGAGCAGCAGGGCGAGGAGTTCGCGGTGTTGCGTGAGGGCGTCGAGGGTGGCGGCGACCCGGGCCCGGCGTTCGGCCGGCGGGATGTGCCGCCAGGCGCGGTGCTGGTCGAGCGAAGCCCGCACGGCCTGCCGGGCGGTGGCCCGGTCCAGCCGGGGCGGGCCCGCGATGGGGGTGCCGTCGACCGGGCTGATGGCGGGCAGCGCCCGGCCGTCCGCGTGCCAGGCGGCGTTCCAGAGGTTGAGGACGCGGTCGTCCCGGAACGCCTCGGGCGCGGCGGCGAGGCAGCGCTGCCAGGCCTCGGTCCAGGACGTTCCGGCTTTGAGGGTGAGGGTGGGTGCCATTCGGATACTCCGCTCTCGGTGCACGGTCGAGAGGAAAGGGCCGCGGGACCTTCCGTGGACCCGTGGGCCTTCCTTGGAAGGGTGGTGGCGGGGGTGCAGGAGGTGCGGGGCCGTCCGGCGCACGGCTCGCACCGTCGTGCGCCGGACGGCTTGCGCGGGACCGCGGCCGTGACCGACGAAGGTACCGACGGACCGGGGAAACCGACAGTCACCGAGCGCCGACTATGAGTGAAGTCACTGCGCTCCGGTCAGCCGTGCGAGGACGAGTGCCGCCGTCTCGGTCGGGGTCCTGCCCACCTGGACGCCGGCCGCCTCCAGCGCCTCCTGCTTCGCCCGGGCCGTGCCCGCCGAGCCGGAGACGATGGCGCCCGCGTGGCCCATGGTCCGGCCCTCGGGTGCGGTGAACCCGGCGATGTAGCCGACGACCGGCTTGGTGACGTGGTCGCGGATGTAGGCGGCCGCGCGTTCCTCGGCGTCGCCGCCGATCTCCCCGATGAGGACGACGAGTTCGGTGTCGGGGTCGTCCTGGAAGGCGGCGAGGCAGTCGATGTGGCTGGTGCCGACGACGGGGTCGCCGCCGATGCCGACGCAGGTGGAGAAGCCGATGTCGCGCAGCTCGTACATGAGTTGGTAGGTGAGCGTGCCCGACTTGGAGACGAGCCCGACGGGGCCCGGTTTGGTGATGTCGGCGGGGATGATGCCCGCGTTGGACTGGCCGGGGGTGATGAGGCCGGGGCAGTTGGGGCCGATGATCCGGGTGCCGCGCTCGGCGGCGTACGCGGTGAAGGCGACGGTGTCGTGGACCGGGATGCCTTCGGTGATGACGACGGCCAGCGGGATGCGGGCGTCGGCGGCCTCGGTGACGGCTGCCCTGGCGAAGGCGGGCGGGACGAAGACGACGGTGACGTCGGCTCCGGTCGAGCGCATTCCGTCGGCGACCGACCCGAAGACGGGAACCGTCTGCCCGTCGAAGTCGACGGTCCGCCCGGCCTTGCGCGGATTCACCCCGCCGACGACGTTCGTGCCGGCCGCGAGCATGCG
The DNA here is from genome assembly GCF_044768135.1 of Streptomyces sp. NPDC101165. Classification (NCBI taxonomy): domain Bacteria; kingdom Bacillati; phylum Actinomycetota; class Actinomycetes; order Kitasatosporales; family Streptomycetaceae; genus Streptomyces; species Streptomyces sp. NPDC101165. Next base: position 783,786 of record NZ_JBIWPG010000001.1, on the reverse strand, counting down.
CCGGGTGTGCTTCATGCCCTCGCCACCGGTCATGCCCTGGACGAGGACCTTGCTCTCCTTGGTGAGGTGGATGGCCATGTTCCCTCTCCTCAGGCGGTGCGGGCGAGTTCGGCGGCCCGGCGGGCGGCGCCGTCCATGGTGGTGGCCACTTCGACCAGCGGGTGGGCGCGCTCCTGGAGGATCGCGCGGCCGCGGGCGGCGTTGTTGCCGTCGAGGCGGACCACCAGCGGCTTGGTCAGCCGGACGGTGTCGACGGCAGCCACGATCCCGTCGGCGACGGCGTCGCAGGCGGTGATCCCGCCGAAGACGTTGACGAAGACGGACTTCACGGCCGGGTCGGAGAGGATCACGGAGAGACCGTCGGCCATGATCCGGGCGGAGGCACCGCCGCCGATGTCCAGGAAGTCGGCGGGCCGGGCACCGCTGCCGGCGACCACGTCGAGGGTCGACATGACCAGGCCCGCGCCGTTGCCGATGATGCCGACCTCACCGTCGAGCTTGACGTAGTTGAGGCCGCGGGCGGCGGCCTCGGCCTCCAGCGGATCGTGGTGCTCCTGCGGCTCGGCGCCCCAACGGGTCTGTCGGAAGCGGGCGTTGTCGTCCAGGGTGACCTTGCCGTCGAGGGCGAGGATGTGGCCCTGGGCGGTGCGCACGAGCGGGTTGACCTCGACGAGCAGCGCGTCCTCGCGGACCAGCACCTGCCACAGCCGTACGAGGACGTCGACGGTCTGCGGCGGCAGTCCGGCCGCCTCGGCGATGTGGCCCGCCTTCGCCGAGGTGACGCCCTCGGCGGGGTCGACGGGGATCCGGGCGACCGCCTCGGGCCGGGTCGCGGCCACCTCCTCGATCTCCATGCCGCCCTCGGCGGAGGCGATCGCGAGGAAGCGGCCGGCCGCGCGGTCGAGGACGTAGGAGACGTAGAACTCGCTGTCGATGTCGACGGGTTGGGCCAGCATCACCTTGCCGACCGGGTGGCCCTTGATGTCCATGCCGAGGATCTGCCGGGCGGTCAGTTCGGCCGCCGCCGGGTCCGCGGCGAGCTTCACACCGCCGGCCTTGCCCCGGCCGCCGGTCTTCACCTGTGCCTTGACCACGACGCGGCCGCCGAGCCGGCGCGCCATCTCACGTGCCTCCTTGGGCGAGTCGGTGACCTCCGCCGAAGGCATCAAGATGCCGTGTTCCGCGAAGAGTTCCCTTGCCTGGTGTTCGTACAGGTCCATTTCGGCTCCTGTCTTGAAAGTGCCGCACGCCCCCTGGACACCACCCACCGGATGCGGGATAACAAGGTTCATACAGTATTCGTCGACTGTATGCAATGTACCGAATGCAGTATCCGCGAGGGTGTTCCCACCCCCTACGAAGGGACAGGACTTCGCCATGCCCGACGACACCCAGGACGTGATTTCCGGTGGTCATCTCGTTGCCAAGGCGCTGAAGGCCGAGGGGGTCGACCGCATCTACACCCTGTGCGGCGGCCACATCATCGACATCTACGACGGCTGCGTCGACGAGGGCATAGAAGTCGTCGACGTACGCCACGAGCAGGTGGCCGCCCACGCCGCCGACGGCTACGCCCGCATCACCGGCAGGCCGGGCTGCGCGGTCGTCACCGCCGGTCCGGGGACGACCGACGCCGTCACCGGGGTCGCCAACGCCTTCCGCGCGGAGTCGCCGATGCTGCTCATCGGCGGTCAAGGGGCGCTCACCCAGCACAAGATGGGGTCCCTGCAGGACCTGCCGCACGTCGACATGATGGCGCCGATCACCAAGTTCGCGGCGACCGTGCCCGACACCGCGCGCGCCGCCGACATGGTGTCCATGGCGTTCCGCGAGTGCTACCACGGCGCGCCCGGCCCCTCCTTCCTGGAGATCCCGCGCGACGTGCTGGACGCCAAGGTCCCGGCGGACCGGGCGCGCGTACCGAGGGCCGGTGCCTACCGCGCCTCCACCCGCTCCGCCGGCGACCCCGAGGCGATCGAGAAGCTCGCCGACCTGCTGGTGCACGCCGAGAAGCCGGCGATCCTGCTGGGCAGCCAGGTGTGGACGACCCGGGGCACCGAGGCCGCCGTCGGCCTCGTCCGCACCCTCAATATCCCCGCGTACATGAACGGCGCGGGCCGCGGCACGCTCCCGCCCGGGGACCCGCACCACTTCCAGCTCTCCCGCCGCTACGCGTTCTCCCACTCCGACGTCATCGTCATCGTCGGCACCCCGTTCGACTTCCGCATGGGCTACGGCAAGCGCCTCTCCCCCGACGCCACGGTCGTGCAGATCGACCTGGACTACCGGACCGTCGGCAAGAACCGGGACATCGACCTCGGCATCGTCGGTGACGCGGGCCTGGTGCTGAAGTCCGTGACGGAGGCCGCCTCCGGGCACGCTTTCAATGGATACAGCAACGGGGGCGCGTCCAAGCGCAAGGAGTGGCTGGACGAGCTGCGCGCCGCGGAGCAGACCGCCCTGGAGAAGCGGCTGCCGAGCCTCAGGTCGGACGCCTCACCCATCCATCCGTACCGCCTGGTCAGCGAGATCAACGACTTCCTCACCGAGGACTCGATCTACATCGGCGACGGAGGCGACATCGTCACCTTCTCCGGGCAGGTCGTGCAGCCCAAGTCGCCCGGCCACTGGATGGACCCGGGCCCGCTCGGCACCCTCGGCGTCGGCGTGCCCTTCGTGCTGGCCGCCAAGCAGGCACGCCCCGACAAGGAAGTGGTGGCGCTCTTCGGCGACGGCGCGTTCTCCCTCACCGGCTGGGACTTCGAGACCCTCGTCCGCTACGACCTCCCGTTCGTCGGCATCGTCGGCAACAACTCCTCGATGAACCAGATCCGTTACGGCCAGGCCGTCAAGTACGGCAAGGAGCGCGAGCGGGTCGGCAACACCCTCGGTGACGTGGCGTACGACAAGTTCGCGCAGATGCTGGGCGGTTACGGCGAGGAGGTCCGCGACCCCGCCGGCATCGGCCCCGCCCTGCGCCGGGCCCGCGAGTCGGGCAAGCCGTCGCTGATCAACGTCTGGGTCGACCCGGACGCGTACGCCCCCGGAACCATGAACCAGACCATGTACAAGTGAGGTGACCCCGGTGACCACCAAGGCACTGACCGGCATCCGCGTCCTCGACATGACCCACGTCCAGTCCGGTCCCTCCGCCACCCAACTGCTCGCCTGGCTCGGCGCCGACGTCGTCAAGCTGGAGGCGCCGAGCGGCGACATCACCCGGGGGCAGCTGCGGGACCTGCCGGACGTCGACTCGCTGTACTTCACGATGCTCAACTGCAACAAGCGGAGCATCACGCTCAACACCAAGACCGAGCGCGGCAAGGAGATCCTCACCGAGCTCATCCGGCGCTCGGACGTCATGGTCGAGAACTTCGGGCCGGGCGCCGTCGACCGGATGGGGTTCACCTGGGACCGCATCCGGGAGATCAACCCGCGGATCGTCTATGCCTCCATCAAGGGGTTCGGGGACGGCCCGTACACCGGCTTCAAGGCGTACGAGGTCGTCGCGCAGGCCATGGGCGGGTCGATGTCGACCACCGGTTTCGAGGACGGGCCGCCGCTGGCCACGGGGGCCCAGATCGGGGACTCGGGCACGGGCGTCCACGCCGTGGCGGGGATACTCGCGGCGCTGTACCAGCGGGAGCACACCGGGCGCGGTCAGCGGGTCAACGTGGCCATGCAGCACGCCGTGCTCAACCTCTGCCGGGTGAAGCTGCGCGACCAGCAGCGCCTGGCACACGGCCCGCTCGCCGAATATCCCAACGAGGACTTCGGCACCGAGGTCCCCAGGTCCGGGAACGCGTCCGGCGGCGGTCAGCCCGGCTGGGCCGTCAAGTGCGCGCCGGGCGGACCCAACGACTACGTGTACGTCATCGTGCAGCCCGTCGGCTGGCAGCCGCTCAGCGAGCTCATCGGCCGGCCCGAACTCGCCGACGACCCCGAGTGGGCGACGCCCGAGGCCCGGCTGCCGAAGCTGAACAAGATGTTCCAGCTGATCGAGGAGTGGTCGTCCACGCTCCCCAAGTGGGAGGTGCTGGAGCGGCTGAACGCGCACAACATCCCGTGCGGGCCGATCCTGTCCACCAAGGAGATCATCGAGGACGCCTCGCTGGCCGCCAACGAGATGGTGGTGCGCGTCCCGCACCCCGAGCGCGGCGAGTTCGTGACCGTCGGCAGTCCGCTCAAGCTCTCCGACTCCCCCGTCGAGGTGACGGGTTCACCGCTGCTCGGCGAGCACAACGAAGAGGTCTACATCGGCGAACTGGGCCTCGGCGACGACGAGTTGCGCCTGCTGAAGTCGAACGGAGTGATCTGACGTGATGGCTGAGGACCGGGTGCTGAAGGTGCGGTCGCTGCTCGACGCCGTGCGCGCCGAGGGCCGTACCGCGCTGACCGCGCCCGAGGGCAAGGTGATCGCCGACGCGTACGGGATCGCCGTGCCGGGTGAGGAACTGGCGACCGACGTCGACGAGGCCGTGGCGTACGCGGCACGCTTCGGCGGGCCCGTCGTGATGAAGATCGTCTCCCCGGACATCCTGCACAAGACCGACGCCGGCGGTGTGGTCGTCGGGGTGGAGGGCGCGGCGGACGTACGGGCCGCGTTCCACAGGATCGTCGAGAACGCGCGGGCGTACGACGCGGACGCGCGCATCGAGGGCGTGCAGGTGCAGGAGCTGCTGCCCCGGGGGCAGGAGATCATCGTCGGCGCGGTCACCGACCCCACGTTCGGGAAGGTCGTGGCGTTCGGGCTCGGCGGGGTGCTGGTCGAGGTGCTGAAGGACGTGACGTTCCGGCTCGCGCCGGTGTCGGCCGACGAGGCGCTGTCGATGCTCGACTCCATCCGTTCGGCGGAGATCCTGCGCGGGGTGCGCGGGCAGGCGGGTGTGGACCGGTGGGCGGTCGCCGAGCAGATCCGGCGGGTGTCCCAACTGGTCGCGGACTTCCCGGAGATCGCCGAGGTGGACCTCAACCCGGTGATCGCGACGGCGGAGGATGCGGTCGCCGCCGACATCCGGGTGATCCTCGCCGAGCAGCAGCCGGTACCGAGGAAGACGTACACACGCGACCAGATCCTCGCGTCCATGCGCCGGCTGATGCAGCCCTCCTCCGTCGCCGTCATCGGCGCCTCCAACGAGCAGGGCAAGATCGGCAATTCGGTGATGCGCAACCTCGTCGACGGCGGTTTCGCCGGGGAGATCCACCCGGTGAACCCCAAGGCCGATGACATTCTGGGCCGCAAGGCGTACAAGAGTGTCACGGACGTTCCCGGTGAGGTGGATGTGGCCGTGTTCGCCATTCCCGCCAGGTTCGTGACCGCGGCCCTGGAGGAGGTGGGACGCAGGAACATCCCCAACGCCGTCCTCATCCCCTCCGGTTTCGCGGAGACCGGCGAGCACGAACTCCAGGCGCAGATCGTGGCGATCGCCGAGCGGCACGGCATCCGTCTCCTCGGCCCGAACATCTACGGCTACTACTCCACCTGGCAGGACCTGTGTGCCACGTTCTGCACGCCGTACGACGTCAAGGGAGGGGTGGCACTGACCTCGCAGTCCGGTGGCATCGGCATGGCCGTCCTGGGCTTCGCCCGCACCACGAAGACGGGCGTGTCGGCGATCGTCGGCCTCGGCAACAAGTCGGACCTGGACGAGGACGACCTGCTGACCTGGTTCGGCGAGGACCCGCACACCCAGTGCATCGCCATGCACCTCGAAGACCTCAAGGACGGGCGGGCGTTCGTGGCGGCGGCCCGGGCGACCGTGCCGAAGAAGCCCGTCGTGGTGCTGAAGGCAGGCCGTACGGCGGCGGGCGCGAAGGCGGCCGGTTCGCACACCGGCGCCCTCGCGGGCGACGACGCGGTGTACGACGACATCCTGCGGCAGGCGGGCGTCATCCGGGCGCCGGGCCTGAACGACATGCTGGAGTACGCCCGCGGCCTCCCCGTCCTGCCCACCCCTAAGGGGGACAACGTCGTGATCATCACCGGGGCGGGCGGCAGCGGCGTGCTGCTGTCCGACGCGGTGACGGACAACGGGCTGTCGCTGATGGAGATCCCGCCCGACCTGGACGAGGCGTTCCGCCGGTACATCCCGCCGTTCGGTGCGGCCGGCAACCCCGTGGACATCACCGGGGGCGAACCGCCGTCGACGTACGAGGCGACGATCCGGCTGGGGTTCGAGGACCCGCGCATCCACGCGCTGGTGCTCGGCTACTGGCACACGATCGTCACCCCGCCGATGGTGTTCGCCGAGTTGACCGCGCGCGTGGTCGCCGAGTTCCGCGAACGGGGCGTCGAGAAACCGGTCGTGGCGTCCCTCGCCGGGGACGTCGAGGTCGAGGAGGCCTGCCAGTACCTGTACGAGCGCGGGGTCGTGGCCTACCCGTACACCACCGAGCGGCCGGTGGCCGTGCTCGGCGCGAAGTACCGGTGGGCGCGGGCGGCGGAAAGGCTGCGGGCCGAAGGCCCTCCGGTAGGGCGGTGGCGGGAGACGGGCGGGATGTCGGGGGGCGGTTCATGAGGTGAGTGAGCGGGGCCCGGCCGACGGTGCGCGTCGGCCGGGCCCGGGACCCGTGCGCGCACGAAAGGCATTGGACAGGGGGCGCTGGCCAGAGCTTTCGACGCAAGGGGTGCTAGCAGGGATGAGAACCACCGACTGCACGACGTCCGTCCCCTACAGGGAGGTGACGGACCGCAACGGCCGCGTGTACCGGATCGGCGAGCGAGACGTCGATCTGATGGGCCGGACACGGAAGTGGATGGTCGTCCTGCCCTGGGTGGGCATGATGGGCATCAGCTCCGCCGAGTACGCGTTCACGTCGGCGGAGGACACGCTCCACGAGGCACATCTGTGGAGCAGCGGGCACATCTTCTGGCTGATGGGCGTCTGGGTGTTCTTCCAGGCGGCCGTGGCCTTCCCGGCGGGGCGGCTGCGGGAGAGCGGACGGCTTCCCGCCCGTACGGCCATGCTGATGGGAGCGGCCGGCACGCTGCTGGGCTATCTGGCGCTGGCGTTCGCGCCGAACGTGGTGGTCGCCTATCTCGGCTTCGGCATGTGCAGCGGCATCGGCGCCGGCCTGGTCTACGCGACCTGCGTGAACATGGTCGGCAAGTGGTATCCGGAGCGCAAGGGCGGCAAGACCGGGTTCGTCAACGGCGGGTTCGCCTACGGGTCCGTGCCGTTCGTGTTCCTCTTCACGTCCTATCTGGACCTGAGCAACTACCGGACGGTGCTCAGCCTGGTCGGCATCGGGCTGTGTCTGATGGTGGCCTCGGCCGGCTGGTTCTTCCGGGACCCGCCGAAGAACTGGTGGCCGGCCCACATCGACCCGCTGAAGGCGACCGCGGACCCGAAGATCCGGCGGGCGCTGGAGAAGAACCCTCCGGCGATCAAGCAGTACACCCCGAAGGAGGCCGCGCGCACGCCCGTCCTGTGGATGATGTGGTTCTGTCTGCTGTGCACGGCCGGCATCAACATCTTCGGCATCGCCTTCCAGGTGCCGTTCGGCAAGGACATGGGCTTCGCCGGCGGGATCGTGGCCACGGCGATGTCCCTGAAGGCCATCGTGAACGGCACCGGACGCGGGGTCATCGGCTGGATATCCGACCGCTACGGGCGCCGCCACACGCTGATCATCGTGTGCCTGGTGCTGGGTGCCGCACAGTTCGGGGTACTGGTCTCGGGCCAGATGGGCAGCATGCCCTTCTTCCTGTTCTGCTCCATGGTCTCCGGCTTCGGCGGCGGGGCGATCTTCCCGCTGTTCGCGGCCATGACGGCGGACTACTTCGGTGAGAACAACAACGCCACCAACTACGGGATGGTCTACAGCTCGAAGCTGATCTCGGGCCTGGTCGGCTCCGGTCTGGGCGCGGTCGTCGTCGGCGAGTGGGACTACCACGGCGCGTTCGTCCTTGCGGGCTCCATCGGTCTGGCCTCCGCGGTGCTGGCCCTCTTCCTCAAGGCACCGGGCAGGCCGAACGCCCGGCGCATCGTCCCCAACCCGCACCCGCTCGGCGAGGAGATGGCGTGACATGACGGCAGACCCGATAGCCACGAACAGCACCGGCGCAGGCGCGCGGCCGTACCGTGAAGTGACGGACGCGCACGGGCGCGTGTACCGCGTCGGGGAGAGCGACCGGGACATCCTCGGCCACTCCCGCAAGCTGATGGTGTACCTGCCGTGGATCGCCATGATGGCGATCAGCGTCTTCGAGTACGCGTACGGCTCCGCGGAGGACACCCTCTCCCACGCACACGGCTGGACGCAGTCCAACACCTTCTGGATCCTGAGCGTCTGGGTGTTCTTCCAGGCGGGCATCGCCTTCCCGGCGGGCTGGATGCGGGAGAAGGGCATCCTGACCGCCCGCCGGGCGATGTACGCGGGATCCGCTCTGTGCCTGGTGGGTTTCCTGGCCCTCTCGCACCTCGGCAATGTGTGGATGGCGATCCTGGGCTTCGGCGTGATCGGCGGGATCGGTGCCGGGCTGGTGTACGCGACGTGCATCAACATGGTCGGCAAGTGGTTCCCCGAACGGCGCGGTGCCCGCACGGGCTTCGTCAACGGCGGCTTCGCGTACGGCTCCCTGCCCTTCATCTTCATCTTCAACTACGCCTTCGACACGGCGAACTACCACCGGGTCCTGGACCTCATCGGCTGCTACGTGATGATCGTGGTCCTCGCCTCGGCGTTCTTCTTCAAGGACCCGCCGAAGAACTGGTGGCCGGCCGACATCGACCCGCTCACGTTCTCCGGCGACGGCAAGAACGCGACGAGCCTCGCCAAGAACCCCCCTGCGGTACGGCAGTTCACGCCCAAGGAGGCCATCCGCACCGGCATGCTCCCGCTGATGTGGATCTCCATCGTGATGACCGCCGGAGTCTCCATCTTCGGCATCTCGTTCCAGGTCGACTTCGCCAAGGACGTGGGCTTCGGCCCGCTGGTCGCGGCCTCCTCGATGGGCGTGATGGCGGTCATCAACGGCGTCGGCCGGGGTGTCGTGGGCTGGCTGTCCGACCGCTGGGGCCGCAAGTCGACCCTCGTGTTCGTCATCGTCGTCCTGGGGCTCGCCCAGTTCGGGGTGATCTGGGCGGGCGACATCAAGAGCGAGTGGCTGTTCCTGTTCTTCGCCTTCCTCTCCGGCTTCGGCGGCGGCGCCTTCTACCCGCTCTTCGCCGCGCTCACCCCGGACTACTTCGGCGAGAACTACAACGCCACCAACTACGGCCTGGTGTACAGCGGCAAGTTGGTCAGCGGCCTGTTCGGCGGCGGCCTCGGCTCGATGGTGGTCGGCGCGTGGGGCTACAACGGGGCGTACGCGCTGGCCGGTTGTGTGTCGATGGTGGCGGCGGCCATCGCCCTGCTGCTCCGGCAGCCGGGGCGGACCGACGGCACGACGGTCCCGGCAGCACGACCCCGAACGGCCTCCTGACGACCAACTCCTTCCCGCTCAACCGGTGTTCCCCCTCTACGATCTGCTCACCGAGCATCGGAGGGGGAACACCGCACCATGGACAGGGACACGGACACCACGCCCGCGCCCAGAGGCACCGAGGAACCAGGACGCCGGGTCACCAGCCTGGAACTCTTCTTCGACCTGGTCTTCGTCTTCACACTGACCCAGCTCACCGTGCTGCTGGCACACAATCTGTCGTTCGCCACGGCCGCGCGCGTGGCGCTGATCCTGGTCGTGCTGTTCTGGATGTACGGCGCCTACGCCTACCTCACCAACCAGGTGCCGCCCGACCGCCCGTCGCGGCGCCTGCTGCTGATGCTGGGCATGGGCGCGTTCCTGGTCTGCGCGCTGGCGATCCCCCGGGTTTTCGACGACACCGGCGTGATCTTCGGACTGGGTTTCCTGCTGGTGGTGATCGTGCACACGGCGCTGTACACCCGCAGCCACGGCTGGGACTCCATCTGGTACGGCGTCCCGAACGCGCTGGCCGCCCTCTCCGTGACGGCTGCGGGCGGCACCGGCGGCCTCGCGGCGGACGGTCTCTGGCTGCTGGCGATCGCCCTGCAGTTCGTGACCCCGTTCGTCGCCGAGCACGGGCCGGGCCGCAGGGACGGACGCAGCGCGGCGACGCTCCGGGTGCAGCTGGGCACTCTGGACCCGGCGCACTTCGTGGAGCGGCACGGGCTGCTGCTGATCATCGCCTTCGGCGAGTCCGTGATCTCCATCGGCGTCGGCATCGGCGATCTGCCGCTCACGCCGGGCCTGTTCGGCGGCGCGTTCCTGGCGCTGGCGCTCGCTGTCGCGCTGTGGTGGACGTACTTCGTACGCGACGAGGAGGGCGCGGAGGCCGCGTTCCGCGCCACACCGGCACCGCAGCGGTGGCGGCTGGCGATGAACGCGTACTACTACGCCTTCCTGCCCATGCTGCTGGGCATCGCCTTCCTCGCGGCCGGCGTGAAGAAGACCGTCGGTCACCTCACCGAACACCCGCACTGGGGCCCGGCCCTGGCCCTGGCGGGCGGCGTGGCCCTCTTCCTGGCCGGTGACGCGGCCTTCCGCGCCACCCTGAACCTCCGCCCGATCCGCTACCGCGCCACCGCGGCCTCCCTGGCCCTGCTGACGTCCCTGCCGTCCACCCACCTCCCGGCCTACGCCGGACTGCTGCTCCTGGTGGCGGTGTTGACGGGGATGCTGGCGGTGGAGGCGCACCGGTGCACGACGACGCCCGAAGTCGCACAACCGGCGGATGCCTAGGCCGTGTCCACATCTCGTCGACCCGTCAGCGGGCGGCGAGAAGGCCGTCCACCATGGCGCGGAGCCCATCCAGGTAGGTGTCCTCGGCGGTCAGCGGCGCCCACCGGTCCGCGACCTGCGCCAAGCGGGGTAGCTCGCTCGGGTCGAGATCGGCGAAGACGCGCTCCCGGTAGGTAGGACGGTCATCGTCCGTGCGCCGCCGGACCGCTGTCGTCCGGATCATGATCTCTCCGGCGGTGTAGTACCAGATGGCCCGGTACCCCTGTACGGCCCGCTCGGGGGTCAGGCCGCATGCGACCAGGCCGTCGACGATCTGCTCGACGAACCACAGGGCGGATGCGGCCATCAGGTCGTCGGCGGTCAGCACCTCCACGATCCAGGGGCAGTCGGCGAGTGCCTCATGGATCGCGGCGGCGGCGACGATGACCCGCTCGCGAGGCCGGTCAGGCAGATCCGGGCGATGCAGCGTCCGCGCGGCGTAGTCGTCCAGCAGCAGGACGAGCAGTTCGTCCTTGTTGCGGACGTGGTGGTAGAGCGCCATCGGCGTACTGCCGATCTCTGCGGCCAGCCGCCGCATGGTCAGCCGGTCCACACCCTCCGCGGCCACGATTCGACGGGCGGTCCCCACGACCTCCTCGCGGGAGATGCGGGGAGGTCGGCCGAGGGTTTTGCGCGGTGCGGGCGGTTGCGGCATGCCCTCATCATCCCTCAGGTGTCGACAGCGACGGGTCTGTGCGGTTAGTTTTCTTACATGTACAAAAACTTAGGAAGGCGTCCTGGAACGGTGCTGGCGGCGGTGGCCGTCGCCCAGTTCGCCGTCGCCCTGGACCTGTCGGTGGTCAACGTCGCACTGCCCGCGATCCGCACCGCACTGGGGTTCGCGCCGCTCGGACTGTCGTGGGTCGTGCACGCATACGCGCTCGCGCTCGGCGGCTTTCTGCTGCTGGGCGGCCGGGCTGGTGACCTGTACGGCCGGCGCCGGCTGTTCGTGCTGGGCCTGGCCGTCTTCGGGCTGTGCTCGCTGGCGGGCGGGCTGGCCCAGGCCCCCTGGCAACTGATCGCCGCCCGCGCCGGTCAGGGACTGGGGGCCGCCGCGGCCGCCCCGGCCGCACTGGCGATGCTCACCACCACGTTCACCGAGGGCCCGCAGCGCGTGCGCGCGCTCGGGGTGTGGAGCGGCGTGAACGCCGTGGGGGGTGCGCTGGGCGTGCTGGCGGGTGGGCTGTTGACCGAGTACGCGGGTTGGCGCTGGGTGATGCTGATCAATTTGCCCATCGTGGCGGTGGCACTCGCACTGGTTCTCGCAGGCGTGCCGGCCGAAGCACGCGCCGTCCGGCGAGAGAGGCTGGATGCACTCGGCGCCGTCCTGGCGACCGGCGGAGTCGGGGTGCTGGTGCTCGGCGTCATCCGCACCGACACCCAAGGATGGGATTCACCGGCCACATGGGGGATGCTCGTGGCCGCGGCCGCACTCCTGGCCGCCTTCGTCCTCACCGAATCCAGGACTCCCACACCGCTGTTGCGCCTCGGCCTCCTGCGCAGCCGCTGGGTCGCCGGCGCCAACGTGCTGGTGTTCTTCTCCACGGCGGGGCAGTTCGCTTCGTTCTACTTCGTCTCCCTGTACATGCAGCAGGTTCTGGGTATGGGTGCCGCAGCAACCGGCGCCGCTTTCCTGCCGTTCTCCGTGAGCCTGGTCGCGGGCACGCTCGTGGCGACCCGCGTCACCGCGGCACGCACCCCCCGCGCAGCCCTGGTGCCCGGCGCCCTGCTGGCCGCCGCAGGCCTCGCCTGGTTCCCCTTCATCGGTCCGGACGGCAGCTTCCTCACCGACGTACTCGGCCCCTGCCTCATCACCGGCGTCGGCGTCGGGCTGGTCATCGCCCCGATCGTCGCCGCCGCGACCACCGGTGTCGCCCCCCGGGAGGCCGGCATGGCCTCCGGTCTCATGAACAGCTCCCGCCAACTCGGCGGCTGCATCGGCCTGGCCGCCCTGGCGACCGTCGCCGCACACCGCACCGGAACGGCCACCACTCCTGCCGCCCTCAATGACGGCTACGCCCTGGGCCTGGCCATCGCCGCCGCCCTCTTCGTGCTCGCGGCCCTCGTGGCGATCGGCGTACTGCCCCGCACCGGGACCGAAACACCTGCCCCGCGACCCGCCGCCCCCGCAGAGAACCGACTGGAAGGAACGCCGTCATGACGACGACGCCCGTCTCACCCATCGACCTGTTCGCCTCGGCACTGCACATCCATCCGGACGGCACCGTCCGAGTCGCCGAACGGCGGATGACGAGCAGCGACTCCGGTGCCTGGCAGATCGCGACCTTCCACGTGGAGACCGACGCCGACGTGCACGCCGACCACTGGGAGATGCACCCGGAGGCCGAGGAGGCGGTGTGCTGCCTGACCGGCGGTGTCCGCCTCTACTTCCGCCCTGCCGGGCACGGCGACACCGAGGACATGGTGCAACTGCAGGCAGGCACCGCCGTGATCGTCCCCCGCGGCCGCTGGCACCGCCTGGAGCTGGACGCCCCCAGCGACCTGATGTCGATCACCCTGCGCCACGGCACCCGCCTCGAAGAGCGCACCGACACCCCCTGACCGGAACGTGGCCCGGTGGCTGCGCTGCCGGGTCGGCACGACCAGGACCGGATCCGATACTGCGGGTGCGCGGGGCGATACCCCTAGGCCGCCGTGTCCAGGAAGATCCAATGGTCGTCCGGCAGGCCGGCGGGCGCCGGAGGGGGTACCGGGCGGGTTTCCTCGTGCCAGGCGGAGCCCACGGCGGTGGTGGCGATTCCACGCCAGAAGCGGGCGGCGCCGCTGTTGGCCTCCTGGAAGGCGATGGCCCATGCGCCCGGGCGGGAGCGCAGGAGCTGGAGAGCGGCCCGTCGGCCGACGCCGCGCCTGCGCAGGGCCCGTACGACGAAGAACGCGGAGATCGAGGTCGAGCCCTCGGGCAGGGGACGGGTCAGGACGAAACCACTTGGGGCCGTGCCGTACCGGATCAACAGGGCTTCCCGCTCCGGCTCGTCGAAGAACAGCGGCAGGCCGCGGAAGCCGAACCTCCCGTCGGCCGCCGGGAGATGGCCGAGGAACTCCGACATGTCGTGACGGTACAGCTGGGACAACTGCTCGACGACGGGGCGCAGTTCGACAGTCGCGGGGAGGAGTGTGACGGGCGCGGAGTCCGTGATCGGTCCCATCCGGGGATTCTCGCACGCGCCGCCGGCTGCGCTCAGGACGCGTTCTGTTCGTGGTACGAGCGGCGGGTGTGCTCCGTGTGTTCGCGCATCAGGTGGGTGGCGCGCTGTTCGTCGCGGGCGGTGATCGCCGTTATCAGCTCGCGGTGTTCGATCCAGGACTGCTTTCCGCGCTGTCGGGCCACCGGCGTGTAGTACCAGCGGACCCGGCGGTCGACCTGGCCGGCCAGTTCGGCGAGGACCGTGTTGCCCGCCAGTTCCATCACCTTGGCGTGGAAGGCCGCGTTGAGGGCGACCGCGCGGTCCACGTCCTCGGCCGCGACCGCCTTCTCACCCTCGGCGCACAGCTCCTGCAGGGCGTCGATGCCCGCCTTGTCGGCGTTCCGGGCGGCCAGTCGGGCCGCCTCCGCCTCCAGGAGAGTGCGGACCGTGAGGAGTTGGTCGGCCTCCTCCTGGGTGGGCTCGTGGACGAACGCGCCCTGTGCGGGCCGCAGGTCGACCCAGCCCTCGGTGTTGAGCCGCTGCAGCGCCTCGCGGACCGGCTGGCGGGAGACACCCAGGTGTCCGGCGAGTTCGCTCTCCACGAGGTGCTGGCCGGGCCGCAGCGCGCGGGTGGTGATCAGCTCCAGCAGTGCCTCGTAGACACGGTCGCGCAACGGTCCGGGCCGTTCCAGCTTGGGTACGGCTCCCTGCGGCAGTCCGGTCGGCAACATCGTGGTCCCCCTCCAGGCTGTTTGCAGTACACGATGGACTGCCCACTATGGATTGTCTTTCGTCTACAGTCTACGGTGCACAAAAGCCAGAAGAAGTGGGAGTTGAGCGCGTCACACCGCCCTGTGCGCCCCCGCGGACGGCGTCACGGGCACCGTACGACCTGCCCCGCGTACGACAGGTTGCCGCCGAAGCCGAACAGCAGAGCCGGGTCACCACTGCGGACGGCGCCCTGCTCGAGCAGCTTGGACAGGGCGAGCGGGATACTGGCCGCGGACGTGTTACCCGATTCGGTGACGTCCCGCGCGATCACGGCGTTGACGGCGCCGAGCTTCTCCGCGAGCGGCTCGATGATGCGCAGATTGGCCTGGTGCAGCACGACCGCGGCGAGGTCGGCGGGTGCGACGCCGGCCTTCTCGCAGGCGCGCCGGGCGATGGGCGGCAGCTGGGTGGTGGCCCAGCGGTAGACGCTCTGCCCCTCCTGCGCGAACCGCGGCGGCGTGCCCTCGATGCGCACCGCGTTGCCCATCTCCGGCACCGATCCCCACAGCACCGGCCCGATCCCCGCCTCCTGACCCGGTGTGCACGCCTCGACCACGGCCGCCCCGGCCCCGTCGCCGACCAGGACGCAGGTGGTGCGGTCGCTCCAGTCGGCGATCTCGGACATCTTGTCGGCGCCGATCACCAGTGCCCGGGTCGCGGCGCCCGCTCGTACCGTGTGGTCGGCGGTGGCCAGCGCATGGGTGAAGCCGGCGCAGACGACGTTGACGTCCATCGCGGCCGGCCGCGGGATGCCGAGGCGGGCGGCCACCCGGGCGGCGGTGTTCGGGGAGCGGTCGATCGCGGTGGACGTGGCCACCAGCACCAGGTCGATGTCCTGGGCCGTGAGCCCCGCGGCGGCCAGGGCCTTGGCGGCGGCGTGCGCGGCGAGTTCGTCGACCGGTTCGTCCGGGCCCGCGATGTGCCGGGTCCGGATGCCCACCCGGCTGCGGATCCACTCGTCACTGGTGTCGACCATGTCCGCGAGGTCCTCGTTGGTGAGTACCTTCGCGGGCTGATAGTGACCGATGGCGGCGATGCGCGAGCCGTGCATGTCGGGGATCCCCTCGTTGCCCTGGGTAGCGGGATCCACCAGTCTGATCAGTGACTCACGAGTACGACGGCAGGTGAAGCCACAGGATTCGGGCGCCCGAGTTGTCGGCTTCCCTCAGACACTCGGACGCCCGAGCACTCACCCCGTGAACAGCTGTGTCGCCTTCCGGACCAGCTCGTACACCCCGTACGCGAGGGGCGCCCCGACCCACAGCCAGGAGAAGCCGATCAGGATCCGGCGGCTAGGCGGGCTGCTGTCGCTGGGCATCGGCGGCCTCCCTCTGGGCGGGGATGTGGTGGCGGGCGTCGACGGGACGGACGAGTTCGTTGGCGACGAAGCCGATGACCAGCAGGCCGATCATGATGCCGAACGACAGCCCGTACAGCGACGAGCCGTGCTTCCCGGCCGCCTCCTGCCGGTCGGCGATCCAGTTGACGATCAGCGGGCCGAGCACCCCGGCCGTGGACCAGGCGGTGAGCAGCCGGCCGTGGATGGCACCGACCTGGTACGCGCCGAAGAGGTCCTTCAGATAGGCGGGGACCGTGGCGAAGCCGCCGCCGTAGAAGGAGAGGACGACCAGCGCGCACAGCACGAACAGGGGCTTCGAGGAGTCCCCGAACAGGGCGATGAGCAGGTACATCAGCGCGCCGACGCCGAGGTAGACGCGGTAGATGTTCTTGCGCCCGATCAGGTCGGAGGTGGACGACCAGCCGATCCGGCCGGCCATGTTGGCGGCCGACAGGAGGGCGACGAATCCGGCGGCCGCGGAGGCCGACACGGGGGTGGAGCTGTCCGCGAAGAAGTCCGTGATCATCGGTGCGGCCTTCTCCAGGATGCCGATGCCGGCGGTCACGTTCATGCACAGGACGACCCACAGGCACCAGAACTGCGGGGTGCGCACCGCACTGCGCGCGGACACCTGCACACTCCCGGCCGCGGCCGGCGCGCCCTCGACGGGCCGGTCGGTGCGGGGTACGCGTACGAGGAGCACGCCGAGTGTCATGAAGACGGCGTACGACAGCCCGTGCACGAGGAACGCGAGGGCGATCCCGGAGTGGCCGGTGCCGAAGGAGTCGAGCATCTGCGCCGACCAGGGCGAGGCGATCAGCGCGCCGCCGCCGAAGCCCATGATGGCGATGCCGGTGGCCGTGCCGGGCCGGTCCGGGAACCACTTGATCAGGGTGGAGACGGGCGAGATGTAGCCGATGCCGAGGCCGATCCCGCCGACGAAGCCGTAGCCGAGGACGATCAGCCAGTACTGCTTCGTCTGGGCGCCGAGCGCGGAGATCAGGAAACCGGAGGAGAAGCAGACAAGGGCCACGGTCATCGCCCAGCGCGGCCCGTTGCGCTCGACGAGCGTGCCGCCGAACGCGGCCGACAGGCCCAGCATCACGATCGCCAGCTGGAAGGGCAGCGCGCTCCGGGTGCCGTCGAGCCCGAGCGCGGACTCCAGGGGCGGCTTGAACACACTCCAGGCGTAGGCCTGGCCGATGGACAGGTGGACGGAGAGGGCTGCGGGCGGGACGAGCCAGCGGCTCCACCCCGGGGGTGCCACAGGAGGGCTGCTCATGGGTCCCGGACGGTAGGGCGGGGCACGGGAGTTGAGAAGACGCCGGGTCGACCGTATGCGGTGAACGGTATGCGGACTGCGCTCAACGGTCGTCGCGCGAACCCTTGCCGCACACCCCTCCATACTGTAGACAATATTTCGTCGACAGGATTCAGCCGTCATTGGTCCGTCAGTCCGTCGGGCCCCGGCTCCTTCTCCCCCCACCTCCGCGGTATCCCTCAAACCGAACGGAGTGCTCCCGTGAAAGTCGCAGTCCTCGGCGCCGGTGCGATCGGCGCCTACGTCGGTGCCGCGCTCCACCGCGCGGGCGCCGACGTGCACCTCATCGCCCGTGGACCGCATCTCGCGGCCATGAGGCAGTACGGAATACGGGTGCTCAGCCCGCGCGGCGACTTCACCGCGCACCCCCACGCCACCGACGACCCGGCGGAGGTCGGCCCGGCCGACTTCGTCTTCCTGGGCCTGAAGGCCAACGCGTACGCGGCGTGCGGGCCGCTGATCACACCGCTGCTGCACGAGCGCACGGCGGTGGTGGCCGCCCAGAACGGCATCCCGTGGTGGTACTTCCACCGGCACGGCGGCCCCTACGACGGCCACCGCGTCGAGAGCGTCGACCCGGGCGGCGCCGTCAGCGCCGTCCTCGCGCCGGAACGGGCCGTCGGCTGCGTCGTGTACGCCGCGACCGAACTCCAGTCACCGGGCGTCGTACGGCACTTGGAGGGCACCCGGTTCTCCGTCGGCGAGCCCGACCGCAGCGTCTCGGCACGCTGCCTGGACTTCAGCGAGGCGATGCTGGCCGGCGGCCTGAAGTGCCCGGTGGAGCAGGACCTGCGCGGCGACATCTGGGTCAAGCTGCTCGGCAACATCTCCTTCAACCCGATCAGCGCGCTGGCCCGCGCCACGATGCGGCAGATGTGCCTGCACGGCGGCACCCGCCGGGTCATCGAGACGATGATGCGCGAGACCCTCGCCGTGGCCGAGGCGCTGGGCTGCGAGGTCGGAGTCTCCGTCGAACGGCGGCTCGCGGGCGCGGAACGCGTCGGCGACCACCGCACCTCCACGCTCCAGGACCTGGAGCGCGGCAAGCCGCTGGAGCTCGACGTGCTGCTCGCGGCCGTCGTCGAGCTCGCGGAGATCACCGGCGTGCCGGTGCCCACCCTGCGCACGGTGCACGCCATCTCGGACCTGCTCGCGCTGAGGAGCGCCGCATGAGGAAACGGCAACCCAAGACCTACACCCGGCTCACCCGCCCCCTGGTGCGCGACTCCCGCGACGAACCGTTCCGGGAGGCGAGCTGGGAGGAGGCCCTGGACCGGGCCGCACGAGGGCTCGAGCGGCACCGGGGGGCGTTCGGGATGTTCTCCTGTGCCCGCGCCACCAACGAGATGAACTATGTGGCGCAGAAGTTCGCCCGGGTCGTGATGGGCACCAACAACGTGGACTCCTGCAACCGGACGTGTCACGCGCCCAGCGTCGCGGGCCTGTCGGCGGCGTTCGGCTCGGGCGGCGGCACGTCGTCGTACGAGGAGGTCGAGCACACCGACGTCGTCGTGATGTGGGGCTCCAACGCCCGCTTCGCGCACCCGATCTTCTTCCAGCACGTGCTGAAGGGGATCAGGAACGGCGCCCGGATGTACGCGGTCGACCCGCGACGGACGTCCACCGCCGAGTGGGCCGAGAGCTGGCTCGGGCTGAACGTCGGCACGGACATCCCGATGGCGCACGCGATCGGCCGGGAGATCATCCGGGCGGGCCTGGTCAACGAGGCGTTCGTCGAGCGGGCGACCTCGGGGTTCGAGGAGTACCGCAAGCTGGTCGAGCCGTGGACGCTGTCGCTCGCAGAGAAGGTGACGGGCGTACCGGCCCGCGCCATCAGGGAGTTGGCGCACGCCTACGCCCGGGCCGAGCGGGCCCAGCTGTGCTGGACGCTCGGCATCACCGAGCACCACAACGGCACCGACAACGTCCGCGCGCTGATCAATCTGTCCCTGCTCACCGGGCATGTCGGCCGCTACGGCTCCGGACTGCAGCCGCTGCGCGGGCAGAACAACGTGCAGGGCGGCGGCGACATGGGCGCGATCCCCAACCGGCTGCCCGGCTTCCAGGACATCCTCGACGCGGACGTCCGGCTGAAGTTCGAGTCGGCCTGGGACACCGTCATCCAGCCGCACTACGGGCTGAACCTGACGGAGATGTTCGAGGCGATGGAGGAGGGCTCGCTACGGGCCGTGTACTGCATCGGCGAGAACCCGGCGCAGTCGGAGGCCGACAGCGAGCAGGCCGTGCGCCGGCTGGGGGCGCTGGACTTCCTCGTCGTGCAGGACATCTTCCGCACGAGGACGGCCGAGTTGGCGGACGTGGTGCTGCCGGCGACCGCGGGCTGGGCGGAGACGGAGGGGACGACCACCAACAGCGAGCGGCGGGTGCAGCGGGTGCGCCGGGCCGTGACCCCGCCCGGCGAGGCCCGTGAGGACATCGACATCATCTGCGAGCTGGCGGCCCGGCTCGGCCACGACTGGAAGTACGCCGACGCGGAGGCCGTCTGGAACGAGCTGCGCTCGGTGTCGCCGGACCACTACGGGATGACGTACGAGCGGCTGGAGGAGCACCAGGGCATCCAGTGGCCGTGCCCGAGCACCCAGCGGCTCGAACCCGGCCATCTGCACGGCAGGTTGTGGGAGAAGGCCCCGGAAAGGCGGGGCCCGGCCGCGCCGTTCGGGCTGGTGCAGCACGATCCGCCGGTGGACCTCACGGACGAGGAGTACCCGATCCGGCTGACCACCGGCCGGCGCCTGGACTCGTACAACACCGGTGTGCAGAGCGGTGGTTTCGCCTCTCCGCTGCGGCGCGGCGAGTACGTCGAGCTGTGTCCGGAGGACGCCGAGCGGTATGGGGTCGTGGTGGGCGAGGAGGTACGAGTGTCCTCGCGGCGCGGGTCGGTGGTGGCGCCGGTGTGGGTCGACACCGCGCTGCGGCCCGGCCTCGCCTTCATGACCATGCACTTTCCCGACGAGGTGGACACCAACCAGCTGACGATCGAGGCGAACTGCCCGATCGCGGGGACGGCGGAGTTCAAGGCGTCGGCGATCCGGATCGAGAAGCTGCCTGCCGTGACGTACGTGAGGTGAGGGCGTGGATCTGCACTTCGGCGACAGCAAGCCGACGGACGAGGAACGGGCCGCCGTGGACGCGTTGTTGGGCCCTCCGGAGTCCTCCTGGGAGGGCGCCGACCGTACGGACGCCGACCTGAGGTGGGCGCGCGGCGGCCGTGCGGCCCGCGACCGGCGCGATCTGCTGCTGCCGGGGCTGCACGCGATCAACGACCGGATCGGCTGGATCAGCGAGGGCGCCCTCGGCTACCTGTGCCGACGGCTGACCGTGCCACCCGCGGAGGCGTACGGGGTGGCCACGTTCTACGCCATGTTCTCGGTCCGGCCCCGCCCGGCCACCGTGCTGCACGTCTGCACCGACCTCGCCTGCACGGCGGCCGGCGCGGGCGACCTGCGCGCGGGGATCGAGGCACGGCTCGGCCCGGGCAGCGGGGTGAGTGTCGAGCGCAGTCCTTGCCTGGGGCTGTGCGAGCGGGCCCCGGCGGCCCTGGCGATCCGGGCGGGCGATCCGGTGCGTACGGCCGTGTCGGCGCCGGCGGTCGTCGAGGCTGCCGCCCTCGCGGCGAGCGCGCCGGACGCGGCACCCGAGGAGCCGCCGGCCGTGGCGGCCCTACCCCAGGCGGGCCATCCGTCGCTGGTGCTGCTGCGCCGGATCGGTGTCGTGGATCCGTCCTCGCTGGACGACTACCGGGCGCACGGCGGCTACACGGCGCTGCGCCGGGCGTTCGAGCTGGGTCCCGCCGGGGTGATCCGGGAGGTCACCGACTCGGGGCTGGTCGGACGCGGCGGTGCGGCCTTCCCGACCGGCCGCAAGTGGCAGGCCACGGCGTCCCAGCCGGATCATCCGCACTACCTGGTGTGCAACGCCGACGAGTCCGAGCCGGGCACCTTCAAGGACCGGGTGCTCATGGAGGGCGATCCGTACGCGCTCGTGGAGGCGATCACGATCGCTTCGTACGCGATCTCCGCGCACCGGGCCTTCGTGTACGTCCGCGGCGAGTACCCGCGAGCCGTGCAGCGTCTGCAGCACGCGATCGACCAGGCCCGGGCCCGCGGTCTGCTCGGCGACGACATCCTCGGCCAGGGCTACCGCCTGGACATCGAGATCCGGCGCGGCGCCGGCGCCTACATCTGCGGTGAGGAGACGGCCCTGTTCAACTCCATCGAGGGCTACCGGGGCGAGCCCCGTTCCAAGCCGCCGTTCCCGGTGGAGAAGGGCCTGTTCGGCAGACCCACGGTCGAGAACAACGTGGAGACCCTGGTCAACGTGCTCCCGATCCTGACGCTGGGGGCACCGGCGTACGCGGCGATCGGCACCGGACGGTCCACCGGCCCCAAGCTGTTCTGCGTGTCGGGCAGCGTGGCGCGGCCCGGCGTGTACGAGCTGCCGTTCGGTGCGACGCTCGGCGAGCTGCTGGACCTGGCCGGGGTGCGGGAGGGGCTGCGGGCGGTGCTGCTGGGTGGGGCCGCCGGCGGTTTCGTACGGCCCGACGAGCTGGGCATCCCGCTCACCTTCGAGGGCACCCGGGAGGCCGGGACCACGCTCGGCTCCGGTGTGGTCATGGCCTTCGACGACGGCGTCCCGCTCCCCCGCCTGCTGCTGCGCATCGCCGAGTTCTTCCGTGACGAGTCCTGCGGGCAGTGCGTGCCGTGCCGGGTCGGGACGGTCCGGCAGGAGGAGGCGCTGGCCCGGATCGTGGAGCGCACGGGGGCCGCGGTCGCCCACGACATCGCCCTGCTGCGCGAGGTGGGCCGGGCGATGCGGGACGCCTCCATCTGCGGACTGGGGCAGACCGCGTGGAACGCCGTGGAGTCCGCCATCGACCGACTGGGGGCGTACGAATGACCGTCACACCGCTGGGGATCCCGCGCCGTCTGCTGGAGTTCACCGTCGACGGCGAGCCGGCCAGGGTGCCGGAGGGCTCGACGATCCTGGACGCCTGCCGGGCCGCGGGCAAGGACATCCCGACCCTGTGCCAGGGCGACACACTGCGCCCGAAGAACGCCTGCCGGGTGTGCGTGGTGGAGGTGGAGAGGTCGCGGACGCTGGTGCCGGCCTGCTCCCGCAAGGCCGAGCCGGGCATGGAGGTCCGTACCGACACGGAGCGGGCCCGGCACAGCCGGAAGATCGTCCTGGAGCTGCTCGCCTCCTCGGTCGACTTGTCGACCACTCCGCGGGCCGCCGAGTGGATCAAGGAGTACGAGGCGAAGCCGGACCGCTTCGGCCCCGGCGCGGCCCGGCTGAACGAGGAGCCGAAGGTCGACAACGAGCTGTACGTGCGTGACTACGACAAGTGCATCCTGTGCTACAAGTGCGTCGACGCCTGTGGCGACCAGTGGCAGAACACCTTCGCGATCTCGGTCGCCGGTCGCGGCTTCGACGCGCGGATCGCCGTCGAGCACGAGGCGCCGCTGACCGACTCGGCCTGTGTGTACTGCGGGAACTGCATCGAGGTGTGCCCGACGGGGGCGCTCTCGTTCAAGTCGGAGTTCGACATGCGGGCGGCGGGTACCTGGGACGAGTCGAAGCAGTCGGAGACGACCACGGTGTGCGCGTACTGCGGTGTGGGCTGCAACCTCACGCTCCATGTGCAGGACAATGAGATCGTGAAGGTCACCTCACCGCACGACAACCCGGTGACCCACGGCAATCTCTGCATCAAGGGCCGATTCGGCTACCAGCACGTACAGAACCGGGGCTGATCAGGACATGGGACGAGTCACGGAACGACGCAAGGTCCTCCGCATCCGGGACGGCGCGGTCTCGACCCGGCCGGACACGCTCGTCGCCGAGGAACCCCTGGAGATCCGGCTCAACGGGAAGCCGCTGGCGATCACCATGCGCACGCCGGGCGACGACTTCGCGCTGGCGGCGGGGTTCCTGGTGAGCGAGGGTGTGCTGGCCACCGCGTCCGATCTGCAGAACATCGTGTACTGCGCCGGGGCGACGGTGGACGGTTCGAACACGTACAACGTGGTCGACGTGCGGACCGCCCCGGACGTCGCCCTGCCCGACTTCACCCTGGAACGGAACGTCTACACCTCGTCCTCGTGCGGGCTGTGCGGCAAGGCCAGCCTGGACGCCGTGCGCACGACCGCGCGCTGGCCGATCGCCGACACTCCCCCGGTCCGGGTCACCCCCGAGCTGCTGGCGAGCCTCCCCGACCGGCTGCGGGCGGCCCAGCGGGTGTTCGACCGGACCGGGGGGCTGCACGCGGCCGCCCTGTTCACCGAGGACGGGGAGCTGCTGGACATACGGGAGGACGTGGGCCGGCACAACGCGGTCGACAAGCTGGTCGGGCGGGCACTGCAGAACGACGGTCTGCCGCTGTCCCGGACGATTCTGCTGGTCTCGGGCCGGGCCTCGTTCGAGCTGGCGCAGAAGGCCGTGATGGCGGGGATCCCGGTGCTGGCGGCGGTGTCGGCGCCCTCGTCGCTGGCGGTGGACCTGGCCGCCGAGACGGGTCTGACCCTGGTGGGCTTCCTGCGGGGCAGCTCGATGAACGTGTACGCGGGTGAGGACCGGGTCGCCCTGCGGGCCGCGGCCGCCCAGGGCTGACCGGTTCCCGCGGCACGGCGGCGGGGCCCCGAACGGCGGGGAGCGCCCCCTGCGCCGCAGGGGCCCCGCCTCAGCCGGCCGCCTCCGCCTGAGCCTGGGCGGCGGTGACGAAGCCGGCGATCAGCGGTGAGCGTCGGCGCGCCTCCCAGGCCAGCAGCACCTCGTCGGGCTCCGCGTCCGGCACCGGCACGCAGGTGATGTCCGGGCGGGAGTACTGCAGGGCGACGGACTCCGGTACGAGCGTGATGCCGGCTCCGCCCGCCGCGCACTCGCCGAGGGCGCGGCGCGGGAGGGCGCCGAGGTGGTGGTCGCCTCGCGTCGGCGGGAGAGTGTGGCCGCGGCACTGAAGCGGCTGCCCGGGAGCGCCGAGGGCCATGTGCTGGACGCGACGGACGAGGCGGCGGTGCGCGGCTTCTTCGAGGGGGTCGGGGGTTTCGACCACCTGGTGTACACGGCCGGTGAGTCGCTGCTGCTGGAGACCCTGGCCGAGGCGTCCGTCGTGCGGGCACGGCGGTTCCTGGACACGCGGCTGTGGGGTGCGTACACGGCGGTGAAGTACGGCGCCGGCTCGATCCGCGAGGGCGGTTCGGTGGTGCCGACCACCGGGACCGCCGGGCGGCGGCCGATGCCGGGGACGACGGCCGCGGCGGCGCTGTGCGGGGCGATGGAGTCGCTGACCCGGGCGCCGGCCCTGGAGCTGGCGCCGGTCCGGGTCAACGTGGTCGCGCCGGGGGTGGTGCGTACGGAGCTGTGGCGGGAGCTGACGGAGGCCGGGCGGGAGGGGCTGTTCCGGTCGTCCGCCGAGTCGCTGCCGGTGGGGCGGGTCGGCGAGCCGGCGGATGTGGCGGAGGCGTACCTGTATCTGATGCGCGGCGGTTACAGCACCGGGTCGGTGGTGACCTTGGACGGGGGCGGGCTGCTGGTGTGAGGGATCAGCGGGTCGCGAGGCGTACCTGGGAGGCGGTCACGACCGTGCCGAGCCTCGGGAAGTCGAGCCTGACCGAGGCCTCGTGCTCGGCGGTGGTGAACGCGGCCATGGCGTCCTCGACGAAGACGAGGTCGTAGCCGAGGTCGGCGGCAGCGCGGGCGGTGGACTCGACGCCGAGGTTGGTGGCGATGCCGCCGAACAGCAGGGTGCGGATGCCGCGTTCGCGCAGCCACTCGTCCAGGCCCGTGCCCTGGAAGCCGCCGATGGTCCGTTTGACGATCTCCAGGTCGCCGTCCCTGGACAGCCCCGCCACCAGCCCGCTGCCGGGCGGCTGCTCGGCGACGGCGGGGCGTTCGACCCGGATCAGGACGACGAGTGCGCCGGCGGCACGGAACGCGGCCGTCAACTCCTCGGCGGCGGCGAGCACTTCGGTGCCTTTGCGGGGTTCCAGGGGCAGCGCGACGATGCGGTCCATCAGGTCGACGAGGACGAGGGCGGTGCGCTGCGGATCGAGTACGGGGGCTGCGGTCATGACGGAACGTTAGCCGCCATCAGCCGTCCGTACCGGAAATCCGGATCAACAGGCCCATGAACTGATCGCGTTCGGCCGTCGACAGCGGGGCGAGCAGTTCGTCGTTGGCCTCGCGGGCGGCCTTCTCGCAGCGGGTGAGCAGGCGGGCGCCGTCGTCGGTGAGGGACACCGCGTTCTTGCGCCGGTCCTTGGGGTCGGGGGCGCGCACGAGGAGGCCGGCGGACTGCAGGTCGTTGAGGACGCCGACCAGGTCCTTGGGGTCGAGGCCCACACTGCGGCCGAGGTCGGCCTGGGCGACGGGGGCGAGGTCGCGGACGGCGGAGAGCACCACGTGGTGCCACATCTTCATGCCCTCGGCCGCGAGGGCGTCGGCGACCAGGGAGCGGCCGCGGGCGGCGGCCCGGCCGAGGAGCCAGCTGGGCAGGGCGCGGATCGCGGGGAGGGGAGCTTCGGCCATGTGTGCACCCTACCGAAGAATCATTGGACTTCCCCACGATCTCTCGCTATCGTTGGGACTCCCAACGAATTCATGGGTGTTCCCAACGATCACCCCCGCTCCTGGAGGTTGCGATGCGCCGCGTCCGGTACGAGTCCACCGGCGGCCCCCTGTTCCTGGAGGAGACACCCGTCCCCGAACCCGGCCCCGGGGAACTGCTGGTGCGCTGCGAGGCGGTCGGCGTCACCCTGCCCATCGTCCGCAAGGTCACCGAGGCCGCCGAACCGATCGCGCTGGGCGGCGAGATCGCCGGTGAGGTGGTGGCCGTGGGCGAGGGCGTGACCCGCTTCCGCCCGGGTGACCGGGTCACCGGGCTGTGCTTCGGCCACGGGTACGCCGACTTCGCCCTGCTGCACGAGGCCATGGCCTCTCCCGTACCCGACGGCGCCACCTCCGTCGACGCGGTCGCGCTGGTGCGCAGCGGACTGGTGGCGCTCGGCGCGCTGGCATCGGCGCGCCCCGTGCGGGGCGAGTCGGTGCTGGTCACGGCCGCGGCGAGCGGGGTCGGGCAGCTCGCGGTGCAGTTGGCGCGGGCTCGGGGTGCGGGCCGGGTGGTGGGCGCCGTGTCCGATCCGGCCAAGGCGGACTTCGTCCGCTCGCTGGGCGCGGACGACTGTGTCCGGTACGCCGACGACAGCTGGGGCGAGCCGGTCGACTGTGTCCTGGACGCGGTCGGCGGCGATCTGCTCACGCCCGCCCTCGCCGCGCTCGCCCCGCACGGCCGGCTGGTCGCCTACAGCTCGGGCGGCGGCACGATCCAGGCGTACGACCTGCTGGTCGGCGCCAAGTCGGTGATCGGCTTCCAGATGGCGCTGATCGCCCGCGGCCGGCCGGAGCTGTACGAGCAGTGGCGGCAGGAGCTGTGGCGGCTGTTCGCCGACGGCACCCTGAAGCCCGCCGTGCACGGCGAGTTCGCCCTGGAGGACGCGGCGAAGGCGCACGAGGCGATCGAGTCGCGGAGCAACCTCGGCAAGGTGGTGCTGCGCCCGTGAGCCCACTGAAGTAGCTGCACGCTTCTTGTGAGGCACCGGAGGCCCCAACTACCGTCTGATACGCGCATGTTGGACGTCGGATGTCCGGATGTCCACATGTCTCGACGCATGAAGGGCAGGTCGCGCCATGCCGTCAGGAATCCGCACCCGTCTGAGAAACTGCCTGGCCGCCGCCTGCACGGCGGCCGCCCTGCTGGTGCTGCCGCACCCGGCACACGCCCAACCCGCCGCCGATACTCCCGAGTTCGAGCAGCAGGTCCTCTTCAAGGCGTCGCAGGACCCGGGCTACGCCTGCTTCCGGATACCGGCGATCGTGCGGACGACCGACGGCACGCTGCTGGCGTTCGCCGAGGGCCGGGTCCTCAACTGCGGGGACGCGGCCGACATCGACCTCGTGGTCAAGCGCTCCACCGACGGCGGCCGCACCTGGGGCCCGCTGCAGGTGGTCAACGAGGGCGCGGGCGACACCCACGGCAACCCGGCGCCGATCGTGGACCGCGACACCGGCCGGATCTGGCTCGCGGAGACGTACAACACCGGCCGTAAGGACAGCGCCAGCTGCTCGGTGCCCTGCGACCGCAGCCCGCATCTGCAGTACAGCGACGACGACGGCGAGACCTGGTCCGAGCCGCGCGATCTGAGCCCCGAGATCCTGCCCGCCGACTGGAACTCCTGGTACGCGACCGGCCCCGTGCACGGCATCCAGCTCACCCACGGCCGGTACGCCGGCCGGCTGGTCTTCGGCGTCAACACCGAGACGTGGGACGGCAGCCGGGTCAGCGCCAACCACGCCGCGCTCATCGTCAGCGACGACCACGGCGGCCACTGGCGGATCGGCGCGACCGACACCTGGCCGATCGCCGCCGACGGCACCTTCCGGCAGAAGCCCTCCGAACTCACCCTCACCGAACGCACGGACGGCTCGGTCCTGGTCAGCGGCCGGGAGCAGGACGGCACCGACCTCGGCCACCGCACCCAGGCCGTCAGCCGGGACGGCGGCGGCAGCTTCGCCGCGCCCTTCCGCGACCTCCCGGACCTCTACACCCCACAGGTGCAGGGCTCCATGCTGCGCGTCGGCGACCGCATCCTGCTGGCCTGCCCCGCCGACCCCGACCGGCGCCGCACGATGATGGTCCGCTCCTCCTACGACGGCGGCCGCACCTGGGACAGCGTGGACCGCGGCACGGTCGTCACCACGGACTGGTCCGGTTACTCCGACCTGGTGCGCGCCGACCACGACACCGTGGGCCTGATGTACGAGGGCGGGGCGGTCGACGCGCGCGACGAGATCCGCTTCGCCCGCTTCACCGAGAAGTGGCTCGCCCCGCGCCGCGGCCCCGACCCGCACACCGCCGACCTCGCCCCGCACGCCCGCCCGGCCGCGGTGCTCGGCGACGCCGAGGAGACCGACGGCGTGTTCGACGGGGCGCTGGAGTTCGACGGCACCGACGACGCGGTACGCCTGCCGTACCGCCCCGGGCTTCCGCTCGGCTCCGGGGACTTCACCGCGTCCCTGTGGTTCCGGTACACGGCCACGACCGGCGAGCAGCCACTGCTCTGGATGGGCGGCATCGGCACCACCCAGCCGCAGGTGTGGGTGCGCGGCGAGCCGGCGAACCACCGTGTGCAAGGGCTGATCACCGTGCGGAACGGTGCGGCGGCTCCGCAGACCGCCTTCGTGCGCACGGACACCGCGTACAACGACGGTCAGTGGCACCACGCCGTCCTCAGGCGCGGCGGAGGCCGGCTGTCGCTGTCGGTCGACGGTACGCAGTCCGGCGTCGCCGACGTGCCCGGTTCGGTCAGCCGCAACTCGCCCTTCGGCGTGCACATCGGCCAGCGCATGGACAGCCGGGCCTTCTTCACCGGAGCGATCGACGAGGTCCACGTCTGGAACCGCGCCCTGACCGACGAGGAGCTGTCCGACCCGAAGGTCCTGCGGTCACCGAAGGACACGGTCCTGTGGCTGCCCCTCGATCGCGTGAGCGGAGGAGACTCCTGACCCCTGGGTGGGCTCCTCCAGGTCGTGGGAGCGCCGCTTGGCGATGACCGCGCACACCATCAGCTGCATCTGGTGGAAGAGCATCAGCGGCAGCACGGCCAGGGAGGCGTGGGCGCCGAACAGGACGCTCGCCATGGGCAGACCGGAGGCGAGGGACTTCTTCGACCCGGCGAACTGGATGGCGATCCGGTCCTCCCGGCCGAAGCCGAGCGCCCGGCCGCCGTACCAGGTCAGGACCAGCATCACGGCCAGCAGGACGGCCTCGACACCGAGCAGCGCGGCCAGCCGGACGGGGCTGACCTGGTGCCAGATGCCCCGGGTCATGCCCTCGCTGAACGCGGTGTAGACGACCAGCAGGATGGAGCCGCGGTCAACCAGCCCGAGGACCTTCTTGTGCCGGGCGACGAACCCTCCGATCCAGGGGCGCAGCACCTGCCCGGCGAGGAACGGCACCAGCAGCTGGAGCACGATCTTCACCACGGAGTCCGCGGAGAACCCGCCGCCGTCGTTGCCCAGCAGCCCGGCCGCCAGCAGCGGAGTGACGAGGATGCCGACCAGCGAGGAGAACGAGCCCGCGCAGATGGCGGCAGGCACGTTTCCGCGGGCGATCGAGGTGAACGCGATCGACGACTGGATCGTGGACGGCACCAGGGTGAGGAACAGCAGCCCCTGGTACAGCGGCTGGGTCAGCACCACCGGCACCAGGCCGCGGGCGGCGACACCGAGCACCGGGAAGATCACGAAGGTGCAGGCCAGGACGGTGACGTGGAGCCGCCAGTGCCTCAGGCCGTCCAGCGCCTCACGGGTGGAGAGCCGGGCGCCGTAGAGGAAGAACAGGAAGGCGATCGCGGCCGTGGACGCCCCGGAGGCCACGTCGGCGCCGGTGCCCCGGGCCGGGAAGAGCGCCGCGAGGCCCACCGTGCCGAGCAACAGCACGATGTACGGGTCGATCGGCATCCAGCTCGGCCAGCGCAGGCGTTTCACGGTGCTCCACTTGCAGTGCGTCACGTACGTGCAGGAGCCCGGAGGGCCCCTCTCCATCGTCCTCTCCCCGGCACCGATCGGGAATCCCGCATACCACTCTGACTGTCATCGCGTTCCGTGATGACCAGCGCTACGCTGCCGTCGTGTACGACCCCACCCAGCTGCGCACGTTCCTGGCGGTGGCGCAGACGCTCAGCTTCACGCAGGCCGCCCGGCGGCTCGGGCTGCGCCAGTCCACGGTCAGCCAGCATGTCCGCCGGCTGGAGGAGGCCACCGGCCGCCAGCTGTTCTCCCGGGACACCCACGCCGTGGATCTGACCGAGGACGGCGAGGCGATGCTGGGCTTCGCCCGCAGGCTGCTGGAGGTGCACGAGCAGGCGAGTGCGTTCTTCACCGGCACCCGGGTGCGGGGCCGGCTGCGCTTCGGCGCCTCGGAGGACTTCGTGCTGACCCGGCTGCCGGAGATCCTGGAGGGCTTCCGCCACGACCACCCGGAGGTCGACCTGGAGCTGACGGTGGAGCTGTCCGGCACCCTGCACGAGCAGCTGGCGGCAGGGAAGCTCGACCTGGTGCTGGCCAAGCGGCGCCCACAGGATCCGCGCGGCGAACTGGTGTGGCGCGACGACCTGGTGTGGATCGGCTCCGAGCACGTCCGTCTGGAGCCCGACCGGCCGGTCCCGCTGATCGTCTATCCGCCGCCCGGCATCACCCGCGCCCGCGCCCTGGAGGCGCTGGAGGAGCAGGGGCGCGACTGGCGGATCGCGTGCACCAGCGGCAGTCTCAACGGCCTGATCGCCGCCGCCCGCGCGGGGCTCGGTGTCATGGCCCACTCGCGGCGGCTGATCCCGCCGGGGCTGTTCCGGGTACCGGACCGTTCGGGCCTGCCGGAGCTGGGCAAGGTGGACTTCGTCCTCGTGCACGGCCGGCGGCGGGGCGCGGCCGACGCCGCGGCGAACGCGCTGGCTGCGGCGGTCCTGGCGGGCGGGGACCGGCTGCACCGGGGTCAGCGCGGCGGACGCTGACACGTCTCCGGCCTGAACGGCACCCTGGTGGTTGCGGGCCTGGCCGGGATCGCGGCGGGCGCGCTGGTCCTCACCCTGGTCAGGACACCCGGCGCGGAGCGGACCGGAGTGACGGAATCCGCTCACGCTACGCTGAAAGAGAAGACGACGGTGCCACACACCCGAGTCCTCCGGCGGCGGCGATGGGCCGTAATCGGGTCGTACAGATTCGGTGGAGATTACTGCGCCGAAACTTACTGCACCGTAAGTATTCTGTCCGACCCTTCCGCATGTGAGTGTATTTTCCGGGCACCGCCCACGCCGTTGGTGAGCATTGGTCGATTTCGCACCCTCTCCCGCCCCGACTGTGGGTGGGGTAGCTTTCACGGCGCTGTGCGGAGCGTCATAGGAACGGGGAGCGAGGGTTTGCGCGAGTTCACCACCCCTCCGTTGGCGTCGGCGCCGCCGGTGGGCGGCCTGGCCGACGTCGTTTTCGAGCATGCCCGGACGGACCCCCTGCACATCGCACTGGGCCGCAAGGACGAGTCCGGCCAGTGGCGGGACGTGACCTCCGCCGAGTTCCGCGACGAGGTCCTCGCCCTGGCCAAGGGGCTCCTCGCCCGTGGCGTCCGGTTCGGCGACCGGGTCGCGATCATGTCCCGCACCCGCTACGAGTGGACCCTGTTCGACTTCGCGCTGTGGACGATCGGCGCCCAGGTGGTCCCGATCTACCCGACGTCCTCGGCCGAGCAGTGCTTCTGGATGCTGTACGACGCCGAGGTGTCGGCGGCGATCGTGGAGCACGAGGACCACGCGATGACCATCGCCACGGTCATCGACCGGCTCCCGCAGCTGCGCGAGCTGTGGCAGCTGGACTCGGGCTGTGTGCAGGAGCTGTACGACGCCGGCGCGCATCTGGACGACGAGGTGGTGCACCGGCACCGGCAGGCGGTCACCCCGGACTCGGTCGCCACGATCATCTACACCTCCGGTACGACCGGCCGCCCCAAGGGCTGTGTGCTCTCGCACGGGAACTTCATGTACGAAGCGGACACCATGATCGAGCGGTGGCAGCCGGTGTTCCACACCAAGAAGGACGACGAGGCGTCCACGCTGCTGTTCCTGCCGCTGGCGCACGTCTTCGGGCGGATGGTGGAGGTCGCGGCGTTCCGTGGCCGGGTGCGCTTCGGGCACCAGCCGCAGCTGCACGCGGCCGCGCTGCTGCCGGACCTGGCCGCGTTCCGGCCGACGTTCATCCTCGCGGTGCCGTACATCTTCGAGAAGGTGTTCAACGCGGCCCGGCGCAAGGCGGAGAAGGACGGCAAGTCGGGGCCGTTCGAGAA
The DNA here is from genome assembly GCF_044768135.1 of Streptomyces sp. NPDC101165. Taxonomy (NCBI): domain Bacteria; kingdom Bacillati; phylum Actinomycetota; class Actinomycetes; order Kitasatosporales; family Streptomycetaceae; genus Streptomyces; species Streptomyces sp. NPDC101165. Next base: position 751,557 of record NZ_JBIWPG010000001.1, on the reverse strand, counting down.
GGCGGTCCAGATCGCCGTGAAGTACGCCGAGGCCGTCGAGGCCAAGGCCTGGGGCACCGGTCCGGGCCCGTCGGCAGCCCTCAGGATGCAGCACCAGCTGTTCGACAAGCTCGTGTACGCGAAGGTCCGCGCCGCGATGGGCGGGCGGATCCGGAACGCGATGTCCGGCGGCTCGGCGATGGACCGCCGGCTGGGGCTGTTCTTCGCGGGCGCGGGCGTGCAGATCTACGAGGGCTACGGCCTGACCGAGTCGACGGCGGCGGCGACCGCCAACCCACCTGAGCGCACCCGCTACGGCACCGTCGGCCAGGCCATCCCGGGCTCGACCGTGCACATCGCGGACGACGGGGAGATCTGGCTGCACGGCGGGAACGTCTTCCAGGGCTACCTCAACAACCAGAAGGCCACCGACGCGACCCTGCACGACGGCTGGCTGGCCACCGGCGACCTCGGCTCCCTGGACGAGGACGGCTATCTGACCATCACCGGCCGCAAGAAGGAGATCCTGGTGACCTCCGGCGGCAAGAGCGTCTCCCCCGGCGTCCTGGAGGAACGGGTCCGCGACCATCCGCTGGTTAACCAGTGCATCGTCGTCGGCAACGACCGCCCCTACATCGCCGCCCTGGTCACCCTGGAGCAGGAGGCCGTGGAGCACTGGCTGCAGATGCGCGGCAAGCCGCAGCTGACGCCCGCGGCGCTGGTGCGGGACCCGGACCTGGAGGCGGAGGTGCGGCGGGCGGTGGTCGCCGCCAACACCCTCGTCTCGCAGGCCGAGTCCATCCGTACCTTCCGCATCCTGGCGCAGCCGTTCACCGAGGAACACGGCCTGCTGACACCGTCGCTGAAGTTGAAACGGAAGGCGATCGAGAAGGCGTACGAGAGCGAGGTCGAGGCCCTCTACCGGGCCTGACCCCGTCAGCTGATCGTCACCTTGAAGATCTTGTCGGATCCGTCCGCCGCTCCTCCGTTGTTGTCGCAGTTGGTGGTGGACAGCCACAGCTGGTCGGCGCCGGGCACCTTGGTGACGGTGCGCAGCCGGCCGTAGGTCCCGACGTAGTAGGCGGTCGGGGTGCCGACCTTCTCGGTGTCCCCGCTGATCGGGATGCGCCACAGCCGTTCCCCGCGCAGGGACGCCATGTAGATGACGTTGCGGACGACGGCGATACCGCTGGGCGAGGCCTCGGAGACGTTCCAGGTGGCCTTGGGGTTGGTCATGCCGGCGACGGAGCAGTTGCCTTCGCAGGTCGGCCAGCCGTAGTTGGCGCCGGGCTTGATGAGGTTCAGCTCGTCCTTGGAGCTGTTGCCGAACTCGGCCTCCCACAGCCGCCCGTTGCGGTCGAAGGCGAGGCCCTGCGGATTGCGGTGGCCCAGGGAGTAGACGTAGTTGCCGAAGGGGTTGCCGGGGGCCGGCTTGCCGTCGGTCGTCATGCGCAGGATCTTGCCGTTGAGGGAGTTCTTGTCCTGCGCGAGGTCGGGCGTCTGGGCCTCGCCGGTGGAGACGTACAGATAGCCGTCGGGGCCGAAGGCGAGGCGGCCACCGTTGTGGTAGCGGTTCTTCTTGATGCCCTGGAGCAGCACCTTGTAGTCGGTGAGCTGGGTGCCGTCGTAGGTCATGCGGACGACGCGGTTGCCTTCGGACGCCGTGTGCATGAAGTAGACGTAGTGGTCGGTGTCCCACCTGGGGTCGACGGCGACCCCGAGCAGCCCGCCCTCGCCGTTGGTGGTGACGGCGTTCGGGACGTTGCCCACCTGGGTCTTCGTGCCGTCCTTGGTGACCTTCCAGACCCGGAAGTCGTCCCGCTCGGTGACCAGTGCGGTCTTGCCGTCGGGCATCCAGTACGTGCCCCACGGGATCGTCCAGCCCGTCGACAGCGTGGCGACGGAGGACGGGACACCGCCGTCGGTGGCGCAGGCCTTGGTGCTGAAGGTGACGGTGTTGCTCGGCTGCGAGACGTTCCCGGCCGCGTCCCGGGCGACGACGTTCAGGGAGTACGGGCTGTTGCAGGCGAGACCGGTGAGGGTCGTCGACGTACCGCCGGTGACGGTCTTGTAGACGGTGGTGTCACTGCGTACGTCGTAGGCGACGACGGCGCGGTCGTCCGTCGACGCGCCCCAGCCGAGGTCGGCCGTGTTCGCTGTGATTCCGGCCGCGGACAGGGTGCCGGGTGCGGTCGGCGGGGTGCTGTCGGAGCTGGGCTTCGTCGTGCAGTCGACGACGGGGCTGGCCGGGGAGGTGTTCCCGGCGGCGTCCCGGGCGACGACGGTCAGGTTGTAGGTGGTGTTGGGGGTGAGCCCGGTCAGTGCCTTGCCGGTCGCGCTCCCGGGCGCCTCGCTGATCTTGTTGCCGTGCTCGTAGATGTCGTACGCCGCCACGCCCACGTTGTCGGTGGACGCGCCCCAGCCGAGGGTGAGGCCGCTCTCGCCGATGTCGGAGCAGCCGGGCCGGCCGGGGCGGGTCGGGGCCTGGGTGTCGGCCGCCGCGCCGACGCTGATGCGGTCCAGGTTGGGGCCGCCGTCGGCGGTGGTGGCGGTCGCGCGGATCGTGTTGGACCCGGCGGTGAGGGGCACGTCGACGGTCCTGGTGGCCCAGGTGTTCCAGTCGGCGGTGGCCAGGAAGGAGACGGCGGGCGCGGCGACCGTGCCGCCGACGGAGATGTCCATCGGCCGGTCGGTGGAGGTGCCGTTGGCGTAGCGGAGGGTGACCGCCGCGGTGCCGGCGGCGGCCGCGTTCACCGTGAACTCCACGTAGGAGCCGGTGACGTTGGTGTAGTCGACGAAGCCGGTGCCCGAGTAGCCGGTGTGGTTGGTGGCCACGGTGCCCTGGGAGATCCGGGCGTCCTCGGCCTGGTAGTCGGTGGCCGCGAGGGCGGTGCCCTGGCTCAGACCGGCCAGCGGCAGTGCGAGGGCAGCGGCCAGGCCGTACGGCAGAACTCTCTTGAGATTCATGGGTGTTCCCTTCAGCCCGTGTACTGGGCGAAGACCTTCAGGTAGTCGTACGGCTGCTGTGTCACGCCGCTGCAGGAGTCGCCGTCGGTGCCGGAGCCGCAGGGGCGGTCGCGGTTGACGGACCAGTAGGTGAGGCGTCCGATGTGGTGCTGCCGGGCGTAGGCGAGCATGGTTCTGAAGTCGGCGAGGCGGACGCGTTCCCCGGAGTCGTCCGTCTTCCCGTTCATGGACGAGAGCCCGATGTGGGTGTAGGCGGTGGCGTCGCTGTAGCCGTAGGCAGCCTTGACCCGGGCCTTGAGGCCTTCCATGGCCCGGGTGGTGAGGGTGCCCATGGTGGTGGTGCCGCCGCCGAAGTCGAACGGCATGATGCACCACACGTCGTTCGCCAGGCCTGAGTCGGCCGCCCGCTTGATCATGTCGACGCCGGTGGAGTCGGGTCCGCCGGTCGTCGTGCCGAAGGTGATGACGGTCTTCAGGCCGGGGTTGGCGGCCTTGACGGTCTTCAGCGCGTCGACCACGCGCCGGCGGACGGTGGCGTCGGACCACTCGGTGTTCTCGATGTCGATGTCGAGGGCCTTCAGCTTGTAGGCGTTGATGACCTTCTGGTAGGCGCCCGCGAGCGCGGAGGCGCTGGAGCACTTCTCGCCGAGCTTGGCTCCGCTCCAGCCGCCGACGGAGACGATCACGTCACCGCCGGCGTTTCTGATGGAGTTGATCGTCGCCTGGTCGGTGCCGCCGGTCAGCGGTCGGGAGCCGTCCCACTTCGGGTTGCAGGTGCCGTCGGAGAGGATGAACGCGAGAGTCCACCACTTGACGCCGGTCGCGGACATCACCGAGGTGGGGCTCTGCGGGTTGCCCCAGCCGAGGTACTCGTAGGGGGCGACGGCGAAGCCCGGGGAAGCCGCGGCCTTCGTGGAGTCGACCGGCTTCACCCGGATCAGCCGGGTCTCGCCGGGGCGCAGGGTCGCGCTGTAGGAGTCGGCGATCACGCCCTTGTGGGAGCCGGACCAGAGGTCGGTGACGTCACCGGAGCCGGTGAAGCCGACCTGGGACCAGTTCACACCGACCGTGGCGTTGCCGGAGGTTCCGGTGTTGAACAGCGCCACCACATGGTCGCCGCTGTTCTCGCGTTTGCTCCAGACCTGCTTGACACCACTGTTCACCACGCGTTTCGCGGCCACGCCGTCCTGGTCGACGCCGATCAGCCGGTCGTTGGTCAGCATCGCCTTGTCGACGGGGTCGAGGTGGGTGAGGTCGGTGCCGAGCAGCAGGGGTGCGCCCGCCATCGCCCACAGGGTGAAGTGCGAGCGCCGCTGGTCGGCGGTGAGCCCCACCTGGTCGCCGTTGCCGATCTCCAGGGAGTCCAGGTCGTTCCAGCCGCTGGGTCCGGCGTACGGCTGCCAGTCGGCGGCCGAGGTGAAGCGGGCGGAGACGTGGGACCAGTCGGTGAGCGGATAGCCGCTGCCGTGGGAGCCGGGTCCGCAGTAGCACTCGACGTCGCCCTGGGTGCGCCAGCTGTTGGCCAGCTGCCGCCAGGTGGAGGCGTTCGCGATCGGCAGGTTGTTGGAGAGGGCGAAGGTGATGGGCCGCCCGGTGGCGCGCAGGGCCTTGTCCCAGGCCCGGACGTCGGGGACGTCCTGGCTGCCGACGCCGTCGATCTTCAGGTAGTCGACTCCCCAGGACGCGAACTGTTTCGCCCACGAGTTCACGAACTCCTGCGCGCCCGGCTTGGAGTAGTCGATGTAGTACATGTTCTTGCAGTTGTAGTTCTTCTCCGTCTTCGAGGTGTCCGCGATGTCCTGTGCGTGGTACGACGTGCCCTCGATCGGGGTGTTCCTGGTGACGGCGTTCTTCGCGATGCCCGGAGTGACGTAGAAGCCGAACTTCAGGCCCCTGGAGTGGACGTAGTCGGCGAGCGCCTTGATTCCGCCGGGGAACTTGTCGGTGTCGACGGCCCAGCGGCCGTAGGAGTCGACGACGAAGCCGTTCGAGTCGCACTTCTGCCAGAAGTCGTCGAGGTTGACGTGCACGAAGCCGTGGTTCTTCAGGCCGCTCGACGCCAGCGCGTCGGCCTGGGCCCTGATCTTCGCCTCGGTCGGCAGGCGGCGCACGAAGCTCCAGCTGCTCCAGCCCATGGCGGGGCTGAGGGACTGACCGTTGTCCGACCTGGGGGTGAAGGCCGCCGGTGTCGCGTACGCGGTGCCGATCCACGCCTCGTCGATCCGCAGCCGCTTGTAGCGGGTGGAGTCGGAGGAGGCCGCCCAGGTGCTGTCGACCTCCAGGCGGACGTACCGGGCGTTGGCCGCGGTGAGGTCGATGCCCTGGATTCCGCGGCGACTTGGCAGCTGACCGGTCCTGACCGCGCTCCCCCAGGTCGAGCCGTCGTTGCTGAGGTACACCTTGTAGTCCTTGATCCGCGCCGACTGCTCGGTGTCCGAGCGTGCGTAGGCGACGGAGTCCTCGCGCTGGTTGAGGCCGATGTACTGGACCTTCCTGGCCGAGCCGAGGTCGAAGGTGAGGCTGACCGGCAGGGTCTTGTCGTTGTCCCAGTAGGTGAGGTGGTCCCCGTCGCCGGCGGCGGAGCCGGTGTGCCCGGCGGCCGAGGCGCTCGCGGTCACCTTGACGCCGGTGAGGATGCCCTGGCGACCGGCGCCGGTCACCTTGAAGACGGTGTCGTACGGGTCCCAGGCGCCGAGCCCGGTCAGCGTCAGCACACCGCCGGACTGCGACCAGGAAACCTGCTTGCCCGTACGGAGGTTGGTGACGGACGCGATGCGATACCCGTTGTCACGGATGCGCAGAGTGCTGGTGCTGGGCGGGGTCAGGACGTGGATGTACTGGCGGTTCGGGTCCGCCTTGCTGATCGTGGTCACGCCGTGGGCGCCGTCGTTCCAGAAGCCCGGCTTGAGGCCGCCGTACATGTAGCCGCCGCCCTCGGTGCCGTGCAGGGACTCCCAGATGGGGTCGAGGTAGCTGTCGGCGAAGTTGTTGAAGGCGGCCTGGTTGGCCGGGAACTTGCCGTTGACCTGAGCGGTCTCGGCCATCAGGGCCTTGACCGAGGAGCCGGCGTTGGTGACGAGGCGGCCGAGGGTGAGCGCTCGGTCGACCGACGGGTCGGAGCCGTCGTACCACCAGGCGCCGGTCGAGGGCAGCTTGAAGTCGGCCTCGGTCAGGCGGGGTTGGGCCGTGTAGAGGGCCTGGGGGTAGTCGTAGGCGGGCGTCATCCCCGCCTTCTGCTCATTGCTGATCATGTCCATGATCGGCGTGTCTTCGTTGTTGTTGCTGAGCGTGTAGTCGGGGCGCTTCTGGTAGATCTGCGCGTAGAGGTTGTGGCTCTCCCAGTACGCGTTGTCGTTGTCGATCCAGAAGCCGCCGAGGTCGGGGTAGCGGTCCATGACCTCGAAGAAGTTGTCGTAGCTGAACTGCCCGAACCCGTCGCGGGTGGTCAGATCGACGTTCTTGCCCTTGTAGGCGGAGTAGGCGGCCGAGTCGAGCCACTCGTGGCCGCCCTGGGCGTGCCACTGGGGGTCGTCGGTCATGTAGAGGATGACCTTCATGCCCTTGGCCTTGGCTGCCGTGATCAGCTCGCCGAGGAAGTCCCGTCTGGTGGAGCAGGAGCCGGGGATCTTGGACGGCCAGGGGCGGGCGTAGCCCAGCCGGCTGTGGAACGTGGCCAGGACGAGGTACTGCGTGTGCAGTTTGCGGGCTTCGTTCACCCAGTAGTCCGGGGTCCAGCCGCCGCTGGTGACGTCGTTCTCCCAGGCGCCGCAGCTGGTGTGGGCGGGGGCGGTGCGCAGGCCCCAGTGCAGGAAGAGGCCGCCGACCGAGGCCCGGAGGAAGTCCTGGCGGGGGTTCTCCGTGTCGAGGGGCCTGGCCGCCGTACCGCAGTTCTCGGTGGCGCCCGTGGACGAGATCCGCAGGGCGCCGCCGGAGGTGGTGCGGCTGTCCGTCAGGCAGTAGCCGGTGACGTTCTGGAAGCCGGCGTCGTGCGGGGAGCCGGCGCCGCGCCGGGCGGTGAAGCGGGTGAAGCGGACGTCGCTCGCCGCGTTGGCGATGACCGCGGGACGGCCGTCGTCGGCGGCGAACTTCACGGAGCTGTCGGTGAACCGCACATGGTCGGCGTTGTGCAGGTACCAGCCGTAGGCCGGCCGGGTGCCGATGCTCTTGGGGTTGTAGTCGTTCGGGTCGTTGCCCGGCACCGCGGTGGACATGGTGCCGTTGCCGCCGGGCACGGTGATGTCGACGTGGTTGAAGGTGATGCCGCTGATCCGATGGCCGGTCTCGCCCCACAGGGTCGGGCTGAAGGACGGGCTGTTGCCGGTGGCCGTGATGTCGTCGTACGTCACGTCGCTGATCGAGCCGACGCCCGGGCTGTTGCCGCAGCGCTTGCGCGTGCCGATCTTCAGCATGATCGGCGAGTGGACCTTCGTCATCGTGATGTCGCGGTAGTGGACGTCGGAGATCTTCGCGCCGTCCATGGACACCATGCCGAGGCCGGACTTGTCGGCGCCCTCGACACGGATCTTCTCGAACCGGTAGTCCGAGAAGTCGCCGCAGGTCTCGGAGCCGAACATCAGGGCGTTGCAGCACCGCGCCGAGAGGTACGCATCGCTCACCCGGACATGGCCGTTGGGGAGCTTGGCGCCGAGGGCGTAGTCGCTCTTGAAGACGAGCGCGTCGTCGTTGGCCTTGATGTTCGCGTGGGTGACGGTGACGTCGGTCGTGGAGATGATGTTCCAGCCGTCGCGGTCGCTCGCGGTGTCGATGGTCAGGTGGTCCGACGTCACGTTCTTGCAGCCGTTGATCAGGGCGGCGAAGTGGCCGCCGCGGCGCAGGGTGAGGCCGTCGCCGATCCGCAGTCCGTCGCAGCGGGTCAGCGAGAGGATCTTGTCGGCCTCTCCCGGCTTCGGGTTGCCGGTGATCAGGTTGCCGGCGCCGTCGATGACCCCGCCGCCGACGAAGCCGATGTTCGTGAGCCGGTCGCCGTAGATCATCGCGTTGTGGAAGTGGCTGTGCCCGTAGTCCTGGTACGTGTCGTAGGGGTTGGACTCGGGCGGGTCGTAGGTGTCCGCGGAGGAGCCCTGGATCGTGGCGCCCGTGTCGACCTGGAGCGTCACGTTGCTCTTCATGTGGATGGTGTTCTTGGACCTGTAGGTGCCGGCCGGGAAGCGGACCGTGCCACCGCCGGCCGAACTCGCGGCGTTGATTGCCTTGTTGACGGAAGGGGTGTCGTTGGCGGAACCGTCGCCCTTGGCGCCGTAGTCGCGCACGTCGAAGACGGCGGCGGCGCGGGGCGCGGGCCCGGGGGCCGCGAGGGCGGTGGGGTGGGTGAGGCCGAGGACGACGGCGACGACGAACAGGACGATCGCCGCCGCACCTCTGCCGCGCGGGGGACTGGGACGCATGGGACGGCTCCTCAGACGAGTTGGTAGCCGCGGAGGTTGGTGAGCAGGAGGTAGGTGTTCTGCAGGGAGCCGGAGGTGTCGCCGAGGGAGCGGTAGATGCCCCACTTCGGGCGGACGCGGTCGGCGAGGAAGGTGTCGACGCCGGTCCTCGCCTTGTCGATCACGGTCGTCGAGCCGCTCTTGAGGATCCAGCGGACCGAGCCTGCCGAGCCGTTGCCGACCTTGATCTGGAAGTCGACGTCGGTCCACTTGTCGTGCAGCGGGTCCAGGTCGGTGCGGCCGACCAGAGTGTCGTCGATCGCGAGCCGCAGCTCGATGGTCTGCTTTCCTCCCCCACGCTCGGCTTCGCGCGCGCGGGAGGTGCCCCCATCCCGGCGCAGGGACTGCACGACGATCGGCGAAGTGCCGTTGCCGGGCTGCTTCATCTGCATGATGTGCGTGAAGGTGGTGGTCGCCTTCAGCGAGCTGGGGATGTACATCGAGTACGTGACCCGCCAGGTCTGGCCCTGGGTCCACTCGAGGTAGCTGCTGCCGCTCGTGCGCAGGCCGGTGACCTCCTGCCGCTGGCGGTCCGTCGACGTGTCGCGGTCGACCGTGTGCATGGTGAAGCGCCAGGTGTCGCCCGTGGCGTAGATGTGCGGGTGCCCCGCGGGGTGCGAGTCGGCGCGGTCGTCCTCGACGGTCTCGAAGGCGCCCAGTCCGTCGGCGCTCGCGGACGGGGACCACTTGAGCTGCCAGGACGCGGCCCGGGCCGGGGGCGGCAGGCCGACGGTGGCTCCGGCCGCGCCGCCCAGCGCGGCGCCGAGCATGGCCCTTCTGGACGTGCTCATGACACTATTCACCTCGCAGTTGCTCGTTCATGATCAGGAAGGCGCCCAGGCCGTGGAAGTCGTTGACGGCCCGGGTACGGGCGGCGTAGTACGCGTAGTCGCCGACGTTGGTACCGACGGAGATGTCGGCCAGGTCGGTGCGGCCGTCGGCGCCGACCGAGATCTTCGCCAGCACGCCCTCGTAGCCGCGCCGGGCGACGGCTGCGTAGTGCGGGTCGAGATAGCCCTGCTGGACACCGCGCGCGAGGGCGTAGGTGAACATGCTGGAGCAGGATGTCTCGGTCCAGTCGTCGCTCCTGCTCCCCTGGTCCATGACCTGGAACCAGCGGCCGCTGGCCGGGTCCTGGTACCGCTCCAGGCCTGCCGCCAGCCGCCGGAAGATGCCGAGGAGTTGGGGCCGCCGGGAGTGGTTCGCCGGGATCGTGTCGAGGACGCCGACGATCGCCATCGCGTACCAGCCGACCGCGCGGCACCAGTGCTCGGGGGCGAGCCCGGTCTGCGGGTCGGCCCAGCTAGCGGTCCTCGACTCGTCGTAGGCATGCTTCAACAGGCCGTTGCCGACCTGGAGATGGCCGCCGTAGACGGCTAGCTGCCGGGCCGCCTCGTCGTTCGTGTACGCGCTGTCGCCGAACTCCCTGCCGTACTCGACGAGGAACGGGTTCACCATGTAGACGCCGTCCGCCCAGAGCTGGTGGGCGCGGCTGCTGTTGTCCGCGTGCCAGAAACCGCCGTCGCCGGTGCGCGGGTAGGTGGCGAGGCGGTCGCGGATCTTCTTCGCCGCCTTGCGGTAGCGGTCCTGGCCGGTCTCGTGGTGCAGGATCACCAGGAGGCGGCCGGCCTGCATGCTGTCCAGGTTGTTGAAGGACTGGCCGATGGAGCCGTCGCTCTTCACGAAGCGGTCGACGTAGCTCTTGATGTAGGTGAGGTAGCGCGCTTCGTGGGTGCGCCGGTAGGTGAGGTACTGGCCGTAGAGGTAGAGGCCGACCGGGTACGACCAGCCGCCGATGCCGGTCGGCGTGTAGCGGGCCATGGTGGAGTCGACCACGGCCGTGGACCAGTCGGGGGCGGCGGCCTGCCGGGGCAGGGCGGGAGCGGGGGCGGCGGCGGCCGGGGGCACCGCCGCGGGGAGCGCGGCGAGGCCGGCGGTGGTGAGCGCGAGTGCCGTCAGGGCCGCGCGCAGGCGTCGGCGTCTCATGTTCCTTCCTCTCGCTGAACTTGTCGCTGAACTTGTCGCTGGGCTTCTCGCCGGGCTTGTCACTGTGCTTCTCGCGGGGCTTCGCGGTAGGCGTACGCGAGCTGCCTGGGCGCGCCCACGAGGTCGCGTACGAGGGAGTGGTCCGGGGCGTGCCGGCAGGCCGGGTCGGTACGGGCGGGGTCGCCGGTGAGGGCGTGGGCCTGGCAGCGGCAGCCGCCGTGGTCGGTGGTGCGCAGGGCGCAGTCACGGCAGGGCTCGGGCATCCAGGACTCGCCCCGGAAGGCGTTGAAGGCCTTCGACTCCCGCCAGATCCGGTCCAGTCGGTGCTCCCGGACGTTCGGCAGGTCCAGACCCGGCAGGCTGTTCGCGGCCGGGCAGGGCAGGACCGTGCCGTCGGGGGCGACGGTCAGCGAGATACGACCCCAGCCACCCATGCACGGTTTCGGGGTGGCGTCCAGCAGATCGGGAGCCACCCACACCAACTCCAGCTCGTCGCCCAGTCGTTCACGCCAGCGGGCGACGGTCGAGCGGGCCCGTTCGACCTGTCCGGGTGTGGGCAGCAGGGCGGCACGGTTACGCAGCGCCCAACCGTGGTACTGGGTGTGGGCCAGTTCGAGCCGGTCCGCGCCCCAGTCCACGGCGAGCCGGATCAGCTCGTCCAGGGCGTCGAGGTTGCCGCGGTGCAGGACGGCGTTGATCCCGAAAGGCAGTCCCGCCTCGCGGACCAGCCGGGCCGCGCGCTCCTTCGCCGCGAACGACCGTACGCCCGCGATGCGTTCGGCGACTTCCGGGTCCGCGTGCTGCACGGACAGCTGCACACTGCGCAGCCCGGACTCGGCCAGCCCGGCCAGCCGCCGCTCGCCGAGGCCCACCCCGCTGGTGACGAGCTGGGTGTACAGGCCCGCCGCATCCGCGGCTGCCACCAGCTCGGGCAGATCCCGGCGCAGCAGCGGCTCGCCGCCGGACAGATGGGTGTGGACGACCCCGAGGTCACCCGCCTGCCGGAACACCCCGGCCCACTGCTCTGTGGTCAACTCCACTGACCGACCAACCAGTTCGACGGGGTTGGAACAATAGCCGCAGCGCAGCGGACAGGCGTGGGTGAGTTCGGCGAGCAGGGCCCACGGTGGAGCGGTGGTCGTCATGTCAGCCAGCCCTCCTTGCGCAACCCGGCCAGGAAGTCCGGGACTTCGACGGCGACGGGTGCGCCGGGGTATTCCGCCGACAGCTCGGCGACGATGCCGGCCACGGTCCGGCTGCCGTCGCACCGCCCGAGGACGGCGCCCGCGCGGCCGTGCAGGACGACCACCCGTTCCGGCAGCAGCAACAGGTCCGTGTCCCGCACCGGGTCGTACCGCAGCAGAACACCCCGGGCGAGGGCGGGACGCCAGGCGGTCGGGTTCCGACGGGCCGTGGGGAGCGGTTGGTCGGCTGCGGGAGGCGACCGGTGCGCCGCGGGACGCGAGGAGCTCACGAGGTGCCCCCGTCCACCGCGTCCAGCAGCGCCCACAGCACCTCGCACTTGAAGGTGAGCGCAGCCACCGCCCGCTCCTGCTGCGCACGGGTGCGGGCGGTGGCGAGGACCAGGGCGAGTGCCTCCTCCCCGTCGCGGGCGCCCTGGCTGACCCGCGTGCGGAAGTAGGCGAGACCGGCCGGGTCGATCCACGGGTAGTGGCGTTCGAAGGCGGCGATGCGGGTGCGCATCAGGTCCGGTGCGGACAGCTCGGTCAGGGAGGCGGCGACGGCGTCCAGCGTGGGGCGCAGCCGGCAGAAGCTGACGTAGGCCTCGACCGCGAACCGCACCCCGGCCGGCACCCGGGAGGCGTCCCACAGCTCCTCGCGGCCGAGGCCGGCCGCCTCGCCGAGCCGCAGCCAGCGCTCGATGCCGCCCTCGCTCCCCGGGCCGCCGTCCCCCGTGCCGTCGTGGTCACGGATGCGGCGCAGCCAGAGGCGGCGCTGCTCTGGCCGGTCCAGCCCGGCGAGGATCAGGGCGTCCTTGACGGGGATGTGCCGCTGGTAGTGGAAGCGTGCGGCGATCCAGCGGCGCAGTTCGGCGGGGGTCAGCTCGCCGCGGTGCATCCGCAGGTTGAAGGGGTGCCGGTCGTGGTAGCGGGCCGCGGTGACGGCGCGCAGCCGCTCCGTGAACTCGGCGGCCGGCCAGACGGCACCGGTGGGCGGGGCGGTGACGGGGACATCGGTACGGGGGACGGTCGAGGCGTCCCGGACGGGCGGAACGGTCGTGCTCATGAGGCCTGCGGCGGCTCGGGGGCGCGGCGGTCGGCGAGCGCGTAGGCGGTCACTTCGAGTGCGGTTTCCACAATCTGGTAGCCCGGGCTGCACCAGGCCTTGTCATCCGATGTCTTCGGGTCCTGGAGGGCCGCACGAGGGGTCGTGGGCAGGGTTTTGTTCATGTGCGCGTACCCGCTTTCCTGAGGGTGGGGGATCTCAGAGGGCAGACAGAGGCCATGGTCAGAGGCCGTTCACATGCATGCACCGGGTTCAGTGACACGTCCGGTGGCGCGATACAGAGTCCCGGGAGGAAGGGCCGCGGTCAATGGTCCGGACCGATAACGTCGGATGCGTTTCCGGCCAATCTGAGGTTCCGGGAACTGACTCACGGGTCAGTCGGCACGGATTCCGCGGTCAGGAATGCAGGTCGGCGCGTGATCGTTGACGATGGGAGTACCACCTGTCGACAACCGAAGGATCAAGAAGCTCGTGAGCAGCAAGGTCCCCCCGATCATCCTCAACAACGGCGTCGAGATGCCCCAGCTGGGCTACGGCGTCTGGCAGGTGCCGGACGACGAGGCCGAGCGGGCCGTCGCCACGGCGCTCGAGGCCGGGTACCGCAGCATCGACACAGCCGCGATCTACGGCAACGAAGAGGGCACCGGCAAGGCCATCGCCGCCTCCGGCCTGCCCCGCGAGGACATCTTCGTCACCACCAAGCTCTGGAACAGCGACCAGGGGTACGACTCCACGCTGCGCGCGTTCGACGCGTCGCTGGAGAAGCTGGGTCTCGATCACCTGGACCTGTACCTGATCCACTGGCCGCTGCCGTCCCGGGACAAGTACCTCGACACCTACCGGGCGTTCGAGAAGCTCTACGCCGAAGGCCGCGTCAAGGCGATCGGTGTCTCCAACTTCCTCCCCGAGCACCTGCAGCGACTGATCGCGGAGACCTCGGTCATCCCCGCGGTCAACCAGATCGAGCTGCACCCGCACCTGCAGCAGCGCGCGGCGCGTTCGCTCCACTCGGAGCAGGGCGTCAGGACCGAGGCCTGGTCGCCGCTCGGCCAGGGCAAGGGCCTGCTGGAGGTGCCGGCCATCGTCGCCATCGGCCAGAAGCACAACCGCACGCCGGCCCAGGTCGTGCTGCGCTGGCACATCCAGCTGGGCAACGTCGTGATTCCGAAGTCCGTGACGCCGTCGCGGATCAAGGAGAACATCGACGTGTTCGACTTCAGCCTGGACGACGAGGACCTCGCGGCGATCAGCGCCCTGAACGAGGACCGCCGCCTCGGCCCGGACCCGGCCACCTTCGACATGGGCTGACACCAGCCCGACGAACGGCCGTTCACCCTGCTGGAGCAGCAGGGCGGACGGCCGTTCTCCTGAACTCCCCTGCCCGAGGGCGTTGTCCGGACACCGGCTCGGGACCGGTCAGCCCACGTGCACGTCCGTGTGCACGACCTCGAACTCCTCCAGGCCGACCACGTTCACATGCGCCTTGGCGACGCCTTCGTGCCGGGCAGCCGCCTGGCCGGCCCGCGAGGCCACCATCGAGTCGCGGTCGACGAAGAGGGCGCCGACCTGGCCCGTGCCGCGCTCCCGGTCGACGAGCAGGCCGGCCGCGGCCAGGCCCGGCAGCGTCTCCATGCGCGGAGCCACGGTCGACCGGAACGTCTCGGCGACCAGATCGATGTCCGCGGGGTCGAACTCCACCCGCGTGACGCGCAGTCCGCCGCCCATGCGTGGTGGCTGGAGGGGGTGGTACACCACCGCCTCGAAGTTCTCCACCGTCAGTGTGCCGGCGAACGGCCCGAGCATGGCCTGCCTGCGCAGCCGCATGACCTCGTCGCTGTTGTGCCGCGCCTCGGCCGTGTCCCACCAGCTGACGCCCAGCAGCTTGCCGAGGTCCCGGTCCACGAATACCCCGGCTCCGCAGTAGCCCGGACGTTCCTGGAGCAGCTCGCGCCCTTCCGTGTTCAGGGCCCTGACGGCCGTGTCGATCTTCGTGGGGTCGCCGGTCACATAGACGGTGCGTACGAACATGACGATTCGCCTCCCAGTTCGACATGACCAGTGTTCCCCGAGGGGCAATTCACTGCATCCGGTGGCGAAGTGGCAGCAAACGGCCCAGCCTGCGCGACTTCCCCGCGGGGGCTTGACGAGGACATGCGGGAGGGGCCACCTTGTACGGCACCCGGTAAGGAAACTTTCCTAACAGAAGGGTCCCCCACAGTGCGTCTTCGAACACTGACCCTCGCCGCGGCCTCCGGGGCCGCCCTCCTCGCCGCCGGAGTGCTGCCCGCCAACGCCTCGGGCAACCCGGCACCCGCCTCCGCCCGGGAGGGCTCGGTGAGCGCGGCCGACCTGCTGGCCAAGGTGACGTCCTGTTCGCAGATCTCGAACGGCAAGTACAAGACCGACGACGAGACCTCGGCCACGGTCCCCGTGTGCGGCAAGAACGGCGCGGTGTTCTGGAAGGCCGACATGGACATCGACTGCGACGGCCAGCGCACCACCAACTGCAACGAGAACCGCGACCCCTGGTACCAGGACGACACCGCCTTCCACCAGTCCGACGGCAAGCCGCTGAAGGCGGAGTCCCTGCCGTACGTCGTGGTGCCCAGCTCCAGCAGCATCTGGAACTACTCCGGCGCGGGCATCAAGGGCGGCGGTGTCGTCGCCGTCATCTACAACAACAAGGTCGAGTACGCCGTCGTCGGCGACACCGGCCCCACGAAGATCATCGGCGAGGCCTCGTACGCCACCGCCAAGGCGCTCGGTATCGACCCCGACCCGGCCACCGGCGGGGCCGACACCGGCGTGACGTACATCCTGTTCAAGAACTCCAAGGTCTCCCCCATCGAGAGCCACAGCGCGGCCGTCTCCCTCGGGGACCAGCTGGCCAAGCAGTTCCTCGCAAACAACTGAGGTCCCGCGTACGTCAGTTGGGCTGCCCCAGCGGACGTACGACCACGGTGTTGATGTCGACCCCGGCCGGCTGCCGGATCGCCCAGACCACCGAGTCGGCGATCTGTTCCGCGGTCAGGAGATGCCCCGGAGGCAGGCTGC
The DNA here is from genome assembly GCF_044768135.1 of Streptomyces sp. NPDC101165. Lineage (NCBI taxonomy): Bacteria > Bacillati > Actinomycetota > Actinomycetes > Kitasatosporales > Streptomycetaceae > Streptomyces > Streptomyces sp. NPDC101165. The sequence goes on along the minus strand of NZ_JBIWPG010000001.1, from coordinate 735,880 downwards.
CGAGCCCGTCCCAGAACGGGGTCTCCACCCGGCCGGGGGCGACCAGCGTGACGCCGATGCCGAACTCCGTGACCTGGCGCCGGGTGTTCTCGGCGAGCCCGGTGACCGCCCACTTCGTGGCGCCGTAGAGGTTGCCCGGCGTGTTCACGAACCCGGCGACACTGCCGATGAGGACGATCCGGCCCCCGGTCTCCTTCAGCGCGTCGACGGAGGCCCGGACGAGCAGGGCGGGGCCGAGGACGTTGGTGAGGACCATCTCGGGCCAGCCGGACGGGTCGCCGTCGGCGACGGAGTCGTGGGTGGCGGAGCCCGCGTTGGCGACGACGGTGTCCAGTCGGCCGTACGCCTTGAGCGTGCGGCCGACCGCGTCCTGTACGTCGTCGAAGGCCGACGCGCTGCCCGCGACCGTCAGTAGTTCGTCGGGATTCCCCAGGCTGTCGGCGAAGTCCCGCAGCCGCTGCTCCCCGCGCCCGGTGACCGTGACCCGGTACCCGGCGTCGAGCAGCTGCCGGGCGACGGCGGCGCCGATACCGCTGCCGCCACCGGTGATGAGTGCGACCGGAGCGTCGTTCATGGTTTCCCCCCTGCGTCTCGGTGAAGACCCGCAGTCCATCACTTCGAGCGTTCTCCAAGTCAAGTCCCTTTACAGGTAAGGCAGTACGGCACCGAGAGGAGGTGGCGGCGGGTGTTCAGACCGGCCGTACCGCCGTGTGGACCGTGTACGCGCCGAGGACGAACACGTCAGGCCTGCGGTGCACGCTCGCCGCATCGGCCGGGTCGAGCAGCCGGTCCAGGGTGGCCAGGTCCTCGGCGTCCAGGCTCTCCGCGCCCGCTTCACGCAGCCGGGCCAGGGAGGCGGCGACATAGGCACGGGCCCGGTCGGTCGCCGGGGCCGGCAGGTCGAGCAGGAAGCTGCGGGTACGGGTGTGCTTCAGGCCGACGGAGGTCAGCAGAGCCGACCAGTCCTCGGTCACCGCGAGCGAGCCGGGCAGGTCGGCCCGCATCCGCGCGAACCACTCCGCCTGCACCACATCCAGCCGCTCCTGAAGTCCGGGGCGTCCGATGCCGAAGTCACGGGGCAGGAAGCGGGAGGGCAGGCCGCCTTCGAGGAGGGCCAGGGTGCCACCGGGGGCGACCCGGGCGGCGAACGCGGTGAGCGCGGCCCGCTGGTCACCGAGGTGGTGCAGGCTGCGGCTGGCCCACAGCAGATCGGCCGGGTACTCCAACTCGTCCAGTACACCGGGAAGTTCACCGGCGACCGTCTCGAAACGGTCCGCCACACCCTGTCGTACGGCGCGGTCGCGGGCGCGCTCCAGCAGCGGCTCGGCGCTGTCGACGGCCACGATCCGCGCCCCGGGGAAGGCCTCGGCGAACAGGCAGGCGACGACGCCGGGGCCGCTGCCCGCGTCGACGATCAGCCCCGGCTCGGTCACCTCCTTCGCCAGCCAGGCCATGGCCCGCTCGTAGACGGGGGTGAACAGCTCCGCCTGCGTCTCCAGGTGCGGAGCCATCTCGGCCCAATCGATGTCGGTGTCGTGCGCGGGCCCGTGGCGGTGGCCGCGGTCGCGCTCGTGGTGGTGGTCGTGCGCCATGGTGCCCAGCCTCTCGTCGGTGTGCGGTCAGCGTGCGACGGCGCACCGGCCGCGGGCCAGTGGTGTTGCCGGTCCGGCAAAAACCGGATGCGGACCGCTCGGCGATGGACCGGACGATCCGCCGGGGCCTGTCCCTGGAGGACAGACCCCGGCGGGCGCTCATCCGGTCAGGACAGCGGCGGAGAGGCGTTCTGCATCAGCTGCTGGAACTGGGCGGAGAACCAGTGCCCGGACAGCGGTGCGTTCGGCAGGGCGCCCGACATGCTGTTGCCGTTGCGGGCATTGCCCGTGTACGTCGGGTCGCACATGCGGTCGAAGCCCTTGCCCTCGTCGTTCGCGATGGCGCTGCTGGAGCCGTCGGACTCGCCCGGGGGCTTCATCCACACGTAGGCGTCGATCCCGGTGGCCGGGGCGGCCTGGGGGCGTTCGCCGAGACCGGCGCCGGACTGGTTGCACCAGTTGCCGACGTGGATGCGGCGGTCGTAGCGGCCGCCGTCGACATAGGTGTCCACGCTGGTCTTCGGGCCGGGGCCGGTCGGGCGGGCGGTGCCGCCCCAGCCGTTGCGGGAGGTGTCGATCAGCATGCCGATGGTGGAGTCGAAGCCGACCGACACCAGCTGGGTGCGGAAGGCCTGGGCGAAGGACAGCTCGTCGACGTAGCGGTTCCAGTCGACCCACTTCGACTGGCGCACCGAGGTGCCGTTGACGCTGTCGCTGACGGTGAAGTTGTCCTCCTTCAGGGCGCTGTAGTTCGCGGTGTTGGTGATGAAGCCCTGGACGTCGTCCACCGTGGCGCCCTCGCTGGTGGCGGCCTGCTTGAAGACGTTGGCGGCCGCGCCGAAGTTGTCGTCCCAGCCGATCCAGCCGTGGTGGCCGGCGTCGAGGTAGTTGTAGACGTTCGGGATGGCGCCGAGCTTGGCGAGGGCGTAGCCGACGCCCTTCACGTAGTTGCCGTTGGCGAGCATGGTGTCGCAGGCCGGAGTGGCGGTGGCACGGCTGCCGGTGTTGGTGACGAGGTTGGGCAGCGAGTCGATCTCGATGGTGGTGACGATCCTGAGGGAGGCGTACTTGGGGTCGGACAGGATCGCCGCGATCGGGTCGATGAACTGCGTCTTGTACGTGTCGATCTCGGTGGGGCCGAGTTCGCCGTTGGAGGCCAGTGCCGCGCAGTCCCGGCCGGGCAGGTCGTAGACGACCAGCTGGACGACCTCTTCGTTGCTGCCCTTCTGGGCGAGGGCCGCGTCCAGGTGGGCGCGCAGCCCCATGCCCCCGTTGACTCCGTCGATCGCGGCGATGCGGTCCAGCCAGACGCCGGTGGGCTGGTTGGAGACGCGGCTGCCGCCCGGTTCGGCGGCGGCCTTCGCCGACCACTCCGGGTTCACGTACACCTTGGCGCCGGCGTAGGGGTTGTCGACGCGGGTGCCGGTGCCGCCGCCGTTCCCGCCGCCGCCTCCGCCGCCCCCGCTGCCGCCGTCGTCGACGTTGCAGGTGACGCCGTCGAGGGTGAACGTGGTGGGTAAGGCGTTGGTGCCGCTGTAGGACCCGTTGAAGCCGAAGCTGACCGAACCGCCTGTGCCCAGCGTGCCGTTGTAGGTCTCGTTGTCGGCGGTGACGGCGGTGCCGCTCTGGGTGATCTTGGCGTTCCAGCCGCTGGTCACCCGCTGGTTTCCGGCGTACGACCACTTCACCGACCAACTCGACTTCGGAGCCGCGTTGTTGGTGACGGTGACGGCGGCGGTGAAGCCGGTGTCCCACTGGTTCTGCACCTTGTAGTCGACGGTGCAGGGGATGGAGGTGGTGGCGGCGCCGGCCGGCGCGGCGGTGAGCGCCGTCCCGGAGGTCCCGGCGACCAGCACCAGGGCGGCGAGCAATGACGTTCTGGTACGACTCATGAGTGCGGGTTTCCTTCTTCCGTGAGTCTTGCCCGGGGCTTACGGGTTGAGGGCGCGCAGATGGTCACGCAGCCCGATGCCGTACGCGGTGGGTGTCCCGTCGTAGGCGGTGATCAGGGACGGGCCGGAGGAGCAGTCCCAGGTGTTCCAGGTCCAGCCGAGGTAGGACAGGTCGCGGTCGTCGAACCACTTCATGACCTGGTCGACGAAGCCGTGCGAGCAGGTGTTCTCGCCGATCTCGCCGGCGACCAGCGGCACCTGGGCCGCGACCGGGGCGAGCGTGGAGTTCCAGCAGCTCTCGCTCGCACAGGTGTTGAAGTTGTAGACGTGGTAGGCGGCGGCGAGATTGCCGGTCGGGTCGGTGGGCTTGTACGTCAGCCACTGGCTCAGGTCGTTCGAGTACGCGAGCCCGCCGGCCATGACGACGTTCTTCGCGCCTGCGCCGCGGATGCTGTCGACGAGATCCTGCACACCGGCGACCTCGTACGAGATCCCGGGGCAGGTTCCGCCGTCCCGCCAGCACTTCCAGGCGTCCGTCGTGCTGGAGGTCGCCCGGTCCGGGTAGGGCTCGTTGAACAGGTCGAACACGGCCGCCCGGTCGTCCTTGAAGGTGCCGGCGACCGACGCCCAGAAGGACGGGGCGTACTGCATGTCGGGCATCGGCTTCTGGCAGGTGGCGTGCACGTCGGAGCAGCCGGAGGAGTTGCCGGTGTACTGGCCGTAGGACCAGTGCATCTCCAGGATCGGGGTCATGCCGTGCGCCTCGACGCGGGCCACCAGGTCCTTGACGGCGTTGATGTAGTTCGTGCCGCCGTACTCGGGCTTGATGTTGGAAAGACCCAGCCAGCACTCCTCGTTGAGCGGGATGCGGACGGCGTTCGCCTTCCAGTCGGCGATCGCCTCGACCGCCGCGTCGTCCACCGGGCCGTCCCAGATGCCGTAGCCCTGCACGCACATGAACTCGCCGCCGGAGCGGTTCACGCCGAGCAGGCGACGGGACGTGCCGGCGGCGTCCACGAGCTTGGTGCCCGAGACGTGCAGGGCGGGCGCGGTGCCGGTGGACGGGGGCGGATCGGTCGGCGGGGGTGTCGTCGGGTCGGAATCCACGTTGCACGGGGTGCCGTTGAGCTTGAACGTCGTCGGTACGGCGTTGCTCCCCGACCAGGAGCCGAGGAACCCGGCACTGACACTCGCGCCGGCGCCGAGGGGGCTGTTCCAGCTCTCGTTGGCGGCGGTCACGGTGGTGCCGGACTGGGACCACTTGGCGTTCCAGCCCTGGGTGACCTTCTGACCGCTCGCGAAGTCGAAGCCGAGCTGCCAACCGGTGAGTGCGGAACGGATGTTGGTGATCTTCACGGAGCCCTGGAAGCCGGTGTCCCACTGACTGGTGACGGCGTACTCCACCGTGCAGGCGGGGGTGGCTCCCTCGGCCGTGACCACCGGGACGACCGCGCTTCCAAGAAGCGCGACCACACCGGCGACGGCTAAAAGTACTGAACGCGGGGGGTGTCGCATGAGCGACTCCTTGCAGCTTGGCGCGCCGTGACGGACGCGTCGACTGAATGGAATCGCTCCCACTGGTGCGAAGGAAGGTAGCGCCAAGTGGCTCGATTGCCCAGGGGAGTTGCCTGACTTTTCCTCAACGGAGTACGTCGAATCTTTTCGACTCTTCAAGCACCTTGACCGCTCTCACCCCCATCCCCACTATGGGAGCGCTCCCACTGGTTCAAGCCTTGTCTTTCCGAGCCGCAAGCCGCAAGGAGGAACCAGCACATGGATCCCGGACGCAGACCCAGAGCCGCCCGGCGGTGGTGGACCGCCGCACTGGCAGCGCTCGCCCTGCCCCTGACGATGCTCGCCACCGGCACGACGGCCGCGCACGCGGCGACCGTCCAGTGCAGCGTCGACTACAAGACGAACGACTGGGGTTCCGGCTTCACCGCCGACCTCACGATCACCAACCGCGGTACGGCCGCGATCGACGGCTGGACCCTGACCTACGACTACACGGGCAACCAGAAGCTGACGAACGGCTGGAACGGCACCTGGTCCCAGTCCGGCCGGACGGTCACCGTGCAGAACGCCTCGTACAACGGCACGATCGCCGCCGGAGCCGCGGTCTCCACGGGGGCGCAGTTCACCTACAGCGGCACCAACGCCGCCCCCACCTCCTTCGCGGTCAACGGCACCACCTGCGCCGGCGCGCACCAGCCGCCGGTCACCGTGCTGACCAGCCCCGGCGCGGGCGCGGTCTACACGCAGGGGGACGCGGTGCCGCTCGCGGCGACCGCGGCGGCGGCCGACAACGCAACGGTCGGCAAGGTGGAGTTCTACGACGACACCACGCTGCTGGGCACCGACACGAGCGCGCCGTACTCGCTCTCGGTCTCCAGTTTGACCGTGGGCAGTCATTCACTGGTGGCGAAGGCGTACGACAGCCTCGGCGCCTCCGCGGAGTCCACACCGGTCGGCATCACGGTCGCCTCGGGACCCGCCGTCGTGGCCTCGCCGACCCAGCTGGGCATCCAGCAGGGCAGGACGGGCTCGTTCTCGGTGAAGCTGTCGACGCAGCCGAGCGCGAACGTGACGGTGAGCGTGGCCCGCACGGACGGCAACACGGGCCTGTCCGTCACCGACGGCTCCTCGCTGACCTTCACCCCGTCGAACTGGAGCACCGCGCAGCCGGTGACGCTCACGGCCGACGCCTCCGGCACCGGGAGCGCCACCTTCACGGCCTCGGCGACCGGCCACACCAAGGCGACGGTCACGGTGACCGAGCTGGCCGCGACGAAGGCGTACGACGCCCGATTCCTGGACCTGTACGGGAAGATCACCAACCCGGCGAACGGCTACTTCTCCCCCGAGGGCATCCCGTACCACTCGGTGGAGACCCTGATCGTGGAGGCCCCGGACCAGGGCCACGAGACCACGTCGGAGGCCTACAGCTACCTTCTCTGGCTGCAGGCCATGTACGGCAAGGTCACCGGCGACTGGTCGAAGTTCAACGGCGCGTGGGACCTCATGGAGAAGTACATGATCCCCACCCACGCCGACCAGCCGACGAACTCCTTCTACAACGCCTCGAAGCCGGCGACGTACGCCCCGGAGCTGGACACACCGAACGAGTATCCGGCGAAGCTGGACACGTCGGTGCCGGTCGGCTCGGACCCGATCGCCGGCGAGCTGAAGTCGGCCTACGGCACGGACGACGTCTACGGCATGCACTGGATCCAGGACGTGGACAACGTCTACGGCTACGGCAACGAGCCCGGCACGTGCGAGGCGGGGCCGACGGCCACCGGGCCGTCGTACATCAACACCTTCCAGCGCGGTGCGCAGGAGTCGGTCTGGGAGACCGTCCCGCAGCCGACCTGCGACGCCTTCAAGTACGGCGGCACCAACGGCTATCTGGACCTGTTCACCGGCGACTCCTCCTACGCCAGGCAGTGGAAGTACACGGACGCCCCGGACGCGGACGCGCGTGCGGTGCAGGCCGCGTACTGGGCGGACGTGTGGGCGAAGACGCAGGGCAAGGGCGGTGACGTGTCCGCGACGGTCGCCAAGGCCGCGAAGATGGGCGACTACCTGCGGTACGCGATGTACGACAAGTACTTCAAGAAGATCGGCACCTGTGTGGGCGCCTCGTCCTGCCCGGCCGGCACCGGCAAGGACGCCTCGCACTACCTGCTGTCCTGGTACTACGCCTGGGGCGGCGCCACCGACACCGGCGCGGGCTGGGCCTGGCGGATCGGCTCCAGCCATGTCCACGGCGGCTACCAGAACCCGCTCGCGGCCTACGCCCTCAGCTCCTACGCCGACCTGAAGCCGAAGTCGGCGACCGGCGCGGCCGACTGGAGCAAGTCGCTGCAGCGGCAGCTGGAGTTCTACCAGTGGCTGCAGTCGTCCGAGGGCGCGATCGCGGGCGGCGCGACCAACAGCTGGCAGGGCCGTTACGCCACCCCGCCGGCAGGCATGTCGACGTTCTACGGCATGTACTACGACTGGCAGCCCGTCTACCACGACCCGCCCTCGAACCAGTGGTTCGGGTTCCAGGCCTGGTCGATGGAGCGGGTCGCCGAGTACTACCAGCAGACCGGGAACGCCACCGCGAAGGCGATCCTCGACAAGTGGGTGAAGTGGGCGCTGTCCAAGACCACGATCAACCCGGACGGCACCTACCGGATCCCCTCCACCCTCCAGTGGTCGGGCCGGCCCGACACCTGGAACGCGTCGAGTCCCGGCAGCAACAGCGGACTTCACGTCACCGTCGCCGACTACACGAACGATGTCGGCGTGACGGCCGCCTACGCCAAGACGCTCACCTATCTACGCCGCCGAGTCCGGTGACACGACGGCGAAGTCGACGGCTAAGGCGCTGCTGGACGGCATGTGGGCCAACTACCAGGACAGCCTCGGCATCGCGGTCCCCGAGACCCGCAGCGACTACAGCAGGTTCGGCGACAGCGTGTACGTGCCGAGCGGCTGGAGCGGCAAGATGCCGAACGGCGACGCGATCAACTCCTCCTCGACGTTCTCCTCGATCCGGTCCTTCTACAAGAACGACCCGGCCTGGTCGAAGATCGAGGCCTACCTCAAGGGTGGCGCCGCGCCCGTCTTCACGTACCACCGCTTCTGGGCCGAGGCGGACATCGCCCTCGCCATGGGCTCGTACGCGGAGCTTCTCGAATAAGTCCCGCTGATCGCTCCGCGTGCACGACCCCGTCACAGGGCGACGGGGTCGACCGGGCCGGGCGGCCCCCCACCCGCACAGGGGGCCGCCCTGTCGTCGCGCGTTCACCTCGAGGAAGGACCCCCACCGTGCGAAGAACCCGCATCCTCACCGCCGTGCCGGCCCTCGCGGCCGGCTTACTCGCGGGCACCCCGCCCGGCGGCGCCTACCGCCGGCAGTCGGGCGCGACGGTGACCGCGAAGAACATGAGCCGGAACGCCGACGTGGCGACTGGTTCGTCGGTGAGCTTCGGGTTCACCGGGAGCTGGTCGGGGCCGAACACGAAAACGACCTCCTTCGAGCTGAACGGCTCATTCTGCAAACTCAGTTGAGCTTACGCAAACTGTTCCCCAAGACTGCCTAGTCATCACAACGGGGGTTCGTGGTTCATGGCCTGGGACGAATGGGAACAGCTGAAGAGCCGGGCTGCTGAGCAGCAACCGACGCATGTGCAACTGAACCACGCACCGGACGCCGTGGGCGGTGCCGGCGGCGCGGACCTCGTCGTCCATCAGGACGACCTCGGCGCCGTCGGCCACGAGGCTTTCCAGCTCCACGCTCGCCTTCACGACCAGGTCGACATCGCCGGAGCCGGGGCCGACGACCACGGTGCCGGCACGACGATGCAGGCCGCCGCCGCACTGAAGAGTCACCATTTCGCGATGGGGGCGGGGCTCGAGACGACCGTTTCGGTGTGGACTTCCCAGATCAAGGCGGTCCTGCAGGCCTTCGCTCACATCTCGAACCACCTCGACTTTTCGAAGAAGCTGCACGCACGCGACGACGGGACGATCGCCGCCGAGATGCGGAGCCGGGACGGGTCCGCCGTTCCTGTGTCCGTTCTGAACAGCTACTTCAAGTGACGGGGGCAGAGCATGAACTACCGAGATCTGCTGGACGTGGACCTGGGCAAGCTCGCCACCGCCGTAGGCACCTGGGAACAAGCGGTCAAACACCTCGAGACGCTGTCCAAGGACGCCCGTGACGGCCTGAAGGCAAAGGCCGACGAGGCCCGTTGGGCCGGAGTCAACGCGACCGTGACCCGCGACTTCGTGGACAGGACGGCCAAAGAGTGCGTCGACCTGCACAGCGAGGCGAAGAGCATCTGCAGCGTCCTGGACGACGCCCACGGGGAACTCGTCGGCCTGCAACGCAGGGCGAAGAGCGTGGAGGCGGATGCCCGCGAGGACGGCTACCTGGTCGTCGCCGGCGAGAACGGCGCGGTGAAGGTCATGCCCGCCATGTGCACCGTCGACGGGAAGGAGGAGGGTCAGAAGGCCAAGGACATGATGCAGTGGTACGCCGACACCCTCGCCGATCTCGTGCGTCACGCCGCGGAGATAGATGCGGCCGTCGTGCGCGCACTCAGCCGCAGCCACGGCAACGACCCCTACAACGCCGGCCACGCCACGTACACCTCCCTGGACGAGGACATGCTGCCGCGAGCCCTGAAGCTCGCGGAACTCGGCGATGACGCCAACGCGCAGCAGAGGGCGGAACTGAGACGGCTGTGGGAGTCGCTGAGTCCTCAGACCCGAGCCGAACTGTGGTCTCACCACAAGGACGACCTGATCTCCGCGGGTGTGCTCGGCGTTCAGGTCAAGCAGGTGGCGCCCGACGACGGTGCGGGCCCGTACGACGTCGAGGACCCCGGCGCACATGACTACTGGATCCTGACCGAAGCCAAGATGATGGCGAACGGTGGCGACTTCATGGGCCACACCGACGCCGCCCGCAACATGGACCACTACCTGCGGGGCACCGGGACAACTCTCGACCTCGACGTGGACCGGATGATGCAGGACGATGCCGAACTGCGTCGCGTGGCCGAGGGAGGCATCCGGGACCACCAGGACGAATGGCGGCAGAAGGCACTGGACGCCTACCAGAAGTCCGGCGGCAAACCCGTGACGATTCCGGTGGAGACCCCCGGCACCGGGTACACGCACACCGATCGCAACTGGTATCTGGCCATCGGCAGTGCCAGCACCAACGCCACCGGCGCGGTCACCGTGGTGCCGGGAGCGGACGGCAAGCCGAAGATCAGTCTCGACTACCAGGTCAACGTCTGGGACAGGTACAACTGGGATCCCGGTAAAGCCACCCCGATCGGGCCGACGACCGTGACCGACGCGGACATGGCTCGTCTGCACACCACGGGGTTGGCCAAGGAGTACGACATGAGAGGCAGTGGGACGGTGCGGCACTACGACCTGGGGACCGGCTCGGGCTCTCTGCCCGCTCCGGCCGACCCCGGCCGGGACGGTATGCGTACGGACATCGGGCGCAACGGAGACGCCCGGTGAGGTCTGCGCTCTTTCGTACAGCCGGGTCCTCGCGCACGCGCGGGACGTTCCTGGGTGCCCTGTGTGCCGCGCTGGTCTGTTCGCTGGCAGCCTGTTCGTCGTCTCCTGCGCAGAGGACACCGGTGCGCGAGGGATCGGAAGGCGTGCGGCGGGTTCCGTACTGGGTCGAGGGGACGACTCCGTCGCAGGTCGCCCGGCGCATGAACGTGACGATTCCGGCGCGGGCCACCGATCTCAGGGCCGCCTACCAGAAAGGCTTCCAGGACGACGGCCTGTTGCTCGCCTTCACGCTGCCCAAGGCTGACACCGAGGCTTTCGTCCGGAAGCTGGATCCCGACAGCCCTCTGTCGCATCGGGCGGCTCCCCTTTCCTCCGCAGGGAAAGGGAAGCCGAAGACCACCCCCTTCGCCCACCTCGGTCTGAAGGAACCGGAGGCGCTCGCCGATGTCACCGAAGGGCCGGTGTGCACGCCTTGTCGGGGGGACTTGAACTGGCTGAACGCTGCTCTGCATCCCCTCGATGCACAGCACAGCCGGGTGTACCTCAGTGGCGCCGACTGACGCGAGTGTCACTTGAGTGGACCCCGGAGCCGGTCAGCGGGCTGGTGCCGGACGAGGTGCCGTACGGCGTGTTGCACCTGCCTGAGCCGAGGCCGCGGCTGCGATCGCCCTGGGGCACTTCCACCCGATCCACCGATGCGCACCCCCGGGCATCGACGTGCGCGATCATGGCCGACAGGTCGGCGTCGCCGCTCATTGGTGGTGCTCGTCCTGAGTGCGCGTTCGGTCCTGCGCGATGGGGCGGAGACGGGTGAGCAGGTCGCGTCGGCCGCGGACGGACAAGCCGAGCCGGCCGGCGAGTTCGAGGTCGATCACGCCGGTGAGCAGTCCGAGGACGGCACGGGGTGGTCCGTCCAGGACGAGGTCCGGGTCGGTGGCGCGGCCGAGCCGGGTGTGGATCCGGCCGTCCCGTAGCTCGATGACGGCCGACTCGTCGGACGCGACGACTTGAATGACTGCCGGTGGGGCGTCGGGATCGGCGTCGGTGGTGAACCATGCCGGGGCATAGGCCAGCCACCGCGCTTGAAATGCGTCGTCCGGCCGTTCGACGGTCATGAACCGCAGGCCCCACAGCCCGAGCGCCTTCAGCACCGGCTCCAGCGCCAGACCGTCCTGGCTCAGGGCGTACAGGGTGGTGGCGACCGGCGGCGGTGCGTCCTCGCGGGTGATCAGTCCGGCGGCCTCCAGTTCCTTGAGGCGGGTCGACAGCAGGTTCGCCGCGACACCCGGCAGCCCGTTTCTCAGGTCCGTGAACCGGCACGGGCCTTGCAACAGGAGCTCCCGGACGATCAGCAGCGTCCAGCGGTCCCCCACTACGTCCAGGGCCCGGGCGATCGAACAGTACTGGCCATAGCTCCGCATGCGTCCAGCGTATGCGGCAGGAGCTTTATTTTCCAAATCAGGCAGTAGAAAAACTCAACTATGTGTGCTTAATCTTCAACCATGACTCGTGCACCGTCGAAACCCCTCGTGCTCGTCGCCCTGCTGCTGGCCTCGTTCGTGATCAACCTCGACACGACCCTGGTCAACGTGGCCCTGCCGACGCTGACGCGCGAGCTGGGTACCTCCACCGCGCAGCTGCAATGGGTCGTGGACGCCTACAACCTCGTGTTCGCCGCACTGCTGCTGACCTCCGGGAGCCTGTCCGACCGCTTCGGCCGCAAGGGCATGCTCATGGCCGGCCTGCTGGTGTTCGGCGTGGCCAGTTTCGTCGGCGGGTACGCCGACTCCCCGGCGGAGCTGATCGCGGCCCGGGCCGTCATGGGCCTGGGGGCCGCCATGACGTTCCCGGCCACCCTCTCGCTGCTCACCGGCGTCTTCACCAGCCGCAAGGAACGAGCTCTGTCCATCGGTCTGTGGGGCGCGACGGCCGGTATGGCCATAGCGCTGGGGCCGATCGTGGGCGGCTTCCTGCTGGAGCACTACAGCTGGTCGAGCATCTTCTACGCCCTGGGCCCGGTGTCGCTGGCCGTCATCGCCCTGGTGGCCCGGTTCGTCCCCAGGTCGCGGAACCCCGTCCCGCACCGCCTGGACTTCCCCGGCCTGATCCTGTCCGGCGGATTCATGGGGCTGCTCGTCTACACGATCATCGAGGCCCCGGACCGCGGCTGGGCTTCGACCGCGTCGCTCGCCGGCTTCGCCGGTGCCGTACTCCTGCTGATCGGGTTCATCGTCGGCGAGCGCCGCACCGACGAACCGATGCTCGACGTACGACTCTTCAGGAACATGCGCTTCAGCGCCGCCAGCGCCTCGGTCACGATCGCGTTCTTCACCCTGTTCGGGTTCATCTTCCTGATGACCCAGTTCTTCCAGTTCGTGCGGACCTACAGCCCCCTGTCCACCGGCGTCCACCTGCTGCCGGTCGCGGTGTCCGTCGCCGTCGGATCGACCTTCGGGACACGGCTGGCCGTACGGGTCGGCACCAAGGCGATCGTCACGGCCGGGCTGGCCCTCCAGGCGATCTTCTACTTCTGGGTCGCCACCGACATATCCCCGACCCTCGGGTACGGGGTCATCGCCATCCAGATGATCGTCTACGGCCTGGGCATGGGCCTGACGTCCGCGCCCGCGACCGAGTCCATCATGGGAGCGGTCGCGACCGAACAGGCCGGCGTCGGATCCGCCGTCAACGACTCAACCCGCCTGCTCGGCGGAACCCTCGGGGTCGCGGTCATCGGCAGCGTGTACGCCTCGCTCTACGACACGCGGCTGGACAGCACCCTTCCGGCGTCCCTGCCCTCCGCGTTGAAGGACCTCGCCCATCAGTCCGCCGGGGCGGCGTTCGCGGTCTCCGACCAGCTCGCCGCCGGCGGCCGACCCGCCGTTTCCGACACCGTACGCCAGGCCGCAATCGGCGCCTTCGACCACGGTCTCGCTGTCGGGTGCGTCGTGGCCGGAGCCGTCGCGGTCGCCGGCGCGCTGCTCGCCGTCGCCTTCCTGCCCGCTCAACCCCCACAGCAGTCCGGCCCGCAACACCTGCCGACCGAGTCGGCCGACACCATCAGCGACCGAAAGGACCCTGTGCGATGACCTACGAGGAAACCGCCGTCGACCAGACCATCGAGCGGCTCCTGAGCGACCATCGCGATCTCGACGCCTCGACCCGGGGAGCCCTCGACAACCTCGACCAGTTCCACATCGGTGGCGCCGAAGCGGTCGAACTGCTCATCCCCACCCTCGCTCTCGAACCCGGCGACGCCGTCCTGGACGTGGGCTCCGGCTTCGGCGGACCCGCACGCCAGATCGCCCACCGCACCGGCAACCACGTCGTCGGCGTCGACATCACCCCGGCCTACGTGGACGCCGCACGCGCCCTCACCACCCGGGCCGGACTGAGCGACACCGTCCGTTTCCACGCGGGGGACATCGCCGGCTTCCGGACCGACCGGGCCTTCGACGCCGCACTCACCATGCACGTCCAGATGAACGTGCGGGACAAGACCACCTGGTTCCGTCACATCGCCAAACACCTCGCCCCCGGCGCGCGCCTGGCCGTCTGGGAGGTCTGCCAACCACCGCACCAGGCCGACCTGCCCTGGCCGATGCCCTGGTCGCTGGACGGCACCGACAGCTTCGTCGAGTCCGCCGACACACTGCGCGCCCACATCGAGAACGCAGGCTTCGCCGCCACCGAGTGGACGAACGAGTCGCCCTGGGTCCAGGACTGGATCACCAAGACCTTCGCCAACGGCCTGCCCGCCGGACCCACGCTGCCGATGCTCCTCGACGACGGCTACACCCGCGTCATCAACTACACCACCGCGCTCGCCGACGGTTCCCTTGAAATCTGGCGCGGCTGTTTCACCAAGGACGCCGGCTGAAGGGCGAACGGTCGGACAGGAGTTCGTCTCAGCGCCGTGTCCTTTGGGCCGAACAAAGGACACCGGCGCGGGTGGGCTGATCGGTGCATCCTTGTAGCCGCTGCGGAACTGGATCGCGTGCTCGGACTCGGGCTGTTCGGCCCCGCCGACGATCACGCGGACCGTGTAGTCGGCCTGAGCGGGGGCGCCGGCGTGGAAGAAGGTCGTGGAGCCGGTGATCGGGGCCGGGTTGACCTTCGTGCCGGCGCGGTTGCGGGTGCTTCACGTGCCGTACCTCCCGGGGAGGACGGACAGGGTCACGTGTCAGTTGCCGCCGTCTGCCCGGGAGTTGCCCCCTGCTTCCGGTACGAGTGCACGCTGAACCGTGGGTCGGCCCGGCGGCGGTCCTGGTCGGGCAGGGCCGCCAGTCGCTCGGCGAACCCGTCGACGCGGGAATCGCCGGGCGGCAGCGCGGTGAACCAGCCGCGCCGCAGGTCGGCGATGGTGGAGCGGGGGCTGCGGCCCTGCCCGAGGCCGGGGAAGGCGGCCCGTCCGGCGGGCTGCAGCCCGTGCTCTGCCGCGTGGGCCGTGAGGACTTCGGCGGCGTCCTGGGCGGGGCGGCGGGGGCGCGGGGCGAGGACGGTGTCGATGTCGCTGCCGACGTCGTGCGCGGCGGCCTTGTCGACGGTGGTGACGTAGACCCCGCCGGGCCGCAACACGCGGGCGCACTCGGCGACGACGGCGTGGACGTCGGCGGGGTCGGACAGCAGGTGCAGCAGCCAGATGCTGGTGACCGCGTCGAAGGTGGCGTCGGCGAAGGGCAGCCGGCGGGTGTCGGTCAGCAGGACCGCGCCGGGCAGGCGGGCCGCGGCCATGCGGGCCATGCCGGGGGCGAGGTCCGCGCCCGTCACCCGCAGCCCGGGGCGGGAGGCGGCCAGGCGCCGGGTGACGATGCCGGTGCCGCAGGCGGCGTCGAGGAGACGGCCCGGCCGGTCGGGGATCAGGCCGAGGACGGCGTGTGCGGCGGCTTCGGCGCGCGGCTCGCCGCCGCGGGACGCGTCGTAGGCGTCGGCTTCCTTGTCGTAGTCCAGCACACCGCTCAGTGTGGCCCGTGACCTGGGGCGATGTCCTCCACCCTGTGGGCGAGTTCGAAGTCCTTCGCGGTGACGACGCCGCCCGCGCTGTGGGTGTTCACGCTGAGGGAGACGGTGTTGTAGCCGAGGGTCAGGTCGGAGTGGTGGTCCAGCTCGTCCTGGATCCGGGCGATGTGCACGACCAGCGCCGTGGCGGCGAAGTGCGAGCCGAGCCGGTAGGTACGGGTGAGCCGGTCGCCCTCCACCGTCCAGCCGGGCAGCTCGGCCAGCCGGTCCTCGATCTCCTTCTGCGACAGCGGTTCGACGGCCATGACCGGTCTCCCTTCGGGGCGGGCTGGTACGCGTTCAGCCTGCCACGCTCAGCCCCGTACGCGCTCCGCGGCGAGGTCGTCGGCCAGTGCGGCGATGCGGGCGCGGCCCTCCACCCGCTCGACCCAGGCGTGGGGCAGGCCGACGTCGCCGTGCCGGGCGCCGAGCAGGTTGCCGCAGATCGAACCGGTGGAGTCGCTGTCACCCGAGTGGTTGACGGACAGCAGCAGGGCGTCCTTGACACGGGGTTTCGCCAGGGCGCAGTACACACCGAGGGCGAGGGCCTGCTCGGCGACCCAGCCCGCTCCGAGGGACTCGACCTTCTCCACGGTCGGCGCCCCTTCAGCGGCCAGGTCGAGGGCCTCGCGCAGGGCCGCCGAGGTCTCCTCGTGGCCGGGGTGGCGCTCCAGCAGCCGCAGGGTGCGCAGCACCGCGCCCTCCAGGGAGTCCCCGGCGACGAGGTGGGCCACGATCGCGGCCGGGGCGCCCGCCGCGTAGTAGCCGGTGGGGTGGCCGTGGGTGATCTGGGCGCCGCGGGCGGCCATGGCGAAGGCCGCGTCGGCGGGGTTGACGAGGCCGAAGGGGGCCGAGCGCATGACCGCGCCGCAGCCCTTGGAGTCCGGGTTGACCTGCCCGGGCCTGCCGTCGAGCGGGAGCCGGGGGTCGGGCGCGTACATCTGGGCGACCCCGGAGAGGCAGGCGTTGCCGGGGGCGCGGCTGGGGGTGCCCCCTCTGGGGGAGTACAGCCAGGCCTCGGCGAGCAGGCCGCCGGCGGGCTGCGGTTCGGCCTCCTCGGGGCCCGGCTTCGACTGGGTCTGCAGCCACCGCTCGTACGCCTGGCGCAGCAGCAGGGCCCAGCCGCCGCCGATCCCCTTCTCCCGCTCCCGGCTGTGGGCCTGGACGAGGGCCTCGACGGTGAACAGGGTCATCTGTGTGTCGTCGCTGATCCGGCCGACCACCCCGTGCGCGCCGGGGACAAGACCGGTCACGCCGCGCTCGCCGTGGGACAAGCGGATCCGGTCGCGGGAGGCGAACTCGACGGGGTAGCCGAGGGCGTCACCGACGGCTCCGCCGAGCAGACAGCCGCGGACCCTGGACCGGTACACCGCCGCGGCCTCCCAGGACGGCTTCCACGGCTGGTTCATGCGGGTGCTCCTCAACTCCGGTGCCCGGTTGCGGTCGGCGGGCGGGCTCCTCGACTACGGTCGTCCGTATGACCATTGTCGCGACCGGCCCGAACGCATCCCCCGCCACCCCCGCCGACAGGACCGACAAGGCCGACAAGGGCATCGGCCCGCTACTGCGTGCCTGGCGGGAGCGGCGCAGGATCTCGCAGCTGGAGCTGGCGCTGCGCGCCGACTCCTCAGCCCGGCACATCAGCTTCATCGAGACCGGCCGCTCCCGGCCCAGCGAGGAGATGGTGCTGCGGCTGTCCGAGCATCTGGACGTGCCGGTGCGCCAGCGCAACGCCCTGCTGCTGGCGGCCGGTTACGCCCCGCACTACCCGGAGACCCCGCTGGACGACCCGGCGCTGGACGCGCTGCGCGACGGCATGGAGCGCCTCATCCAGGGGTACGAGCCGTATCCGGCGCTGGTGGTCGACGCGGGGTACACCGTGGTGGCCGCCAACCGGGGTATCACGATGCTGCTGGAGGGTGTCCCCGAGAAGCTGCTGACGCCCGCGCCGAACGCGATGCGGCTGACCCTGCACCCGGAGGGGCTCGCGCCGCGCATCCGCAACCTGCGCGAGTGGCGCGGGCATCTGCTGACGCAGATGGAGCGGGAGATCGCCCTGCACCGCTCGGACCAACTGCGCGCCCTGTACGAGGAGGTGGCCGCCTACCCGGTGCCCGAGGACGCGCCCGGCGACGAACCGGCCGAGCCGGTGCCGTACTTCGCGCTGCCGATGCAGATCGAGCACGACGGCCGGATCCTGTCGTTCGTGTCGTCGATCTCCACCTTCAACACGCCCATGGACGTCACCGTCGCCGAACTCGCCATCGAGACGTTCCTGCCCGCGGATCCGGCGACCACCAAGTACCTTCACACACTGGCCGGTTGACGAACTCTCCCGAGCCGACTCTCCTCGACCGCGTGTGCGAAACGGCGTCGTCTGACAGACTGCCCGCGTACTTCGGCGCGTAGGGGAGGGCGTGGCGTGAGTGAGCGGCGGCCTGCGCCCACCGTGGGCCAGGTGGTGCTCGGCAAGCGGTTGCAGGAGCTGCGGGAGGCGGTCGGCCTCAGCCGCGAGGAGGCCGCCCGGGTGCTCCGGGTGGCGTCGGCGACCGTACGGCGGATGGAGATGGCCGACGTCGCGCTGAAGATCCCGTACGTGCAGGTGCTGCTGACCACCTACGGGGTGCCCGAGGAGGAGTCGGCCGCGTTCGTGCGGCTGGCCGAGGAGGCGAACCAGCCGGGCTGGTGGCAGCGGTTCCACGACGTGCTGCCCGACTGGTTCAGCCTGTACGTGAGCCTGGAGGGCGCAGCCCGGATCATCCGCTCCTACGAGCCGCACTTCGTGCCCGGTCTGCTGCAGACCGAGGAGTACGCGCGCGAGGTGATGGAGGCCGGGACGATAGGGCAGACCGGCCCGGACACGGTCGAGCGCCATGTGTCGCTGCGCATGGAGCGGCAGCGGCTGCTGGAGCGGGACGATCCGCCCCACCTGTGGGTGATCATGGACGAGACGGTGCTGCGGCGTCCGGTGAGCACCCGGCCCGAGGTGATGCGCGACCAGCTGGACCGACTGCTGGAGTTCGCCGAACGGGACCGGGTCACCCTGCAGCTCGCCGAGTTCGCGGCCGGCCCGCACCCGGGGACGTACGCCCCGTTCACGCTGTTCCGGTTCGCCGAGCCGGAGCTGCCGGACATGGTGTTCACCGAGTACCTGACCGGCGCCCTGTACCTGGACTCGCGCCAGGAGGTCTCGGCGCATCTGGAGGTGCTCGACCACATGACGGCCCGGGCCGCCTCCGCGCAGCGCACGATGAAGCTGCTCCGGGAGTACCGCGAGACCTTCTGACTCCCCTGCGAAACCTGCGACACCCCTGCGACCAGCTGAGGAGCACACACCGCATGACCGGACCGGACGCCGCGCCACCCACCGTGATCGACACCAGCAGGCCGCACCCGGCGCGGGTGTACGACTGGTGGCTGGGCGGCAAGGACAACTACCCGGTGGACGAGGAGCTGGCCCGGAAGATCCTGGCCGCGGACGGCACGGCGGTGCGCGGGGCGCGCGCCAACCGCCGGTTCATGCACCGTGCCGTGCGGGCCGCGGCCGAGGCCGGGATCCGGCAGTTCCTGGACATCGGCACCGGCATCCCCACCGAGCCCAACCTGCACCAGGTGGCGCAGGGCGCGGCCCCGGCGTCCCGGGTGGTGTACGCGGACAACGACCCGATCGTGCTGCGGCACGCCGAGGCGCTGCTGCACGGCTCCGCCGAGGGCAGCACGGAGTACATCCACGCCGACGTCCGGGACCCCGAGACGATCCTGCGGCGGGCCGGGGAGAGCCTCGACCTCGACCGGCCGGTGGCGCTGTCCCTGATCGCGCTGACCCACTACCTGGGCGACGGGGCCGATGCCGACGACGACGTGTACGCCCTGGTCGAGCGCTATGTCGCACAGCTCGCGCCGGGCAGCTTCCTGATCCTGTCCCAGGTCACGCAGGACCTCAGCCCGGACGGGGTGGCCCGGGCCGCCGAGCTGTTCCGCAGGAGCGGCACGCCCTTCCACCCGCGCACGCTGCCCGAGTTCCGGCGGTTCTTCGACGGCCTGGAGCTCCTCGGTCCGGGCGTGATCCCCGTGCACGGGTGGCGCCCGGAGCCGGAGGACGTGGCGGCGCAGGCGGAGGGCGTGGTGCCCGTGTACGCGGGGGTGGCGCGCAAACCCTGAGCCGGACGGGTGACCGCCCGCGCCGAGTGACCCGTACGGCGGTCTGAACAGGTGGGTGTCCCGGCCCGCCCCTAGGTTCTGAACCATGGGGTGAGCAAGGGAGCACTCGTGACGGACACGCAGACACCACCGAGGGAGCCCGGCGCGGCGCTGCTGAGCGCCGGGCGGTTCTTCCGGCCGGGCACGCCCGCGCCCGACCTGCACAGCGTCACGCTCACCGGCGGCCGGGAGGCGGACGCCTTCTACCGGGACCGGTGGAGCCACGACAAGGTGGTGCACTCCACGCACGGGGTGAACTGCACCGGTTCCTGCCGGTGGAAGGTGTACGTCAAGGACGGGATCATCACCTGGGAGACCCAGGAGACGGACTACCCGTCGGTGGGCCCGGACCGCCCCGAGTACGAGCCGCGCGGCTGTCCGCGCGGCGCCGCGTTCTCCTGGTACACCTACTCCCCCACCCGGGTGCGCTACCCGTACGTCCGGGGCGTGCTGCTGGAGCTGTACCGGGAGGCGAAGCAGCGGCTCGGTGACCCGGTGCTGGCCTGGGCGGACCTGCAGAACGACCCCGAGCGGCGGGGCCGTTACCAGCGGGCGCGCGGCAAGGGCGGCCTGGTGCGGGCGAGTTGGGACGAGGCCGTGGAGATCGTCGCGGCCGCCCAGGTGCACACCATCAAGACGTACGGCCCCGACCGCATCGCCGGGTTCTCGCCGATCCCGGCGATGTCGATGGTGTCGCACGCGGCCGGCGCCCGCTACCACTCGCTGATCGGCGCGTCGATGCTGTCGTTCTACGACTGGTACGCGGACCTTCCGGTGGCGTCCCCGCAGGTCTTCGGCGACCAGACGGACGTGCCGGAGTCGGGCGACTGGTGGGACGCCGCCTACCTGATGATGTGGGGCTCGAACGTGCCGGTGACGCGGACCCCGGACGCGCACTGGATGGCGGAGGCCCGCTACCGCGGCCAGAAGGTCGTGGTGGTGGCGCCGGACTACGCGGACAACGCCAAGTTCGCCGACGAGTGGCTGCACCCGCACCCCGGCACCGACGGCGCGCTGGCGCTGGCCATGGGGCAGGTGATCCTCAAGGAGTTCTTCGTCGACCGGGAGACACCGTTCTTCACGGACTACGTACGGAAGTTCACCGACCTGCCGTTCCTGGTGACGCTGCGCGAGCGGGACGGGTCGTATGTGCCGGACAAGTTCCTGCGCGCCACCGACCTCGGGCAGGACGGCGAGGGCGCGGAGTGGAAGACGGTCGTCCTGGACGGGGCGAGCGGCCGCGCGGTCGTCCCGAACGGCTCCCTGGGCTTCCGCTGGACCGAGTCGGGCAAGGGCAGGTGGAACCTCGAACTCGGCGCCGTACAGCCGGAGCTGAGCCTCTACGGCCGTGCGGCGACTGCCAACGTCGAGGTGCTGCTGCCGCGGTTCGACACCGAGGGCGGCGAGCACGGGCAGGGGCGCGGCGACGTCCTGCGGCGCAGTGTGCCGGCGACCCGGCTGGGCGGGTCGGACGGCCCGCTGGTGACGACCGTCTACGACCTCCTGCTGGCGCAGTACGGTGTGTGGCGGCCCGGTATGCCGGGCGACTGGCCCGCCTCCTACGAGGACGCCCGCTCTCCGGCGACGCCCGCCTGGCAGGAGCAGCACACCTCCGTCCCGGCCGCCCAGTGCGTGAAGATCGCCCGCGAGTTCGCGCGGACCGCCGAGCGGTCCCGGGGCCGGTGCATGATCCTCATGGGCGCCGGCACCAACCACTGGTTCCACTCCGAGACGATCTACCGCGCCTTCCTGGCCCTGCTCCAGCTCACCGGCTGCCAGGGCCGCAACGGCGGCGGCTGGGCGCACTACGTCGGGCAGGAGAAGTGCCGGCCGGTGACCGGCTGGGCGACGCTGGCCGCCGCCTCCGACTGGGCGCGGCCGCCGCGGCAGATGATCGGCACCGCGTACTGGTTCCTCAACACCGACCAGTGGCGCTACGACCGCTTCGGCGCCGATGTGCTGGCCTCGCCGCTCGGTGAGGGCAGGTTCGCGGGGATGACGGCCGCCGACTGCCTCGCCCTGTCGGCCCGCGCCGGCTGGATGCCGTCGTACCCGACCTTCGACCGCAACCCGCTCGATCTGGGCGAGGTGTTCGGCGACCCGGTGGCGAGGGCGGTGGCCGAACTCCGTGCGGGCACGCTCAGGTTCGCCTGCGAGGACCCGGACGCGCCGGAGAACTGGCCGCGCGTGCTCACGCTGTGGCGGGCCAACCTGCTGGGCTCGTCGGCGAAGGGCGCCGAGTACTTCACCCGGCATCTGCTCGGCACCCAGTCTTCGCTGCGCGCCGAGCAGGCCGCACCCGGCGAACGGCCCCGGGACGTGGTCTGGCGGGAGGAGGCGCCCGAGGGCAAGCTCGACCTGCTGCTGTCGCTGGACTTCCGGCAGACCTCCTCCACCCTGCTGTCGGACGTGGTGCTGCCCGCGGCCACCTGGTACGAGAAGCACGACCTGTCCTCCACCGACATGCACCCCTACGTGCACTCCTTCACGCCGGCCGTGGACCCGCCCTGGCAGGCGCGCACCGACTTCGACGCCTTCAAGGCGCTCGCCGGGAAGCTGAGCGAACTGGCCGTGGACCATCTGGGCGTCCGCAAGGACCTGGTGGCGACCCCGCTCCAGCACGACACCCCGGGCGAGACCGCCCAGCCCGGCGGGGTGGTCCTGGACTGGAAGCGCGGGGAGTGCGACCCCGAGCCCGGGAGGACGCTGCCCAACCTGACCGTCGTGGAGCGCGACTACACGGCGATCGGAGCCAAGTTCGGCGCGCTCGGCCCGCTGGTGGAGCAACTCGGGCTGCCTGCCAAGGGAATCGCCCTCCGGCCGGACGAAGAGGTTGCGCACCTGAGGGAGTTGAACGGCCCGGTGCGCGGCGGACCGGCCGACGGCCGCCCGTCCCTGGACACGGCGGTGAAGGCGGCCAACACCGTCCTGGCCCTGTCCGGCACCACCAACGGGCGCCTGGCCACCCAGGGTTTCCACACCCTGGAGCAGCGCACGGGCCAGGAGATGGCGCATCTGGCCGCCGAGCACGAGGGCAAGCGGGTCACGTACGCCGACACGCAGGCGGCGCCGGTGCCGGTGATCACCTCGCCGGAGTGGTCGGGCAGCGAGTCCGGCGGCCGCCGGTACACCGCGTTCACGCTGAACACCGAGCACGGCAAGCCGTGGCACACCCTCACCGGGCGCCAGCACTTCTTCCTGGATCACGACTGGATCCACGAACTCGGCGAGGGGCTGCCGGTGTACCGGCCGCCGCTGGACATGAACCGGCTGTTCGGCGAACCGCGGCTCGGGCCGGACGGACAGCGGGAAGTGACGGTCCGCTACCTCACCCCGCACAACAAGTGGTCGATCCACTCCGAGTACCAGGACAACCTGTTCATGCTGGCCCTCTCCCGGGGCGGCCAGAACATCTGGATGGCACCGCAGGACGCGGACGCCATCGGGGTGAAGGACAACGACTGGATCGAGGCGGTCAACCGCAACGGCGTGGTCGTGGCCCGCGCGGTGGTCTCGCACCGGATGCCGGCCGGCACCGTCTACATGCACCACGCTCAGGAGCGGACGGTGAACGTGCCGAAGTCGGAGACCACCGGAATGCGCGGTGGCATCCACAACACGCTCACCCGGCTGATCCTCAAGCCGTCCCATCTGATCGGCGGTTACGCCCAGTTGTCCTGGGCCTTCAACTACCTGGGCCCGACGGGCAACCAGCGCGACGAGGTGACGGTGATCCGCCGCCGCAGCCAGGAGGTCGAGTACTGATGCGCCCGATGGCCCAGATCGCGATGGTGATGAACCTCGACAAGTGCATCGGCTGTCACACCTGTTCCGTCACCTGCAAGCAGGCGTGGACCAACCGGCGGGGCATGGAGTACGTCTGGTTCAACAACGTGGAGACCCGGCCCGGACAGGGCTATCCGCGCCGCTACGAGGACCAGGAGAAGTGGCGCGGCGGCTGGGAGCTGAACCGGCGCGGAGCTCTGAAGCTCAAGGCGGGCGGCCGGCTGCACAAGCTCGCCGGGATCTTCTCCAACCCCAGGCTGCCGGAGATCAAGGACTACTACGAGCCCTGGACGTACGACTACCGGAACCTCACCGACGCCCCGCTCGGCGAGGACTTCCCGGTCGCCCGGCCGGTGTCGTCCCTCGACGACAAGCCGATGAAGATCGAGTGGTCCTCGAACTGGGACGACAACCTGGCGGGCGCTCCGGCCTACGGCGACCTCGACCCGATGGTGGAGCGCGTGCGCCAACAGACCTCGGACAAGGTGAAGTTCGAGTTCGAGCAGACCTTCATGTTCTATCTGCCGCGGATCTGCGAGCACTGCCTGAACCCGTCGTGCGTGGCCTCCTGCCCGTCGGGGGCGATGTACAAGCGGGCCGAGGACGGCATCGTGCTGGTCGACCAGGACCAGTGCCGGGGCTGGCGGATGTGCGTGACCGGATGCCCGTACAAGAAGGTGTATTTCAACCACGCCACCGGCAAGGCGGAGAAGTGCACGCTCTGCTATCCGCGGATCGAGGTCGGGCTGCCGACGGTCTGTTCCGAGACCTGCGTGGGCCGGCTGCGCTATCTGGGAGTGATCCTCTACGACGCCGACCGGGTGACCGCTGCGGCGTCCGTGCGGGAGGAAAAGGACCTGTACGAGGCCCAGTTGGGCGTCTTCCTCGACCCGGAGGACCCGGCGGTGCGGCAGGCCTGCGAGGAGGCGGGCATCCCGCACGACTGGATCGAGGCCGCCCGCCGCTCCCCCGTGCACGCGCTGATCAACAGGTACCGGGTGGCGCTGCCGCTGCATCCCGAGTACCGGACGATGCCGATGGTCTGGTACATCCCGCCGCTGTCTCCGGTGGTGGACGCGCTGGCCGAGACCGGGCACGACGGCGAGGACGCGCGGAACCTGTTCGGCGCGATCGACACGCTGCGCATCCCGCTGGAGTACCTGGCGGAGATGTTCACGGCGGGCGACACCGGGCCGGTGCGGGCCTCGCTGGAGCGGCTCGCGGCGATGCGCTCCCACATGCGCGCGCTCAACCTCGGCGAGCAACCCGACACGGCGATCGCCTCCGCGGTCGGGATGCAGCCGCACGAGATCGAGGAGATGTACCGGCTGCTGGCGATCGCCAAGTACGAGGACCGGTACGTCATCCCGACCGCCGCCGTCGGCGACGCCCGCCGGCTGGAGGAGTCGGCGCTGCCCGAGGGATGCAGCCTCGACTACGAAGGCGGGCCGGGCATGGGCGGCGACGGCCCCTTCGGCCAGGACTCCGGCCGCAGACGGCTGCCGCTGGTGTCCGTCGAGAACTTCCATCTGCTGCGCAGGCGGCAGACCTCGGACCACGCGGACGACGCCTAGGAGGCCCTGATGCCCTCGGACGCGGTGCTGTACCAGGCGGCGGCGCTCTGCCTGACCTACCCGGACGACGACTTCTTCGCCCGGCTGCCGCTGCTGCGCGAAGCCGCCCCGCAGCTGCGCGCGTTCACCGACCACGCGGCCGTCAGCGAGCCGCAGGAACTGGCCGCGCACTATGTGCAGGTCTTCGACTTCAAGAACCGGCACAGCCTGTACCTGAGCTGGTGGCGGGACGGCGACACCCGGCGGCGGGGCATGTCCCTGGTCCGCTTCAAGGACATCTACCGGGAGCACGGGCTGGAGTTCAGCGGCGAGGAGCTGCCGGACTTCCTGCCTGCGGTGCTGGAGTTCACCGCCCGGACCGGCAACACCGATCTGCTGACCGAACACCGTGAGGCCCTGGAACAGCTGCGGTCCCGGCTGACCGACCACGGCACACCGTACGCGGCCGTCCTGGACGCCGTGTGCGCCGCACTGCCGACCGCACGCACCGGGGTGCGCTCATGACCACACTCCTGTGGGGCGCCCTGCCCTACATCGCCTTCGCCCTGCTGATCGCCGGCCTCGTCTGGCGCTACCGCTACGACAAGTACGGCTGGACCACCCGCTCGTCGCAGGTGTACGAGTCGAAGCTGCTGAACATCGCCTCGCCCTGCTTCCACTACGGCATCCTGTTCGTGCTGGCCGGGCACCTGATCGGGCTGTTCGTGCCCGCGTCCTGGACGCGCGCGATCGGCGTCGGCGAGCGCACGTACCACCTGTTCTCGCTGTACGGCGGGACGGCCGCCGGAGCGCTGACGGTCGTCGGGATCCTGCTGCTCGTCTACCGTCGGCGGACCCGCTCCCCCGTGTTCCGGGCCACCACGGTCAACGACAAGATCATGTACGTCGTCCTGCTCGGGGCGATCGTCCTGGGCATGGTCGCCAAGCTCGCCCACACCTCCGGTGACGGCTACGACTACCGCGAGACGATCGCCCCGTGGGCGCGCAGCCTGTTCACGCTCCAGCCGAAGACCCACCTGATGGAGGGCGTGCCGGTGCTGTACCAGGTGCACGCGGTGATCGGCATGCTGCTGATCGCGTTCGTGCCCTACAGCCGCCTGGTGCACATGTTCAGCGCACCGGTGAAGTACCTGTTCCGGCCGTACGTCGTCTACCGGACACGGGATCCGCGGCAGCTCGGGCCGCGGCCGGAGCGACGGGGCTGGGAGCGGCTGGGCGGTTAGGCGGCGCCGCCCTTCTGCTCCCGGTCCTCGTCCACGATCTCCGCGTCCACCACTCCCTCCTCGTCCGGCGGCGCGCTCTGTTCCCCGGCCGAAGCGCCGGAGGCCGAGGGCTGGGCCTGGCTGTACATGGCCTGCCCCATCTTCTGGCTGACCGTGGCAAGCTTCTCGACTCCCGTGCGCAGGGCGGCGGTGTCGGCGTTCTGCTCCAGCAGGGTCTTCAGCTCGGTGGCCGCCTCCTCGACCTCGGTGCGGGTGTCGGCGGGTACGCGGTCCTGGTTGTCGCGGATGAACTTCTCGGTCTGGTAGACGAGTTGCTCGGCCTGGTTGCGGGTCTCGGCGGCCTCCTTGCGCTGCCGGTCCTCCTCGGCGTACTGCTCGGCCTCCCGCATCATGCGGTCGATGTCGTCCTTGGGAAGGGCGGAGCCGCCGGTGACGGTCATCTTCTGTTCCCGCCCGGTCGCGAGGTCCTTCGCGGAGACGTGCATGATGCCGTTGGCGTCGATGTCGAAGGCCACCTCGATCTGCGGGACGCCGCGCGGGGCGGGCGGCAGGCCGGTGAGGTCGAAGACGCCGAGCTTCTTGTTGTAGGCGGCGATCTCGCGTTCGCCCTGGTAGACCTGGATGCCGACCGAGGGCTGGTTGTCGGTGGCGGTGGTGAAGATCTCCGAACGGCGGGTCGGGATCGTGGTGTTCCGCTCGATCAGCTTGGTCATGATGCCGCCCTTGGTCTCGATGCCCAGGGACAGCGGGGTGACGTCCAGCAGGAGGACGTCCTTGACGTCGCCGCGGAGCACGCCCGCCTGGAGGGTGGCGCCGACCGCCACCACCTCGTCGGGGTTGACGCCCTTGTGCGGGTCCTTGCCGGTCAGCTCCTTGACCAGCTCGGTGACCGCGGGCATCCGGGTCGAGCCGCCGACGAGGATGACGTGGTCGATGGCGGAGAGCTTCACACCCGCGTCCTTGACCGCCTGGTGGAAGGGGGTCTTGCAGCGGTCCAGCAGGTCCGCGGTCAGCTCCTGGAACTGGGCCCGGGTCAGCTTCTCCTCCAGGTGCAGCGGGCCCTCGGCGGAGGCGGTGATGTAGGGCAGGTTGATCGAGGTCTCCGAGGACGAGGACAGCTCGATCTTGGCCTTCTCGGCGGCCTCGCGCAGCCGCTGCACCGCCATCTTGTCGTTGCCGAGGTCGATGCCGTGCTGCCCCTTGAACCGCTTGACCAGGTGGTCGACGACCCGCTGGTCCCAGTCGTCGCCGCCGAGGTGGGTGTCGCCGTTGGTGGCCTTCACCTCGATGACACCGTCGCCGATCTCCAGCAGGGACACGTCGAAGGTGCCGCCGCCCAGGTCGAAGACGAGGACGGTCTGCTCCTCGCCGCGGTCCAGGCCGTAGGCGAGGGCGGCGGCCGTGGGCTCGTTGATGATCCTGAGCACCTTCAGGCCGGCGATCTCCCCGGCCTCCTTGGTCGCCTGCCGCTGGGCGTCGTCGAAGTACGCGGGCACGGTGATCACCGCGTCCGTGACGTCCTCGCCGAGGTAGGCCTCCGCGTCCCGCTTCAGCTTCTGCAGGACCCGCGCCGACAGCTCCTGAGCCCGCAGCCGGGCGCCGTCCACCGTGCCCTGGTCGGGGAAGCGCCAGTCCGCGTCGCCCATGTGCCGCTTCACCGAGCGGGCCGTCCGATCCACGTTCGTCACGGCCTGCCGTTTGGCGACCTCACCGACCAGTACCTCGCCGTTCTTCGCGAACGCCACCACGGAGGGGGTGGTCCGCGCGCCCTCCGCGTTGGTGACGACGGTGGGCTCGCCGCCCTCCAGGACGGCCACCACCGAGTTCGTCGTCCCGAGATCGATCCCGACCGCACGTGCCATGGTCCGTCCCCTTCCGTCAGGGCGCCTCGCACCCTTCCAGCACAAAACGCGCGTACGGCGCTGTCAATGTACGAATACCCGGAAACGGCGATGCCGCGCCCCTGCGCGGGAGCGCGGCACCGTGGCGGTGGTACGACGGTCAGGCCAGCTCGGCCGTCAGGGTGATGGTCGTACCGGTCAGGGCCTGGCTGACCGGGCAGTTCTTCTTGGCGTCCTCGGCCGCCGAGGCGAAGCTCTCCGCGTCCAGGCCCGGCACCTCGCCGCGGACGGTGAGGTGGATGCCGGTGATGCCCTCGCCGGGCTGGAAGGTGACGTCGGCCTTGGTCTCCAGGCGGGTGGGCGGGGTACCGGCGCCGGTGAGGCCGTGCGAGAGGGCCATCGAGAAGCAGCTGGAGTGGGCGGCGGCGATCAGCTCCTCGGGGCTGGTCTTGCCGTTGGCCTTCTCGGCGCGCGACGGCCACGACACCGGCTGCTGGCCGATGCCGGAGGAGTCGAAGGTGACGAGGCCGGTGCCCTCGATCAGGTTGCCTTCCCAGACCGTGTGTGCGGTGCGCGTGGTAGCCACGGTGGTTCCTTTCGCATGTGGTCCCGTGTCCAAGTCCTGCGCCCCCATCCGATCACATTCGGGCTCACTGCACCCTGAAGACCGGGCCACGCGGGGTGAACGGAAGGCGACCACCTTCCGGGATCAGATAGGCGTGCTCGCGCCGCACCCGCAGGACGTCGCACCAGCCGTCGGTGATGACCAGCACCGGCGCGCCCGGCGGGAAGTCGGGTGCGCGGTGCAGCAGGTCGATGCCGGGCTGCAGAACGGTGCCGCCGCGCCCGTGCACCCGTACCCGGCCGGCGATCTCGCTGACCGGCACGAAGCCCGCGTCGTGCGGAGCGGCGTCGCAGAACACCACGCGGGCGGCCGGTACGTCGCGGGCCTCGGCGTAGGAGGCGATCGCGCCGAGGGCCTTGCCGAGCAGGGTGCGGTCCATCGAGCCGGAGGTGTCGAGGACGACGCCGAAGGTGCAGCGGGCGATCTCCTCCGGCGGGAACCAGCGGCCCGCGCGCGGGATGTGGGGGGTGGCGGACTGGCGGCGCGAGGGACGGGCGTAGGAGCGTACGGCCTGCGGGCTCGGCACGAACTCGTCGAACCAGCGGGCCAGTCGGGCGTCCCAGGGCAGCGGCGGGTGGCTGAGCGCCCGGATCTCCTCGACCAGCCCGCCGGGCAGGAAGCCGCGCTGCTGCCCCTGGTGCAGGTCCAGACCCCGGACCAGGCCGCGGCGGTAGAACTCGTCCAGGTCAACGGGGGCCCCGGGCGGGCCGAGCGGGGCGCCGAGGACGTCGCCGAGGCCCTTGCCGCGCAGGGTGGCGAGGCGGCGCATGCGGCGCAGGTCGCCGGCGATGCGGTCGTAGACCTCCTCGGCGGACAGACCCGCCAGCTGCGGGTCGTACAGCAGCCCGTCGGGCATGGTGCCGACCTGCATCTCGGCGAGCCAGCCGTTGATGACGTAGTCGCAGGCGACGTTGAACAGGTAGGGGTCGCGGGTGCCGCAGCGGTCGCCGTGGCGCAGGGCGGCGTGCAGCATCTCGTGGGCGAGGATGAACCGCCACTCCTCGTCCTCGAAGGTGCGCAGCGGGTTGACGTAGATCTCGCCGGCCTCGGCGTTGACGGCGGCGACGGCGATGCCGTGGGCGCGGGCGAGTTCGGCGTCGGCGACGAGTTGGATGCCGGCCGCGATGCCGCCGAGCAGCGGGTAGGAGGACACGAACCAGCTCAGGGCGCGCTCCCAGGGGCGCAGCCGGGTGGGGCCGCCGGTCATGGCGTCGCGGCGGCCGCCGGCCAGGTCCATGGCGGTGGCCATGGTGCGGGTGAGGCCGTGGGCGAAGGCGAGCTGCCAGTCGGGGGGCTTCTGCAGGTAGCCGGTCCAGGGCACGAGCAGTTGGTCGGGTTCGGTGCCTGCCGTGCCGCAGTGCTCGTACCCGGCCGGGATGTGCTCGTCGCGGCGCCAGCGGGCGGCGAGCTGCTCCTCGTCGCCGCCGGGATAGGACGCGGGCAGGTCGTCGGGGGTGCGGCCGACGCGGAAGGTGAGCAGGAAGCGGTTGACGACGGCGCAGCGTGCGGCGAGGTCGTAGCGGTCCGGCTGTACCCGTTCGCCCTTGGCGGCGGGGACGTGCCCGAAGCCGAGGTGGATCAGGCCGTGGGCGATGGCCCAGGCCCACTCGGCGGGCTCCGCCCGGCGAGTGGGGTGCAGGTGGACGCGGCCGCCGGAGTCGATGCGGACCAGGCCCTGGCGGGGCGAGGCGGAGCAGTCCTCGCGGCGGCACATGTCGGCCTCGATGGCGGCGAGCGCCGGGTTGGCCCACACCAGCTGGACGCCCTTGGCGCAGTCCTCGGCGGCCGGATCCGGCTTCTTCTTGCTCTTCGCGCCGCGGCCGCTCATCGCCGGGCCTCGACCAGCCGGGGCATGTCCCGGGCGGCCTCGATGAGGAACCAGGCGGGCAGGACGGGGTTGCCGTCGGCGTCGGAGGCGATGACGCTCTGCGCGACCTCGACGGAGATCTCGGCGAGCTGCACCAGCAGGGATTTGGCGCGGTAGGCGGTCTGCCGGCCGTTCGCCGACATGTGTTCCTTGGCGACCGGCAGCTCCTTGACCAGGCGGCCGCGGAAGGACTCGGCGAGGTAGTACAGCAGGTCGCGGTCCTCCGGGCGGTGCGGCCAGCGGGCGTCGCCCTTGAGGATGGCCTCGATGCCGAACCGGCTGCGGACGATCTTGACGTAGCCGCAGAAGGCGGTGGCGTGCGCCGGGGTGAGGGTGCCGTGCGCGAGGACGCTCAGGGTGGCTTCGTCGAGGTCGGGTCCGAAGGAGTGCAGGGCGTCGGAGAGCATGTGCCAGGAGCGGGGCGTGGAGAACGGCTCCTCGGTCTTCGGCGGCTTGGACCACAGGTGGTCGGGCCGGTCGGTGAGGTGGTCCAGGATCCACGGGTGGATGCCGTGGCCGGCGGCCCAGGCGAGCCAGTCCTTCGGGGAGGCCTCCAGGTGGACGTGGGCGAGCCGGTTGACCAGGGCGGAGGCGATGGGCCGGGCGAGGGCGTTGTCGGTGGCGCGGTTGCCGGCGCCGATGACGATGGACCCCTCGGGCAGCTCGTAGCTGCCGATACGGCGGTCGAGGATGAGCGAGTAGAAGGCCTTCTGCACGTCCGGGGTGGCCGCGTTCAGCTCGTCCAGGAACAGGCAGTACGGCTCGTCGCGGGCAATGGTCTCCGGCGGGCAGAACACCGAGCGCCCGTCGCGGATCTGCGGCACGCCGATCAGGTCCTCGGGGGCGAGCTGGGTGCCGAGCAGGCTCACGCACTCCAGGCCCAGCGAGGCGGCGAACTCCCGTACCAGGGAGGACTTTCCGATGCCGGGGGCGCCCCAGACGAAGACCGGCCGGACGGTGGCGAGGCCGAGCAGCAGCTCGGGGAGACGGGCAGGGGTGACCGTGACGGCAGCCTGCAAAGCAAAGGCTCCCTTCTTTGCGCCTAAACCGGCGCCGCTCTCGCGTACGTGGTTGCTCGCCGTCGAGGTTCTCAATTGATGGTTGCGGCCGTCACTTGAATTTTCTGCACGGCCCGGCGCTGAAAGCCTCCACGCTCAGGCGGCCCGCTCCTCCTCGGCCTCCGTGCTGATCGGCACCTGGGGGCCGTTCGCCTCGCGCAGCCAGCGGCGCAGGACGCGGTGCACATGCTCGGCGCCGGTCAGCTCCGCTCCCTCCTCGACCGGGGCGGACAGGGTGAGCGGGGAGAGCAGGAAGGGGTGGGACTGGGCGCCGCCGAGGCCGCCGTGGGAGCCGATCTGCTCCTCGAAGGCGAGGACTTCGCCGTCGGCGGGGTCGTGGAAGGAGTTGACCATGATGTCGGCGGTGTGCGGGAAGGAGTGGGTGCGGCGGACGGCGTCGGCGGCGCCGGGGCCGAACCGGGCGAGCGGACCGGGCTCGTGGTCCAGCTCGGCCAGCGGGATCTCGGTGCCGTTGGGGCCGAGCACCACGCCGTCGTGGCCCTCGCTGCGCACCAGCAGGAAGCCGATGCCGGGGTGGTTGGCGAGGGTGGTGAGCAGGGCGGGGTGGCGGGCCTCGATCTCCTCCTTGGTCATGCGGTGCGGCACGTCCGGGAAGGAGACCAGGCCGAGGTTGCCGGAGGCCAGGACGATCGGCTCGGAGTCCCGGGTCGGCCGGTGCCGCTCGTCCTTCTCCTCCACGGGCCGGCGCAGGGCCGCGCGGACGGCGGTGCGGGCCTCGGCGCCGCTGCGGGTTCGTTCGGCCCGGCGCGGTACGGGCAGTCCGCAGCCGGCGCGGACGAGGTCGGCGAGGGTGAGGCCGTAGCGGGCGCGGAAGGTTTCGCCGGGGCTCTGGCCGTGGTCGGACAGGACGACGATCCGGTAGGGGCGCGGGGCGTGTTCCGCGGCCTTCTCGATGAGCGCGAGGGACCGGTCGAGGCGCTGCAGGACCTGCTCGGCGTCCCGGCCGCACGGTCCGGAGTGGTGGGCGACCTCGTCATAGGCGACGAGGTCGGCGTAGACGGCGGTGCGGCCGACGAGCAGATCGCCCATCACGGCGGCGACCACGACGTCCCGTTCGACGACGGTGGCGAAGGCGCGCACGAAGGGGTAGAGGCCGCCGCGGCTCACCCGTGGCCGCTGCTCACGGATCCGGGCCCGGGTGGACTGGCCGATCTCGCGGGCGACCTCGGCGACGAAGGACAGAGCCGTGCGCACCGCGTTGGCGGGGTCGGAGAAGTAGGCGAAGTAGCCGGCGCGGGAGCGGTTGTCCCGGCCGCGGCGGCGGGTGGCGATGGACAGCACGAGGGCCTGTTCGCCGGCGCCGCCGCCGAAGAGGTTGCCGCGGCTGGCGCCGTCGACGGTGAGCAGTCCGCCGTCCCCGGTGTGTGCTGTGGCGCGGCGTTGGAGCTCCACGGCGCTGGTCGGGCGGTTGCACACCATCACCTCGCCCCGGTCCTTCTCGTACCAGCGGAAGGCCGGCACGTCGAAGGTGCTGCCGTGCAGGATGCCGAGCTGGCTGGCGCCGGTCTGGCTGGACCAGTCGGTGCGCCAGGGGACAAGGCGGTGGGTCGGCTGTACGCCGTCGTCTGTCGACAGCCAGCGGCCGACGGTGGGCATGAGTCCCTTGCGGACGGCGTGCGTGAGCACGTCGTGGCCCACGCCGTCGAGCTGGACGCAGACCAGGCCGGGCGTGGCCGCGCACGGCGGACCGGCTCTGCGGCGACGGTCGGCGAGGCGCAACAGACGGCGGCGGTAGGCGTCGTCGTCGCGCACGGCGAGGGCGGCACCGGTGGTCGAGGCGACGGCGGACATCACGGCCGCCACGATGACGGCGGTCTCCGGGGCGGCCTCGCCCTGCCCGGAGGGATTGATGCGCAGGGCGAGCAGCAGCAGGGAGCCGTTGAGGAAGAAGACCAGCAGGCCGAGGACGAACGCGGGCACGAGCAGCAGCAGCCGTACCAGGAGCGGCCACACCACGGCCGAGAGCACACCGAAGGCCCCGGCGCCCAGCGCGGCGGTGACGGCTATCCGGGTGGCACTGTCGCCGTCGGCGGACTGGAGCCTGAAGTCGGGCAGGAGGCCGGCGAGCACGAGCATGGTGAGGGTGGAGACCGCCCACACCGTGACGCTCCGCCCGACCTGACTGGCGATCCGCCGCCACCGCACGCCCCGCACGCCCCGTACACCTCGCGTCCCGCCCGCTCGATCAGCGGGCCTCACTCCACCTTGTCACACGGGACGGAGCCCGGCCGGGCGGGGCGCCGGGGCCCCTCACCGCCCGTCGTAACCCGCCGTCGGCATGGACAGCCTGCGGTGCACCCGCGCCTTCATCTGGGCGTCGTACGAAGGCTCGGCCCGCCCCACCGTCTCCACCCGCACCCCGCGCCGCGCGCACTCGGCGGTGAACTCCTCCACCGAGGACACCGCACGCTCCAGCACGCGCCGGCTGGGTGCGACGAACACGTCCACGCCGGGCCGGACGCCGTCCCACAGTGCGCAATGGTCGAAACGCAGCCCGCCGACGAGAAGTTCCCGCACGATCACATAGCCGCGCTCCGCCGCCCAGCGGGCGCACATGGCGTGCTGGCTGCGGGAGTCGACCAGGAAGGGGTCGGACTCCAGTTCCTCCAGAGGCGTCAGGCTCGCGATGGCGGTGACCCGCACCTGCGCGAGCCCGCCGGAGGCACCCCGCAGCTGTCCCATGGCGTCCCCCTCACCTCCGGGTTTCGCCGCCGACCCTACTCCTGCCCGTAGGCTTCGGGGGAGTCGCGCGAAGGAGGCGAAGAAGGTGCCGGTGGAGATCACCTGGTGGGGTCACGCCACCTGTGCGCTCCTGGATTCGAACATACGGGTGCTCACCGATCCTCTGTTCGCGAACAGGCTCGCGCATCTGCGGCGCCGCCGGGGCGCGGTGCCCCCCGCCGAGGCCCGTCGTGCGGACGTGGCGCTCGTCTCCCATCTGCACGCCGACCATCTGCACGTGCCCTCGCTGGGCGCCCTCGCCCCGGGCACGCGCCTGCTCGTGCCCCGGGGCGCACCACGGGCGGTCCCGGCGCTGCGCCGGCTGCGACATCTGCAGATCACCGAGGTGGCCCCGGGGGACGCCGTCCGGGTCGGGGGCCTCGTGGTCCGCGCGGTACCCGCACGGCACGACGGGCGCCGGCTGCCGGTCGGCCCGCACCGCTCCCCCGCGCTGGGATACGTCGTCGAGGGCGAGGCGCGGACCTACTTCGCCGGGGACACCGGGCTGTTCGACGGCATGGCGGAGCAGGTCGGGCCGGTGGACGTGGCCCTGCTGCCGGTGGGCGGCTGGGGGCCGTACCTCGGTGAGGGGCACCTGGACGCGGGGCGGGCGGCGCGGGCGCTGGCCCGGCTGGCGCCCCGGGTCGCGGTGCCGGTGCACTACGGGACGTACTGGCCGATCGGCATGGCCGCGGTGCGCCCGCACGAGTTCCACGCGCCGGGCGACGAGTTCGTGCGCCTGGCGGCCGCGGCCGCGCCGCAGGTGGCCGTGCACAAGCTCGGGCACGGGGAGAGCGTGCGCCTGGAGGTCGCGCGGTGAGATGGCCGGCCGCGGTGGTGCTGGCCGCTGCTTCCACGTCCGCGCCGCCTCCGGAGTCCACACAGCAGGCGATCGGGTATCCGTCTCTGTTCCTGCTGGTGCTGATCGGTGCGTTGGTGCCGGTGGTGCCTACGGGGGCGCTGGTCAGTACGGCCGCGGTGGTGGCTTTTCATCAGACGGCACCGTTCTCACTGGTGCTGGTGTTCGTCACGGCCTCGCTGGCGGCCTTTCTCGGGGACGCGACGCTGTACTGGCTGGGGCGGCGCGGGATGCGGTCGCGGAACGGGTCGCGGTGGCTGGAGGCGATTCGTGCTCGGGCGCCGGAGGAGCGGCTCACGCAGGCGCAGACGAAGTTGGCCGAGCACGGGGTGGCTGTGCTGGTGCTGTCCCGGCTGGTGCCTGCGGGGCGCTTGCCGGTGATGCTGGCTTGTCTGGTTGCCGACTGGCCCCTGCGGCGGTTCAGCCGGGGCAATCTGCCTGCCTGTCTGGCTTGGGCGTTGACGTATCAGGTGATCGGGATTCTGGGGGGTTCGCTGTTCCCGGAGCCGTGGGAGGGGGTGGTGGCTGCGGTGGGGTTGACGCTGCTGATCAGCGTGACCCCGAGTGTGGTGCGCCGCTTTTCCCGGTAGCGCCGCTGGTCACAACCTCAGGCCCGGGGAAATACCCTCCAGGACCCTCGAGCCGCCGACCGGCACGTCCCACAGGTCCTCCCGGTCCAGGCCCGCCGTTTCCCATGCCGTCTGTACTCGCGTCAGCGGTTCCAGGACCGGCTCCGCCGACAGGATGAACGTGCCCCAGTGCATGGGCGCCATGCGCCGCGCGCCCAGGTCCAGAGTGGCCTGGACCGCCTCCTCCGGGTCGCAGTGGACGTCACTGAGCCACCAGCGGGGGTCGTAGGCGCCGATGGGCATGAGGGCGAGGTCGATCCCGGGGTAGCGGCGGCCGATACGGGAGAACCAGTGGCCGTAGCCGGTGTCGCCGGCGAAGTAGAGGCGCTGTCCGTCGCGGTCGGTCAGGACCCAGCCGCCCCAGAGGCTGTGACAGGTGTCGGTGAGGGTGCGCTTGGACCAGTGGTGGGCGGGCACGAAGTCGAAGCGGACGCCGGACAGTTCGGCGCCCTCCCACCAGTCCAGCTCGGTGACGCAGGTGAACCGGCGCCGCTGGAACCAGCGGCCGAGGCCGGCGGGCGCGAACACCGGTGTGGTGCGCGGGAGACGGCGCAGGGTGGGGGCGTCGAGGTGGTCGTAGTGGTTGTGGCTGATGACGACCGCGTCGACGCGCGGCAGGTCCTCCCACGGGACGCCGACGGGGGTGACGCGGGCCGGGGTGCCGAGGATGCGGCGGGACCACACGGGGTCGGTGAGGACGGACAGCCCGCCGATCCGGACGATCCAACTGGCGTGTCCCGCCCAGGTGACGGCGAGCGTGCGGGTGCCCGTGCGGGGCAACGGGGCGGGCGCGTACGGGAGCCGGGGGATGTCGGCGAGGCTCTCCGGGCCGGGGCGTACGGAACCCTCGCGGGCGAAGCGGGCGAGGGCCTTGAGGCCGGGCAGGGGCGCGGTGAGCCGGTCGTGGAAGGTCCGCGGCCACACCCGGTGTTCGCCCAGCGGGCGGGGCTCGGCCAGCGGCGGGAACGGGGCTGCGAGGAGGGCCGGGGCCACGGGGGCGCCGGCCTTTCCGCTGGTCGTCGTCGTGGGGGCGGGCCCGGGCTCATGCGTCTGCTGCGTCATCGAGGAGGCTCCCGTCGCTGAGCGTCGCCGCGGAGATCGTCGAAGGCCGACCTCACGGAGACCAACGCGCTTTGCACGTGTGGCAGTTCCAACGGTGAGGGTGACTTGAGACATTCCGTGCGCTCCTCGTCCGTGCCGCCGAGCAGGGACCCCGTGGCGAGCCGCACGCGCAGCGCCCCGAGGTCGTCGCCGAAGCGGTGGCCGCCGGGCGCGGGCATGCCGAGCCGGGCGGTGAGGAAGTCCTCCAGTTCCTGGGCGTCACCGACGCCCTGCTCGGCGAGCACCTCGCGCAACGGGCCGAGGTCGACGTACAGATGGCGGCCGGCCTGTGGCGGCCGGGCGAGCGCGCCGGCCGCGACGACCGCGCCGTGCGCGGCGGCCGCCACGCGCGCGTGCAGGCGTACGGCGGCCTCGCGGCGCTCGGTGACGGGTGCGGGTTCGTCGAGGGCGTATCCGGCGGCCGCGGCGACCGGTACGGCGATGCGGGCGCCGAGCGCGGTGAGGATGTCGAGCACGCGCGCGTGGAGGTGCTCCCCCGTCTCTCCCGAGGGGAAGCGGGCGATGGCCGCGGGCCAGCCGGGCGGCAGCAGGGCCCCGGCCAGGTCGGTGACGACGGTGACCCCGTCGGGCACCATCTCGGCGGGGCTGAGCAGGACCGTCTCACGCGGGTCGTGCACGGTGTCGCGCCAGGTCTCGTCGCTGACCAGGTGCAGGCCCTCGGCGGCCGCCGCCTCGACGGTCTCGTGCAGCAGTTCGGGCGGGGTGACGGTGGCGGTGGGGTCGTCGGCGACGGACAGCACCAGCAGCCGGGGATCCCCGCCCTCGGCACGGACCCTGCGGACGGTCTCCAGCAGGGCGTACGGGTCGGGTACGCCGCCGCCCTCGGCCGGGGTCGGCACGTGGAAGACGGGTCTGCCGAGCAGGCGGGCGTAGGGCGCCCACCAGGCGGCGCACGGGCGGGGCACGAGCACGTCACCGGTGTCACCGGCGAGCGCGGCGGTCAGCGCGAGCAGCAGCGCGGGGGCGCCGGGTCCCGCGGCCACCCGGTCGGGGACGCAGGGCAGTCCGCGCCGGGTCCAGTAGCCGCAGGCCGCCTCCAGCAGGGCGGGGGCGCCGCCGACCGGCTGGGCCTCGGCGCGGCCCGCCGCCGCTGCCAGGACGGCGGAGAGTTCCGGGAGGACGGGCAGGCCGTCGCCGGGCAGGGGCGGCCCGTAACGGACCGGCCCGTGGCCCTCCGGGTCCGTCCGCCGCATGTCCGCCTCCGCGCAGTCCGTGGTGCCGTGTGGTGTTCCCGTCGGGTGGGCCGTGCTCGGTGGGCCGTGCTCTCCTCGTCGGCTGTGCCTCTGCCTGTTCCCGAGCCTGTTCCTGATCCTGCTCCGGGGCCTGCTCCTGTGCCCACTCCTGTGGTGCCGGCTGCGTGGGGGTGCGTGCGGTGCCTGCTGTCGGTGCCCTCGGGATGTGTACCCGGCGGACGGCCCTCCATGGCTGTCCGCCGGAATTGTCCTCCGGCACGGAGCCGGCACGAACCCGGCCCGGGCCGCCCCGCGTCGGCCGTCCACGGACCTCGTCAGGCGTCCACGGACCTCCTGCGGCCGGACAGTCGGTAGACGGCTCCTCCGCAGGCTCCGGCGATCAGCACACCGCCTGCGACCAGCGCCGGAACCGAGTCGTTGAAGCTGCCGCCAATCCCGGCCGCGACCCCGCCCTGTTCCGTTGCCTGGTCGCAGTTGCCGTTGTCGCCATTGTCCCCGTCGTAGCCGCTGCCCCCGCTGTCACCGTTGTAGCCGCTGTCACCGTTGTAGCCGCTGTCGCCGGCCTCGTGGTCCTCGCGGCGGCAGTCTTGTCCGCCGGAACAGGTGCGCGAACCGTCCTCGCACTCCCGCCCCTGCTCCTGCCCCGGCCGCTGTCCCTGCCCTTGCCCCTGCCCTTGCCCCTGCCCTTGCCCCTGCCCTTGCCCTTGCTCCCGCCCCTGCCCCTGCCCCTGCCCCGTCGTCTCCTGCGTTGCCCCGGGCTTCTGCCACTGCCCCGACCCCGTCTCCTGCCCGGTTCCCGAATCCTGCCGCTCTCCCTGCCCCGTCGTCTCCTGCCCCGGCCCCGAATCCTTCCGCTGCCCCTGCAGCAGCCCCGGACTCTCTCCCCGCCCCGGCTCCTGGCCCTGGCCCTGACCCTCGTCACACTGCGCGCTCCCGTCCGCCAAGGGCGGCGGCGCGGCGTCGGGGGTGTCCGGTGCCAGTCCGGTGAGGACGTCGCAGGACAGGGACGCGCTGGGGGTGGCGCCGGGCTGGACGGTGCCGGGGCTCGCCCCGTCCGCGGGGGCCGCGGACACGGCGGGCCCCGCTATGACGAGCGCGGCCCCGGCCAGGACGGCGACGGACAGGGCACGGGCACGGGTGGTGCGGCGCATGGGGCGGGCTCCTCGGCGGTGCAGGCGCGGGACACGGCGGTCGTGCCCTCCCTGCCATCACAGCCCGCCCGGCGCCGCTGCGCGCGCGGCCGGGCCCCATTCGCGGGACGCGAACGGCCTGACGGGTGACCCCACGACAGCGGCCGCCGAACGGCTCCGCACAGGTTTTCCGCCCTCCGGGCAGGTGACTCGGTAGGTGCTGACCTTCGACCATCTGGAGGAAGTCATGCAGCGAGGCAGTGACCGACTGAGCGTCCACCGGGACGACGAGATGAAGCACGAGCTGCAGGAGCTGCTCAGGTCAGGGCACCCGACACGCACCGAGGAATGGGCCGATCCGGAGCCGATCGCCGACGACGACCCGGAGGTCTGGAGCGGGCCGGTGGGCGGTCTGGGATCCCCGGCGTCGCTGGAGCGGGTACGGCTGGCGCTGGCCCGGAACCTGAACCGGCACGCCTTCCCCGCCGACGCGCACGAGCTGGCCCGGGCCCTGCGCCGGGGCAACGCACCGGGCACCCTGATCGACGCGGTGGCCGGGCTGCCGCGCTCGCGGCGGTATGCCAACGTGCAACAGCTGGCCGAGGCGCTGGTGGGCGTCTGACGAGCCGGTACCGGAGTGGTGAGCGCACCGGGAAGAGCAGGTGAGGCCGAACGCGGGCGGCACCTGGGGGCTCCTCAGGTGCCGGACGTGCCCGGAGTCGCCGCCTCGCCGCAGCCGCGCTCCCGTGCGCCCTCGCGGGTGCGGCCGGCGCTGACGAGGCGGCGCGGGTTACGGCGCAGATACTCGCCCTCGAGCTGCGCCATGCGCTCGTTGTGGGCCCGCAGCGCGTCGTTCGAGCCGTACAGGAGGGTGTCGTGGCGCGTGCGGTGGATCGTCTCCAGCTCTTTCATGAGCTGCTGGTCGTCCAGCCGGCTGGGGTCGACTCCGGTCATGGTGGCACCCCGCTCGTCGTGGTCGTTCATCCGGTTCGGGTACCCGCCCGGAACAGTCTGCCCCCGTGCGGTTCCGGGAGGGAGCCGTGGAGCTCGCATTCCTGAGTCCACTGTACGAACATCCGGCTCACCGGGCCCTCCGGCAGAGCCGCCGGGCTACCGGGCCCGTTCCACCCGGCGTTCGTCCCAGACCGGCTCCGGGGTCTCGCGGACGCGGCCGTCGCTGCCGAAGACCAGGAAGCGGTCGAAGGAGCGGGCGAACCAGCGGTCGTGGGTGACCGCGAGGACCGTGCCCTCGAAGGCCTCCAGACCCTCCTGGAGAGCCTCGGCGGACTCCAGGTCGAGGTTGTCGGTCGGCTCGTCCAGCAGCAGCGCGGTGACTCCCTGGAGTTCCAGCAGGAGGATCTGGAAGCGGGCCTGCTGGCCGCCCGAGAGCCGGTCGAAGGGCTGCTCGGCCTGGCCGGTCAGCTCGTAGCGGCGCAGCCGGGACATGGCCGCGCCCCGGTCCTGCGCGTGTTCCTTCCACAGGATGTCGAGCAGGGCACGGCCCTCGAGCTCGGGGTGGGCGTGGGTCTGGGCGAAGTGGCCGGGGACGACCCGTGCGCCGAGCTTCCACTTCCCCGTGTGCGTGACCTCGTCGCCGGCGAGCAGCCTGAGGAAGTGTGACTTGCCCGAGCCGTTGGAGCCGAGCACGGCGACCCGTTCGCCGTAGAAGACCTCCAGGTCGAAGGGGTTCATCAGGCCGGTCAGTCCCAGCTGCTCGCAGGTGACGGCCCGCACGCCGGTACGGCCGCCCTTCAGGCGCATGGTGATGTCCTGCTCGCGGGGCGGCTCGGGCGGTGGGCCGACCTCCTCGAACTTGCGCAGGCGGGTCTGCGCGGCCTGGTACCGGGAGGACATCTCGTGGCTCACGGCCGCGGCCTGGCGGAGGTTCAGCACCAGCTTCTTCAGCTGGGCGTGCTTCTCGTCCCAGCGGCGGCGCAACTCCTCGAAGCGGGCGAAGCGTTCACGGCGGGCCTCGTGGTAGGTGGCGAAGCCGCCGCCGTGCACCCAGGCGTCGGCGCCGGCCGGGCCGGGCTCCACGGAGACGATCTTCTCGGCGGCGCGGGCGAGGAGTTCGCGGTCGTGGGAGACGAACAGGACCGTCTTGCGGGTCTCCTTCAGCTGCTGTTCCAGCCAGCGCTTGCCGGGCACGTCCAGGTAGTTGTCCGGCTCGTCGAGCAGCAGGACCTCGTCGGTGCCGCGCAGCAGCGCCTCCAGGACGAGACGCTTCTGCTCGCCGCCGGAGAGGGTGCGCACCTGCCGCCACTGGGCCCGCTCGTACGGCATGCCGAGAGCGGCGGTGGTGCACATGTCCCACAGGGTCTCGGCCTCGTAGCCGCGCGCTTCGGCCCAGTCGGCGAGCGCCTGCGCGTACTGCAGCTGGGCCGCCTCGTCGTCGACGGTCATCATGGCGTGCTCGGCCCGGTCCACGGCCTGGGCCGCCTCACGGATGCGGGGCGGGGCGACGGAGACGAGCAGGTCGCGGACGGTCGTCTCGTCGCGTACGGAGCCCACGAACTGGCGCATCACGCCCAGGCCGCCGCTGAGGGTGACCGTGCCGCCGTGCGGTTTCAGTTCGCCGGAGATCAGCCGGAGGAGCGTGGTCTTTCCCGCGCCGTTCGGGCCGACCAGCGCGACGGCGGCGCCTTCGCCGACCCGGAACGAGACATCGCCGAGCAGCGCCCTCCCGTCGGGGAGGTAGTACTCGAGGTGCGCGGCTTCCAGATGTCCCATGAGGAGGCATTCTGTGGGGCGGTGCCGACCTGGGGCAAACGCTTATCCTGCACGGTCCGCCGACGCGTGCCCCTTCAGCCCCGGCGCGCTCCGACGACGGCCCACCCCTCGCCCGGCACGCTCCCGACGGCACCTGCCTCATCAGCCCGGCGCGCTCCGGTGGCGCCTGCCCCCTCAGCCCTGCGCGCTCCGACGACGGCGCACTCCTGCTCCGGCACGCTCCCGACGGCACCTGCCTCATCGTCCCGGCACGCTCCCGAAGGCATCTGCCTCATCAGCCCCGCGCGCTCCGTAGACGGCCCACCCCTCCTCCCGCACACTCCGACGGCGGCCTGCCCCTCAGCCCGCCGCGCTTCGACGGCGCCTGCCCTGTCAGCCCTGCGCACTCCGACAGCGGCCGCCCCTCCTCCGGCACACTCCGACGCCGCCTGCCTCATCGTCCCGGCACGCTCCGACAGCACCTGCCCCCGGCCCCGCGCGCTCCGCCGACGGGCCGCCCCCAGCCCGGCGCGCTTCGACGGCGCCCGCCCCCTCAGCCCGCCGCGCTCACCGGTGCCCCGGTCGGTCCGCCCTCGCTCGCCGGTTCGACCGTGGCGCCCGCCCAGGACAGTGCCTCGAAGCCGTCGGACGGGGAGCCCTCCAGGATCACCACGCCGGTGTTCTCCAGCGGGCGGGCGGCGGCGAAGGCCACGTCGACGTTGTCGGCGCGGGCGGCGGTCCACATGCGGATGGCGGCGCCGTGGCTGATCATCGCGGCGCTCCCGGCACCGCTCGCGGCGGCCTCGGCGATGACGGCGTCGTACCGGGCCAGGACCTCCTCGCCGTTCTCCCCGCCGGGGATCCTGAGCGTGGTGTCCCCGGCCGCCCACGCGAACACCGTGCGCATGTAGCGCTCGCCCTCCGGGGAGTCGCCCGGCACCATCTCCAGGTCGCCGGCGGAGATCTCGCGGATGCCGTCGCGGACGATCACCTCCAGGCCGCGGGCTGCGGCCAGCGGGGCGGCCGTGAGCTGGGTGCGGATCAGGGTGGAGGCGTAGAGGGCCTCGATGTCCTCGTCCGCGAGCGCGGCGGGCAGGGCGGCGGCCTGCGCCTCGCCGAGTGGGGTCAGGCCCGGGCCGGGTACGGCCGTGTCCAGCAGATGGTCCAGGTTGGACGGGGTCTGGCCGTGGCGGATGAGGAACAGACGCATGGCAGGGGCCCTCCGGGTGTCGATCATCGCCCGCCGGTCAGGAAACGTCCGGTTCAGGGTACCCGGCAGCCTATGAGCCCAGACGTCGAT
The DNA here is from genome assembly GCF_044768135.1 of Streptomyces sp. NPDC101165. Lineage (NCBI taxonomy): Bacteria > Bacillati > Actinomycetota > Actinomycetes > Kitasatosporales > Streptomycetaceae > Streptomyces > Streptomyces sp. NPDC101165. The sequence continues at coordinate 692,505 of NZ_JBIWPG010000001.1, read as the reverse complement.
CTCACTGTTGCCGAGCCCGGCCCCCATCCCCTGCGCCACCGGCTGCTCGCTCTGGACAGCCGGCTGTTCGAGTTCGCGGCGGAGCAGCACTGGCCGTTCGCCGAGCCCGTGCTGCCGCGGCTGAGCCGGAGCGCGAACCACGGTGTGCTGTGGTTCGCGACGGCGGCCGCGATGGCGGCGAGCCGTACGCCGCGGGCCCGCCGGGCGGCCGCCCGCGGGCTGGCGTCGCTGAGCCTGGCCTCGCTGGCCATCAACACCCTCGGCAAGCGCTCGGTGCGCCGCCCGCGACCCGCCCTGGATCCGGTCCCGCCGGTCCGGCACCTGAAGCGGCAGCCGATCACCACGTCGTTCCCGTCCGGTCACTCCGCGTCGGCGGCCGCGTTCGCGACCGGCGTCGCCCTGGAGTCACCCGCCTGGGGCGCGGCGGTGGCTCCCCTCGCCTGGTCCGTCGCGCTCTCCCGCGTCTACACCGGAGTCCACTTCCCGAGCGACGTGCTCGCGGGCGCGCTTCTGGGCGCGGGTGCCGCGTTCGCCGTACGGGGCATGGTGCCGACCCGCGCCCAGGTCGTGCCGCCGGCCCGGCCCCGCGCCGAGGTCCCGGCGCTGCCCGACGGGGCGGGCCTGGTCGTCGTGGCCAACTCCGGGTCGGGCACCGCGGACCGCGTGCGCAGCCTGCGCACCGGACTGCCGCTGGCGGAGGTCGTCGAGTGCGAACCGTCCGCGGTGTCGGTCGAGTTGGAGAAGGCGGCGGCCCGTGCTCGGGTGCTCGGCGTGTGCGGCGGGGACGGGACGGTGAACGCGGCCGCCGAGGTCGCCCTGCGCCACGGCCTGCCCCTCGCGGTGCTGCCCGGCGGCACCCTGAACCACTTCGCCTACGACCTCGGCGTGGAGGACGGCCGCGACCTCGCGCGGGCGGTCCGGCGGGGCGAGGCGGTGCGTGTGGACGTCGGCCGGTTCACCTGCGGCGACAGGCGGGGCATCTTCCTCAACACATGCAGCCTGGGTGTGTATCCGGAGCTGGTGCGGGAGCGGGAGGACTGGTCGCGCCGGATCGGCGGCTGGCCGGCCGGGGTGCTCGCGGCGCTGCGCGTGCTGCGCGCGCACGGGCATCCGATGGAGGCCGAATTCCGTGGCCAGGTACGTCCGTTGTGGCTGCTGTTCGCCGGGAACGGCACCTACCACCGGATGGGCCTCGCCCCCGGCCGCCGCGTCGACCTGGCCGACGGGCGGCTCGACGTGCGGGTGGTGCACGGCGGCCGCCGCCCCGCACTGCGTCTGCTGGCGGCGGCGCTGGCCGGCCCGCTGACCCGCTCCCCCGCGCATGCGGCGGTCCGGGTGAGCCGTCTGCGCGTCGCGGGTGTGGCACCCGGCACGCTTCTCGCCCATGACGGCGAAGTCACCGAGGTCGCGGGCGAAGTGGCGCTGGAGAAGCTCCCCGAGGCGCTCACGGTGTACCGCCCCCTGCGCGGGTTCTGATGCTCCATCAGTCCACATAGCAAAACGTAGTTCTCACTATTCGACATACGGATCTACGGTGAGGTGGAGCGACAGAAGCTCGGACAGGGGAGTTCAGCCATGCCGAAATCGCAGGAGACCGCCGTCTACACGCACGGGCACCACGAGTCGGTGCTGCGGTCGCACACCTGGCGGACCGCCGCCAACTCCGCGGCCTATCTGCTCGGCTCGCTGAAGCCCCACATGAAGATCCTGGACATCGGCTGCGGCCCGGGCACCATCACCGCCGACCTGGCGGAACTGGTCCCCGACGGCCATGTCACCGGCGTCGACCACGCGCCGGGGATCCTGGAGCAGGCCCGGGAGACCGCGGCCGGACGCGGCCTGGCCAACGTGGACTTCGCGGTCGCGGACGTACACGCCCTGGACCACCCGGACGACACCTTCTGCGTGGTCCACGCCCACCAGGTGCTCCAGCACGTGGGCGACCCGGTGCAGGCGCTGCGCGAGATGCACCGGGTGACGAAGCCGGGCGGGTTCATCGCCGTGCGCGACGCGGACTACGCGGCGATGACCTGGTATCCGGCGGTACCGGGCCTGGACGACTGGCTGGACCTGTACGAGCGGGTCGCCCGGGCCAACGGCGGCGAGCCCGACGCCGGGCGCCGGCTGAAGGCCTGGGCGCTGGCCGCGGGCCTCAGCGACATCACGGCCACAGCCGGCACCTGGACGTTCGCCACGCCCGAGGAGCGGGACTGGTGGAGCGGACTGTGGGCGGACCGCACCCTCGCCTCGGCCTACGCCGACCGCGCCACGCAGGGCGGCCACGCCACGGCGGAGCAGCTGCGGGCGGTGTCGGAGGCGTGGCGCGAGTGGGGCCGGCGGGAGGACGGCTGGTTCACCGTCCTGCACGGGGAGATCCTGTGCCGTAAGCAGGCCTGAGGCCGTAAGCAGGCCTGAGACCGTAAGCAGGCCCGCGCCGGTTCGGCTCAGGCGCGGGGAAGCAGCGGTCCGAGCGGCCCGAGGTCGAGGTTCAGGTCCTCGGGCTGCAGCCCGTAGCGCTCCCGCAGCTCGGCCATCCGCTCCTCCAGGAGCATCAGGGTGAGCCCGATCCGCTCCTCCTGCTCCTCGGTCAGCTCACCCGTGTCGAAGCGGCGCAGCGCCTGCCGTTCCATCAGCTGCCGCAGCAGCTCCACCACGGTCAGCACGAGTTTGACCAGGTCGCGCTCGACCGTGTCGGGTTCCAGGTCGAGCCGGTCGTGGGTCCTTCCGCGTGCCGTCATCAGGGCTCCTCGAAGGGCGAGGGCACCGACTCGTTCACCGAGCTGATCAGCGCGTTCAGGTCGATGCGGACGAGGTCGACGTCGGCGATCCGCAGCGTGACGTCGCCGGTGATGACGACCCCGCCGGCCAGGAGCCGGTCGAGCAGGTCGACCAGCGCGATCTCGCGGCGTTCGACCATGGTCATGGTTCCTCCCCGCCGAACTCCCCGGAGAACGAGTAGGCGGCCCAGGGCCCGGTGAGTTCCACCAGCATCCCCGGCGCCTCGTTCTTCGTACGATCCACCAGTTCCACGAACTTCTCGGAATCCGCCCGGCACACGAGATAGGCCGCGTTGAGCACGTTCCGGCCCGGCACCCCGGAGAGCGCGGGGTTCTGCGGCGGATGCAGCCGGGAATCCTCGGCGTGCCGGGCCAGGAGCTCGTGCACGGTAAGGGCGAACGTCTCGGCATTGCGCCACGCCTCCTCGTGCGCGTGCGTGCGCTCACGCCGCCGGCGCAGGTAGTCCCGCCCGCTGGCCGGTCGCCCCGCGGCGGCGGCGACGGGCTCGGCAGGCTCGTCGGTCTCGCTCACCACGGACACCTTGACGCCCCACTCCACCCGGCCGTCCAGCCGGTCGAGGATGCGCCGGAAGTCCTCCTCGCGGGCCTCGATCATCGCGCGTACCCCGCTGTTGTCCCGGAAGACGGTCGCGAGCCGCAGCGGAAGCGGGGTGGTGACGGTGGTGAGCGCGTCGATCACGCCCTGGTGGGCCCGGGCGGTCGCGGCCAGCCAGTCGAGGTCCTCCAGGTGGGACCGCAGGGCCTCCTCGCAGAAGTCGGCCTCCGGGACCGTACTGACGACCGCGACCAGCCCATGGTGGTGCAGCAGGGCGGGCGGGGCGCCCCCGACGCCCGTCAGCTCGGCCTGCAGGGGCGCGTCGAGGGGACGGCAGACAGCGTAGACGTACCGCAGTCCGGTCATCGGGCCTCCTTCGGCACACGGCCGGGTTCCAGTTCCTCGATGCGTGCCAGACGTTCCCTGAGCTCGGCGTTCTCACGCGCAAGTTCGCTCTGGCGGGCGCGCGAGGACAGAGCCGGGTCGGTCTCCCACCAGTCAATGCCCATCTCCCTGGCCTTGTCGACCGAGGCGACGACGAGCCGGAGTTTCACCGTGAGGAGTTCGATGTCGAGCAGGTTGATCCTGATGTCGCCCGCGATGACGATGCCCTTGTCGAGCACGCGCTCCAGGACATCGGCGAGGTTGGTCCCGCCGCTCGGACCGTAGGGCTCGGGAAGCCGGCGTGCCGTCGTCATCGACGGCTCCCCCTCTCAGCGTGTTCGGGCTCTTCCTCCTCGTACTCCTCCTCTTCCTCGTCCTCGTACTGGGGCTCCTCCGCGTTCTCGTACTCTTCCTCTTCCTCGGGCTCCTCCTCGTCCTCGTACTCCTCCTCTTCCTCGGGCTCCTCCTTCTCGTACGGCTCCTCCTCGTCGGCGGCCTCCTCGGTCTCCTGCTCCTCGGCGACCGCGTCCTCATGGCTGTGGACCACCTCGCCGTCACGGATCTCACCGCGCCAGCCGTCCTCCGCCTCGCCCTTGAGGGCGACGAAGCGGGCGAAGTTCTTCAGGTCCAGCCTGGCCCGGCGGCCCTGTGCGCGCCACAGGTTGCCGGTCTTCTCGAACAGGCCGCTCGGGTAGTACTCCATGACCAGGAGGACGCGGGTGAGGTCGTCCGCGAGCGCATGGAAGGTGACGACACCCTTCGTGCTGCCCTTGGCACCCTCCGACGTCCACTGGATGCGCTGGTCGGGGATCTGCTCGGTGGTGCGGGCCTTCCAGCTGCGGCTGGACCAGAAGACCTTCAGCTGCCAGTCGGACTGGGTGTCGTCGGCGCGGCTCGCGCTCTTGACGCCCCTCGCGAAGGTGCCGAAGTCCTGGTACTGGGTCCACTGGTCGTAGGCGGTGCGCAGAGGCACGCCCACGTCGACGGACTCCATGATCACGGTCGGCTTGTTGCCGCCGCCCTTGCGTTTCCCCTTGCCGCCCGCGAGGTTCCGCACCGCCTCCGTCACGTTCTCCTTGACCCGGGAGGCGCCCAGCTCCAGCGCGGAGCGCAGCGGGCCCTTGCCCTCGGCGAACTTGCGACCGCCCTCCAGGGCCAGCTTCGCGAAGCCAGGACTGTTGCCCTCGGCGATGTCGTTGAGCTTGACCGTGGCCTCGCCGAGCTTGTGGCCGAGGCCGACGAGCATCCGCTCGGCCTGCGCCGAGAGGTACTCCTGCACCTCCTCCTTCAAGCGGTCGGCGGCCTCGCTGTGGGCGAGATCGGTCAGCGGGTTTTCCTCGGCGGCGCCCGTTGCCTTACCGGCCGCGGAGGTCGCGGATCCCAGGGTCTCGGTCATCTGTCATCGCCGCCCTTCGACTGCCCGGACCGGCCGCCGCGCGTCGCGCCACCGGCCGAGGCCGTCCTCTTCGCGTCGGCCTTGCGGGCGGGGCCCGTCTTCTTGTCCGCCGTCTTTCCGGGAGCCGTCGCCCTCTTGGTCTGGGCCCGCTTCGGCGGGACCTTCCTGGCCGCCTTCTTGCGCGACATCTCCTGCCGCCGGGTCTTGCGGGTGTCCTCGTCCTCCCCGGTCTCCTCCTCCCCGGATCCGGACTCGGTCAGCTCCCCGGCGAGCTGCTCGTGCAGCTCGGTGGTACGACCGTGCAGCCGGTCGGCGATGGCATTCATCTGCCGCTCGGCCATGGCTCCGGAGGCGGCCTTGCCGACGCCCCGCAGATCCTGGCGCAGCTGGTCCCCGATCTCCTTGAACTGCGGGTTGTCGTGGAGCTGTTGCTGCACCAGCTCCGCGAGCGCCTGCGGCCCGAGGTTCAGCTTCTTTCCGGCCACCAGGGAGCCGACGGCGAGGGCCAGTTTCATCTTCTTCGTGCGCCCCAGCAGGTATCCGGCCCCCAGGGCGAGGCCAAGTGCTGTCCTGTTCATGGTGTCGTCCCGTCTCCTGTGGTGTCGCCGGAGCGCAGGGCGATCTCCAGCCGGTCGAGCAGTTCGTCCTCGCGCCGGTCGAACTCCTCCTCGGTGATCTCGCCCGCCTCCAGCTGCTCTTCGAGCCGAGCGAGTTCAGCCCGTACGGTGGCGGGGTCGTAGTAGATCCGTTCCGCCTCACGAAGCACCTCTCCGATCACCCACGCGCTGCCGCGTACCGGTGCGAACGGCAGCAGCAGCACTTCTCCGATCAGTCCCACGGCGTTCTCCTTCCGTCCGGGCCCGACTACGTCCCGCCGGTACCGGCGCCGATCGGGCTGCCCGCATGTTCGACGGGACCGGGCTCGACGAAGCTGTACGGCGGCAGCGGTCCGTTGACCCGCAGGTCGAGGTGGGTGAGGCTCTTGCGGGCGTGTTCGGCGGCGGCCAGGAAGGACTCGGCCGAGTCCCGGACGACCAGATACGACACGTTGAGCAGCCAGCCGGTGGACGCCTGGCCCACGCTCAGCGCGGCGGCGGTCGGGGCCAGCACGCTCTGCACCTCCGCGCCGTCCTCGGCCTCCTTGGCCTTGACCGCGGCCGCGACCAGCTCACCGAGGCGGATCCGCTCCTCGTAGCTGCCGCCGCCCGCCTGCCGGTTGGCGTCGGCGAGGGCGCGCAGTTCCGCGTTCTCGGCCATCACGAGATGCAGGACGGCCTCTTCGACATGGCTGGCCTTGACGTTGTACTCGTCCTTGCCGTCCAGCTCCCGCAGCCGTTCCCGGTAGTGCTCCGCCCGCTCGCTGAGCACCTGGGTGACGGCGTCGTCGTCGGGTGCGACGTTGCCGAACCGCATGGGCAGCACACAGCGGGCCGCGCCGGCCTCGGCGAGCACGTTCTGGTGGGCGAGCAGGTCCCGGCGCTTGGGGCGCAGAGCCTCTGGGGCGTCACTGACCAGGGCGGCCAGTTCGCCGGCCTTGAGGACACGCACCGGGCGAGGCGGCTCGCCCACGCCGGCCATGCCCTCGGAAAGCGCCGGATTCGACCAGGCGGTGATCCCGTAGACGTACGTACTCACTCCTGCTCCTCCTTCCTGCGTGCCGTGGTCCTGCGGGCGCGCGGCCGGGGCTCGGCCTCCCTTTCCTCACGTCCATGCTTGTCCTCGCGGGCCTCCTTGTCGTCTCGGACCTCGTGGAAGGCGTCGGCCACGGTCTGTGCGGCGCCGGACAGCGCGCCCTTGGACTTGCCGCGGGCGCCGGACTCGGTGATCTCACCGACGACGTCGGGCAGGCCGGGGGTCGCACTCGGACCCGACTCCAGGTCGAGGCGGTTGCACGCCTCGGCGAAGCGCAGATAGGTGTCGACGCTGGCGACGACGACCCGGACGTCGATCTTGAGGATCTCGATGCCGACCAGGGACACACGAACGAAGGCATCGATCACGAGACCCCGGTCGAGAACCAGTTCGAGTACGTCGTAGAGGCTGCTGCCGCCGCCTCCCCCGCCGCCGATCTGCTGTGCCGGTACAACGGTCATGCCTGTCGTTCCTCCCTGTGCGTGGTCGGATGCACGGGGTGTCCGTGGATGTGGGATCCGGGCCGACGGCCTAGCGGCCGCCGGGAGGGCGCGCGTCGGCCCGCCCGCGTTCGTAGCGACGAACGCGCCGATAGCCGGTGAGCTGTCCCCGTGGGTCGAGGTCGACCTGGTAGCTCGCCATCAGGCTCATCGTGTCCGGCACCCTCGGCAGTTCGAGGACCTCCACGTCGAGCGACCATCCGTCTGCGGTCTGCTCGAAGGAGGACACCGACTGCGGTGCGAGCCCGGTGAGTTCGGCGAGCTGGGCGCGCGCCTGGCGCAGCACCTCGATGGGTGCCGGCCGGTCGTTCGCCGCATCCGACCGTGTGCCGTTCTGCTTCTTATGTGAACTGTGTGACTTTTGTGAACTCTGTGGCTGGGGGGTGTTCTCTGTGTTCACTGTGTCCACCTCCCTCTGCGAATGGCCACTCCTCCCCCGGGCAAACACCCGGGAGGCCATGGGTCCTCGAAGTCGCAGGTCACAGGCGGTGGATGAGGTACGGCGACGCGGCCACGACAAGCCACACTGAGCCACGGCCGGCGACGGAGAGCCGCGATCGGCCCCCTACCCTCCCCCGGGAGATCCGCCCCGGGCATCTCCGCGCGGCCGCGGGTCCCCGCTCAGCGCACAACCGCCTCCTCGACCAGCAGTTTCGCCGCGGCCGCGATGCCCGCGGCGTCGATGCCGGCCGCGTGCAGCTGCTCGTCGGGCGCGGCCGAGCCGGGCATGGTGCCCACCGCGAGCCGGACCAGGCGGGGCACGGGCCGGGCGTCGGCGAACGCCTCCGCGACGGCGTCGCCGAGGCCGCCCTGCTCGTGGTGGTCCTCGACGGTCACCAGACAGCCGGTCTCCTCGGCGGCCCGGCGCAGGGTCTCCACGTCGACCGGCTTGACCGAGTACAGGTCGACCACCCGCACCTCGATGTCCTCCTCCGCGAGCCGGTCGGCGGCGGCGAGCGCCTCGTGCACGGTGACGCCGGCCGCCACGAGCGTCAGCCGGTCCTGGTCACCGGAGCGCAGCACCTTGCTGCCGCCGACCGGGAACTCCTCCTCGGGGCCGTAGATCACCGGGGTCGCGCCGCGCGAGGTGCGCAGGTAGCGGATGCCGTCGAGTCCGGCCATCTCCGCGACCAGCCGGGCGGTCTGGTTGGCGTCGCACGGGTACAGCACGGTCGAGCCGTACAGGGAGCGGAACATCGCCAGGTCCTCCAGGCCCATCTGCGAGGGCCCGTCCTGCCCGATCGCGACTCCCGCGTGCGAGCCGACGAGGTTGATGCCGGAGCCGCTGATCGAGGCCATCCGCAGGAAGTCGTGGGCGCGGGTGAAGAACGCCGCGAACGTCGCGGCGTACGGCACCCAGCCGCGGGCCGCGATGCCGACGGCCGAGGCGACGAGCTGCTGTTCGGCGATGTAGCACTCGAAGAAGCGGTCGGGGTGCTCCTTGGCGAACACCTCGGTACGGGTGGAGTCGCCGACCTCGCCGTCCAGGGCGACGATGTCGCCGCGGGCGGTGCCGAGCGCCGCGAGGGCCTTGCCGAAGGCGTCGCGGGTGGCGACCTCGTCCCCCTTGTCGTAGTGCGGCAGTTGGACGACCTCGGTGGTGAGGGAGCGGAGCATCGCGGCGGCGGGCGGCTCGCCGACACGGACGCGCACGTCGCGCGGTCCGCCCAGTTCGGCGACGGCCTCCTCGGGTTCGGGCAGCGGCTTGCCGTGCAGGCCCTCCCGGTCCTCGACCGAGGCGACGCCCCTGCCCTTGAGGGTGCGGGCGAGGATCACCGTGGGCTGCCCGGTCCGCGCCTTCGCCTCGCCGTAGGCCCGGTCGATCGCGTCGACGTCGTGTCCGTCGACCTCGACGGTGTGCCAGCCGAAGGCCGCGAAGCGGCGCGCGTAGGCGTCCAGGTCGTGGCCGTGCCGGGTCGGACCGCGCTGGCCGAGCCGGTTGACGTCCACGATCGCGGTCAGGTTGTCCAGGTGCTCGTACGCGGCGTGTTCGGCGGCCTCCCACACCGAGCCCTCGGCCAGCTCGCTGTCCCCGCACAGCACCCACACCCGGTAGCCGACGCGGTCCAGGCGCTTGCCGGCCAGCGCGATGCCGACACCGACCGGCAGGCCCTGGCCGAGCGAGCCGGTGGCCGTCTCCACCCACGGCAGCCGGCGCGGGGTCGGGTGCCCTTCGAGGCGGCTGCCGATCCTGCGGAAGGTGAGCAGCTCGCCGTCCTCGACGACACCGGCCGCCTTGTAGGCCGCGTACAGCAGCGGCGAGGCGTGCCCCTTGGAGAGCACGAAGCGGTCGTTGGCGGGGTGTTCGGGGCGTTCGAAGTCGTAGCGCAGATGGCGGGCGAGCAGGACGGCCATCAGATCGGCGGCGGACATCGAGGAGGTCGGATGCCCGGAGCTCGCCGCGGCGGCGGCCCGCACACTGTCGACGCGCAACTGCTGTCCGAGTTCGGCGAGTTCGGCGGTGTTCATGAGTCTCCTTCGGGGGGTTGCTGGGGAGCGGGCCGGTGCGCGGCCTCCGTGTCCAGGGGCACCGCCCCGGACCGGACGAGGCCCAACTGGACGGCCTGGCGCGGGAGTACGGCGTCCAGCAGCCAGTCGGCGGCGACGCGGACGCGGTTGCCGGGCAGCGCGGCCAGGTGGTAGCCGCGGGTGACCGCGCCGGCCGGCAGGCCGGACAGCGGGATGCCGAGCGGGTTGGCGGCGGCCCGAACGCCCCCGAGATCGACGGCGAAACCCAGGTCGCGGTGGCGGTAGGCACGCCTGCGCCGGCCGAGACCCAGTGAGGCGGCCACGTTCTCGCCGGCCACCCGGCCCTGCCGCCAGGCGTGCTGGGCCGTCATGGGTGTGAACTCTCCCGGGTGCTGCAGATCCGGTACGGCCGCGGCGTCCCCGCAGGCGAACACGTCCGCGTTCCCCGGCACCTGGAGGTACGGATCGACGATCAGCCGACCCCGCTCCAGCGGCTGTCCGACGACCTCGACCAGCGGATCCGGCCGGACCCCTACGCACCACACCAGGGTCCGTGACTCGACGAACTCCCCGTCGGTGAGCAGCACCCCGTCCCGGGTGGCCTCCTTCACGGAGGTCCCCGTCCGTACGTCGACGCCGCGCGCCCGCAGCACCCGGTCCGCCGTCCGGGAGAGCCGCTCGTCCAGCTCCGGCAGCACCCGGGGTGCGGTGTCCAGCAGGATCCAGCGGGGCCGCGCAGCGTGGTGCCGGCGCGCGAGGCTGTCGGTGAGCAGTTGCATCTGCGCGGCCACCTCGGTGCCGGTGTAGCCCGCGCCGACCACGACGAACGTGCACCGGGCGGCGCGGACCGCGGGGTCGTCGGCCGTGGTGGCCAGCTCCACCTGCCGGGTCACGTGGTCGCGCAGGTACAGGGCCTCGGCCAGCCCGCGGAACCCGTGTGCGTGCCGGGCGACACCCGGGATCGGCAACAGCTTGTTGACGCTGCCGACGGCCAGCACCAGCCGCTCGAAGCCGACCACCCCGCTGCCGCCCTCGGGGTCCGTGAAGTGGACGGTGCAGCCGTCCAGGTCGACACCGTGCGCCTCGCCGAGCAGCAGTCGCACCCCGCGCAGGGTGCCGGGGAGCGACACGGTGACCCTGCGGGGCTCCAGGAGCCCGGCGGCCACCTGGGGCAGCAGGGGCAGATACAGGAAGTAGTCGGTCGGGTTGAGCAGCGTGATCAGGGCACGGCCCCGGGTCACACGGGCGAGGGTGCGAGCGGCCCGGTACCCGGCGAAACCGGCGCCGACGATCACGACGCGTGGTCGACTCACGGTGCGCCTCCGGCGGTGTGGCTCCTCCGAGGCTTTCCGCGTATCCGGGGCCGCGCCGCCCAAACGCCGCTCACCTCACCCGGACGCCGGTGCGGCCCCCGCCGCACCTGCGGGGGTCAGGCCCGGTGGTGCGGGCCCTCGGGGTCGATGTCCGGCCGGAGGGGGGCCTCGGACGGCATCGGCGGGTACGGCGTGCCGGATCCACCGGGCGGGGCAGCGGCCGCATGCGGGTGCTTCGGGCGGGCGGCGCCGCGCAGCACGTAGGCGACGACGCCCAGGATCGCGGCGGTGATCAGCGCGGCGGCCCAGCCGGGCAGGCCGGCCGCGAGGCCGAGGCCCAGGGCGAGCGCGAGCGCGCCGCCCGCGTACAGGGCGACTGCGCCGGAGGCGGCGTAGAGCAGGGCGGTGCGGCGCTGTCTGCGGCTCTGCTCGCGCAGCTCGTCGCGCACCGTCTCGCGTGCCACCTGAGCCAGCTCTTCGACGAGGTGCTTGTCCAGATGTTCCAGGTGATCCAGGTGATCCATGTTCTCCATGTGCTCCATGAACTGCGGGTACCCGTCGCACACGATGCGTAACAGCGTCGGCCGGGGTCCAGGTCTGTGCGCACCCGCCCGCCCCAACTAGGCTCGTCCGCATGGAGATTCTGGGCGCATCGCTGCGCATCTGCGTCGACGACCTCGAAGCCGCGATCCCCTTCTACGAGCGTCTCGCGGGCGGCAGAGCGCTCCGGTTCGAACGCGGGGGCGTGCAGGTCGCCGCGATCGGCTCCTTCCTGCTGATGAGCGGCCCCGAGGCCGAGCTGGAGCTGCTGCGCAAGGTGGCGGCCACGATCGCCGTGAAGGACGTGGACGAGGCCCACCGGCTGCTCACGGAGCTGGGCGCCCAGATCGTCGCGGGGCCGGTGCCAACGCCGGTGGGCCGGAATCTGCTCGCGGTGCACCCGGACGGCTCGGTCTTCGAGTACGTCGACCACGGCGACTGAGCCGCACGGCCGCTCAGGGCGTGTCCGGGCGCATCCGGAAGTCGAAGCGGGCGGGCAGGGGCTCGTCGGTGAGCCGGTCCCACAGCCGGCCGATCACCTCCGCGCCCTCCCGCAGGTCGGCGACCTCGAAGCCCGTGTCGAAGACGGCCCGGGCGGCGGCGCGCCGCCCCTCGGCGAGCAGCAGCTCGGCCTCCAGCAGCCGGAACCGGCCGCGCCGCCGCACGGCGGGCAGCAGCCGCTCCCACACCGCGCGGGCGTCCGCCGCGCGCCGGGCCCTGAGCAGCGCCTCCAGGGCCTCCCGGCCGAGCGCGGCCACGGCGGCCGTCCAGGTCTCGCCGTCGTCGCGCCGCTCGCGGCACAGGTCGTCGAAGGCCTCCGCGTACCGTTCGGCGGCCCGCTCGTGGTGGCCGGACGCCTGGTCGGCCACGGCGAGGCAGCGCAGCAGGGGCCACAGGGACGGGGCGAGCGGGAGGGCGCGTTCCCAGCTGCGGACCGCCTGGGCGCGGTCGCCCGCGTGCCACTGGGCGACGCCGAGGTGGTATTCGGTGTGCGGGGTGGCGGGCGCGGTCTCCAGCATGTCCCGCCAGTGCGGGGCGACCAGCGTCTCACCGGGCGGGCGGACCCGGCGCGGCTCGGGCAGGGAGCCGGTGCGCAGCAGCTCCCGCCAGGGCGCCTGCGCCTCGCCGAGGGTGGACTCGGCGAAGGGTGTGCCGGGCAGCTTCCAGTCGGCGCGCAGGACTTCGAGCGCGCCCCAGCCGGAGCCGGTGGCCAGGATCTCGCCGGGCTCGGTGTCCGCGTACGGCTTCCACGCCGCGTGCGCCTCCTGGACGCGGGCGCGCGGCAGCACCGCGGCGAGCCGCTCCTCGGCGCTCCGGACGACCTCCGGCCACGCGCCCTCGGCGGGTGTGTCGAGCGGGCCGTAGGCCTCCAGCCAGGACACCTCGCTCTCCGGCTCCAGCCGGACGTGCTCCAGCTGCGTGCGGGCGAGTCCCGCCTGGATCTCGCAGTAGCCGCCGGTGCCGGGCTCGGTCAGCCACTGCTGCCAGCGCCGGCCGCCGGGTCCGCTGCCCCACACGAACAGCTTGCGGCCGCGCAGCAGGTCGGTGGAGGTCTGCACCAGCCCGTGCCCGTCCGCGTCCAGCGCGGCGATCCAGCGGCGCCGGCCGTCGGGCACCGCGTAGAAGTAGTCGGCGGCGTAAGGGCTGTTGAGGGGGTGGGTGCGGTCGATGCCGTCGCACGAGGGGACGGGCACCCGGCGCAGGCGGCGCTCGTAGCCGAAGGACCAGGCCTCCTCGGCGGGGGCGAGGATCCGGCGCTCCTCGGGTACGGCGATGTTGGACCACCAGTACGTGGGCACCGGGCGCTCGTGCGGATTGCGGATCCGGACGCCGACGTGGAGGAAGTCGGAGCCCTCCGGGAGCCACAGGTCGACCTGGAAGGGCAGGTCGCGCAGCCGCTCCCACTCCCACAGGCGCAGCATCTCGCCGCCGTCGGGGGCGGGGACACGGGCGGCGTGCACGGGGGCGCAGGAGAGGGTGGTGTGGCCGGTGGCGCCGATGTTCCACTCGATGCCGCCGGAGTACCAGGCGCCGTTGAGGGCGAAGTCGGCGGGCTGGAACACCGGGTTGCGGTAGAGGAGTTCGCGTCCGGTGGGCAGGTGGACCAGGGAGGCGATCCGGCCGCCGAGGCCAGGCAGGACGGTGGCGCGCAGCCGGTCGTTCTCGATCACCAGGGCGTCGAGGGCGCGGGGCTCGCGGGTTCTGCCGTACCCGTCGCGGACGCGCACCGGCAACAGGCTGTGCAGCGGCTCCCAGCCGAGCTGCCGGGCCATGTCCCTGGGCATGTCGTCCCGTTCGCGGCCGTCGATCCGGTGGACCTCGTCATGGGGGTCCCCCCGCTCGAGCGAAGCCGAGAGTGGGGGAGGGCAGAGCGGGGGCAGGGGGTTGTCGGGTCCCAACTGCGCGGCCGGCAGGGTCAGTACCTCACGTCGGATCCTCGTCACGTCGACCATGGAACCCGGGGTACGGGGAGTCGGCCAGGGGCGCTGCCGGTCAGGATTGCGCAAAAGCGGTCTCGGCGGGGTCGCGCATCTCGGCGGTGAGCGCCCAGCGTTCGTGGTCCCGCCAGGCCCCGTCGATGAAGATCATGTCGGGTGAGAAGCCCTCCAGACGGAAGCCGGCGCCGCGGGCCATGGCGACGGAGGCGGTGTTCTCGGGCTGGACGTTGATCTCCAGTCGGTGCAGTCCCAGCGGGCCGAACGCGTACCCGATCACGAGGTCGAGGCCCTCGCGCATCAGCCCGCGGCCGGCCGCGTGGGCGAAGGCGCCGTAGCCGAGGGCGCCGCACTGGAAGCCGCCGCGGACGATGTTGTTGATGTTGATGAACCCGGCGATGTGCCCGCTGTCCTTCTCGCACACGAGGAAGCCGGCGCGGTTCGGGTCCTTGATGAGGGGTCCGGCGTAGGTGGCGTAGCCCTCGTCGGTGTCCGGCGGGAACAGCCACGGCCGGTGCAGGTCCTTGCTCTCCCTGGCCCGGGCGGTGAACTCGGGACCGTCGTCGAAGGTGAAGGAGCGGATGCCCACGCGGGGGCCTTCGGCGAGGTAGCGGGATGCGGTGTGCGGCATCCCGCCAGCCTACGGGTCACCGGTCGCGGCGCTCCGTGCGGTACGCCCCGAGGCGACTCGGCCGAGCACCGGCGTCTGTGTGCCGTCGGGCGCGACGTCGTACAGCTCGGCGAACAGGACGAGCCCGGCTCAGCGCAGAGCGGGCTCGTCCAGCGTCAACGAGCCCGCGTCCGAGTCGAGTTCGGCTGCGACGCCGAAGGGGATGGTCAACGCGCCCTCGCAGTGCCCGAATCCGAACTCCTCGACGACGGGGACACCCAGCGGACCGAGGCGGTCGGCGAGCATGAGCCGTACCCGCTCGTAGGGATCGCACTCCGCCCAGGAGCCGAGCAGCACCCCGCGCACCCCGTCGAGCCAGCCGGAGCGGAGGAGTTGGGTGAGGTAGCGGTCCAGCCGGTACGTCTGCTCGCCCACGTCCTCCAGGCACAGCAGCCCGCCGCTCGCCGACGGGCGGGCGTGCGGGGCGCCGCGTTCCGCCGCGAGCAGGGACAGACAGCCGCCGAGGGTGACACCGCGGGCCCGGCCGGGGACGAGGGCCGTGCCGCCGGAGGCGACGGTGCGCACGGCCTCCGGCTCGAAGAGCGTGGACCGCAGATGCGCCTGCGCCCGCTCGTTCTTGATGAAGTCGATGCCGGCCGCCATCGGCCCGTGCAGGGTGGCGAGCCCCAGGCGGGTGGCGAAGGCCTCGTGCAGGACGGTGATGTCGCTGAAGCCGACGAACACCTTCGGCCCGGCCGCCCGCATCGCCTCCCAGTCGAGCAGGTCGGTCATCCGCTGGACGCCGTACCCGCCGCGGGCGCACAGGACCGCGTCCACCGCCGGGTCGCACCAGGCCCGCTGGAAGTCGGCGGCACGGTCGGCGTCCGTGCCCGCCAGGTAGGGGAACTCCCCGTGCCGGTCCAGCACATGGGGTGCGGCCACCGGGTCGAGGCCCCAGCCGCGCAGCACGTCGAGCCCCGCCTGCAGCCGCTCCTCGGGCACCGGCCCGCTGGGGGCCACCACGGCCACGCGTGCCCCGGGGGCCAGCCGAGTGGGCCGTACCAGCTCTCTCACGTGCGCAACTCCAACTCCGGGACACCCGGCACATCCAACTCGAACACCTGAGCGTACAGCGACAGCTCGGCCTCCAGCGCGCGCACCATGGTGTCGGCGCGACGGAAGCCGTGCCCCTCCCCCGCGAAGGTGAGATAGGCGTGCGGCACGCCCCGGCCCTCGATCCCGGCGAGGAAGCGCTCGCACTGGGCGGGCGGGCAGATCACGTCGTCCAGGCCCTGGAGCAGCAGGAAGGGCACGGTGAGCCGGTCGGCGTGCGCGGTGGGCGAACGCTCGGCGTACCGCGCGGGCACCTCGGTGAGCGGGCCGATCAGCGACTCCAGGTACCGCGACTCGAAGTCATGGGTCTCCCCCGGCCCCCAGGTGGCCAGGTCGAGGACGGGGTAGACGATGGTGCCGCACGCGTACACGTCGGTCGTGGTCAGGGAGGCGGCGGTGGTCCAGCCGCCCGCGCTGCCGCCCCGGATCGCCAGCCGGTCACGGTCGGCGGTGCCCTCCTCGGCCAGGGCGAGGGCGACGGCCGCGCAGTCCTCCACGTCGACCACGCCCCACTGCTCGCGCAGCCGCTCCCGGTAGGCGCGGCCGTACCCGGTGGAGCCGCCGTAGTTGACCTCGACGACCCCGATGCCGCGTGAGGTGAAGTAGGCGATCTCCAGGTCCAGCACGAGCGGCACCCTGCTGGTGGGGCCGCCGTGCGCCCAGACGACGTAGGGCGGCAACTCGACGTCGAGGGCGGTGCGGTGCGGGTGGTGCGGCGGGTAGACGTGGGCGTGCACCTCGCGGCCGCCCGGGCCGGTGAAGGTGCGGATATGCGGCTCGGGGTAGTACGCCGGGTCGACCGGATCCCGGTGCCGGGCACCGATCGCACGGGCGCGTCCGCTCCTGATGTCCAGCTCGACCACTTCGTATCCGGTGCGCGGACTCGCACCGACCGTGACGACCCGGCCGCCGTGGGCCGCGAGGCTGGGCGCGAACTCGGTCCAGGGGCCGGCGGCGTCCACCACCTCGCCGGACTCCGGATCCAGTATCCCGAGCACGGTCGCGCCCCGACCGTGGACGACCGCGATCAGCCCGTGGTCCAGCGGCGCGAACCAACGCAGACCGAGCTTCCACAGCGGCCCGGCGAACTCCTCCTCGCGCGGGCACAGCGGGGTGCCGTCCCGGTACAGGTTCCACCAGCCGCTGCGGTCGCTCGCGTACAGGAGACGGCCGGCCGCATCCCAGTCCACCTGCGCGACGGCCTCCTGCGGACCGCCCGCGACCGTGCGAACGGTGTGCAGCGTGCCGTCGTCACCGACCTCGCCGACGAGCAGTTCCGTGCCGTCCCACGGCATCCGCGGATGGTCCCAGGCCAGCCACGCGGCCCGGCGCCCGTCGGGCGAGAGCCGGGGGCCGGTGACGAACCGGTGCCCTCCGTCGGTGAGTTCGCGTATGGCGGCCCGGTCCTCGGCGGCCGAGCCGTCCAGCGGTACGGCGGCCAGGACGCGCCGTACGTCGTCCGGGCCGTCCCCGGTGAACTCCTCCAGCACGCACCACACTTCGCCGCGGGCGAGGTCCACCTGCGGTTCCGCCCAGCGCAGCCCGCCGCCCACCGGGGAGAGGGGGGTCAGCGGTCGCGGCTCGCCGCCGGGCTCGTACCGGTACAGGCGCTGGTCGGCGAAGTGCGTGAACACCACCAGGGGCCCGTCGTCCCGCATCACCCCGGTCCAGGGCAGGCCGCCGTACTCGATGACCCGGCTGCGCACGTTCCACGGCGCGGCCAGCAGCGACTCCTCGGTGCCGTCGGCCAGCCGCCGCACCAGCGCCCGGCGGCCGCCCTCGGCGGGCCGTGGCTCGGTCCACCAGACCTCGTCCCCGACGAAGCCCACCCACTCCGGGTGCCCGTCGTGCGCGGCGGCCAGCGCCGCGTCGATGGGCGAGGGCCAGGAACCGTACGCCTGCTTGTGCACCCCGTCCCCCATCGTCTAGGCCGTTCGCAGGAAGCGGTCGAGCACCCGGACGCCGAAGTGCAGCGCCTCCACGGGGACGCGCTCGTCGACGCCGTGGAACATCGCCTGGTAGTCGAAGCCCTCGGGGAGCTTCAGCGGAGCGAATCCGTAGGCGGCGTCGATGCCGAGCAGCGAGAACTGCTTGGCGTCCGTGCCACCGGTCATGCAGTACGGCACCACGTGCCCCTCGGGCGCGAACTCCTCGACGGCCGCCCGCATCCCGGCGAAGGTGGGCGAGTCGACGGGCGCCTGCAGCGCGACCGACCGGTGGTGGAACTCCCAGTCCACGTCCGGCCCGGTGAGCCGGTCGAGGGTCGCGATGAACTCCTCCTCGTCG
Organism: Streptomyces sp. NPDC101165; assembly: GCF_044768135.1. Lineage (NCBI taxonomy): Bacteria > Bacillati > Actinomycetota > Actinomycetes > Kitasatosporales > Streptomycetaceae > Streptomyces > Streptomyces sp. NPDC101165. Next base: position 674,494 of record NZ_JBIWPG010000001.1, on the reverse strand, counting down.
CCCGGCAGATAGCGCCCGTCGACGAAGGCGACCGCCTCCCCGGGGATCACGTTCACCTTGTAACCGGCGTCCAGCATGGTCGGGTTGGCGCTGTTGCGTACGGTCGCCTCGACCAGCTTGGCGGCCGGGCCGAGCTTCTCCAGCAGGCCGTCCACGTTCCGGAAGTCCGCTTCGAAGCCGTACACGGCGGCGAGTTCGGTGAGCGCGGCCCGTACCGTCGGGGTGAGCCGCAGCGGCCACTCGTGCTCGCCGATGCGGGTGACGGCGGCGGCGAGCCGGGTCACCGCGTTCTCCTTGTTCACCTTGGAGCCGTGTCCGGCCCGGCCGCGCGCGGTGAGTTTCAGCCAGCCGGTGCCGCGCTCCCCCGCGGCGATGGGGTAGATCTCCCGGCCGGCGCCGTCGTGGAAGGTGAAGGCACCCGACTCGCCGATGGCCTCGGTGCAGCCGTCGAACAGCTCCGGATGCCGGCCGGCGAGGAACCCGGAGCCGTCCTCGGCGCTGTCCTCCTCGTCGGCGGTGAACGCGATGACGATGTCGCGGCGGGGCCTGATGCCCTGCCGGGCCCAGGAGCGGACGACCGCGAGGATCATCGCGTCCATGTTCTTCATGTCGACGGCGCCGCGCCCCCACACGACGCCGTCGCGGATCTCGCCCGAGAAGGGGTGCACGCTCCAGTCGGCGGCTTCGGCCGGCACCACGTCCAGGTGGCCGTGGACGAGCAGGGCGTGGGCGGACGGGTCGGTGCCCGCGATCCGGGCGACGACGTTGGTCCGCCCCGGTGTCCGCTCCAGCAGCAGGGGTTCCAGGCCGGCTCCGGCCAGCCGCTCGGCCGCGTACTCGGCGGCGGGCCGCTCCCGGCAGTCGCCGCCGCCCCGGTTGGTGGTGTCGATCCGGATCAGGCCGGAGGTGAACTCCACGACCTCGTCCAGCGCCTGCTCGTCAGCCATACTGCTCCTCCACCGCGGCCGAGACGATCGTGGTGACCGCCTTGAAGGTCCTGATTCCCTCGTACATGGTGTCGCTGGTGTACGCCACCTTCCGCTCACCGATGCGCGCGACACCCGGGACGACGGTCGCCGCCATCGCCAGGTGCTCGGCGTCGAACTCGACGGCGACGGTGAACGGCCCGCCGTGCACGGGCTCGTGGCGGACGGCCAGCCGCGCGGCCTCCTTGGCGGCGGCGCGGATGTCGGCGGCGGTCCGGGACGGTGTACGGCATACCGCCGCATACCGGGACACATGGTCCTTGACGGCGACCTTCAGTGCCTCGGGCGCGTACCCGAGGGCGTCCTCGCAGGCCAGGTCGTCGCCGGTGACGAGCACGACCGGTACGCCGTACTCGGCGACGACATGCGCGTTGAGCAGACCCTCGCTCGCGCGGACGTCGTTCACCCACACCCCGGTGATCTGGTTCGCGAGGTAGGTGTGGGCGAGGACGCCCTCCATGCCGGCGCCCGCGTGGTAGCCGACGAACGCGATGCCGTCCACGTCACCGTGCTGCACGCCCTCCACCATGGACAGCGCCTTGTGCCGCCCGGTGAGCATCTCGACCCGCTCGTCGAGCCGCTCCAGCAGCAGGTTGCGCATGCTCCAGTGGGCCTCGTTGACGAGCACCTCGTCGGCGCCGCCGTCGAAGAAGCCCAGCGCGGCGGCGTTCGCGTCCGAGGTGAACATGGACCGGCACCGCTCCCACTGCGGTGTGCCCGGGAGCACGTCGGCCGGCCAGGTGACGCCGGTGGCACCCTCCATGTCCGCACTGATCAGGATCTTCATGTCCGGCACGTTACGCGTCCTGGCCGGGGGCAGGCTACGACGGGGCCGCGCGGGGCGGCGGCTACGGCGTCCGCCGGCCCCGCGCCGGGGGGGTGCTCCCGGGTCTGCGGCCCGCTCACTTCCCGGCCAGGACGAACCAGCGCGCCGGCAGGTCGATGCGGGTGCCGTCGGCGAGGTGCTCGGTCTGCGGCAGGGCCGTCTCGCCGCTCGCCAGCACCTCCAGGCCGGCTTCACCGAGCAGCCGCGGGATCTCCTCGTCGTCGGCGTCGGCGGGCTTGAGGCCGTGCTGGAAGACGCGGCGCAGCTTGGGCCCCGGTCCGTCCGGGCCGGTGGCCGCCCGCTTGAGGACGTCCCGCGAGCCGGAGGTCAGTTCGACCACGAAGGCACGGCCCTCGGAACCGATGATCTCGGCGACCGCGGCGGCCACCGCGGCGCGTGCGTCCGGTTCGCTCTGGTGGATGACGGCCCGCATGTACACGTGGCTGTCGCCGAGCCGCTCGTGCAGGACGTGTACGGCGCCGGTGTCGGTCAGGTCGAGCTGCTGGAACTCGACGGTCTCGCCGTTCTCGGCGTGGCGGGCGTGCTCCACGGCGGCGTGCGAGAGGTCGACGCCGACGGCCCGGGCGAACCGGGTGGCGAGGTAGCGGGTCTGGGTGCCGTTGCCACAGCCCAGGTCGACGATGGTGCGGGTGGTGTCCGCATACGGCAGGAGCAGCTCGCTGTGCGGCTGCGCCGTGAGGGAGGGATCGGAGTCCCAGATCGCCTCGCCCGTCGCGTCGGAGGTCTCGCGCCAGTAACTCTCCCACGCGTTCCGGTAGTTGTCCGAGACGTTCATGACGATCTCCCCACGGTCGGTTCCGTGATCGGGATATCGCGGCGCCAGTGGGTTGGGCAAGGGGCAGGAGGCCACCTTCACCGGAAGTACGGACCCCGGCAACCCCGGGGGGACACGAGCGCCCCCGGGGTTCACTGCCTTGCGTTGACCGCCTGTTCGAACCAGACGGTCTTGCGGTGCCCGGTCGCGCTGGCGCCCCACTCGCGGGCCAGCCGGCTGACCACGCGCAGACCACGGCCCGACTCGTCGTACGGTCCGGTACCGAGCATCGCGGGCAGGCCCGGTTCGTCGTCCGTGACCTCGAAGAGCAGGGCGTCGGTACGCACCACCCGCAGTCCGATCCGGCCGCCCGAGCCGTGCTGGACGGCGTTGGTGACGACCTCGCTGACCAGCAGCTGCGCCGTCTCCACCGTCTGTGACAGGCCCCACTCCAGCAGCCGGTCGCGGACCAGGCGCCGGGCCCGGGCCACCTCGCGCGGGGCGGCGTCGAGGTGCCATTCGGCGACGTGGTCGTCGGGGATGCCGTTGAGCCGGGCCATGAGCAGGGCGACGTCGTCCTTGCGGCCGCCGCGGGTGTTGAGGGCGCGGATGATGGTGTCGCAGGCGACGTCCATGGAGGCCGCGGGGTGGGCGGCGGACTCGCAGAGCGCGGCGAGACCCTCGCCGATGTCGGAGCCGCGCACCTCGACCAGTCCGTCGGTGCACAGCACCAGCCGGTCGCCGGGCGAGACCCGGACGACGCTGGACTCGAACGCGACACCGCCGACCCCTATGGGAGCGCCGGTGGGCAGGTCGAGCAGTTCGCTGCGGCCGTCCTCGGCGCGCACCAGCACGGGCGGGATGTGTCCTGCGTTGGCGAGGTGCAGTTCGCCGCGGATCGGGTCGTAGACCGCGTACAGGCAGGTGGCGAGGTAGTTCTCGCCGAGCCGCCGGGCCAGGTCGTCCAGATTGCGCAGCAGTTGGGCCGGCGGGGTCTCCATGGTGGCCATCGTCTGCACGGCGGTGCGCAACTGGCCCATCATGGCGGCCGAGTTGAGGCCGTGCCCCATGACGTCGCCGACCACGAGGGCGGTGCGCGAGCCGGGCAGCTTGATGGTGTCGAACCAGTCGCCGCCGATCCGGCCGAGCCGGGTGCCGGGCAGATAGCGGGTCGCCACGTCACAGCCGGCCATCCGCGGGCTCACCTGCGGCAGCATGCTGTCCTGGAGGGTGTCGGCGACGTTCTCCTGGTACGTGTACATGCGGGCGTTGTCGAGCACGAGGCCTGCGCGGGCGGCGAGTTCGGCGCCGGTGGTGCGGTCCATGTCGTCGAACGCCGGGCGGTCGGGGCGGCGCATGAGCACCATGAAGCCGAGCACCACGTTGCGCGCCTTGAGCGGGACGATCAGCAGGGAGCGGCCGCCGATCAGCGGCCTGAGGTCGCGCTTCTCGAACTCGCCGGAGATGCGGTTGGACAGTTCCTCGGTGACCCTCGGGATGAGGACCGGTTCGCCCGTGACCATGCACTTGTAGAACGGGGTGTGTTCGGGGAAGGCGAAGGCCTCGCCGACCGGCACGGTGTCGTCCCAGCGGCCCGGTTCGTCGTTGTGCTCGACCCACACCCGGAACATCACGGTGCTGGCGTCCGGCGGTCCGTCCGGGAAGCCCTCGCCGGCCAGGACGGCGGCGCGCAGGTGGGTGCCGGCGAAGTCCGCGAAGCGCGGTACGGCGGCGCTGGTGACCTCGCGGATGGTCTCGCCGAGGTCGAGCGAGGTGCCGATGCCGGAGCTGACCTCGTTGAGGAACTCCAGCCGCTCGCGCACCGCGGCGTACTCCAGGTCGTACTCGGCGCCGGTGGGGATCACGGGTGCCGTGCGCTGCTGCGGTACGACAGCTTCGGCGGGGCTGCCGCGGCCGGGGCGGCGCGGGACTCCCCAGTACGGGGTGACGGGTACCCGGTCGTACTGGCTGAACTCCAGGACGGGGTAGCCGAGTTCGAGGACCTGGGAGACGATGCGGCCGCTGAGGTCCGGGCCCATGTTGGGCAGGATCTCGGGGAGCCGGCGCTCCAGTTCCTCGAAGGCGGGCAGTTCGGTGTGGCGGGCGAAGCCGGGCGAGATGCGTTCGGCGGTCTCGTCGTCGTAGCCGCGCTCGTCGCGCAGCCGGGTGGCGTCGGCGGCGAGGACCAGCAGCCGGGACGGTCCCGGGCCGACCAGCGGGTAGGCCCACCACAGCACGTCGATGCGGGTGCCGTCGTCCTCGTCCGGGCACAGACGGGCGCGGCCCGCGGTCGCGTAGCCGGTCCGCCCGTCGAGGGAGGCCTCCAGCTCGGGGCCGAGCGCGTCGGGCGCCTGGGGGAGACCGTAGGTGTCCGGCAGCGCGTCGTCGGGGAGGTCGTCGGAGAGTGCGCCGGAGACGGGGAGCAGGTCGGCCGCGGGACGCCCGATCGCGTCCTCCCGGTCCACGCCGAACAGGCGGCGCGCGCCGCTGCTCCAGTGGGACACCAAGCCGTCGCGGTCGACGACGACCACGCCCAGCGGAACCCGGCCCGCGGCCGCGTCGCCGGCGCCGCGGCCGGGAGGTTCGTCCCGCTCGCTGCCACGGTCCATGGCCCAGGCCCTCTCTCCCCACGGCTGTTCGCAAACGATCTGTGCCGCCCGCCACTACCGTACGGCTGCGGCCGGTCGCGATGTGTGGCAATCCTGGAATTGGTTTCACCTGATCGCCCCGGCGCGCAGCTCAGCGCCCTGCGGGCGCCCCGCTCAGTCCTCGTGGCCGAGTTGCAGGTCGCGTTCGGTGCGGCCACCGCGCGCGACCTGCAGGACGGTTGCGACCGGCGGGTAACCTGCGGCGATGACGGTGTACTCGCCGGAGGACAGGTCCACGAACCTGAACGTCCCGTCCGCTCCGGTGGTGAGGGTGTCCACGACGTTGCCCGCGGCGTCCAGCAGCGTCACCCGGGCGTCCTCCACGGGTCGGCCGCCGTTCGCCCGGACGGTGCCCTTCAGGACGGCACCGCCCGCGAGTTCGACGTCCTGCCGGGTCTCCCGGGCGGCCTGGACGGTGACCGGGAGCGCGGCGGGGCGGAAGGCGGGGGCGCTGGCGGCGAGGGTGTACTCGCCGGCGACCAGTTCGCTGATGACGTAACCGCCCTCGCGGCCGCTGCGGGTGGCCGCGACGACCTCGCCGTGCACGTTGGTGAGGGTGACGGTGGCGTCCCGGACGGCGCTGCCGTCGGCGGTGAGCACGCTGCCCGCGAGGCGTCCGGCGCCGCCCAGCACGACGTCGAGTTCGACGGGCCGCTCGCCGACGGTGACGGAGACGGCCTGCGGCTGGTGGCCGCCCGCTGCGGCGATGAGCACGTACGAGCCGGAGCCGGGGGTGGCGAGCGCGTACCGTCCGTCCTCGCCGCTCGCACCCCGCCCGATCTGCTGTCCGGAGATGTCGATGAGGGTGAGCGCCGCGCGGGGCACCACGGTCCCGTCGGGGTGCTGCACCGTGCCGCACACCGGGACTCCGGCGGTGTGCGGCGAGCGAAGCGAGATGGGGGTCCCCCCGGCCGAAGGCTGGGGGCGGGCCTGTGGGATGGGGGCGTTCACGGCGTGGGGCTCCGTCTCGGTGGTGTGGTGGGACACCAGCGGTTTCTCCTTGAGGAAGAAGGCGATGAGCAGGCCGAGGACGAGCACCGGGACGAGGTAGAGGAAGATCCGGGGCATCGCGTCGGCGTAGGCGCGGATGTAGGCGTCGCGCAGGGCCGGTGGCAGCGCGTGGACGAGCTGCGGGGTGAGCGACTCGGGGTCGGGCAGCCGGGCGCCCGCGCGTGGGGGCAGTTCCCGGTGCAGGGCGTCGGTGAGCCGGTCGGCGAAGAGGGTGCCGAAGACGGCGGCGCCGACGCTGCCGCCGATCTGCCGGAAGTAGGTGTTGGCGCTGGTGGCGGTGCCGAGGTCGGCGAGGCGCACGGAGTTCTGCACGGCGAGGACGAGGACCGGCATCACCAGGCCGATGCCGGCGCCGAGGACGGCCATCCAGATGCTGTAGTGCAGCCGGGGCGTGTCGGTCTCCAGGCGGGACAGCAGCCACATGCCGACGGCGGCGAGGGCGCCGCCGAGGAGCGGGAGGAGTTTGTAGCGGCCGGTGAGGGTGATGAGCTGGCCGCCGATGACGGAGGCGCCGACGATGCCTGCCGTCATGGGCAGCATCAGCAGCCCGGACTCGGTGGCGCTGGCCCCGTCGACCATCTGCAGGAAGGTCGGCAGATAGCTGGCCGCGCCGAACAGGGCGACACCGATCACCAGGCCGACCAGGCCGGTGACGTTGAAGACGGAGTCCCGGAACAGCCTGAGCGGGATGAGGGGTTCGGCGGCGAAGCGCTCGGCGACGAGGAAGAGGACGGTGGCGGCGAGGGCGCCCGCGCCGAGGCCGAGGATCTCCCGGGAGTCCCAGGCGTACTCGGTGCCGCCCCAACTGGTCAGCAGTACCAGGCAGGTGGAGGCCGCGGCGAGCAGCAGCGTCCCGAGCACGTCGAGCCGGGCGCGGACCCGCGGCCTCGGCAGCTTGAGGACGACGGTGACGACGGCCAGGGTGACCAGGCCGAAGGGGACGTTGACGTAGAAGCACCAGCGCCAGGAGAGATGGTCGGTGAAGTAGCCGCCGAGGAGCGGTCCGGCGACGGAGGCGAGGCCGAAGACGGCGCCGATCAGGCCCATGTAGCGGCCGCGCTGCCGGGCCGGCACGATGTCGGCGATGATCGCCTGGACGCCGATCATGAGCCCGCCCGCGCCCACGCCCTGGAGGGCGCGGAAGGCGATCAGCTGGTCCATGCTCTGCGCGCGCCCGGCGAGCGCGGAGCCGACGACGAAGACCAGGATGGCGAACTGGAAGACGCCCTTGCGGCCGACGAGGTCGCCCAGCTTGCCGTACACGGGCAGGCCGATGGTGGAGGTGAGCAGATAGGCGGTGATCGCCCAGGACATCCGGTCCAGGCCGTGCAGCTCGCCGACGACCTTCGGCAGCGCGGTGGCGACGATCATCTGGTCCAGCGCGGCGAGGAGCAGGGCGAGCATGAGCCCGAAGAAGACCAACCGCACCCGGCGCGCGCCGAGTTCGGCGGCCGGGGCGGGGGTCGGAGGTTCGTCGGCGGTCTCCGCCGGGGCCGGTGCCGCGGCCGGCTCGTGCTGCACCAGAGTCGTCCCGCCCACGTACGGCTCCCCTCGTCGCGTCTGTCACATTTCCCGCGTAAGGCGACAACTGCGAACAAGTACGGCGAGTTACGGTGCAATCCCGGACGAGACAGGGATCCACTCGAACCGGTGAGGGGGCGCGACGCCGACGCAACACCCCTTCACCGGCCGGAGTTTGGCCTCACTTCTCCACGTGGGCGGCGAGGTTGGCGAGGATCGCGTCGTAGATCCGGCCGAGGCCCTTGGGCGCGAAGGTCTTCTCGAAGAAGCCGCCGATGCCGCCGGCGCCCTTCCAGGTGGTGGTGACTACGACCCGGGAGCTGCCCTCGCCGGCCGGGGTGACGCGCCAGGTGGTGACCATGGAGGAGTTGCGGTCCTTCTCGACGAGTTCACCGTCGCTGGGCTCGCTGACCTCCAGGAGGCAGTCGCGCACGCGCTTGCTGGTGGCCTGGAGCTTCCAGTGGACGAGGGTGCCCTCGCCGTCGCCGCCCTCGCGCACCTCGTACTCGCTGAAGTGCTCGGGCAGCAGTTGCTGCCGCGTGCCGCTGTAGTCGGCGAGCGCGTCGAACACCTGCTCCGCGTTCGCCGCGACGACCCGCTCCGTGGTGGCTTCGACCTGCGCCATTGCGTTCCTCCAGGACCTGGTTTCTCGGGGTGGGAGCAAGCCAACCACCCCGGCGCCCGGCCACCCAAATCGGGGTCGCACGATCATGGGAACGTATGTTCTATTCTGTGGGCGAGCGCTACCGAGGAGGCGTCATGCGCTGGGAGAACCTCACCGTGGACTCCGGGGAGTCCGACGGTCACGGCAGGGCCGCCGATGCCGCGCTGTTCGGCGCGGACGCCGTCGTCACCCGCACCTTCGACACCCCGGAGTTCCGCGGGATCACCTTCCACGAGGTGCGGGCCCGCTCGGTCCTGAACCGGGTGCCGGGCGCCTCGCGCATGCCGTTCGAATGGACGGTGAACCCGTACCGCGGTTGTTCGCACGCGTGCGTCTACTGTTTCGCCCGCAAGACGCACAGCTATCTGGACCTCGACACCGGGATCGGCTTCGACACCCAGATCGTGGTCAAGGTGAACGCGCCCGAGGTGCTGCGCCGCCAGCTGGCGTCGCGCCGCTGGCAGGGCGACCACGTGGCGATGGGCACCAACGTCGACTGCTATCAGCGGGCCGAGGGCCGCTACCGGCTGATGCCGGGCATCATCTCGGCGCTCACCGAGCACGCGAACCCGTTCTCGATCCTGACCAAGGGCACGCTGATCCTGCGCGACCTGGAGCTGCTGACCCGGGCGGCCCGGGTGACGGACGTCGGCATCTCGGTCTCCGTGGGCTTCACCGACACCGAGCTGTGGCGCACCGTGGAGCCGGGCACACCGGCGCCCGAGCGCCGCCTGGACGTCGTCCGCACCCTCGGCGAGCACGGCATCGGCTGCGGGGTGCTGATGGCGCCGGTCATCCCGTTCCTGAGCGACGATCCCACCCAACTGCGAGCCACCGTGCGGGCGATCGCGGCGGCCGGGGCCACCTCGGCCACTCCGCTGGTGCTGCATCTGCGGCCGGGCGCCCGGGAGTGGTTCATGGCCTGGCTCGGCCGGCACCACCCGCACCTGGTGCGCCGCTACGAGCGGCTGTACGCGGAGGGCGCCTACGCGCCCAAGTGGTACCAGCGCCGGATCACCGGTCAGGTGCACGAGCTGGCCCAGGAGTACGGCATCGGGCCCACGCGCGCGGGCATGGCCCGGCGGATCCGGCCGGTCGGGACCCCGCCGCCCGCCGAGTCGTCGGCCGTGTCCGAGCCGACCCAACTCACTCTCCTTTGAGAGCGTTAGAGGGCATCCCTCGACCCAATTGGGTCAACTATTGACATAATAGGTTCTTCAGGGCGCTCTCTTCGGGACGATGCGGCGAGAACCGTGACCCCCGCGGTTCGCATCACCCTCCGTCCCGGGAGGACCCATGAGGACACGCGCAGCGATGCTGTGCGCAGCCGCCGCCATGACGGCGGGCTCGGTCACGGCCGTGCCCGCGCAGGCGGCCCCCACCGCTCCGGCGGCGAAGCTCACCTGGAAGACCTGCGGTACCAGCGACTACCCGACGCTGCAGTGCGCGTCCCTGAAGGTGCCGCTGGACCACACGCATCCGTCCGGCACCCAGATCACCCTCGCCCTGTCCCGCGTCCCGCACACCGCGGCGACGTCGCAGGGCCCGCTGCTGGTCAACCCCGGCGGCCCCGGCGGCAGCGGTCTGACGCTCGCCGGGTTCGTCGCGTCCGCGCTGCCGAAGAGCGTGGCGGCGCAGTACGACGTCATCGGCTTCGACCCGCGCGGTGTGGGCCGCAGCACCCCGGCGCTCGACTGCTCGCCACGTCACTTCAAGACGGTGCGTCCCGACACCGTGCCCGCCACGGCCGCGCTGGAGCAGAAGAACCTGCAGCGCGCGCAGTCCTTCGCCGCCGCCTGCGGCCGCAAGTACGCGAGCGTCCTGCCGCACATCAACACCGTCGAGGCGGTCCAGGACATGGACTCCGTCCGGCAGGCCCTGGGCGCGCAGAAGATCAGCTACTTCGGCTACTCCTACGGCACCTACCTCGGCGCGGTCTACGCCAAGCTCTTCCCCGAGCGGGTCCACCGCCTGGTGCTGGACTCGATCGTGAACCCGACCGGCATCTGGTACGAGGACAACCTCGGCCAGGACTACGCCTTCGACGACCGCCACCGGGCGCTGATGGCGTGGATCGCCAAGTACGACTCCACGTACCGGCTCGGCAAGGACCCCGCGAAGGTCGAGGCCGCGTGGTACGCGATGCGGGCGGCCCTGGCGAAGAAGCCAGCGGGCGGGAAGGTCGGCGCCTCCGAACTCGAGGACACCTTCATCCCCGGCGGCTACTACAACGGGTACTGGCCCTACCTGGCCCAGGCGTTCTCGGCCTACGTCCGCGACAAGAACGCCGAGCCGCTGGTGGAGACGTATCAGCACTTCGCCGCCGTGGACGCCTCGGGCGACAACGGCTACAGCGTCTACACGGCGGTGCAGTGCCGTGACGCCTCCTGGCCGCACTCGTGGAACCGCTGGCGGACGGACGCCTGGGGGGTGTACGCGAAGGCACCCTTCATGGCCTGGAACAACGCCTGGTACAACGCGCCGTGCGCGTACTGGCCGGCCGGCACCCTGAAGCGGGTGAACATCGCCAACGGCAAGCTGCCGCCGACGCTGCTGTTCCAGGCGACGGACGACGCGGCGACCCCGTACCCCGGCGGCGTGATGACCCACCACCTGCTGGCCCGCTCCAGCCTGGTGGTCGAGAACGGCGGCGGCAACCACGGCATCACGCTGAGCGGCAACAGCTGCCTGGACACGTACCTGGCCGACTATCTGACGAGCGGCGAGGTTCCGCACGGCATCGGCACGGCCGACGCGGTGTGCGAGAAGTCCCCGGACCCGAAGCCGCTCAAGGCGAAGGCGGCCTCGACGTCGTCGCGCGGCTCGACCCTGCACGGTCTGCTGGGCTTCCGCCGCTGAACGGCTGCTGACGGCCCGTCGGGGGCCAGGTCGGGGCGTTGTCGGACCCGTGGTCCACCATGGGACGCATGAGCGAACCGACCCGCATCCCCGCCCCCGACGGGGTCGCGCCCGCGGCCCAGTACAGCCACGTGGTCAGCGCGACCGGCCGCCTCGTCGCCGTCTCCGGCCAGCTCTCCCTGGACGAGGACGGCAAGCTCGTCGGCGAGGGCGATCCGGCCGCGCAGGCCCGCCAGGTGTTCGAGAACCTGAGGCGCTGTCTGGCCGCCGCCGGGGCAGGCTTCCAGGACGTCGTCAAACTGACCTACTTCGTCACGGACATCGCCCACCTGCCGGCGATCCGCGCGGCCCGCGCCGCGCACATACCCGACGACCGCCTTCCGGCGGCCTCGGCCGTCCAGGTGGCCGCGCTGGTCGCCCCGGAGTTCCTGATGGAGGTCGAGGCGTTCGCGGTGGTGGGCGAATAAACAAGGGCGCGTTGCGGGGGCGGGTCTCTAGGGTGCCGTCATGGACAGCCCCTTCCCGCACATCCGTCCGATGACCCTCGACGACTGCGACGGCGTCTCGGAGATCCGTGTCCGTGGTTGGCAGCACGCCTACCGGGGGCTCGTGCCGCAGCCGTACCTCGACGCGCTCAGCGTGGCGCGGGACGCCGAGAAGCGGCGGGCATGGTTCGGACAGGGGGACGGCGCGGTGGCGAACCTGGTCGCCGAGCAGGACGGCCGGATCGTCGGCTGGGCGGCACACGGGCCGTACCGGGACGGTGAGGTGCGCACCGGGGACTGCGAGTTGTACGCCCTCTACCTCGACCCCGCGCACATAGGCAGCGGGATCGGGCGGGCGCTGCTGGCCGCGTCGGCCGAGCGGTGCTCCGACTACCCGCGCATGTTCCTGTGGGTCCTGAAGGAGAACACGCGCGCCCGCCGCTTCTACGAGCGGGCCGGTTTCCGCGCGGACGGCGCCGAGGAGCCCTTCGACGTGGACGGCGTGGCCGTCCCCGAGGTCCGGTACGTCACGGAGCTGTGAGCGGGCGTCAGCTCTGTTGCTGCTGCGGGATGCGGGCCAGCGCATGCACCGCCGCCTCGGCGAGCGCCGGATGCGCGAGGGCCTCGTTCAGGACCCGGCGGGCGCGGTCGTCGCCGAGGGTGCCGAGGCCCTCCACACAGGCGAGTGCCACCCGCCGGTACGGGTCGTGCGGGCGCAGCCGCCGCTCCAGGGTGGTGATCAGCGCGGGCACGGACTCCGGGGCGCGCAGCTCGACCAGAAGCCGTACCGGGTGCAGGGCGTAGGCGACGCGCAGTTCGTTGGTGGCGAGCGCGGCGGCCGCGCGGGCGGTGCGCGGGTCGCCGAGGCGGGCGAGCGCGTAGGCGGCGGAGGCGCAGCGCGGCGGGTCGCGGTGGTTGAGCAGCAGCACCAGGGACTCGAAGGCGCGCCGGTCGCCGACGACGCCCAGCCGGAATGCGGCCAGCTCCCTGGCCCACAGCGGCTGTCCGGGCGCGGTGAGCACCTCCGCCAGTTCGTCCTGGTCCTCGGTCGCCGCCAGCTGCTCGTACGCCGCCGCGCCGTGCGACTCCTGTCGCATGCGGTCCGTGAGCGATCGCAACTCTTCGTCCACGGAGGCCAGCGTAGGCGGGTCGCGCCCGTGGAGGGAGCTACATCACAAACTCGGTCCGGCTCAGATCTGGCGCGCTCGTTACCCGCCGGTTAAGCTCAGACGAGCGAGTTACCCACTCGCACATCCACTGACGACGGTTTGGTGACGCAGCCGTCGTGAGTTGGTCGGTTCGGTACATCGGTACCGCAGTACGACCCGGCTCCGGGACAGGGCCGGTCGGAATCAGCCTCTCCCGGGCGTGTGCACGCCCGCGGCGACGGCCCACCGGGCGTGTGCGCCAGTTGCCCGGAAACACCCGCACCTCTTTTCTTTCCGCCCCGGTGTGCGCCTCTTGGCGCACCCCGGGTGCGTTCCCAGTCGTCACCCTCATTCCTGGAGTCCCGCGATGGCCACTCCCCTGTCCGACACCCCTCTGTCCCCGCTCAAGACGATCGCCGTCGTCGGCCTCGGCACGATGGGCACCGGCATCGCCGAGGTCCTCGCGAAGGCCGGACGCGAGGTGATCGGCATCGACATCAGCGAGGACCAGGCCGCGAAGTCCGTCGCCGCCCTGGAGGCCGCCACCGCCCGCGCCGTGGAGCGCGGCCGGCTGACCGAGCAGGAGCGCGCCGACGTCCTGGCCCGGGTCCGCACGTCCACCGACATCGGCGCGGCCGCCGACGCCGACCTGGTCATCGAGGTGACCCCGGAGTCGTACGAGGTCAAGCACCAGGTCTTCCGCGACCTGGACGCCGTCGTCCGCCCCGAGACGATCCTCGCGACCGGCACCAACGCCCTCTCGGTCACCCGGCTCGCCGCCGACTCGGCCCGCCCGGAGCGCGTGCTCGGCCTGCACTTCTTCAACCCGGCCCCGGCGATGAAGCTGGTCGAGGTCGTCTCCTCGGTGCTGACCGCGCCGCAGGCCGTCGCCGCGGTCACCGACCTCGCGATCGAGCTGGGCAAGGAGCCGGTCGCGGTCGGCGACCGCCCCGGGTTCGTCGCGGACGGGCTGCTGTTCGGCTACCTCAACCAGGCCGCCGCGATGTACGAGGCCCGGTACGCCTCCCGCGAGGACATCGACGCGGCCATGCGGCTCGGCTGCGGCCTGCCCATGGGCCCCCTCGCCCTGCTGGACCTCGTCGGCATCGACACCGCGCGTACGGTCCTGGAGGCCATGTACGCCGAGTCCGGCGACCGGCTGCACGCCCCCGCCCCGATCCTGAAGCAGCTCAGCGAGGCGGGCCTGACCGGCCGCAAGTCGGGGCGCGGCTTCTACACGTACGAGGCGCCGGGCAGCGCCACCACCGTGCCGGACGCGCTGACCCCGGGTGAGGGGAACACGCAGGTCACGGGCCGTTCCGTGCGCTCCGTCGGGGTTGCGGGCTCGGGCACGATGGCCTCCGGGATCGCCGAGGTCTTCGCCAAGGCCGGGTACCACGTCGTCCTCGCCGCCCGCAGCGCGGAGAAGGCCCAGACCGCCAAGGCCCGGATCGGCAAGTCCCTCGCGCGCTCCGTCGACAAGGGCCGGATGACCGCCGAGGCCGCCGCCCAGACCCTGGACCTGATCACCCCGGCGGGCTCCTACGACGCCTTCGCGGACGTCGACCTGGCCGTCGAGGCGGTCGCCGAGGACCTGGAGATCAAGCAGCAGCTGTTCGCGACGCTGGACAAGGTCTGCAAGCCGGGCGCGGTCCTCGCCACCACCACCTCCTCGCTGCCCGTCGTCGCCTGCGCCCGCGCCACCTCGCGCCCGCAGGACGTGATCGGCATGCACTTCTTCAACCCGGCCCCGGCGATGAAGCTGGTCGAGGTCGTCCGCACGGTCCTGACGGCCGACGACGTCCACGCCACCGTCCGCGAGGTCTGCGCGAAGGTCAGGAAGCACGCCGTGGACTGCGGCGACCGGGCCGGCTTCATCGTGAACGCGCTGCTGTTCCCGTACCTGAACAACGCGGTCAAGATGGTCCAGGAGCACTACGCGTCCCTCGACGACATCGACGCCGCGATGAGGCTCGGCGGCGGCTACCCGATGGGCCCCTTCGAGTTGCTGGACGTCGTCGGCCTGGACGTCTCGCTCGCGATCGAGAAGGTCCTGCACCGCGAGTTCCGCGACCCGGGCCTGGCCCCGGCCCCGCTGCTGGAGCACCTGGTGGCCGCGGGCTGCCTCGGCCGCAAGACCGGCCGCGGCTTCCGCGAGTATGCCCGCCGCTGACGGGGTCGGTGACTGGTTCGACGGTGCCCCCGAGGGCGCGGACTGGGGCGGGCTGCTGGACCCAGTGGCGTTTCCCGCGCTCTCCGGACCCGGCACTCCCCCGCCCTCCACGGGCGGGGGAAACCCCGGACCTGCGCATCGAGCTGCGGACATGCAGTACGTTCGGGTCATGTCCCAGCCCGCCAAGTCCTCACGTACACCAGCCACGCCCGACGCACCGGAAAGTGCCGCAGGCAGTCGCGCCGCCGCCCAGCGGCTGAAAATGCGCCGAGAACTGGCGGCCGCAGCGATGGAACTGTTCGCGACCAAGGGGTACGAGGCGACCACCGTCGACGAGATCGCGGCCGCGGCCGGGGTCGCTCGCCGCACCTTCTTCCGCCACTTCCGCTCCAAGGAAGAGGCGATCTTCCCCGACCACGACGACACGCTGATCCGTGCCGAGGCGGTCCTCAACGCCGCCCCCGCGCACGAGCACCCGCTCGACACCGTGTGCCGTGGCATCAAGGAAGTCATGAAGATGTACGCGGCCCGGCCGGAGATCTCGGTCGCCCGCTACAAGCTCACGCGCGAGGTGCCCACCCTGCGCGAGGCGGAGATCGCCTCGGTGGCCCGCTACGAGCGCCTGTTCACCCGCTATCTGCTGGGCCACTTCGACGAGCACGCGCACGCCGACGACGCCAACGACGACCCGTTGCTCGCCGAGGTCGCCGCCTCCGCCGTCGTCACGGCCCACAACCACGTCCTGCGGCGCTGGCTGCGGGCGGGCGGCCAGGGCGACGTGGAGGCCCAGCTCGACCACGCCTTCGCGATCGTGCGGAAGACCTTCGGCACGGGCATCGGCGCCGGACGCGGCTCGGCGCCCAGATCGGCCCCGGCGACGGTCTCCGCGCACGGCGAGGTGCTCGTGACGGTCGCCCGCACGGACGCCCCGCTGGACGAGGTCATGCGCACCATCGAGGAGGCGCTCAAGGAGCGCTGAGGCGCTCCTGAGACGCTCCGAGCGCGCGTTCCCGCTGTGACAACGGCCACCCCACGGGGTGGCCGTTTTGGCATGTCAGGGGCCCTTTTCCGGCAGATTTCAGAAGCCGTTCGATCGATCATCGCTCATTTGTTACGTAAAGATTTCATCTGAGGCGAACTCATGGCACTCAGTGCCTTGCCACCTGACACGCGGTGTCATACGTTGAAGATGTCCGGGCGGCCGGCGAGCAGAGACCGATCGTTCGCCGGCTGTCCCCGCAAGCTCATGGCCTGCGCGCCCGGACGCCTGCGTCACAGGCAACCTCCCGCGCCACAAAGCGCTGCCGAAGCACCACCCCGCCGAACCGACGGCATCACCCAAAACCCTCAGCAGCACTCCCAGCACCGACGAACCCTCAGCGCCCCTCCCTCAGGGCGCTCACCGCCGGAGGCAATACCGTGACCGTGAAGGACATCCTCGACGCGATCCAGTCGCCGGAATCGACGCCGGCCGACTTCGCAGCCCTGCAGCTCCCCGAGTCGTACCGCGCGATCACCGTGCACAAGGACGAGACGGAGATGTTCGCGGGCCTCGAGACCCGCGACAAGGACCCGCGCAAGTCGATTCACCTGGACGAGGTTCCGGTGCCCGAACTGGGCCCCGGCGAGGCCCTGGTGGCCGTCATGGCCTCCTCGGTCAACTACAACTCGGTGTGGACCTCGATCTTCGAGCCGCTGTCCACCTTCGGGTTCCTGGAGCGCTACGGCCGGCTCAGCGAGCTGACCAAGCGCCATGACCTGCCG
Organism: Streptomyces sp. NPDC101165; assembly: GCF_044768135.1. Lineage (NCBI taxonomy): Bacteria > Bacillati > Actinomycetota > Actinomycetes > Kitasatosporales > Streptomycetaceae > Streptomyces > Streptomyces sp. NPDC101165. The sequence goes on along the minus strand of NZ_JBIWPG010000001.1, from coordinate 657,634 downwards.
TACCACATCATCGGCTCCGACCTCGCGGGCGTCGTCCTGCGCACCGGCCCCGGCGTGAACGCCTGGAACCCCGGTGACGAGGTCGTCGCGCACTGTCTGTCCGTCGAGCTGGAGTCCAGCGACGGCCACAACGACACGATGCTCGACCCCGAGCAGCGCATCTGGGGCTTCGAGACGAACTTCGGTGGTCTCGCCGAGATCGCGCTCGTCAAGTCCAACCAGCTGATGCCGAAGCCCAAGCACCTCAGCTGGGAGGAGGCCGCGGCCCCGGGCCTGGTCAACTCCACCGCCTACCGCCAGCTGGTCTCCCGCAACGGCGCCGGTATGAAGCAGGGCGACAACGTCCTGATCTGGGGCGCGTCCGGCGGACTCGGCTCGTACGCCACGCAGTTCGCGCTGGCCGGCGGCGCCAACCCGATCTGTGTCGTCTCCAGCGAGCAGAAGGCGGACATCTGCCGCTCGATGGGCGCCGAGGCGATCATCGACCGCAGCGCCGAGGGCTACAAGTTCTGGAAGGACGAGCGCACCCAGGACCCGAAGGAGTGGAAGCGCTTCGGCAAGCGCATCCGCGAGTTCACCGGCGGCGAGGACATCGACATCGTCTTCGAGCACCCCGGCCGCGAGACCTTCGGCGCGAGCGTCTACGTCACCCGCAAGGGCGGCACCATCACCACCTGCGCCTCGACCTCGGGCTACATGCACGAGTACGACAACCGCTACCTGTGGATGTCCCTGAAGCGGATCATCGGCTCGCACTTCGCCAACTACCGCGAGGCCTGGGAGGCCAACCGGCTCATCGCGAAGGGCAAGATCCACCCGACCCTGTCGAAGGTCTACTCCCTGGCGGAGACCGGTCAGGCCGCGTACGACGTGCACCGCAACCTCCACCAGGGCAAGGTCGGCGTGCTGTGCCTGGCCCCCGAGGAGGGCCTGGGCGTGCGCGACGAGGAGATGCGCGCCAAGCACATCGACGCCATCAACCGCTTCCGGAACGTCTGAGAGCCTTAGATGACAGAGCGTCAGAAGGACCGTCCGTGGCTCATGCGGACGTACGCCGGCCACTCGACGGCCGAGGCGTCCAACGAGCTGTACCGGCGCAACCTCGCCAAGGGCCAGACGGGTCTGTCGGTGGCGTTCGACCTGCCGACGCAGACCGGCTACGACCCCGACCACATCCTCGCCCGCGGCGAGGTCGGCCGGGTCGGCGTGCCGGTCTCGCACCTCGGTGACATGCGCCGGCTGTTCCAGGACATCCCCCTGGAGCAGATGAACACCTCGATGACGATCAACGCCACCGCCATGTGGCTGCTGGCGCTCTACCAGGTCGTCGCCGAGGAGCAGGGCGCGGACATCACCAAGCTCCAGGGCACGACCCAGAACGACATCGTCAAGGAGTACCTGTCCCGGGGGACGCACGTCTTCCCGCCCGGGCCGTCGCTCCGCCTGACGACGGACATGATCGCGTACACGGTCTCCCACATCCCGAAGTGGAACCCGATCAACATCTGCAGCTACCACCTGCAGGAGGCCGGGGCCACACCGGTGCAGGAGATCGCGTACGCGATGTCCACCGCGATCGCCGTCCTCGACGCCGTGCGCGACAGCGGCCAGGTGCCGCAGGAGCGCATGGGCGACGTGGTCGCGCGCATCTCCTTCTTCGTGAACGCGGGCGTCCGCTTCGTCGAGGAGATGTGCAAGATGCGGGCGTTCGGCCGCATCTGGGACAAGGTCACGCGTGAGCGGTACGGCATCGAGAACCCGAAGCAGCGCCGGTTCCGCTACGGCGTCCAGGTCAACTCGCTCGGCCTGACCGAGGCGCAGCCGGAGAACAACGTCCAGCGGATCGTCCTCGAGATGCTGGCCGTGACCCTCTCCAAGGACGCCCGTGCGCGTGCCGTGCAGCTGCCGGCCTGGAACGAGGCCCTCGGCCTGCCCCGCCCGTGGGACCAGCAGTGGTCGCTGCGCATCCAGCAGGTCCTCGCGCACGAGAGCGACCTGCTGGAGTACGAGGACATCTTCGAGGGCTCGCACGTCATCGAGGCGAAGGTGAGCGCCCTCGTCGAGGAGTCCCTCGCCGAGATCGACCGGATCCAGGAGATGGGCGGCGCGATGGCCGCCGTCGAGTCCGGCTACCTCAAGTCGCAGCTGGTCTCCTCGCACGCCGAGCGCCGGGCCCGGATCGAGTCCGGCCAGGAGAAGATCATCGGCGTCAACATCTTCGAGACCACCGAGCCCAACCCGCTCACGGCCGACCTGGACACCGCGATCCAGACGGTCGACCCGGCGGTCGAGGCCCGGGTCGTCGAGGCCATCGGAAACTGGCGCGACACCCGCTACCAGCCGCCCTTCAACCACCCGCGTCCCTGCAAGGCGCTGGAGCGACTGAAGGAGGCCGCCAAGGGCACCGGCAACCTCATGGAGGCCACCCTGGAGTGCGCCCGTGCCGGAGTCACGACCGGCGAGTGGGCGGGCGCGCTGCGGGAGGTGTTCGGCGAGTTCCGCGCGCCGACCGGTGTCTCCTCCGCTCCCATCGCCGTTCCCGTCGAGGCGGGCTCGGCACTCGCCGAGGTCCGCGCCAAGGTGGACGCCACCGCCCGCGATCTGGGCGTCGGCAAGCTCCGCTTCCTGGTCGGCAAGCCCGGTCTGGACGGGCACTCCAACGGCGCCGAGCAGATCGCCGTCCGTGCGCGTGACGCCGGCTTCGAGGTGGTCTACCAGGGCATCCGGCTGACGCCCGAACAGATCGTGGACGCTTCCCTGGCCGAGGACGTGCACGCCGTGGGCCTGTCGATCCTCTCCGGCTCGCACGCCCAGCTGGTGCCGGACGTGCTCCAACGGCTGCGTGTGGCCGGTGCCACAGATATACCCGTGATCGCTGGTGGCATCATCCCGAATGGTGACGCCGACCAGCTGCGGGCCGCAGGAGTGGCCGCGGTCTTCACCCCGAAGGACTTCGACATCACCGGGATCATCGGCCGCATCGTCGACGAGATCCGGAAAGCGAACAAGCTCGACCCCCTGGAGGTCCCCGCATGACCGTCAACCGTCTTCGTCCGCGGCGTTCCTGCCTCGCCGTGCCGGGGAGCAACCCCCGCTTCCTGGAGAAGGCGCAGGGTCTCCCGGCCGACCAGGTCTTCCTCGACCTGGAGGACGCGTGCGCGCCGCTGGCCAAGCCCGAGGCGCGGCACACCATCGTCAAGTTCCTCAACGAGGGCGACTGGACGGGCAAGACGCGGGTCGTGCGCGTCAACGACTGGACGACCGAGTGGACGTACCGCGACGTCGTGACCGTCGTCGAGGGCGCGGGCCAGAACCTCGACTGCATCATGCTGCCGAAGGTGCAGACCGCCGAGCAGATCGTCGCCCTGGACCTGCTGCTGACGCAGATCGAGAAGACCATGGGCTTCGAGGTCGGCAAGATCGGCATCGAGGCGCAGATCGAGAACGCGCAGGGCCTCAACAACGTCAACGCGATCGCGCAGGCCTCCCCGCGCGTCGAGACGATCATCTTCGGCCCGGCCGACTTCATGGCCTCCATCAACATGAAGTCGCTCGTCGTGGGCGAGCAGCCGCCCGGCTACCCGGCGGACGCCTACCACTACATCCTGATGAAGATCCTGATGGCCGCCCGCGCCAACAACCTGCAGGCGATCGACGGCCCCTACCTGCAGATCCGCAACGTCGAGGGCTACCGCGAGGTCGCCCAGCGCGCCGCGGCCCTGGGCTTCGACGGCAAATGGGTGCTGCACCCGGGCCAGGTCGAGGCGGCCAACGAGATCTTCTCGCCGTCCCAGGAGGACTTCGACCACGCCGAGCTGATCCTGGACGCGTACGACTACTACACGTCCGAGGCCGGCGGCAAGAAGGGCTCCGCGATGCTCGGCGACGAGATGATCGACGAGGCCAGCCGCAAGATGGCCCTGGTCATCTCCGGCAAGGGCCGCGCCGCCGGCATGCAGCGCACGTCGAAGTTCGAGATCCCGGAGGCCTGAGCGCGATGCAGTTCGGACGCACCTACGAGGAGTTCGAGGTCGGGGCGACGTACAAGCACTGGCCGGGCAAGACGGTCACGGAGTACGACGACCACCTGTTCTGTCTCCTCACCATGAACCACCACCCGCTCCACATGGACACCAACTATGCGGAGAAGACGACGGACTTCGGCAAGAACGTCGTCGTCGGGAACTACATCTACTCGCTGCTGCTCGGCATGAGCGTGCCCGACATCTCCGGCAAGGCGATCGCCAACCTGGAGATCGAGTCGCTCAAGCACGTGGCGCCGACGTTCCACGGCGACACCATCTACGGGCAGACGACCGTGCTCGACAAGTGGCCGTCGAAGTCGAAGAACGACCGCGGCATCGTCTACGTCGAGACCAAGGGCTACAAGCAGGACGGCACCCTGGTGTGCGTCTTCCGCCGCAAGGTCATGGTGCCCACCGAGACGTACATCAAGGAGCGCGGCGGCGAGCAGCCCGGCCGCCCGGAGCTGAAGCAGCAGGAGAAGTAATGGCGCGCCTCGCCCAGACCGCCGGTCTGACCGACGTCCAGCAGGAGATCCTCTCCACCGTTCGGAACTTCGTCGACAAGGAGATCATTCCTGTCGCGACCGAGCTGGAGCACCGCGACGAGTACCCGCAGCAGATCGTGGACGGCCTGAAGGAACTCGGCCTGTTCGGTCTGATGATCCCCGAGGAGTACGGGGGCCTGGGCGAGTCGCTCCTCACCTACGCGCTGTGCGTGGAGGAGATCGCCCGCGGCTGGATGTCGGTGTCCGGCATCATCAACACGCACTTCATCGTCGCGTACATGCTCAAGCAGCACGGCACGCAGGAGCAGAAGGACCACTTCCTTCCGCGCATGGCGGCCGGTGACATCCGGGGCGCGTTCTCGATGTCGGAGCCGGGCCTGGGCTCCGATGTGTCGGCCATCACATCGAAGGCGGTCAAGGACGGCGACGAGTACGTCCTGAACGGCCAGAAGATGTGGCTGACGAACGGCGGCACCTCGTCCCTGGTGGCCGTTCTCGTCCGAAGTGACGAAGGACACCCCGAGGGCACGGCGCCCCACAAGTCGATGACGACCTTCCTGATCGAGAAGGAGCCCGGCTTCGGCGAGGTCCGCCCCGGCCTCACCATTCCGGGCAAGATCGACAAGATGGGCTACAAGGGCGTCGACACCACCGAGCTGATCATGGACGGCCTCCGGGTTCCGGCCGATCGGGTGCTCGGCGGCGTCACCGGCCGAGGTTTTTACCAAATGATGGACGGCGTGGAGGTCGGCCGCGTCAATGTGGCGGCCCGTGGCTGCGGCGTCGCTCAGCGTGCCTTCGAGCTGGGTGTCCAGTACGCCCAGCAGCGGCACACCTTCGGCAAGCCGATCGCCCAGCACCAGGCCATCCAGTTCAAGCTGGCCGAGATGGGCACCAAGGTCGAGGCCGCGCATGCCATGATGGTCAACGCGGCACGCAAAAAGGACTCCGGGGAACGAAACGACCTCGAAGCAGGGATGGCGAAGTACCTCGCCTCCGAGTACTGCAAGGAGGTCGTGGAGGATGCCTTCCGGATCCACGGCGGCTACGGCTTCTCCAAGGAGTACGAGATCGAGCGCCTCTACCGGGAGGCCCCGATGCTGCTCATCGGCGAAGGTACCGCCGAGATCCAGAAAATGATCATCGGGCGCAGGTTGCTCGAAGAGTATCGATTCCAGGGCTGATTGTCCGGGTACGGGGTGTTTTCTTCGAGAAGAAGATCACACCCCGTAGATACTCTTCGGGTGCCGACTCGGCTTCCTGGCTTGCCCAGTTGTAGCCCCCGCCCGGTACGATCCCGGGAAAGCCGCCGTCCCCCGTCAGAGCGCGGCATCATCCGCTACGAAGGTCATCCATGCCCCACAGCCAAACCTCTGCACCTCGCGACCGCCAGGTCGGCGTACGCCTCGCGCGCGGAGCATCGCCGTGGCTTCTCCCGACCGTCGCCACCGCAGCCCTCAGCCTGGCCCGCGCCCGCCGTTCCGGCGCCGCCAAGGCCGTGGCCGTGCCCGCCACCGCGCTCGCGGCGGGCATGCTGTGGTTCTTCCGCGACCCCGAGCGTGAGATCGCCCAGGGCCGCGTCATCTCGCCCGCCGACGGTGTGGTGCAGAGCATCATGCCCTGGAAGGACGGCCGCACCCGGGTCGCGATCTTCATGAGCCCGCTCAACGTCCACGTCAACCGCGCGCCCCTTGCGGGCACGGTGACGTCGGTCGAGCACATCCCCGGCGGCTTTGTTCCGGCTTTCAACAAGGAGAGCGAGAACAACGAGCGCGTAGTCTGGCATTTCGACACCGAACTCGGCGACATCGAGATGATCCAGATCGCCGGCGCGGTGGCCCGCCGCATCGTGCCCTACCTCCCGGAGGGCACGAAGGTCGAGCAGGGCGACCGAATCGGTCTGATCCGCTTCGGCTCGCGTGTCGACCTCTACCTGCCCGAGGGCGTGGAGGTCGCGGTCGAGGTCGGCCAGAAGACCGTGGCTGGGGTGACTCGCATTGACCGTGATTGATCCGGAGACCCAGGCGGGCTGGGTGCCCGAGGCGGACGAGGTGGACGAAGAGGAGGAGATGCCCCTCTCTCTCCGCCTCTCAATAGCGGACACCCTCACGCTGGGCAACGCCACGTGCGGCTTCATGGCGGTGTACTTCACCACCACCGGCATCCTGATCCCGCACCTCACCGACAGCCAGGAGTCCGGCATGGCGCGCAACAGCGCGGCCACGGCGGTCATCCTGATGCTGTGCGCAGCCGTGTTCGACCTGTTCGACGGCCTGGTGGCGCGCAAGCTCCGCTCCTCCCCCATGGGCGCCGAGCTGGACAACCTCTCGGACCTGATCAGCTTCGGCCTGGCGCCCGCGTACTTCGTGCTGGTCTACGGCATGGTCGCGGACGACGCGTACCAGAAGGTGGCGGCGGTCGGGGCAATCGTGGTGCTCCTGGCCGTGGTGCTGCGCCTGGCACGCTTCTCGTGCGTGACGCCGACGAACGGCATGTTCCAGGGCATGCCCTCGCCGTTCGGCGCGCTGACGGTCGTGTCGATCGTGCTCCTGGAGCTGCCCTTCTTCGCGACGCTCCTGGCGATCCTCGGTACGGCCTGGCTGATGGTGAGCCGGGTCGAGTACCCGAAGCCGCGCGGCCGCCTCGCCGTGGCCATGCTGTCCTGGATCGTCCTGTCCATGGGCCTCCTGACCGCCTGGGCCTTCGACGCCCCGGGCGGTCAGCTGCTCCTCCAGACGGGCTGTGCCCTGCAGCTGGTCATGGGTGCGGTGATCCCGCTCTTCGCCACGGCGCGCCGGGTGAACAACTTCCGCGACAACCGTCGGGAGGCACGGGCGGCGCAGCTGCCCTGACCCTCCGCACCGACACACCGGGTGTGGCCCGAGCCTCCGAGGCTCGGGCCACACCCGTTTCGCGTTCAAGGGCTGTGTTCGGCTCCCCTTTGACCCGTCAACCACCCCTGTTTCCTGTCGAGTTGCAGCGGTTCAGGGGCAGGAGGACGGTAGAAACGGGGCATTTACGGATATTGATCCCGCCAGGCGGATGGGAGGACGGCCATGCCCGGACCCGTGCGGACGGACTACCCGGTCGCGCACAAGTCGATCAATCCCGCCAACCCGAACAAGCAGGTGGACCTCTTCGTCCGGGAGTGGAACGGCACCCAGCAGGGCCACGATCCCGAACCGGTGCTGATGCTGCACGGCAGAAGCGTGCCGGTGCTCGCCGGATACGACCTCGTGCTTCCCGGCGTGCCCGGGGACGACGCCATCCGGTACAGCTGGGCCCAGCAGCTGGCCAGGGAACACTACGACGTGTACATGATGGACGTGCAGGGCAACGGGAGATCGCCACGCCTGATGATGGACGACCCGTGCAACGCCAACCCGTCCCAGCGGGACGACGTCCTGGGCTCGCTCGCGGCCCCGTGCGGGACACCCCCGTACCCGCACGAGTTCGGCACCTCGCAGAGCGAGTGGTCGGAGCTGGCCACCGTCGTCAGGTTCGTCAGGTCACGGTGCATGAACAAGCCGATCCACTTCATCGGCTGGTCCGCCGCGGGGCCGCTCATGGGGCCGTACGCCCTCCTGCATCCCACGGAGGTCAGGAGCCTGTTCCTCCTCGCCCCGATCTTCGCGCCGCTGGGACGGTGGTCGGAGAAGCTCGCGGACCCGTTCGGGCTCCCCAAAGGGGTCACGGACCTGCCCGTGTCCCCGCCGCAGGCCATGTTCGGTTTCCCGATGCACGTCAACAGCAAGACCGGCTTCAAGACCGCATGGGACCGCGAGACGGGCAGCCCGCTCCAGCGGGAACCCGGCATCGACGACATCGTGTGGGCCGCCATGATGGACAGCGACCCCGTCGGCGCCAAGTGGGGTCCCCTGCTGCCGGACGGCACGCACGAGGGCGTCCACCGGTTCCGGAACTCCTTCTGGTGGGGCTGGAACACCGAGACCGCGAAGTACAACAGCGTGCTCGGCAACCAGGTGCCCGTCGCCATCGTCCACGGCGAATTCGACAGGACGGCCAACACCCCGGCGACCCTCCCGGTGCCGGCGGTCCTGCGCTTCTCCGTCCCGGAGCTCTACAAGGCCGTCCCGGGGCCGGCCAAGCTGATGTTCCAGCTGGCAGGCGCGGGACACTCCATGGTCTGGGAGCGTCCCGCCAAGATCCTGCACCAGATCACGAAGCAGTGGCTGGCCCACCAGAAGGTGTGGGGCCTCACCAGCGGCAGCTACTACCGGGACCTGGACGGGGAGCTGACCGAACTCACGTAGGGCGGGCCGTGCGGCGACCGCTCAGAGCAGGAAGTCCTGACCGATCCGCTCCGCGACCCGCTCCAGGATCGGCCCGGCGTCCGCGATGCACTTCGCCACGTCCGGCTCCAGGGACGTCAGCGGGTACGCCCGGCCGATCCCGGCCCGGTGCAGCGCCTCCTCCGGCAGAGCGAGCCGCCCGCACACCGCGACGACGTCCTTGCCGGCCGCCCGGGCCGCCGCGGCGACCCCCGCCGGCGCCTTCCCGTGCAGGGTCTGCTCGTCCAGCGATCCCTCGCCGGTGATCACCAGGTCGGCCCGGTCCAGCGCCGGAGCGAAGCCGAGCACGTCCAGCATGACCTCGATGCCGGGCCGGAAACGGGCGCCCAGGAGGAGCGCGCCGTAGCCGATGCCGCCGGCCGCCCCGGCACCCGGTGCCGCCGCGTGCTCGGCGGCGCGCGGCCCCACGGCCGCCTCCACGACCTCGGCGAAGTGGGCGAGGGCCGCGTCCAGGGTCGCCACGTCGTCCGGCGAGGCGCCCTTCTGCGGGCCGTACACCGCGGGCGCGCCCTTCGGCCCGGTCAGCGGGTTGTCGACGTCGCTGGCGAGCACCAGCTCCACGGCGGACAGGCGCGGGTCGAGACCGGACAGATCCGCGTGTGCCAGCTCGGCGAGACCGCCGCCGCCCGGCGGGACCGGCTCCCCGTCCTCGTCCAGGAACCGGGCGCCCAGCGCCGACAGCATTCCGGCTCCGCCGTCCGTCGTGGCGCTCCCGCCGACGCCGAACACGATCGTCCGCGCGCCCGCGTCCAGCGCCGCCCGCAGCAGCTCTCCCGAGCCGTACGTGGAGGAGGTCAGCGGCGCGAAGACACCGGCCGGCAGCCGCTGCAGGCCGCTCGCCTCGGCCATCTCCACCACCGCGGTGTCGCCGCGCAGCGCGAACGCGGCCGTCAACTCCTGGCCGAGCGGCCCGGCGACCCGGATCTCCCGGCGCTCGAAGCCGGCCGCGACCGCCGCGTCCACGGTGCCGTCGCCGCCGTCGGCGACGGGCAGCGCCTCGACGTCGAGGCCGGGCACGACCCGGCGCAGCCCGGCCGTCACCCGCTCGGCGACCTGCACGGCCGTCAGCGAGCCCTTGAACTTGTCCGCGGCGATGAGCACCCTGCGGGTCTCGTTCACTGCAGCGTCCGCCACCTTGCTTTCCCCTTGCTCTCCGGGCCCCGCGCACGTCAGGGCCAGTCGCGCCGCTGCGACCTTAACCGGAGGACACCCCCGCCGTCATGCCCCGACCGAACCCTGGGCAGCACCTGGGAGCCGGCTGGGAAAACGGGTAGATCCCAGCCATGACCAATCAGGGCACCGGGCCGGACCTCGCCGACCGCATCCACGGGGGCTGGCTCGGCCGGATCGCGGGCAACATGCTCGGCAAACCGGTCGAACAGGGCGAGGTGTGGACCCGCGAGCGCATCGACCGCTATCTGCGGCAGGCCGCCGCCCTGCCGCTCACCGACTACCTGCCCGAACCCGCCGACGCGGCCGACGGCGCCGTACTGCGCCCGGAGTGGCGGCAGTGCGTGCGCGGCCGGGTCCACGGCAGCTGCCGCGACGACGACGTCGACTACGCCATCCTCGGCCTGCACCTGCTGGAGACCCACGGGTTCGACTTCAGCACCGAGCAGGTCGGCGACCTGTGGCTGCTCAGGCTGCCGTACCTGCAGACCTTCACCGCGGAACGGGCGGCGTACCGCAACCTCGCGAACGGTCTGAAGCCGCCGTTGACGGCGACGTACGACAACCCGTACCAGGAGTGGATCGGCGCGCTGATCCGTGCCGACGTCTACGGCTGGACCTGCCCCGGCGACCCGCCCCGCGCGGCCTCGCTGGCCCGCCGGGACGCGGTGCTCTCGCACACCGGCAACGGCGTCTACGGCGCGATGTTCGCGGCCGCGCTGATCTCGGCGGCGTTCACAGCGCCGGGGGTGCGGGAGGCGCTGGAGGCCGCGCTCGCCGTGATCCCGGCGAGCAGCCGGCTGGCCCGGACCGTGCGCCGGGTCGTGTCCCTGCACGAGACCCGGCTGCCCTGGGAGGAGACGCTGGCCACTGTGTCCGCGGAGACCGCCGGCCTGGGCTGGATCCACACGGTCCCGAACGCGGCCGTCCTCACGGCCGGGCTGCTGTACGGCGACGGCGACTTCACCCGGACCATCGCCCTCACCGTCCGCGGCGGCCTGGACACCGACTCCAACGGGGCCACGGCCGGTTCGGTGGCCGGGGTGCTCACCGGCGCGGCGGCGGTCCCGGGCCGGTGGAAGGACCCGCTCGAGGACACCGTGCGGAGCGCGGTGTTCGGTTTCGACGGGGTACGGATCAGTGCGCTGGCCGAGCGCACCCTACGCCTGGCGTCGCCTCCGCCGTAGCCGTCCGCTGTCTGGTTACCCTTCCTGCGTGACCACGACTAGTGATTTCGCCACATACATCGCGAACCTCCCCCGCGTGCTGGCCGGTGCCGCCGCGCTCTTCCGGGACGACGAGGGGCGCGTGCTGCTCGTCGAACCCAACTACCGTGAGGGCTGGGCCCTTCCGGGCGGCACGATCGAGTCGGACGACGGCGAGACGCCCCGCCAGGGGGCGCGCCGCGAGACGCTCGAGGAGATCGGCCTGGACCGGGAACTCGGCCGGATGCTGGCGGTCGACTGGGTGCACGGCACCGGCCGGCCGCCGCTGGTGGCCTACCTGTACGACGGAGGCGTCCTGCCCGAGACCGAGTTCAAGGCCATCCGGCTGCAGGAGGAGGAGCTGCTGTCCTGGCGTCTGGTGGCCCGTGCGGAGATCCCCGACTACCTGCCCGGGGCCCTCGGCCGCCGCGTCCTGGCCGCGCTCGACGTCCTGGCTCAGGGCACGGGCACGGCGGAGCTGGAGAACGGCCACCGGGTGGCCTAGCCAGTCCCTGGAAGCCTGTCCCCCGGAGCCTGATGCCGCCGGGATGCGGGGTGACCCCGGCGGCGGACGCGTTTCAGGCCGTACGGACCGGCTGCCCGGCGACGACCGGATGGTCACGGTCGATCAGTCCGTGGGCGGCGGCGCCTCCGGGCGAGCCGAGGTCGTCGAAGAACTCGGCGTTCGCCGCCCTGTACTCCGCCCACTCCGCGGGGGTGTCGTCCTCGTAGAAGACCGCCTCGACCGGGCAGACCGGCTCGCAGGCTCCGCAGTCCACGCACTCGTCGGGGTGGATGTACAGGGCGCGCTGTCCTTCGTAGATGCAGTCGACAGGGCACTCCTCGATGCAGGCCTTGTCCTTGACGTCGACGCAGGGCTGGGCGATCACGTAGGTCATGAAGGCTCCTTCTCCCTCTCCATCTGCTCGGCGAGCTTGAGTGCCTCGTCGATGAGGGTCTCCACGATCTTCGATTCTGGCACGGTCCGGACAACCTCGCCCTTGACGAAGATCTGCCCCTTGCCGTTGCCGGAGGCGACGCCCAGGTCGGCCTCGCGGGCCTCGCCCGGGCCGTTCACCACACACCCCATGACGGCGACGCGCAGCGGCACCTCCATGCCCTCCAGGCCGGCGGTCACCTCGTCGGCGAGCCGGTAGACGTCCACCTGGGCACGGCCGCAGGACGGGCACGACACGATCTCCAGTCGGCGCTGCCTCAGGTTCAGCGACTCCAGGATCTGGATGCCGACCTTGGCCTCCTCGGCGGGCGGGGCCGACAGCGACACGCGGATGGTATCCCCGATGCCCTCGCTCAGCAGCGCGCCGAAGGCCACCGCCGACTTGATCGTGCCCTGGAAGGCGGGGCCGGCCTCGGTGACGCCCAGGTGGAGCGGGTAGTCGCACTGCTCGGCGAGCAGCCGGTAGGCGCTGACCATGACCACCGGGTCGTTGTGCTTGACGGAGATCTTGAGGTCCCGGAAGCCGTGCTCCTCGAACAGCGAGCACTCCCACAGCGCGGACTCCACCAGCGCCTGCGGGGTGGCCTTGCCGTACTTGGCGAGCAGGCGCCGGTCGAGGGAACCCGCGTTCACCCCGATCCGGATCGGGACGCCCGCGTACCCGGCGGCCCGGGCGATCTCCTTGACCTTGTCGTCGAACTGCCGGATGTTGCCCGGGTTGACGCGGACCCCCGCGCAGCCGGCGTCGATGGCGGCGAAGACGTAGCGGGGCTGGAAGTGGATGTCGGCGACGACGGGGATCGGGGACTTGCGGGCGATGGCCGGCAGGGCGTCCGCGTCGTCCTGCGAGGGGCAGGCCACCCGGACGATCTGGCAGCCTGCCGCGGTCAGTTCGGCGATCTGCTGGAGGGTGGCCCCGACGTCGGCGGTCGGGGTCGTGGTCATGGACTGGACCGAGACGGGCGCGTCGCCGCCGACGGCGACGGAGCCCACCCTGATCTGCCGGCTGACGCGGCGTGGGGCGAGGCGCAACGGAACGGTGGGCACCCCGAGCGAGACGGACATGGCACGTTTCTCCTCAGTGTGGGGGTACGGCGCGGTGGGTGCGGCGCACGGCGGCGCGGCTGTAGGTCAGCGCCGCCGCCAGGTCGTCGGCGATGCGCGGGGCGGTGAGTCCGGCGGACTCGAGGATCTCGGACCGGGAGCCGTGGGCGAGGAACCGCTGGGGCAGCCCGAAGACGCGTACCGGGGCGGGCGCGCCCGCGTCGCTCAGCGCCTGGGCGACCGCGGCCCCGGCTCCGCCGGCCCGGCCGTTGTCCTCGACCGTGGCGACCAGCCGGTGCCCGAGGCTCAGTTCGACCAGGGCCGGTGGCACCGGCTTGATCCAGCGCGGGTCGACGACGGTGACGCCGACGCCCTGCGGGGCGAGCAACGCGGCGACCTCCAGGCAGGTGCCGGCCATGGCCCCGACGGAGACCAGGAGAAGGTCCGCGTGCTCCCCCCGCCGGAGCACGTCGACCCCGCCGACGGTGCGGACGGCGGGTATGTCGTCGCCCGTCGTGCCCTTGGGGAAGCGCAGGGCGGTCGGGCCGTCGTGGACGGCGACGGCCTCGCCCAGGGCGCGGCGCAGGGTGGCGGCGTCGCGGGGCACCGCGAGCCGCAGCCCGGGGACGAGGTTCAGCAGCGACAGGTCCCACATGCCGTTGTGCGAGGGTCCGTCGTCGCCGGTGACGCCCGCCCGGTCCAGCACCAGGGTGACCGGGGCGCGGTGCAGGGCCGCGTCCATGAGCAGCTGGTCGAAGGCGCGGTTGAGGAAGGTGGCGTAGATCGCCACCACCGGGTGCATCCCGCCCAGGGCCAGGCCCGCGGCGGCGGTGACCGCGTGCTGTTCGGCGATGCCCACGTCGAGGGTGCGCTCCGGGTGGCGGGCGGCGAACTCGGTCAGGCCGGTCGGGTGGAGCATGGCCGCGGTGACGGCCACCAGATGCGGCCGCTGTGTGCCGAGTTCGGCCAGTTCCCGGCCGAACACGGCGGTCCAGGAGGGCGAACCGTCACCGCTCGGCCGGCCGGAGCGCAGCGGACGCACGGCGTGCTGCCGGTCCGCCTCGTCCTGTTCGGCCGGGGCGTGGCCGCGGCCCTTCTCGGTGACGCAGTGCACGACGACGGACCGGCCGAGCTCCCGCGCCCGGCGCAGGGCCGCCTCCACGGCCGTGATGTCGTGCCCGTCCACGGGGCCCAGGTAGGCGAGGCCCAGGGTCTCGAAGAGGCACTCCGGGGTGGTCTCGGTGCGCAGCGCGGCCAGGTGCTCGGCGATGCCGCCGGTGGTGGGGCCGTAGGAACGGGTGTTGTCGTTGAGCACCACGATCACCGGGTGGCCGGGGGCGGTCGCGATGTTGTTCAGCGCCTCCCATGCCATGCCCCCGGTGAGCGCCCCGTCCCCGAGGACGGCCACCACGGCGCGGTGCGTGTCCCCGCGCAGCCGGTACGCTCGGGCCGCGCCGGCCGCCCAGGACAGCACGGTGGAGGCGTGCGAGTTCTCGATGACGTCGTGCGGGGACTCGGCCCGGCACGGGTAGCCGGACAGCCCGCCGCGCTGCCGGAGCGAGCCGAGGGCGCCGGCCCGGCCGGTGAGGATCTTGTGGACGTAGGCCTGGTGGCCGGTGTCCCACAGGATGCGGTCGCGGGGGGACTCGAACACGCGGTGCAGGGCGACGGACAGTTCGACGACCCCGAGGTTGGGGCCGAGGTGTCCGCCGGTGCGGGTGACGGTGTCCACCAGCAGCCGCCGGATCTCCGGTACGAGCCGGTCGACCTGCTGCGCGGACATGGCCCGCAGATCCTCGGGGCCCCCTAACCCCTCGACTGGGCTCTTCTCGTTGCCGGTCTCCGGCGCGCGTGTCTTCGTCGTCACGCGTGTCTCCTCTGCTGTGTCCATCGGTTCATCGCACCTGCGCCTCGTCGGCCAGCGGGGTGCGCGGGATCCGGCCGGTGACCGGGTCGGCCAGCCGGGCCGGCATGGCGAAGACCACGTCCTCGGGCATCGCCTGCTGCAACTCGACGTCCCCGTACCCGAGTTCCGCCAGCAGGGCCAGCAGTCCGCGGACGAGGACCTCGGGCGCGCTGGCCCCGGCGCTGACGCCGATGCTCGCCACGCCGTCCAGCCAGGCCTCCCGGAAGTGGTCCCGGTCGGGGACGAGATGGGCCCGGCAGCCGTGCTCGCGCGCCACCTCGACCATGCGCAGCGAGTTGCTGGAGTTGCCGGATCCCACGACGAGGACGAGGTCGTGACGGCGTGCCAGGTCCTTCACCGCGTTCTGCCGGTTCTGGCTCGCGTAGCAGATGTCGTCGCCACCGGGGGCGACGATGTCCCGGAATCGCGCGCGGAGCGCTTCGACCACCTTGGCGGTCTCGTCGAAGGACAGGGTGGTCTGGGTGAGGAAGGCCACCGGGGTGTCGTCCGGCAGGTCGAGCCGGGCCACGTCCTCCACCGTCCCTACCACGACGGTGTGTTCGGGCGCCTCGCCGAGGACGCCGTCGACCTCCTCGTGGCCGGCGTGGCCGACCAGCAGGATGGTGCGGCCGTCGCGGGCGAAGCGCAGAGCCTCCTGGTGCACCTTGGCCACCAGCGGGCAGGTGGCGTCGATGACCTCCAACCGGCGCCGGTCCGCGCCGGCCCGGACCGCCGGGGAGACGCCGTGCGCGGAGAAGACGCACACGGCGCCGTGCGGGACGTCCTCCTCGCTGTCCACGAAGACCGCGCCGCGCTTCTCCAG
This sequence comes from Streptomyces sp. NPDC101165, assembly GCF_044768135.1. Taxonomy (NCBI): domain Bacteria; kingdom Bacillati; phylum Actinomycetota; class Actinomycetes; order Kitasatosporales; family Streptomycetaceae; genus Streptomyces; species Streptomyces sp. NPDC101165. The sequence goes on along the minus strand of NZ_JBIWPG010000001.1, from coordinate 641,684 downwards.
TTCGGAGACGATGTAGTGGTTGTGCACGATCTCCTTGCGCACGTACACCGGTGCGCCGTGCAGGTCCAGGGCCCGCTCCACGATGCCGATCGCCCGCCGTACACCGGCGCAGAAGCCGCGCGGCTGGGCCAGGACGACCTTCCCGGCCCCGCTCACTCGGTGTCACCCCCGCCGAAGCGGGGCGCGGGGACCGCTCCCGCCGTGGGGCGCGCGCTGCGGGTGTTGATGCGCAGCCGCAGCCTGCGGGGGTGGTAGACGGTGGCCAGTGGGACCGGCCGGACGTCGGCGTCGGGCTCGCAGGTGATCCGCCACTTGCTGAGGATGGTGGCGAGGCCGAGGGTGGCCTCGGTGCGGGCGTACAGGTCGCCGATGCACTTGCGGGCACCGGTGCCGAACGGCATGAACGCCTGCCGGGCGAGCGGGTTGACCCGGTCGGGCAGCCAGCGGTCGGGGTCGAAGCGGTGCTCGTCGGGGTAGGCCTCCTCGTTCAGCGCCACCGCTGCGGGGCTGAAGACGATGGTGGTCCCCTTCGGCAGCTGCCGGCCCGCCAGTTCGGTGTCTGCGGCGGTGAGCCGGGTGAACAGCCAGGCCGGCGGATGCAGTCGGAGGGTCTCGCTGATGATCCGGTCGGTCAGCGAGAGGTTCGGCAGGTCGTCCCACTGCGGTGCCCGGCCGCCGAGGACGGTGTCGATCTCCTCGTACAGCGCGGCCTCGATGTCGGGGTGCTGGGAGAGCAGGTGGAAGATCCAGGTGAGGGTGCCGGCGACGGTCTCGGTGCCGGCCGCCATGACGGTGATGACCTGGTCGTGGATCTCGGTGTCGTCCAGCCGGCTGCCGTCCTCGTCGCGCGAGGCGAGCAGGGCGGAGAGCAGGTCGTCGTGTTCGGCGTCGTCGCGGCGGTAGTCGTCGATGAGCTGCTGGGTGGTCGTGTGCAGGTAGTCCAGGTTGCGGCGGTAGCGGCGGTTGGCCGGGGTGGGCAGACGGCGCAGGAAGCGGGGCAGGAACATCTGCCGGAACAGCCCGTTGAGGACGGTGTCGAAGGCGCGCTCCACGCCGTCGGCGAGTTCCTTGCTGACGGGTGTGGAGTACAGGGTGCGGGCCACCGTGCGCAGGGCCATGCCGTACAGCTCCTGGAAGGCGTCGACGACCATGCCGTCGTGCCAACGGCCGGAGGTGGCCTCGATCTCGGCGTGCATGGCGGTGGCGTAGCGCTTGAGCTGGGAGCGCTGGAAGGCCGACTGCATCAGCCGGCGCTGTCGGCGGTGGTCCTTGAACGGGCAGGTGACCAGACCGTTTCCGGCGATGTCACGGGCCCGATCGTAGAAGACGCCGCCCTTGTCGTAGGTGCGGTCGTTGGTCAGCACGTCGCGCAGCAGTCCGGGGTGGCAGGGGACGTAGGCGGAGGTCGGACCGATCTTGATCTTCACCAGGTCGCCGTGGGCGGCCAGCGAGGACATGAAGCGGACGGGCTGGCGCATCATCTGCAGGGCGTGGCCGACGACCGGGACCGCCCCGGGGGCCGTCCCGGCGCTGTAGGTCTGCTGGGGCATCGCAACCTCACATCGGGTGGGTGGTTGGGGGGTCTAGCGGCTGCTGCCGAGTTCTTCGAGGTAGCCCTGGACGCTTGCGGCCACCGCGAACTCGGCGTCGTAGCGGCCCGAGGAGCGGTGCCAGTCGTAGGAGCCGCGGATCACCGTGCGCACGGCGTCGGTGCGGTACCGCTCCACGGCCTCGCGCTCGGCGGCGTCGAGGTCGTAGATGTCGCACACCTTGGACAGGCAGGTCTCCAGCAGCAGGTACTGGGAGAGGCGGGCGTGCACCTCGTCCTGGAGGTGCGCGATGCTGCGGCCCTTCGGCCACCCGTGTTCCCGCTGCAGGATGAAGACCAGGTTGTTCCGCTCGCCCCGGGCCTCCTCCTTCTCCAGTGACGCGATGTCGTTGAACATCAGGTTCACGTCGACGGCGATCTGCAGCATCGCGGAGAGCACCGCGCTGTCGAAGACCCGCTGGGGCACCTCGAAGTGCCCGGCGGCCTCGGCCATGTCCACGGTGGGCTGGACGCCAATGGTCTGCCGGCGTACGGCCAGGTACTGGGCGGCGCAGTCGTAGGGGGTGTCGTGGAAGCGGCTGAGGGCCTCGTCGACGTATCCGGTGAAGTAGTTGCGCCAGTGCCGTGCGCTGCGTGCGCACCAGGAGGGGGACATGCCCGCGCAGCTGCGGCGCCAGATGTCGGCGAAGCCGTGCGCGATGGGCGGTGCGGTGGCGGGCAGCGGGCCGTCGAGGGCGGCCGCCACCGCGTCGGTGAGGCTGCGGGTCTCCTCCGGGTCCTCGCCGCGCGGTCCGTCGAAGAGGTCGTCGAAGAGGAAGAACCACGACATCAGGTCGACGCCCAGGTCCAGGTCGGCGCCGGTGGTGTGCGGGTAGAAACGCGAGGCCAGGTCGGCGTAGGCACCGCGCAGATGACGGGCGGCGGCGGCCTCGGTGGTGATGAGGCCCAGGGAACGCGGCCACTCCAACTGGTGGGCCTCGGCACGGCCGTGGTCGGGGCTCTGCCGGCCGGGCAGCGGTATTCGGAAGTCGACGTTCTGCGGCATGGTGATCTCCGTGGTGGGGCGCTGGGGAAGACGGCGGTGGCGTGGGGCGGCGGGTCATGTCCCCCGGGAGGACGGCCGGGCGGCGCTGTCCTACGGCGGATGCGGACGGGTGGGGGGGACCGCGGGCCACGTCGCCCACGGCGGGAGGGAGGCTCCGGGGCGACGCTGCCCGCGGAGCCGGGGTCCGACTGCCGGCACCGTCGCCCTCGGGGGTGGCGGCGGGGCCTCGGCCCGTGTCCCTCACGGTCCTCGACAGTGCTGACAGATCTCTTACGGGGACTGGTCCGGCCGGACTTCTCACACCTCGCGGCGGACGATGAACCGCCCGACCGCGAGCAACTCCTCGCACGCACCGGCGTCCAGACCGGCGCCGCGCAGCGCCGCCTCGCCCAGCGCCATCCGGCGGGCCGCCTCGGCCTGGGCCCAGGCGAGGCCGCCGGCGGCCTCGATCAGGCCGGCCGCGCGGCGCAGCTCGGCCGGGTCGGGGTCGCCGGGTGCGGCCAGCCACGTGGCCAGTTCGACGCCGAGGGTGCCGCCCTGGTTGAGCGCGTAGGCGACCGGGAGGGACTTCTTGCGGGCGCGCAGATCGGAGTGGACCGACTTGCCGGTGGTGGCCGGGTCGCCCCAGATGCCGAGGACGTCGTCGGTGAGCTGGAAGGCGAGGCCGACCTGCTCGCCGTAGAGCCCGAGGGCGTCCACGGCGGGCTGCGGTGCCCCGGCCAGCAGGGCACCGATCGCGGCGCTCGCCGCCAGCAGCGCGCCGGTCTTGCCGCCGGCCATCTCCAGACACTCCTCGACCGTCACGTGCCGGCGCTGTTCGAAGGCCATGTCCTGGACCTGACCGTGGATCAGCCGGCGCGTGGTGCGGGCGAGGAGTCCGGCCGCGGCCGCCGCGGTGGGCAGCCCGCAGTCGAGCAGCACCTCCTGGGCGAGGGCCAGCAGCGCGTCACCGGTGAGGATCGCGCTGGAGGCGCCCCACAGCGACCAGACGGTACGGCGGTGGCGGCGCTCCTCGTCACCGTCCATCAGGTCGTCGTGCAGCAGGGAGAAGTTGTGCACCAGCTCGACGGCGACCGCGCCGGGCAGCGCGGTCTCGGGCCGCGCGCCGACCGCTTCGGCCGACAGCAGGGCGAGGGCGGGACGTACGGCCTTGCCGCCGTCGGCCGCGGTCGGCGCGCCTGCGGCGGTGATCCAGCCGAGGTGGTAGGCGGCCTGGTGGCGGGTCCGGCGGTCGAGCAGGTCAAGGGCGGTGCGCAGTCCGGGTGTGGTGACGTCCCGGCCGCGGTGCAGGCTCGCGGGGGTGACGGTCACGCCATGGCCTCCGCTCGCCAGGGCTCCACCGGGTCGTCGAAGATGGCCACCACCTTGCGCAGGATGCGCCGGTCCGCCGGGTCGAAGGGCGTCTTCGCGTGGATGGTGCCGAGCTGGTCCCACATGACGATGTCGCCGGGCTGCCAGGTGTGGGCGTAGGTCAACCCGGGGGCGCCGGCGTAGCCGCACAGGTCCTGGAGCAGTTCCTTGCTGGCGGTGGGGTCGAGTTCGAGGACGCGCTTGGTGTTGAGCGAGTTGACGTAGACGGCGTGGCGGCCGGTGCGCGGGTTGCGGGCGATCATCGGGTGGACGGTGGAGGTGCCGTCCTCGGGCAGGATCACGGTGGCGTCGGCCGGTCCGGTGCCGCCCTCGGGGCCGGCGAGGGACACCTCGCCCTGGAAGCTCTCCTCGATGGTCTCCTCGTAGCCGGAGCGCAGGGCGTGCCGGGCCCGGTAGGTGTGCAGCCGTCGGCGCAGCTGCGCGGGCAGGGAGTCGTAGACGGCGTACATGTCGGTGAACAGGGTCTGTCCGCCGCCGGAGACGGGGAGTTCCACGGCCGCGAGGAAGCCGATCCGGGACACCCGGGGCCGAAAGGAGTAGTCGGTGTGCCAGTCCATCCAGCCGGCGTCGCCGACGCCGATCTTCCGTCCGTTCTCCACGATGTTGGAGATGATCAGGATCTCGTTGTGGTCGGGGCTGGCGCCGGTGGTGAGCCCGGTCTTGGGGATGTGCCCGAAGCGGCGCCCGAAGCCGAGCAGTGCGTCGTTCGAGGGGTCCCGGTGGCCGCGGAAGACCAGAACCAGGTGCCGGTCGAGTGCGGCCCAGATCCGCTCGACGGTGGTGTCGTCGAGGTCCGGGGTGATGTCGGCACCGTGCACGACGGCTCCGACGGAGGAGCCTGGTATCGGCGAGACGTCCATGGTCTTGCGTCCCCCTTCATGGATGCTGCGTGATTGCTGCGTGGACGGGTGGGTCAGTCGCTCAGTTCGAGATGGGCGAGGTCACCGGCCTCGCGCCAGGTGCGCAGGACGTTCACGAACTCCACCGAGCCGCCGCCGTAGCTGCCGCCCAGGACGTGCAGCTCGCTCGGGCGGCCCTCGTTGTTGAACAGGCCCGGGGTGCACGACTCGGCGTAGTCGAGGTTGCGGTGCGCGAGCCGGAGGATCTCCTCGCCCCACTCCTTCTCGCCCGTGGTGGAGGCCTCCACGACGTGCCGGCCCCGGTCCTGGACGGCCTTGAGGACGTGGGCGACGTGCCGGCTCTGCTCGCCCAGCATGTACGGGACGTTGACATGCAGGCCCGACTGGACCTTGGAGAGGACGAAGCAGTTGGGGAAACGATTCACCATCAGTCCGTGCAGCGTTCGCGCCCCGTCCGCCCACTTCTCCGACAGCCGCAGCCCGTCCCGCCCCACGACCTCGTAACCGGCCCGCGCGGTGTACGGCACCGCGTACTCGGACTCGTAGCCCGAGGCGAAGACCAGACAGTCCACCGGGTACTCCCGGCCGCCCGCGACCACGGCGTGCTCGGTGAGCCGCTCGACACCGCGGCCCTCGGTGTCCACCAGGGTGACGTCGGGCCGGTTGAAGGTCTCCAGGTAACCGTCGTGGAAACAGGGCCGCTTGCAGAACAGCCGGTAGTACGGCTTCAGGGCGGCCGCGGTGGCGGGGTCGTGCACGACGGCGTCGACACGGGCCCGCAGCTCCTCCATCTTGCGGAAGTCGGCGTGCTCGACGGCGCCGGCCGCGTCCTCGGGGCTGGTCCCGGCGGACTTCGGCAGGATCGCCGCGAGACTGGCGGTGATCTCCGTCCAGCCGTCCGCGACGAGGTCCTCCTCCGCGGCGGCTCCCGAGGTCAGCGCGTGGAAGTTGTCCATGCGCCGCTGCTGCCAGCCCGGTTCGAGCCCCTTCGCCCAGTCCGGGTCGGTGGGCCGGTTGGCCCGTACGCCCACCGCGGGCGGGGTGCGCTGGAAGACGTAGGTGTGCGCGGCCGCCTCGGCCAGGTGCGGGATCACCTGGACGGCCGTCGCGCCCGTCCCGACGATCCCGACCCGCTTGTCCCGGAGCTGCGCGAGGCTGCCCGGGACTCCCCCGCCGGTGTAGCCGTAGTCCCAGCGGGCGGCGTGGAAGGAGTGCCCGCGGAAGGTCTCGATGCCCTCGACGGAGGGGAGTTTGGGCCGGTGCAGCGAGCCGATCGCCATGCAGACGTACCGGGCCCGGAAGCGGTCGCCGCGGTCGGTGCGCACCAGCCAGTGCGCCGTGTCCTCGTCCCAGCGCAGCTCGGTGACCGAGGTCTGCAGCAGCGCGTCCCGGTAGAGGCCGTAGTGCCGGGCGACGGCCTGGCAGTGCGCGAGGATCTCGGCGCCGGTCACGTACTTCTCGGTCGGCACGGTGCCCAGCTCTTCGAGCAGCGGCATGTAGACGTAGCTCTCGACGTCGCACCGGAGCCCGGGGAACCGGTTCCAGTACCAGGTCCCGCCCACGTCACCGGCCGCGTCGATCAGACGGATCCGCTCGAAGCCGCACGTCTCGCGGAGCCGTGCGCCCACCAGCAGACCGCCGATGCCGGCGCCGACGACGGCGACGTCGACCTCGTCGGTGACGGGATCCCGGTCGCCCGGCTCGCCGCGGGGGTCTGCGGCGTAGCGGGACAGCTCCCCGCGCGCGGACCGGTACGTCCGGCCGACGGCCGCCGTCAGGCGCTTGTCGCGCTCCGCGCGGTACTTCGCCCGCACCGTCTCGAGGTCGACAGTGCCGGCGGGGTCGGCGGGGCCTGACCCGCCGTCGGCTAAGGGGTCTGTTCCAGAGCGTTCCACAGCGTCTCCTGCGTGGGGTGGACAGGTGAGGTCAGGTGGCGCCGTACGTCGTCGAACTGGTCGCGCAGCCGGGTGGGCGCGTCGGCGTTCGTGAACAGGTAGAAGCGGTCGGAGCCCAGCGCGTCCCACACGGTCTCGGCCACCAGCTCGGCGGAGACCGTCGTGTCGCCGGTCGCGTCCCGTGGCGCGGCGAGCCCGCGGACCATCGGCGTGTCGACCCGGCCGGGGCAGAGCACCGAGACCCGTACGGGGGTCCCGGCGAGGTCGGCCCGCAGGCTGCGGGCCACGGCGAGATCGGCGTGCTTGGAGGCGGCGTAGGCCGCGCTGCCGCTGCCCACGGCGAACGCCGACATGGAGGCGGTGTGCACCAGGTGCGCGGGCCGGCCGCTCGCCAGCAGCCGGGGCACGAAGGCGCGGGCGACATGGACGTGCGCCCAGTGGTTCACCTCGAACACCTCGCGCATCCGGTCCAGCGGCACGGACCACAGCGGCATCCCCACGGGGCCGACGACACCGGCGTTGTTGCAGACCACGTCGATCTCGCCGAGCGTGTCGTACGCCGTCTCGGCCAGGGCCGTCACCGCGTGGGGGTCGGTGAGATCCACGGTCTCGGCGCGTACCCGCGCGCCGCGCGCGGTGAGTTCGGCGGCTCGGCGGTGCAGGGCGGCGCCCTGGATGTCCGCCATGACCACCTCGGCTCCGGACCGGGTGAGGCGGGCGGTGAGGGCGAGGCCGATACCGCTCGCCGCGCCGGTGACCACGGCCGTTCTGGGGTGTAGGTGCACGGGACCGTCCGTTCCTCGCATCCTGTGGGGCGGGCAAGGCACGGGCCGCGTCCTTGCGGCCCGGAGGGGCTGTGCGGGGCGGGCGTACGCCCTGGACCCGGTGGCCTCCACCCCGTGGGGAGCCGGACGGAGGCCACCGGTGGTTCAGGCGGGGTCGGGCAGTCTGAGGCTGATGGCGAAGATGGTCACCGAGAAGACGGCGAGCAGGGCGAGGACGATCACCGCGGCCGAGGAGTGGCCCATCGAGTCGCCCAGGGCGAGATAGAGGGTGCCGCCCACGGTCGCGCCCAGGGCGGTGGCCGTCTGCTGACTGGTGACCAGCACACCGCTGCCCATGCCGGCCTGGGCCGGCGGGACGTCGGCGAGGATCATCCGGAACAGGGTGGGCCCGATCAGCGCCTGTCCGACGCCGGTGAGGGCCAGCACGGCCAGGACCAGGACCACCGGGACGTCCGGCCAGGTGACCCCGATCAGCAGCGCCATCAGCAGCAGTCCGGCTCCCTGGACGGTGGCCCCGAGGGTCACGATGCGCCGGCCGAGGACCGCCGCGATCTTCGGGGTGAACAGCGCGACCACGAAGAAGGCGGAGGCGAACGGGGACAGCACCGCTCCCGAGCCCAGACCGCCCAGACCGAAGTCGTCCTGGGCGACCAGGGCGTAGACGAACATGAAGCTGCCGAACCCGATCGAGAACGGCACCATCGCGAGCAACCCCCGGCGCATCCCGGACTGCGAGAGGACCGACGGAGGCAACAGCGGTGAACCGCCTTCCGCCTCCAGCCGCCGCTCGACCCGGAACAGCGCCACCACCGCGGCGGCCGCGACCACGGGCAGCGCCCACAGCCACAGCGGCCAGCCCAGCGCCTGCCCCTCTACGATCACCAGCAGGACGCAGACCAGGGCCACCCCGAACAGCAGGGTGCCGGTCAGGTCGAAGCCCGGCCTGCGCTCGGCCCTGGTGTCCGGCATGTGCCGCACGGCCAGCAGCGCGGCCACCCCGACGGGCACGTTGATCAGGAAGACCGACCGCCAGCCGACCCCGGCGATGTCCAGCGAGACCAGCAGTCCGCCGAGGATCTGCCCGGCCACCGCAGCGAGTCCCGCGGTCGCGCCGTAGAGGCTGATGGCGCGGGCGCGGGCCTGGCCCTCGGTGGCAGCCTGGATGGTCGCGAGGACCTGCGGTACGAGCATGGCCGCGGCCGCGCCCTGCAGGAGCCGGGCGGCGATGAGGAAGCCGACGCTCGGGGCCACACCGCACAGCGCGGAGCTGAGGGTGAAGGCGATCAGGCCCCACACGAAGAGCCGGCGTCTGCCGTAGGCGTCGCCCAGGCGCCCGCCGAGCACCAGCCCGAGCGCGTAGGCGATGCCGTAGCCGGACACCACCAGCTCCAGTGCGGTCTCTCCGCCGTTCAGGTCGTGGCCGATCGTGGTCAGCGCCACGTTGACGATGAAGAAGTCGACGATGGACAGGGCGAATCCGGTGAGCACCACGACCAGTGCGGTCGTGGACAAGCCGGCGGCCTTGTCGGCTTCCTGCGGGGACGGCTGCTCCTGGGTTCCGGGAGCGCCGGTGGGGGGTGCTTCGCGATGAGTCATCTATTCAGCCGAGCTGGGGGTTCCGGTGATCTTGGACATGATTCCCTTGGCGGGGTCCTTCGCCGACTCCGTCCACGGGGTCAGCGCGTTGAAGCCGCGCTCCGCCGCGGCCGGCTGCACGCGGGTGTCCATCGACATCCGCATGACGGGCGGGGAGGACAGGTTCGGGACCGACCTGTGGCAGGTGTAGGCGTGCAGGAACAGGACGTCGCCCGGCTCCATGGCGGAGTGCAGCAGGATCTCGTCCGCACCCATCAGGTCGGCGGGTATGCCGCGCACCGGGTGGCCGAACCTGCGGAAGGACTCGTGCACGACGTGCTCGCGCGGGCCGCGCCGGTGGCTGCCGTCCACGAGCGCGACCCCGCCGGACTCCTTTGTCGTGGCGATGAGCGGTATCCAGGTGGGGCGGAAGTCCTTGTTGGGGCCTATGTAGAAGCCGTCCTGGTGGAACGGCGTCAGGTGGGCGAAGGACGGGTTCTCCGCGCCCGCGGCCGAGGGGTAGTAGCGGATGGTCGTGGAGCGGAAGACGAAGACGGGCTCACCGAAGACCTGCTCGAACACCCTGAGGGTCGAGGGGTGGTTCCAGAACTCGTCGTACTTCACGTACTTGTGCATGGCCACCTCGTCGACCTCCTCGAAGGAGTCGATGCTGGCGTCGTCCAGCGTGGCCTTCGGATCCGCCGCACCCAGCGCGATCAGGCCCTCCAGCATCTGCTCGGCGGCGGTCCGGACGAGGGCGCGGTCGAGGACGCCGCGCAGATACAGGTAGCCGTGCTCCTCGAAGAAGCCGTCGAGCGCCTCGCGGTCGTCGAGCAGGGGCGAGCAGTCCGTGTATTCCCCGGTCACGTACGTCATGGGTTCCCGTCCTTGTGACATGGCCTGGTGGCATGGTCCGAAGGGGCGTGAGACGTGTCCCGCCCGGCACGCGGGAAGGCCGACGGCGGTGGCGTCGGTGGCCGGCCGTCAGAGGGTGGCGCCGACCAGCAGGGCGAGGTCGATGAGACGGTTCGAGTAACCCCACTCGTTGTCGTACCAGCCGACGACCTTGACCTGCTGGTCGGTGACGCGGGTCAGTTCGGCGTCGAAGACGCAGGAGGCGGGGTCGCCCACGATGTCGGTGCTGACGAGGGGCGCCTCGGTGTACGACAGCAGGCCCTTGTAGGCACCGGCCGCGGCCGCCGCGTACGCCTCCTTCACCTCGGCCACGGAAGTGCGCCGGCTCGGGGTCACCGTCAGGTCGGTGACCGAGCCGGTGGGCACGGGCACGCGCAGGGCGAACGCGTCCAGACGGCCGGCGAGTTCCGGCAGCACCAGGCCGATGGCCTTGGCGGCGCCGCTGGAGGTCGGCACGATGTTCAGGCCCGCGGCGCGCGCACGGCGCAGGTCCTTGTGCGGAGCGTCCTGGAGGTTCTGGTCCTGGGTGTAGGCGTGGACGGTGGTCATCATGCCCGCCTCGATACCGACGCTCTCGTGCAGCACCTTGGCCAGCACGGCGAGGCAGTTGGTGGTGCAGGAGGCGTTGGAGATGATCGTGTGGCGCTCCGGGTCGTAGGCGTCCTCGTTGACTCCGAGCACGACCGTGATGTCCTCACCGCTGGCCGGGGCCGCGATGATGACCTTCTTCGCACCGCCGTCGACGTGGGCGCGCGCCCGGGCGGCGTCGGTGAAGATGCCGGTGGACTCGATGACGATGTCCACGCCGAGATCGCCCCAGGGCAGGGCGCCCGGGTCGCGTTCGGCGAGCACCTTGATCGTCCGGCTGCCCACACGGATCGCGCCCGGCTCGGCGGCGATCTCCTCGGGGAAGCGGCCCAGGATCGAGTCGAAGGCCAGCAGATGGGCCATGGTGTCGACGTCACCGAGGTCGTTGACGGCGACGATCTCCAACTCCGGGCCCCGCGCGGCCATCGCGCGGAAGACGTTGCGGCCGATGCGTCCAAAACCGTTGATGCCGATGCGCACAGTCATAGATGTGTCCCTCACCTTGCGCTGCTGGGTGGTTGACGCGCCGTTGCGCCGAGGTGCGATGCCGGACCACACATCACCGCGGGGCGGGGACGTGGTGCATCACGACCTTATATAAGCATGCGATACATTTCCAGGGTGACCACTCCTCAGAACACCAGCCAGGAAGCCGACTTGGACGTCGACGACCTCACCAGGGCGATCGAGAACTTCAACCGCTTCTACATCCGGCTCGCCTCCGTGCAGAAGCTGTCGTTCACGACGCTGTCGGTGCTGGACACGCTGGCGTTCAGCGGTCCGACACGGCTGACGGACCTGGTCAGAACGGAGCAGTTGAGCCAGCCGGGCATCACCCAGCTGGTGACCCGGCTCGAACGGGACGGACTCGTGGAACGCCGCCCCGACCCGACCGACGGCCGCGCCGTCCTCGTGCACATCACCGACGAGGGCCGGAAGATCGGCCAGGCCCGACACGAGGACCGGGCCCGTCATCTGCGGCCCCTGATCGGCGAGTTGACGCCCGAGGAGCAGCAGACCATCGCCGCGGCCCTCCCCGTCCTCGCCCACCTGGCCGAACTCGGCATGCGGGCACGGCAGTAGGCGCGGCTGCGTCCGTCCGGTCCTCGCCCTGGGACAGCCCAGGGATCACTCGGAGGCTGCTGGGTCCGGAAGTACCTCGTCGGCGCTGCGCGGCTCCGTGCGCGGCTGCTGGTTGAGCTTGTGGCGCTCGATGGAGGAGTGCCGGTAGACCTCTTTGCGAGCCCGCATGATGTTGCCCAGGGGCGCATGCTCGGCGGTGACCCGCCAGGGCGTGAAGGACAGTGCGTCCATCTTCGCCAGATTGTCCGGGCCGGAGATGTCCTGCTGCGGCAACCGCAGTTCAGCAACCGTGACGTACGGCGAGAGTTGCTCGGGCCACTCGACCGTGGTCGACAGGAGCAGGTTGACCAGGGGCGTCCGGGTCAGGCGCCGTCTGCGGAACCTGCCCAGCTTCGTGGTCACCCGCGGCGGCGAGTACTGCTTCCTGCCGGGCCTGCGCGCCCTGCGCTGGATCGCCGAACTAGAGGACTGAGAGCAACAGCGCTGGCAGCACAGTTCGTTCGCTACACGCCGGACGTCGAAGACGACGATCCGCACTTCGACGACTGCCTGAAGAAAGTGATCGAAGAATCGCCGCGCGGCCCCCCCCACCTGCCGCCGCCTCGGCCATCTCGGTGAGAGTGTCACGCAGCGCGTCCGCATGTCCCGGCTTGATCTTGGTGAAGACGGTGAACTCGCTGCACACCCCGTCCGTCGCGCCCGGGCGCTCAGGGTGAGCCGGCTGGGTCGCACCTGTCGCTGCAGTCATCGTCAGAACCTCCTGCCGAGATCGCTTCGAGGGTGGCCAAGCGCTCGCACAGGGAGACACCATCGCCCCCATCACCAACATTGCCCCTGCCTACACCGCCTCGCATCCCGGCCGTGGGGCATGCACGAGCAGGGGCGGATTCGACGTCAAGCCGTGGGCTCCTCTCGCTTGACCGGCCCCGGGTGCGGTGGCCGGGCGTACCCGCCCGGCCTAGCGTGAACGGGGAAGCGGACGTTTCTCCGCACGGTCGACGAGGAGGCCGCGGGTGCGCCGTCGCGGTGGGCTGGAATGGCTGCGGGCCCGTGATCCTGGCCTGCGGGCGGTGCGGCGTGCGGCGCGGGTGGCGCTCGTGGCGTGCACGGGGTTCTACGCGTTCCGCTACGGCCTGGGGAACCATGTCGCGGCGATCTACGCGCTGTTCGGCGCGATCGCCACCGGCGGGATGTCCTTCGTCCCGGGTACGCCGCGTGAGCGCGCCCGCACGCTGCTGGCGGTGCTGCCGCTCGCGGCCGCGCTGGTCACCCTGGGCACCGTGCTCGGGGTGCACTCGTGGACGGCGGCCCTCGGGATGTTCGTGGTGGGCTTCCTGGTGACGTACGCGGGGGTGGGCGCGCCCCGACTGGGTGGGCTGACAGGCGGCCTGCAGGCGTTCTACATCCTGGCGTGCTTTCCGCCGTACGCACCCGCGACGCTGGGGGCGCGCCTGGCCGGGCTGGCGACCGGAGTGGTGCTGATGGCGGCGGCGGAGAGGTGGCTGCTGCCGGATCCCCCGCCGGGACGGTACGCGGACCGGCTGGCGCACGCCGCGGCGCTGGCGTCCGGGGCGCTGCGGGCGCTCGCGGCGGAGCCGCGGCCACCACCGTTCGACAGCCCGGATCAACTGATGACGGCGTCGCAGGAGCTGCGGCTGAGCCTGGTGCCGGACGACGAGCGCCCGACGTCGGCGTCGGCGCGGGACCGGGCGCTGTGCCAAGGCGCCGCCTACCTGCGTCATCTGCTGGCCCAGACACGGCAGTTGGAACAGGACGCCCGCGATGCCCCCGGCACCCGTGACCCCGCGGCGGCCCGGCTGCTGCAAGCGTCGGCCACCGCATGCCACGACGTCGCGCTCGGGCTGTCCGGCCGGGGCCCGGCGCCTTCCGACGCTCCGTACACCGCCGCCGCGGCGGACTTCGAGGCCAACCGTGTCCGCCCGGCGATGTGGTACCCGAACAGCGCGGCCGTGGTGCGCGGCGGCGCGATCGCCCTGGACATCGCACACACCGGAACCTTCCTGGTCACGGCGGTGCGCATCGCGCTCGGCGCGCCCGTGCCCGCGGACGCGACGCCGCCCGCCGAGCGGCCGGGCCCGTTCTGGTACGCGGGGCGTCCTACGCTCTCGCTCTACGCGCGCCGCCTGCAGGCCCAGCTCACACCCCGGTCGGTGTACTTCCAGAACGCCGTCCGGATCGCGCTGGCCCTGGCGGCCGCCCGGCTGATCGTGGGCGTGCTCGGCCTGGGCCACGGCATCTGGGCACTGCTGGCCACCATCACCGTGATGGGGACCAGCGCCACGGGCACCCGTACGGCGCTGTGGCCGGCATTCAGCGGGACCCTCGCGGGCGCCGCCGTGGTAGCTGTGATGCTGTACTCCGTGGGCGACCACGTGGCGGTGTACGCGGTCGTGTTGCCGCCTCTGTACCTCCTGGCGTTCTCCGCGAAGCCCGTGCTCGGCCTGGGCTGGGGCCAGGCGTTCTCCACGATCGCCGCGGCCGCCGCCTTCGCCCAGCTCGATCCCGCCAGGGCGGGGCTGGCCGCCGTCCGGTTCACGGACGTCCTCATCGGCGGCCTCACCGGCGCCCTGGTCGGGCTGCTGGCCTGGCCGCAAGGCGGCGCCGGGGAGCTGCGGCGGGCCTGCTCGCGGCTGCTGGACCAGAGCACCCGGGCCGTCACCGAGACCGTCGAGGCCATCACCGGAGACAGTACGACCGGCGCCGCGCTGGCCGGGACCCGCCGCGCCCAGGTGTTCGCGGAGGCCAGCTACGCGCAGTACGCCACCGAGCGCGGTGACCCGGACCCGACGCACCCCGCCGACGAGGACTGGATGGCCATCCTGCTTGCCGGGAACCAGGTGGTCACCACGGGGCAGAGCCTGGTCAACCACTGTCCCCCGGGCGCGCTGGCGGCCTGGCCGGTCAGCGCCACGCACCTGCGCGACGCCGCCCACCGTCTCCGGCTGACTGCGCTGCCCCTGATGTACGACCTGCGCTCCGAGAAGCGACGCCCCGCGCCCGTCGAGCCCCCGGCCCCGAGCACGCCGACGGACCGCACCGTCATCGCCGATGTGTTCGCCTCCTCGGGCGGCCGGGCGACCGACCCGCTGCCGTACTACGCCGTCGACGCCGCCATCTGGCTGACCAGCCTGCAGGCGGTGGTGACGGCGATCCGCCGGACCACGGATGTTCGGACTGCAGCGCCGGGTTGACCACCGCGAAGATCCCACAAGGCACGTGCTCAGACCGTCAGAGGCAGCACATTGTTGCCGTCGGGCCGATTCGAGGCCACGCCCCGAAACCCATTCGCTCCGCACGAACAGGCGTCCTAGTCTCGGCCCATGGACAGGCCTCTCGTAGCCATTCTCAGTGGCGCAGGTATCTCGACCGATTCCGGAATCCCTGATTATCGCGGTCCCAACGGGTTGTGGCGGCAGGACCCCGAGGCCGAGAAGCTCGTCACGTACGACTACTACATGAGCGATCGGGAGATCCGGCGACGATCGTGGCAGCTGCGGCGCGGGAACCGCGCCCTCCAGGCCGAGCCGAACGCCGCGCATCTGGCCGTGGCGGAGCTGGAGCGATCCGGTGTGCCTGTCCGAGTGATCACGCAGAACGTGGACGGACTGCACCAGCTGGCCGGCATGCCCGCCCGCAAAGTGCTCGAACTGCACGGCACTGCGCGCAGCGTCGTATGCACGCAGTGCCACGCGCGCAGCCCCATGGAGGACGCCCTTGCCCGGGTCGAGGCCGGCGAGGACGACCCGGCGTGCCAGGAGTGCGGCGGCATCCTCAAGTCCGCCACCGTGATGTTCGGCGAACGACTCGACCCCGTCGTGCTCGGCGAGGCCGTGGCGATCACCAAGGCCTGCCAGGTGTTCATCGCCGTCGGGACGAGTCTCCAGGTGCAGCCCGCGGCCGGGCTCGCGGGTGTCGCCGCCGACCACGGGGCACGGCTCGTCATCGTGAACGCCGAACCGACGCCGTACGACGAGCTCGCCGACGAGGTCGTACGGGAACCGATCGGTACGGCGCTGCCGAAGCTGCTGCGCAGCCTGCGGGAGGGCAGTGAGTAGACGGGCTCGCTCGAACGGACGCGTCGGCGGGTGTCGTACCAGGCCACCGGTACGGCCACCCTGGCCCGAAGCACGGTCAGTGGCAACAGCGCGGGCGACGGAGGCGGCATCTTCAGGGCGTCCGGCACCGTCACGCTGAGCGACACCGTGGTACGGAAGAACCGCCCGAACAACTGCAGCCCGCTGGGCGGCATCTCCGGCTGCACCGGTTGACCGCTAGAACAGGGCCGTCCCCCGCTCGAAGTCCAGCAGGCGGCGCTTGCGGTCCAGGCCGCCGCCGTAGCCGGTGAGGTCGCCGCCCGCTCCGACGACGCGATGGCAGGGCACGATGATGCCGATCGGGTTCTTGCCGTTGGCGAGGCCGACCGCGCGGGACGCCCCGGGGTTGCCGAGGGCCTCGGCGAGTTCGCCGTAGGAGCGGGTCTCGCCGTACGGGATACGGGTCAGCTGGTCCCAGACGCTGCGCTGGAACGGGGTGCCGTTCAGACGGAGTTCGAGGGTGAACTCCGTCAACTCTGCGGCGAAGTAGGCCGCCAGCTGCTTCTCGGCGTCTGCGAAGGGGGTGTCGTCGAGGCTGCCGAAGGTCTCCTCCGGCGGGCGGTGGCGCTGGCCGACCATGTAGAGGCCGCACAGGACGCCGTCGTCGGCGACGAGGGTGAGGGGGCCGTAGGGGCTGTCGACGACGGTGTGCCGTTTCGTCTCGCTCATGTCGCTCATCTTGCGGAGATCCTTACACGGGAAGGAAGTTGATCGGGTGGCTGTCGGTCGCCCACAGGTACTGGACCGCGTAGGCCCGCCAGGGGCGCCAGGCCTCGGCGCGGGCGGTCAGCGCGGCCGGAGTGGCGGGCAGGCCCAACTCCCCTGCGGCGCGCCGGATTCCCAGGTCGGTGGCGAGGAAGGCGTCGGGGTCGCCGAGGGCGCGCATGGCGATGACGTCGACCGTCCAGGGACCGAAGCCGGGCAGGTCCAGCAGGCGTGCGCGGGCTTCCGCCCAGTCCGACTCCACACCCAGGTGGAGTGTGCCGTCGGCCAGTTGACGGACGAGGGTGGTGAAGGTGGTGCGCCGGGTGCGGGGCATGGCCAGGGTCTCCGGGTCCACGGCGGCCAGCGCCTCGGGGGACGGGAACAGGTGGGTGAGCCCGCCCTCGGGGTCGTCCAGCGGCTTGCCGTGGGCGGTGACCAGGCGGGCCGCGTGGGTACGGGCGGCGGCCGTGGAGACCTGCTGCCCGAGCACGGCCCGGACGGCGAACTCGGCCTCGTCGACCGTGCGCGGCACCCGGCGACCCGGCGCCTTGTCGACCAGGGGCGCGAGGAACGGGTCCGTGCGCAGGTGGTCGTCGACCGCCACCGGGTCTGCGTCCAGGTCGAGCAGGCGCCGGCAGCGGCTGCCGGCCACGGTCAGATCACGCAGGTCGCTGAGCGTGAGGCGGCAGGCGATGTGGTCGGGTTTCGGGGTGAGGGCGACGATCCCGTGCCCGTACGGCAGCCGCAGCGTGCGCCGGTACGCGCCGTCCCGCCACTCCTCCACGCCCGGTACGGCCGTGGCGGCCAGGTGACCGAAGAGGTTGTCGGGGTTGAGCGGGGCCCGGAACGGCAGCCGCAGCGTGAGGGTCCCGGGGGTGCCCGGGGCACTGGTCCGGCCCTTCGGCACCCGGGCGCGCAGCTCGCTCGGGGACAGGGCGAAGACCTCGCGGACGGTGTCGTTGAAGGTGCGGATGGAGGAGAAGCCGGCCGCGAAGGCGATCTCCGCCATGGGCAGCGGGGTCGTTTCCACGAGGAGGCGGGCGGTCTGGGCGCGCTGGGCACGGGCCAGCGCGAGGGGGCCGGCGCCCAGTTCGGCGAGCAGCTGCCGCTCCACCTGCCGGGTGCTGTAGCCGAGGCGGGCGGCGAGTCCGGGCACGCCCTCGCGGTCCACCACCCCGTCGGCGATCAGCCGCATGGCCCGGGCCACCAGGTCGGCGCGCTGGTTCCACTCCGGCGAGCCGGGGCTGGTGTCGGGGCGGCAGCGCTTGCAGGCCCGGAACCCGGCCTGCTGGCAGGCGGCCGCGCTCGGGTAGAAGGTCATGTTCTCCGCCTTGGGCGGGACGACCGGGCAGCTGGGCCGGCAGTAGATGCGGGTGGTCAGGACGGCCGTGAAGAACCACCCGTCGAACCGCGCGTCCTTGGACTGCACGGCGCGCACGCAGTGCTCCCGGTCGAAGTGCGTCCCTGTCTGCATGCGTCCAGGATCGACCAGCGCGGGGGCGTCCGCTGGCGAGAATCCGACACGTACCTGGGGCCGGCCAGGGGATCCGGTGGCGTCCCCTGACCGATCCTCGCGGCAGGCGTGACGTTCCTGGGCTCCAGGGGCTTCAGGGGCAGACGTAGGTGAAGCTCGCCTTCGCCTCCATCGGGGCGCGCTGGTGCGTGATCCGCAGCCGGGCGGTGCCCTGGAAGCGGCCGGGACCGCGGACCGTCCAGCGCAGGTGCACCCGGAACCGGCGCTCACCTCGGTGGGCGGTGCGGACCAGCTCACCCGAGTCCTGGCCGTCCCCGCGCAGCCACTGGTACGTGACGGGCCCGCCCCGTCCGTCGGTGGTGACGACACCGACCAGGTCGGCCGTCCTGCCGCAGTGCAGCGTCCCTGCGGGGGCCTGAACGCGGACGGCGACGACCGCGGGGGCGGGGGTCGGGCGCAGCAGGAGCCAGAGCAGGACGGCGGCTATTGCCACGACCGCGGTGCTGATGACCCAGCCCCGGCGCCTTCGGCGCGGGCGCTGCCGCGCGGGTACGGCGGCTTCGGCCCGCCACCGGGCTCGCAGCACGTCCTGCTCGTCGGCCGGAATCCCGGGTCCGAAACGGAGCAGGATCTCGCCGGATTCCTCCCCGGCGGATACCGGGGGCGAGGTGACGCGGTGGCGCTTGCCGAGGACGGTGGCCTGGGTGTCGGGCGTGGTGGAGCGGTGGGCGCGGCCGGGGGTGGTGAGCTGGTCGGCGGCGGCTGACGTGGTGAGCTGGTCGGCCGCTGCTGGGGCGGTGAGCCGGTCGGCGGGTGCCGAGGTGGCGAGTTGCTCGGCCGCTGCTGGGGCGGTGAGATGCCCGGCCGATGCCGAAGCAATGAGCTGGTCGGCGGATGCCGAGGTGGCGAGCTGGTCGGGTGCTGCCGAGGTCGCGAGTTGCTCGGCCGCTGCTGAGTCGGTGAGATGCCCGGCGAATGCCGAAGCGATGAGCCGGTCGGCAGGTGCCGGGGCAATGAGCTGGTCGGCGGCTGCCGAGGGGCGAGGTGCCGTGGCTCCCTGGTCCGGGGCTGTCGTGGCGGATCTGAAGGCGGTGGGCTCGGCAGCCGCCGGGCGTGCAGTGGGGGGCGCCGGGAGTGCCGACGCCGGGCGGCGGTCCTCCGGCGGGGCCGGGCTCTCGGGAGCCGCTGGAGTCGGGTGTGGCGGTGGTGCGGCCGGTGCGGCGAACCGCGGAGTCGATGCTGCCGCCACCGCGCGCAGTGCCGTACGGCGCAGGAAGTCCCCCGGGAGTGCCGCGCGCCCGGCCACGAGCGCGGCCCGGGCCGCCGCGAGGCCCTGGGACTCGGCGGTGGTGGCGCAGTGGGCGAAGAGGGCCGCCGCGGGGGTTCCGGACTGGGTCCAGGCGGCGCCGAGGGTGCGGGCCAGGGCGGCCCAGGCCGCGGTGTCGGCTGCCCGGCGGTCGGCGTACGGAAGGTCACCGCCCGGCAGGGGTACGCCCACTGCGGCGGTGTCCGCCCGGTCGGGGCGCGGGGGGCCACCCGGCAGGGGTACGGCCGACCCACCGGCATCCGACCCACCCGAACGCGAAAGCTCACCCGGCACGGGCACCACCGACCCACCGGCATCCGCCCCACCCGAACGCGAAAGCTCACCCGGCAGGGGAACGGCCGCCCCACCGGTATCCGCCGCCGGAGGCTCGGGCTGTGGCGCGTCGCCCAGGACCGCGTTCAGGCCCGCCTCCGCCAGCAGTGCCACGCCGTCCGGCGCGAGGACCACGGCGTCGGGGCCGAGGGAGCCGTGGGCCAGGCCTGCCGTGTGCAGGGCCAGCAGGGTCTGTGCGGTCTCGTTGAGGATGCTCGCCACGCTGCCCGCGTCGGGGCGGGGGCCGGCGGCGGACAGGACGTCGGCGAGCGCGGGGGCCGGCGGGCGGGCCGAGAGCAGCCACACCTCACCGGCCTCGGCCACGAGGTCGACCGTGCCGAGCAGCCCGGGCAGCCGGAGCTTCGCCGTGGCGAGCACCGCGGCCGCCAGGCGCTCGCGGGTGCCCTGCGGCCCGAGCAGGGCCTGGTCGATGCGCAGCGCCCCGAGCACGGGCTCGCCGGAGGCATCCGGGAGCAGGGCGTGCCAGGTGCCGAGGCGCGTGTCCCGTGACCAGCCGGACAGGGGCCGGCCGGCCACTGTGGTGGCTGTCGTCATGTCGATCCGTTCTTGTCGGGCGGTGTTCAGCACGGCGGTGCGTCCAGGGAGGCCGTCCGGGGGCCGTCGACGGCCGCCGGGTCGCTGCTGAGCGTGACGTCCCAGGTCCCCCGGCAGGGGTGGTTGGAGAAGTCCGCCTCGAAGGTCAGGTCGTACCGGGTGCTCCCGGACAGGGGCTGGGACTGGGAGCCGTACGGGTCGGCGGGGGTGTCGACGTAGTAGTTCGCGGTGACGGTCAGCGGACCGGTGCCCGTCGTCTCGACGGTCACGGCAGCGACGAGCGTGCCCGGTTTCTGCCCGCGCTGCCACGAGCCGATGGTGATGGTGATGTCGCCGGGCGTGGCCGCGCCGGGAGCCGCGGTGGTCGGGGTCCCGGCCGGTGCGGTCGGCTCCGTGGAGGGTGTGGGCGAGGACGACGGGCTGTCCGAGGGGGTGGCCGAGGGTGTGGTGTCTGCCGTGGGCGGGAGGCTGCTCGGTGAAGTGGACGGGGAGGATGAAGTGCCGGGTGTCGTGGGCGAGTCGAGCGGTGCGGGAGTCGAACTCGCCACCGTCGTCGACGTCTCGTGCGGGCGGCCCGTCGCGTACGTCGCTCCGCCCGCGACAACCACCAGCGCGGCCACCCCACCGGTCGCCACCTTCCATCCCCCGCGCCTCAACCGGCCCAGCAGGGTGAGTGCGGTGGCCGAGCCGTCGAGCGTCGCGGTCGTGGTGAACGGGAACAACAGGGCCAGCAGCGCGGCGAGTTCGGCGAGCCGCCGGCGGCCGCGCTCCTCCCAGCCCGCGCCGTACCCCTCGGTGGCGGCCCGTTCCAGGTCGGCGAGGAAGGCCTCGACGCCGGGCCGGTCCGCCGGGTCCTTGGCCAGGCCCGCGTGCAGCAGCCCCCGCACCGGTGCGGGTACGTCGTCCAGCGGGGCCGGTGCGCGCAGGTGCTGCAGGCGCAGGGCCGTCAGGTCGTCGGTGGGGAACGGCCGCCGTCCGGTGAGGCACTCGAAGAACACCACGGAGGCCGCGTACACGTCGGCGGCCGGGCCGGCCGGCTCGCCGTCCCACTGCTCGGGCGCCATGTAGGCGGGCGTGCCGGCGGCCTCGGTCTCCCGGCCGCTGCGCACCGCGATGCCGAAGTCGGCCAGCGCGCTGGTGCCGTCGGCGCGGACCAGGACGTTCTCCGGCTTGTAGTCGCGGTGCACCACCCCGGCCGTGTGGGCCGCGCCCAGCCCCAGCAGGGAGCCCTTGAGCAGAACGAGGGCGGCCTCGGGGCCGGTCGCCCCGTGCCGGCGCAGCAGGTGGCGCAGGCTGACGCCGTCGACCGCCTCCATCACGATCGCGGCACCGGCGCGTGCCTCGACGTACTCGTACAGCCGCACCACGCACGGGTGCCGCAGCTCGCCGAGCAGCCGGGCCTCGGCCCGGAACCGGGCCAGGAACTCGTGGTCCGTGCGCAGGCGTTCGCCCAGGTACTTGACCGCGACGGGCACGCCGGTAGCGGTGTGCCGGGCGAGGACGACTCGGCCTCCGGCCCCCTCGCCCAGCGTGCGGACGGTCTCGTAGCCGGGTACGGCCCAGCCGGCGTCGTCGGTCATGCCGTCCCCTCCACGGGCGCGACGGTCCCGGCGCCCTGCGGTACGTCCTTGTTGTCCCGCCGGCGCCGTATCCGGCGCAGCACCCAGCGCACGGGGGCCGCCCACACCGGGAAGGCGACCAGGGCGACGACGGCCGCCTCGATCACCGTGGTCCACGGCTCGGCCAGCCGGCCTTCGAGCAGGTCGCCGATCCGGGAGCGCCAGGCCAGCAGGGCGAGGGCGAGGAAGCCGTAGGTGCCCACGACGACCGCGAGGCCGTAGGCAGCCATGCCCGCCTGGCGCGGCCCCGGCCGGTTGCCCGCGCGCAGGTCTCGCCACAGGCCGGTGCGGAAGTAGGCGCTCGCCTCCTCGCGCAGCCGCGGCACCCGCAGCGCGTCGGTCAGCGCCTGGTAACCGTCCAGCGGCATCAGCGGGTTGAAGTTGTAGAGCGTGTTCAGGTAGAGGCCGAAGGCCAGGTGGTAGAGAACGGCCGAGGCGGGTCCGGCGGGCAGCAGGACCGCGCCCGTGGCGCACCAGCCGGCCAGCGCCGCCGTGGACAGCGGCCCGGACAGCGCCACGACGACCCGGGACCAGCGCGATCCGAACCACATGTCGCTCGTGTCCACGAACGCGAACGGCATGCCCATCATCAACAGGAACCCGCCGCGCCGGACCTTGCGGCCGTACGACTTCACGGCCAGCGCGTGCGTCAGCTCGTGCACGAGCAGCGCGGTGACGTACCCGGCGACCAGCAGGACCGGGCCCCACATGCCCGCCCCGCCGAAGTCCAGCAGGTGGTGCCGGCCCTGGGCGGCGAAGAACGCGACCAGGCCGCCGGCCACCGACAGCCAGGCGAGCAGCACCCCGGTGCGGGTGAACAGCCGCCAGCCGAAGCCCTGGTAGAGCCGGGTCACCAGCCCGTCGAGGCCGGGGACCGACACCTCCAGTTTCAGCAGCGCCCGGTACACCGCACGACCCGCCCGGCGCCAGCCCTTCGGCCGCTCCTGCTCCGGCCGGCCGGGCAGACCGCGCAGCAGGCCGGCGTCCGCGAACGCGGCCAGCGCGGACTCGATGCGGGGCAGGGCGAGTTCGCCGTAGCGCTCGGCGTAGGCGAACAGCAGGTCCCGTACGGTGTTCTCGCCGTCGACGGCGTGCCACAGGAAGACCTGGCGCTCGTCCAGCTCCAGATAGCGGCCGGTACGGGTGGAGCTGAGCACCCAGCGGGGTGCGCCGCGTTCGGTGGGGATCTGCTTGAGGGCCCAGCCGGAACGGCGGCGCGGGCGCGCGGTGAGCGGGCCGCCCGCCTCCGGGGCCTCCTCCTGTCCGGCGGTGGGCAGTTGGGTCAGCTGGGTGCCGACGACCATCGTGCGGGAGCCGATCCGGGCGTCGCGGGGCTGCTCGAACACCAGGCGTACGTCGCCCACGGACAGCTCGGTGCCGTCGGCGAGCCGGGCCGTGCCGCCGTGCAGGTCGACGCCGGCGACGGCGGTGCCGTTGAAGGAGTCCAGATCCTCGATCCGGAAGCCCTCGGCGGTACGGACGACACGGGCGTGGCGGCGCGAGACGCTGCCGTCGGACAGGACCACGTCGTTGTCCTCGCCCCGGCCCAGCGTGGTGACCGGGCCGGTCAGCGGGACGAGCAGCATGGGGTCGTCGAGGCCGCGCAGCTGGGGCGCGGCGAACGACGTCGGCGCGGCACCCCGGCGCGGGGTGCCGCAGTGCAGGCAGTACGGGAAGTCGCGTCGCACATGAACGCGGCAGACATGGCAGAGCATGCGGTGGCTCAGCCCCCGCCGGAACCGCTGGTGAACGTTCCTCCGTCGAAGCCTGCGTCGCCTTCCGCGGCTGGGCCGGAGTCCGGCAGGTGCGTGGCGGCGTTTCCAAGGCCGGAGGCGGTCAGGCCGCCCTGGACGATGATGTGATCACCGCTGCCACCCTCGCCCGAGGGCAGGCCGCCCTGGGCGATGATGCGGTTACCACCGCCGGGCTCACCGACACCGCCGGGACGCCGACCGATGTTCTCCTGGCTGCTTCCGCCGTTTCCGTCGCCGCCACTGTCACCACCGCCATGGCCACCGCCACCACTGGGACGGTTGGTGTTCTCCGGGTCACCACCACCCTCACCACCACCGCCGCCACCCTCGCCACCGCCATGGCCTCCGCCACCACTGGGACGGTTGGTGTTCTCCGGGTCGCCACCACCTTCACCACCACCGCCGCCGCCACCTTCACCGCCGCCGCCATGGCCACCACCGCCGCTGGGGCGGTTGGTGTTCTCGGGGTCGCCACCACCTTCACCACCACCGCCGCCGCCACCTTCACCGCCGCCGCCATGGCCACCGCCGCCGCTGGGGCGGTTGGTGTTCTCGGGGTCGCCACCACCCTCACCACCGCCGCCGCCACCTTCACCGCCGCCTTCACCACCACCATGGCCACCGCCGCCACTGGGACGATTGGTGTTCTCCGGGTCGCCACCACCCTCACCACTGCCAGCGCCACCGCCGCTGTCACCGCCGCCATCGCCGCCATCGCGGTCGTAGATGCCTCCGTGACCGAAGTGACCGGCGTCCCCGCCGCCTTCACCACCTACACCGCCGAAGCCGCCGTCCCCACCGGCACCGCCGAAGCCGCCATGGCCACCGAGGTCGCCGAACCCACCGTCACCGACACCGCCGCCACCGAGGCCGCCGTCACCGAACCCACCATGGCCGAAGCCACCGTCACCGAACCCACCACCGCCCAGACCCCCGTCACCGAAGCCACCGTCCGCGCCACCGAACCCACCGTCGCCGAACCCACCGTCACCGAAGCCACCGCTGCCCAGCCCCCCGTCCCCGCCGCCGAACCCGCCGTCGCCCCCGGCGCCGAAGTCGCCGAAGCCCCCTTCGGCACCCCCGCCGACCTGCCCACCGAGCCCGCCGAGGTCCGTGCCGATCCCCTCGTTCCCGTGCTCGCCGAAGTCGCCGAAGTCACCGAACTCGCCCGGTCCGCCGGCCAGTTCAGCGGGCGACCGGTCCAGCAGAGGACCGCCGAGCAGACTGTGGGAGCCGGTCGACGCCACGTCGACGCCGCCGACGCCCTCCTGACCGGCGGCGGGATCCGGCAGCTCCGACGAGTGGCCGGCGGCCGCCGGGCCCCCGGCGTCGTGGTCGCCGGAGACCTGCTCCGCCGGGACGTCGTGGGTCGTGGAGACGTCGTGCGTAGCCCCGGAGACGTGGTCGGTCGATACGGCGTGGTCGGCCGGGACGTCGTGGTGTGCCAGCGCATGCGCCGCACTGCCGAAGAACAGGGACGACTTGGACAGCCGGGGGTCGAGCGCGGCCGGTCCCCCGTCGGTGCCGGACTCGACGCGGAGGGAGCGGAGTTCGGTGACCTGCGCGGACGACAGGCCGAGTCTTCGCGCCACCTCTTCGGTGTCGCCGTCGAGTTCGGCGCGGAAGGCCGGGTCCACGGCCAGGCGGGTCAGGGCAGCGCGATAGGCGTCGTCGGTCATGGTTCGGTCTCCGTCGGTCTGCGGGGCACTGGTGCCGATCGCGGCGGAGCCGAGGATCCCCCCTGGTCGGCGGCAATTGCCATTTCCGGCCATCCCCGCCGATACCTGCTGGAGACGTTATAGAGCTCTGGCATGACCAGCGCAAGAGCAGCAAGCAGGGAGGCAGGCGGGTCCCGGGCGTCCGGCAGGGCCACGCGCCCACCGATCAGAAATGGCCACCGGCCCACCGGCATACCGTCGAGATGTCGAACGCGAAGCGGAATCCTGCCCGCTTGTCAGGCCTCCCGGTCTCCCCGCCGGTAGCGGGCGATCCACTCCGCCGTGGTGCGCAGGCCTCCGAAGGTGTAGAAGTGCACCTTCATCTCGCCGTGCCGTGCGGGGGCGTAGCCCTGCGCGAGCGCGTGCAGGAAGCGGTCGGGGCCGGCCGTGCCCATGAGGTTGGTCAGCGAGAAGCCGTACTTGCGGGCAATGGAGGCGCTGGTGCCGACACCGAAGCGAGTGGCGTAGGTCACCAGTCGGCGCACGCCGGCCGGACCGGGTACGCCGATGCGGACGGGCAGGGTGACGCCCCGGGCGCGGACGTCCGCCACCCAGCCGAGCACCCGGTCGGCGTCGAAGCCGAACTGGGTGATGACGTCGCCCGCGATCCGCTGCGCCCCGAGCACCGCGCTCTTGTCGCCGAGCGCCGACCACAGGGTGTGCTCGGTGATCGCCGGGTGGCCCTCCGGGTAGCCGCTGATGCCGACGTGCCGTACGCCGTGGCGTTCGAGCAGCCCGGTGCGGATGACGGCGAGGGCGTCCTCGTACGGCCCCTCGGGGCGGGCGGGGTCGCCGCCGACGACGAAGACGTTGTCGGCGGTGCCGTCCGCCGCCAGGCCGGCCAGGAACTCCTCCAGGTGCCGCTGGGAGGGCAGCCGGCGGGCGGAGATGTGCGGGACGGGGACGAAACCGAGCCGCTTGACCGCGCGGGCGGCCCCGAGCCGCATGTCCGGGTCCTCGCCGGCGAGGAAGGTGACGTTGATCCGTGTGCCCCGGGGGATGCTGTCGCGTGCCTCCTCCAGCTTCGGCACGTCCTTGCCGGTCATCTCCAGGGAGAAGTCGTCCAGCAGCGAGGTGCCCACCGCGGGCGGGACGGTGGCGGTGGGGTTCATCGTGCTCCTCGTACGGCTGCCTGCGACCGCGCACGCCCGTCATCGGCTACGTACGGCTTCGGTCCTTACCTCGGCCGATGATGCCACGCGCGCCCGCGGGCGGAGCAGCCGGGAGCGGAGCTGGGAGGTGTCTTCTGGATCACGTCGGTGACGCGGGGGCCGAGTCGCCCCTAGGCGTGCGTCCCCGGGGCCGTGGCAGGTGTGTCGTGGGGCGTCGGGCCGCCCGGTCCCCGTGGGAGGAGGGCCGCCGCGGCCAGGCCGCCCAGGCCGATCACCGCCAGCGTGATCATCGCGGCGGCGTACGCGCCCCTGCTGAGGCCGGCGACCAGGATGGTGCCGGCGATCGCCGTGCCGAAGGACGAGCCGAGGTTGGACACGCTGCGGGACAGGCCGGAGATCTCGCCCTGCTGTTCCTCCGGGAAGGCCGACTGGACCACGTTCACCGACGGGGTCAGCATCACGCCCAGGCCGAGCCCGATCAGCAGGAGCCCGGGGACGAAGGCCCAGGCCGTGGAGGTGCTGCCGACCAGGCCGACCAGCACCGCCACGCCCGCGACGGAGCCCACGAAGCCGGTCATGATCAGTGTCCGCTGGGACCGCCGTCGCGCCAGGCCCTCGGCGCAGAGCGACGACACGAGCAGGCCGAGCGTGGCCGCCGTGAAGACCACTCCGGTCTGGATGGCGTCGTAGCCGCGGACGACCTGGAGGTAGGCGGCGACCGTGAAGGACGTTCCCATGAGCAGCAGCCACTGCACGTTCTGTGTGACCAGCCCGAGGTTGGAGGTGCGGTTGCGGAACAGGGAGAGCGAGAGCAACGGCTCCTGGCCGGCCTGTTCCTTGGCGCGCGACGAGCGGAAGAACCAGGCGAGGACGAGGACGCCGAGGACGATCAGGGCGGTCATCAGCCAGATGTTGTTGTCCGCCGCCAGGATGCCCATGACGACCAGGACGAGGCCGGTCGCGGACAGGACCGCTCCGCCGGTGTCGAAGGAGCGGGTCGGGTCCGGGGGCAGGGGGTCCTCGATACGGCGGCTCAGCCAGACGATCACCGCGATGACCAGGGCCTGGAACACGAAGGCCGCGCGCCAGCTGATGCCGGTCGTGATGAGCCCGCCGATCAGCGGTCCCGCCGCGGCCCCGATGCCGCCCAGCGCCATGATGATCCCGAACGCCCGGGCGCGGGAGGTCAGGTCGGGGTAGAGCAGCGTGGTGAGGATGTAGACGGGCGGGATGAGCAGGGCGGTGCCGACTCCCTCGAGGATGGAGTTGCCCAGGATGAGGACGCCGAGTCCCGGTGCCGCCGCGCTCAGCAGCGCGCCGACGGCGTAGACGACGAGGCCGACGACGAAGCACCGTTTGCGGCCGTAGCGGTCGGTCAGTTTGCCGCCGGGGATCATCAGCGCGGCCATGACCAGCAGGAAGAGGGTGATGGCCACTTGGACGCCCTGGACGGTGGTGTCCAGGTCCTTGCTGATGTCGTTGATCATCACGTTCATGTTGGAGCCGGCGAAGCTGCAGATGAACTGGGCCAGGGCCAGTGCGGCCAGGACCGGCCGCTGCCCCGGCGGCACCTTCGTCGGCTCTGTCCGGTCAGTCATCTCCGGTGCCCCCGCCCATGGGTTCGGGGGGCGCCGTCAGGCCGTGCACGACGGAGTGCCGGCTGCAGGTCCTGTCCCGGTCCGTGCAGGACGGCCGTGTGGTCGTCGACGACGCGGAGTGTGTGGCGGGCGCGGCCGTAGTCGAAGCGCGGCCGGCATGCGAAGGCGAAGGGGAGGCTGCCGCGTACGACGCGGGCCACCCTGATCAGTCGGTGCCGGTCGGTGGGCACCGACGAGTCGATGGGGGGCATGAGGTCGGCGACCTCGCCGACTCCGCCGGGTCCCATGAACCGGGTGATCAGGATGGCCGTGTCGGACGGATACAGCTGCCGGACGGACATGCCGTCGCCGTGCCCGTCCGGGAGCTCCACCGCCAGTCGGCAGTGTCCGCCGCGCTCGCTGTCGAGGAGCGCGGCGGACACACTGGGCGAGTCGAAGCGGGGAGTGCACCACCGGTCGACGTTCCCGCCGGACGACACCAGGGCCGCTGTCTGGAGGTCGCCGACCATGCCGTGGTAGGCGATGGGCGGATACCGGTCCATGAGTTCTCCTACGGCCAGGTGCTGCTGCGGGTTCGCCTGTGACCGGGTTGGTGCTCTATGGACTCATCGTGGTCTCTTCACCCTGGACCACGCACAGGGCCCAGATGATGAAGCCGGACATCGTGATGATCACGATCGACCAGAGCGGGGAGTAGGGCAGGGACAGGAAGTTGGCGATGATGACCAGCCCTGCGATGCCCACGCCGGCGACGCGTGCCCAGGGCGCCGGCCGGACCAGGCCGAAGCTGACGACGCATGCGAGCGCGCCGAGGACCAGGTGGATCCAGCCCCAGCTGGTGAGGTCGAACTTGAAGACGTAGTTGGGCGTCGCGACGAAGACGTTGTCGTGGGCGATCGCCATGATGCCCCGGAACACACCGAGCAGTCCGGCGAGCAGGAGCATGACGCCCGCGAAGGCCGTCAGGCCGCCCGCCCACGCCTGCTTGGCGGTGCGCTGGCCTGCTGCACGTGTGGTGCGGCTGGGACGTGTGGGGTGTGTCGCGGCCATGCGGCTGCCTCGATTCGTTCTCGTGGGTGGTGCTCAGTGTCCGGACGTGGTGGGGGTGGAGCCGGGGCGCTGCGCCGGTCCGGCGCCGCTGAGAACCAGTTCCTTGGCCCTGCGGTACTCGTCCTCGGTGATGTCGCCGCGGGCCCGGATCTCGGAGAGCTTGGCCAGTTCGTCGACGCTGCTGGTCGGGGCGCCGCCCTTGGCGGTCTCCCGGACGTAGGAGTCGAAGGCCTGCTGCTGTGCGCGCGCCTGCTGGATCTCCCGCTTCCCCATGCCCTTGCCGCGGGCGATCACGTAGACGAGGACGCCCAGGAAGGGCAGACAGATCACGAAGAGTGTCCAGCCGGCCTTGGCCCACCCGCTCAGGTCGTCGTCACGGAAGATGTCGACGAGGACCCGGAACAGGATGATGAACCACATGATCCACAGGAAGAACCACAGCATGGTCCAGAAGGCGCTCAGCAGCGGATAGTCGTACGCGAGGTAGTTCGTCGCGCTCATGCTCTCTCCTCTGTCCGGGGCACCGGCCCGGAAGAGCTCTTGAAGCTCTCAGGCCGGTCTCTGCCGTTTTCAGCGTGCACACGGCGAGGCGGGAGAGTCCTCACCCGAGGCGGGTGATCGTGGCGGGTGAGGACGGTGGGCGGGGTCTCCCCCGCCCGCTCACTCCCCCTGGTCCGAAGCGCCCGGCAGCACGCCGCTCCGGCGCAGCGCGGACCGCCACGAGAAGGCGACCCACACCTCGGCCAGGCCCAGCAGGACGAGCCACAGGCCGAGCAGCCGGGTCAGCACCCGCGCCGACTCGGTGGGCAGGGCCAGCACCACGATCCCGGCGACGATGCCGAGCACCGCCGCGGCCAGGACGACACCGCGGTGCGGGAGGTCCTTGGCCGAGAGCGCGGTGTAGAGGGTCACGATGCCGGATGCCAGCCAGGCGAGCCCGACGATCAGCGACAGGGCGGTGATGGTCTGCAGCGGGTTGCGCAGACAGAGCACGCCGGCCAGGACGAAGAGCACCGCGATCAGCACTCCGGCGAAACGTTCGCCGTGCTCCTCGCGGCCGAACGCCATGACGAACCGGAACGCGCCGGCGAGCAACAGATAGAGGCCGATGAGAACGGCCAGGACGTGCAGCGTCTCGTCCGGCCAGACGAGGATCAGCACGCCCGGTACGAACGTCACGACGGCCGACCCCAGCATCCAGGTCCACGACCCGGCGTACGCCGTCATGGCGTCTCCGGGGCCGGCTGTCGTCCCGTCGGACGGGTGCGGCGGTCCGGTCGGTACCGGACCACGCGACTCGGTCATGGCTCCTCCTCGCGCGATCGAACGGGTCGCCGCCGGACCGCCGGCGGGGGCGGCGTGCGCAACCCCTCACCGGAACAGCGTGCCGCGCGGGGCGGGTGCGCCGGGTCACCCACCACGGGTGATCCCTCCGCCCGGCCGCGGCGGTGGGGTGGGTGCACGGGCGGGCGGGCCGTTCGCGGTCCTGCCGCCCCCGCGGCAGCCGGGGCCGGGAGCGGACGGCTGGCCGCCGGAACTGGAGAGTGGATCATGACCGCACCGAGCGCCGTCACCGGCTCCTCGTCACTGGCCGAGCGAGCGGCCCAAGGCCGCGACGCCCGTAATCGTGCCCCGCGTTCGGCGCACAGCGTGTTCGAGCCCGCGCCGGACCGCCCCGACGTCGTCGATGTGCTGGAGCGTCAGTCGGCCACCCGGGTACCCGAGTTGGTGCCGATCCGCTACGGCCGGATGCTCGAGTCACCGTTCCGCTTCTACCGGGGCGCCGCCGCGGTGATGGCGACGGACCTCGGCCCGCTGCCCGACACCGGGCTCCAGGTGCAGCTGTGCGGAGACGCCCATCTGCTGAACTTCCGGCTGCTGGCCTCGCCGGAGCGCCATCTGGTCTTCGACATCAACGACTTCGACGAGACCTTTCCGGGGCCGTTCGAGTGGGATGTCAAGCGGCTGGCGGCCAGCTTCGTCATCGCGGCCCGCGCCAACGGCTTCCCGGCCAGGCAGCAGGACGACGCGGTGCGCACGTGTGTGGAGGCCTACCGGGAGCGGATGCGGGAGTTCGCCGGCATGCGCACGCTGGACATCTGGTACGCCCAGGACGCCACCGACCGGATGCGCGCGCTGCTGGCCTCCGCGATGGACAAGGAGAGCAGGCGCCGTACGGCCGAGGCGACCGCGCGCGCCCGTACCCGCACCTCGATGGAGGCCTTCGCCAAGCTCACCCGGCGCACGCCCGAGGGGCGGCGGATCACCCCGGACCCGCCGCTGATCATCCCGCTGCGGGATCTCCAGGACTCGGCCGCCCGGCGGAACGAGGACAAGGAGCTGCAGACCCTGCTGGAGGACTACGCGCGCACGCTGCCCTCGGACCGGCGGCACCTGCTGCGTCACTACCGGCTGGTGGACCTGGCCCGGAAGGTGGTGGGCGTCGGCAGCGTGGGCACCCGGTGCTGGATCCTGCTCCTGCTCGGCCGGGACGACGACGATCCCCTGCTGCTGCAGGCCAAGGAGGCGCAGGAGTCGGTGCTCGCGGCGCACACGGGCGGCGAGCGGTACGACAACCAGGGCCGCAGAGTGGTGACCGGGCAGCGGCTCATCCAGACCACCAGCGACATCTTCCTGGGCTGGACGCATGTGGTGGGCTTCGACGGGCGTGGGCGGGACTTCTACGTACGCCAGCTGCGCGACTGGAAGGGCATCGCCCGGCCGGACACCATGGATCCGCCCCTGCTGAACCTGTTCGGCCAGGTGTGCGGGGCCTCCCTGGCCCGGGCCCACGCCCGCTCCGGAGATCCCGTCGCCATCGCCGCGTACCTGGGCGGGAACGACCGCTTCGACCGCGCGCTGACCGGTTTCGCGCAGGCGTACGCGGACCAGAACGAGCGGGACTTCGCGACCCTGCGCGAGGCGGCACGCTCGGGCCGGATCAAGGCGGCGGTGCTGTGAGTGCCGCTGTCACTCCGGCAGTTGCCGCATCTCGACGACCCGCAGCCCCAGCGACTGGAAGCGGGTCAGCAGTCCGTAGAGGTGCGCCTCGTCGATGATGCGACCGAACAGCACCGTCTGACCGGACATCTTCACATGGTCCAGTTCAGGGAAGGCCTTGGTCAGCGTCTCCGACATGAGTCCATCGACACGGATCTCGTAGCGCATGTGCCGTTCTCCCGCCGCGGGCCTGCTGCGGTCTTCTTGCGATGCTGCTCCGCCGGGCGGCGCCCGGCCTCACCCGGCACAGGTGATCCGGGGTCCGGGTTCAGTGCGTCAGGGCGAGCTTGAACGAGATGATCACCAGGCCGAGCAGCAGATTGATCGCGGCGGTGACCGACACCAGCCGCCAGGAGGCTCCCGCCTTCCGCGCCCCGGCCGCGGACCAGCCCACCTGCCCGGCCACGGCCACCGCGACCGCCAGCCAGACCGCACCCTCCAGGCCCAGGCCCAGCAGCGGGCTCACGGCGACGGCGAGGGCCGGCGGGACGGCAGCCTTGACGATCGGCCACTCCTCGCGGCACACCCGCACGATCGTCGGGCGGTCCAGGGGCTGTTGCGCGAGGTGGGCGCCGAACAGCTGCGCGTGGACGTGCCCGACCCAGAAGACGAGGCCGGTGAGCACCAGCAGCACCACCAGTTGCAGCCGGGGAAACTGACCCAGGCTGCCGGCGCCGATCACCACGGACGCGGCGAGCATCGACCCGTAGACCGCGCCCGTGTAGTCGGCGT
Source organism: Streptomyces sp. NPDC101165 (assembly GCF_044768135.1). Taxonomy (NCBI): domain Bacteria; kingdom Bacillati; phylum Actinomycetota; class Actinomycetes; order Kitasatosporales; family Streptomycetaceae; genus Streptomyces; species Streptomyces sp. NPDC101165. Next base: position 608,947 of record NZ_JBIWPG010000001.1, on the reverse strand, counting down.
GGGCGCGACGCCCGGCACGGCCTGCCAGTGCTGTGGTGTCGTCGGTCGAGGACATCGCCGTGGCCTTTCGCACTCACTCGGTGGCTTCGGGGACGCCGGTCGGGGCGCCACCCTTCGACGGCCGCGGGCGCCGGGCAGGTGCGGTCGGCAGGTGGGGTGTGACGAGGAGACTCGCGAGGGTGATCCCGCCGGTGGCGAAGATCGCCGCCTTCAGGCCGTCGAGCTGTGCCGCGGCGTACGACTCCGTGACGGCGTCGACCTCGGACGGCGGCAGTCCGGACTGCTCGGCCGCCGAGCGCACCTGGTCGGTCGGCACGAAGTTGACGCCCGCCTCCAGGGCCACTCCGGTCTGCCGGCGCGCCTCGTCCGACAGCTGGGGGTTGTCCCGCACCTGCACCGTGAACGCGTGCGCCAGCGCGCCGATGAGGATCGACCCGATGAGTGCGGTGCCCAGCGCCGAGCCGAGGTTCTGCGCCGTGAACTGCAGGCCGCCGACCTCGCTGCGTTCCGCCTCGCCCACGCTGGACTGGACAACGTTGCCCAGCTGCGAGGCGAGCAGTCCCATACCGATGCCGAGCACCGCCATGGCCCCGGCGAACTGGGCGTCGTCGATGACCGGGTCGATGGTGGCCAGCAGCCACACGATGGCCGCCGCCAGCATCAGCAGGGCCAGCCGTACGACCCGACGCGGCCCCAAGGTACGGCCGAGCCGGGCGGCGGTCAGGGAGGTGATGAGCATCGTGACGGACACCGGCAGCAGCCGCAGCCCCGTCTGGAAGGCGTCGAAGCCCTGCACCACCTGCAGATACAGCGGGATGGCGAAGAACAGGCCCAGCAGGATCAGGTTCTGGCTCAGCAGGGTCAGCAGACCGGATCGCAGGGGCGGCACGCCGAGCAGGGACAGGTGCACCAACGGGTCGGCGCCCTTGGCCTCGCGTCGGCGCTCCCAGTGCACGAAGAGGGACAGCACGGCCACCCCGGCAGCGACGACGAACAGGGTGGGCGCGAAGCCGAGGACGGTGAAGGGCGGGTTGCGCGGCTTCACCCAGCCCCAGGTGCTGCTCTGCAGCACCCCGAGCACGCCCAGCCCCAGTCCTGCCGCCGAGAGCGCCGCACCGATCCCGTCCAGCCGGGGCGGCGGTCCGGTCCGCGCGGACTCGCCGATCACCCGGTGGCACAACAGCACGGCGACGACGACCACGACCTCGCCGGCGAAGACCAGCCGCCAGGTCAGGTACGTCGTCACCCAGCCGCCCAGCAGTGGGCCGACGGCGATGCCGGCGCCCGCCAGCCCGCCGATCACGCCGTAGGCCACCGCCCGGTCCCTGCCCCGGTAGGCCTCGGCGACCAGGGCCGCCATGGCCGGCAGCACCATCGCGGCCCCGAGGCCCTCGATGACGGACCAGCCCAGCGCGAGGACCCACAGGGTGGGCGCCAGCGCGGTCAGGGCGGACCCGATGCCGTAGACGACCAGGCCGAGCAGGAACAGGCGACGGCGGCCGTGGATGTCGCCGAGCCTGCCTCCGATGATCATGAATGCGGCCATCACCAGCGCGTACAGCGTGATGACCGCCTGGATCGAGGTGACCTCGGTGTGGAAGTCCTCGACCAGTTGGCTGATGGACACGTTCATGACGGACGTGTCCAGGACCATCAGGAACTGGGCCGTCCCGAGCACGATCAGGGCTCGCCAATGTCCCACGCCGCCACCTCGGCTCACATCAGTCCCCGTTCACGGGCCCGCCGCACCGCCTCGCCGCGGCGGTTCACACCCAGCTTGCGGTAGACGCTCTTGAGGTGCGTCTTGACCGTGTTCACGGAGACGTACAGGTCGGCGGCGATCTCTTCCGTGGACATCATCTGGCCCAGGCGCCGCAGCACTTCGAGCTCGCGTCCGCTCAGTTCCTCGACGACCAGCGGCGCGCGCTCCTCGGCCACGCGGGGAGCGGGGTCGCCGGGGGTGAGCCAGCCCGCGGCGAGGCTCTGCAGCGGCGGGGTGTCCAGCAGGTGCCGGATGCGTGGTCCGGCGTCCAGGAACGGACGCCGCAGCCGCTCCTTCCGGGCCTCCAGCAGGGCCCGGGCGAGCAGCTTGCGGGCGGTGGCGACGTCCCCGGCGTCCTGCGCGGCACGGGCGCGCACCAGCGCGGCACAGACGCTCACCCCCGGGCCGGTACGGCTCCGGGTGTGCAACTGGTCCACCAGGTCGAGGGCCGCGTCCCGGTTGCCCGCGGCGAGCTGGGCCCACGCCAGCTCCGCCGCGTACGCCGGCTCGGTGCCGTAGGGCACGTCGTCCAGCACCTTCGCGGCGGTGTCCGGCCGGCCCTCGGCCAGATGGGCGGCGGAGGTGACCAGCGCCGTGTGGACCTCGGCCCACGGGGAGGTCACGTCGGCCGGGACGGCGGGGCCGGCGGCCTCAGCGGCGGCCCGTGGGTCGCCCCGCGCCAGCAGCAGCCGGGCCGTCACGAGGGATCTGCCCGCCGCCGTCACCGGGTCGAGCACGGCGGGGCCGGAGTCGCCCGCCTCCTCCAGGAGGGCCTGGGCCTGCGTGAGGTCGTCGCGGTCCACGGCCACCGCGGCCAGCACCAGCCGCCCGAGATCCGCGCCGGAGGGCCGGTGCAGACCGAACTGTTCGGTCTCGCTGAGCGCCGCCAGCGCCTTGCGTTCGGCCCGGCCGAGCCAGCCGTTCAGGTAGTCGATCAGCGCCAGGTGTCCGAGGGAGTCCTGGCGGGGCAGGGCGGTCGCGACGCCGCTGGGGCAGCCGACCACTTCGGACAGGGCGGCCCGGGCCTCGTCGAAGCTGCCGGCCCACAGCCTGGTCGAGCCCAGATGGGTGAGCAGCAGGGCGGTGAGTTCCGGGTGCTTCTCCAGGAGGTGGGCCGGTACCTCGTGGCGCAGCTCCTCGGCCGTGGCCACGGCCTTCTCGGCCCGGGAGGGCGAGCCGGTCAGCCGGGCCGCCAGGGATTCCAGCAGCACGCAGCTCAGCCGGAGTGCGGGATCGGGCTCCTCCTCGGCCAGCTGCTCCTCGGCCTGGCGCAGATGGTTCAGGCCGCGTTCGAGATCGTGCTCGGCCAGGTCGCGGGCGGCCCGCACCACGTCCGGGGCCGCCCCCTCGGCCTCGGGCCCCATCCGCGCGAACAACTCGCCGAGGTCGTCCGCGCGCAGCCCGGTGAAGAGCTGCCCGATCGCGAGGTCGTCGACCAGGGCACCGGCGGTGAACTCCCAGTCGCCCGCGGCGGCGCCGTGCGCCAGCGCCTCCGGCAGGGACCCGGTGGCCCGCAGCCACTCCCCGGCCCGCCGGTGGAGTTCCGGCTCCAGGCCCGGATGCCGGGCCCGCAGATGGGCCCGCAGGATCTCGCCGAACAGCGGATGCAGCCGGTACCAGGCGTGCCCGAGGTCCTCGACGAACGCGTTCTGCCGGTGCAGCCCGGCCAGGACCGGTTCGAGGCCGCTGCGGCCCGTGAGCGCCTCCGCCAGCGCGGGGCAGAAGCGGTCCACGACGCTGACCCGCAGCAGGAGGTCCTGGGTGCGGGCCGTCTGCCGTTTCAGCACCTCGGCGAGGAGGAAGTCGGCGACCGCGCTCCGGCCCGCCTCGAACTCCCTGAGGTAGGCCTCGGGATCCTCGCTCTCCTGGGCGGCCATGGCGCACAGGCGCAGCCCGGCGGCCCAGCCCCGGGTGCGCTCGACCACGGCCCGGGTGGCCTCGGCCGGGAGCCGCAGGCCGTGCAGCTCCAGGAGGTCGGCCGCCTCGTCGGGGGTGAAGGCCAGCTCGGCGTCCCGGATCTCGGTCATGGCCGCGGCCGCCCGGTAGCGGTGCAGCGGCAGCAGCGGTTCGGTGCGGGTGACGAGGATCAGCCGCAGTCCGGGCCCGGCGTGGTGCAGGACGAACTCCAGCTGCTCCGCGGTCTGGGAGGCGGTCTGGCGGTCGAACTCGTCGAGCACGAGGATCGCGGGCCGGTCATGGCCGCTGAGTTCGTCGGCCAGGCGTGCCAGCAGCTTGTGGTCCACGCGGCTCGCGTCCGCGGGGCAGCCGATGTCGGCCGAGAGCGGTACGCCGGCGGCGCGCAGGGCGTGCAGCACATAGGCCCAGAACATGCCGACGCCCTGGTCCCCGGCCTCGTTGGTGAACCAGGCGACCGGCCGCCCGAGCCCGGCGGCCCAGTCCGCGACCAGCAGGGTCTTGCCGGCCCCGGCCGAGCCGTTGACCATCGTCAGCGGCGTGCCGAGGGCCTTGTCCAGGTGTTCGACCAGCCGCGGGCGGCGCAGGAAGGTGGCCGGCCTGGCCGGCGGGGCGAACCGTGTCTGCAGGAACGGCTCGCCCAGGGGATCGGCACACAGGTCGGCCGGTCCCCCGGTGTTCTCTTCACTCATGGCCATCGGGTCACCACCACGGTCCGTGAGGCAGTGGACGACGCTCCACGGGATCAGAATCGCAGTCTTCTCGCTCCGGCGCAGTTCACGCGGGTCCGGCGGCCCCCGCTCTTGCCGTCAGGGCTGGTCGGCGGGCGGTTGCGGCGCCGCCCGGGCGGCGTCCTGCTCGGTGCGGCCGCCTGCCGCGAGCAGCGCGAGCACGGCCAGGACCGCGAGCAGGACGACGACCAGGAGCAGCACCGTGAGCACGGTCGGGTGGTTCCAGAGCGCGAAGACGAGCGCGATGACCAGCAGCGCGGCGAGGGTGAGGCCCTTGCGGTAGGCCAGCGCCCAGGAGCCGGCGCGCCCGGTGTGGATGTGGTGGGCGGCCGCCCACCGGGCGGCGGAGTCCGCGGTGTTGTCGGAGGTGCCCCGGATGGCCACCGGCAGGCGGCCCGGCCCGACGAGGTAGGCGCCCAGGGCGATGACCACGCCCAGGACGACGGCCGTCCGCAGGCTGACCTTGAGGAAGCGGAGCAGGGTGTCGAAGACGGCCGCGGCGGCGGCCTTCGACTGCACCTCGGGCGGCAGGTGGTCCAGGTAGTAGTGGCGGGCGACGACCAGGGCGATGGCCACCACCAGGCAGGCGAAGGCGGCGCCGAGGGCGGTGCGTGCCAGGGCCCGGCGTCGGTGGCGGGCCAGGAAGACGCCCAGGGCACCGAGGACGACGACGAGGACGGGGAACCAGTTCCCGACGACGTTCAGCAGGTGCGCGCCCTTGCGGGCCTTGGCGAGCTGGTCGGAGTGGAAGAGCACCATCTGCTTGTCCACCTCCGGGATCTTCTCGGCGGGCTTCAGGCCCGCGTCGACCAGTTCCTTCTTCACCTCGTCGACGGCCGTACCGACGTTCAGGGTGACCGTGCCGTCGCTGACCCCGACGGCACCGCGGCCCTCGCCGGTCAGGGCGTGCACGACGGCCTGGTGGGCGGCGCGGTTGGCGGTGCGCCAGGTCGTCGCGAAGACGTTGCTGTCGACGACACGGGTGGCGATCTTGGTCACCGCCTGGTTCACGGCGGAGTCGATCTGCGGCCCCAGGCCCTTGAGCGCGTCGGCGGCGCGGGGCGGCAGCCCCTGGGACTGGAGCCAGGTGGCGATGTCGTTGGCGACCTGTGGGCCGTCCACCCGGGCGCCCACGGCCTCGGTGATCCGGTGGACCGCCGCGTCCTGGATGGCGGGGTCCGTGGCCAGTGGCGCGACCGTGGACACGTACCGGTCGGTGTCGAGTGCGATGTCCTTCACCCAGACCGCGAGCAGGGCGACGGGGACGAGGATGCAGGTCAGCACGATCAGCACGGCCGAGGCGGTGCCGCGCGCGGCCCGCGCGGCCGCCCCGCCCCCGCTCCGGCGCGCCCCTTCCTCGCCGCCGGCTCTGGGCTCGTCGTCCGGGCTCGGGGGGTGCGGGGCGGGCGGCTCGGTCACGGTGCCTCCGGCGCGGTGGGAATGCCTGAACCCCCATTGCGTCAGCCGCACGGGCACCGCGCGCGCTGGGCAGGCCGAATGGAGGACGCCCAGGGCCTGTCCGGCCATTCCCGTCGTCCGCCGGAGGGCGGGGCCGCGCGGCGGCGATGGGGCCCCGCGCGAGCGTGGCGAGCGTGCGTGCCGGACGCCGCGCGGCAGGCGGGAACGGTCAGGCAGGCCCTAGGTCTCCCGGCTCCACCGCGGAGGCGGGCTGCCCAGGCGCTTCGCCAGTGGGGGTTCCTGTGCGGCGACGGCGCCCGCGCTGATGCTGATGGCGACCGCGACGGCGACCACGATCATCCAGGACAGCAGCAGGAACACCAGGCCGAGGGAGCCGTAGTCGGCCAGGGCGCGGTTGATGGCCCTGGGCATGTACAGCGGCGCGGTGCTCGTCAGGACGGTCAGGACGACCGCCGTGATCACGGCGCCCGGCAGCAGGGGCTTCCAGGTGATCAGGCCGCCGAGCAGTAGATGCGGCGTCCACCACCACAGGCCCGTCTGGGTCACCAGAGTGAGGGGGATGCCCAGCCAGGCGCCCAGGCCGAACCCGTCGCGAATCGGGCCCTGCAGGATCATGGCCCCGAGCCACAGGAGGAGCCAGGCCACCCAGCGCCAGGGGGCGACGCGGGTGCCCGCTCTGGGGATCTCCCAGGCGCGCTTGCAGAGCCGTTGCAGGGCCCGGCTGACGGCGGTGGCCGAGATCAGCACCATCAGTCCGCCGACGACGCCGGTGGCCTGCCGCAGATCCTCCGTGGTCGGCTGGAACACCTTCTCCAGCTCGGTCTGAGCGTCACCCGTCAGGCCCAGTACCGCGTGCACGGACCTGACCAGCTGCTGCCTGAGCCACGACGGAGCGTAGGCCGCGACCACGAACAGCAGCGGGATGGCGGTGAGGAAGCACTGCGCGGCCAGCCGGGTGGCGGAGTCGAAGATGTTCACGGACACCATGCGGTCCATGAGATGGGTGACGAACGGGAACCGGGTCTCCGCCTCCCGGTGCAGCGTCTTCGCCCGGGCCACGAGCTCGGTGCTGCGCCGCTTCCACCACCCCGGCCCGGGACGCCGCTTCCCCTGCCCGCCCCGTCGCATCAGGGTCCCGCGGGCGCGCTTCGGCGGTACGACCGACGCCTGCTCGGGGTCGGCGCACTCGTGGTCGGCATGGCGTTGCTCATGTCCCTTCAACACGCCTTTCCCTTCGACGCGCCTTTCCCTTCGACACTCCGTGCCCTCCGACCAGAGTGGGGGCCGGGACACCCGGCGGCACCCGGAGGCCGGGGCGGAGGGGGTGTCGCGCGCGGATGTGCGCGGCTCTGGGGCGCGTGCTGCAATGGCCAGGAGGGCTGACGACCGCCGACGCGAGGGCGCTGCCACGGAGCCGCGGACGGCCCCCCTCCCCTGTTCCCGAGGAGTGGCCATGAACGGCATCGAAGAAATGGGCCCGGTCGACTATCTGGTCATCGAGTTCCCCGGCAACCGCATGACGGGCGAGGCCTTCCCCCTGCTGGTGGATCTGGTCGAGCGCGGCCTCGTCCGGATCATCGACCTCGCCTTCCTCCGCAAGGACACCGACGGCTCGGTCGTCGCACTGGAGTTGCGGGACCTCGGCGACGAGGTCGATCTGACCGTCTTCGAGGGCGCCTCGGCCGGCGTGCTGGACCAGAGCGACCTGGACGAGGCCGGCAATGCGCTGGAGCCCGGCAACTCGGCCGCTGTGCTGGTGTACGAGAACGTGTGGGCCGCTCCCCTGGCCCGCGCGCTCAGGCGCAGTGGGGCCCAGCTCGTCGCGAGCGGCCGTATCCCGGTGCAGGCCCTGCTGGCGTCCCTGGACGCCACGGAGGAGACGACTCCCCCCGGCGGCTCCGCGGTCGCCTGAACGGCCGCGCCGACACCGGTCGCCCGAACGGCGTGACCGAACACCGGCCGGCTGAACGGCCGGACCGAATCTTGGGAGATGACCGACATGCCCGGACTGCTTCGGGGCGTCGCACGCACCGCCGTCGTCGCCGGAACCGCCACCGCCGTGTCCAACCGCGTCTCGCGACGGCAGGCGGGGCGATGGGCGCAGCAGGACTACGAGCAGCAGCAGGCCTATGCACAGCAGCAGGAGCCGGCGCCGCCTGCTCCTCCCGCTCCTCCCGCAGCGCAGTCCGCCGCCCCTGACGAGATGACTCAGCGGATCGATCAGCTCAAGCAGCTGGCCGACCTGAAGGCACAAGGGGTCCTGACGGAAGAGGAGTTCGAGAACCAGAAGCGCCGGCTCCTGGGTGGCTGACCTCGGTCGGGGTCAGGCATAGACCCTCTCGACGAAGTCGTGGATCTGGCGGTCCGTCAGGTGCCGGGCCAGATCGGCCTCACTGATGATGCCGACGAGCTTCTTCTTCTGGATCACGGGCAGTCGGCGTATCTGGTTCGTGGACATCTCGTCCAGCACCTGCTCGACGGTCGCGTTCGCGTCGATCCAGCGCGGCGTGCCCTGGGCCAGGTCTCCGCACGTCACCTTCGAAGGATCGTGGCCCTTGGCCACACACTTCACGACGATGTCACGGTCCGTGACGATGCCGCACAGTCGTTCGTTGGCGTCGCTGACGGGCAGCGCACCCACGTTCAGACGGGCCATCAGCTGCGCGGCCCGGTCGAGGGTCTCGGTCGCCGGGATCCACTGGGCCCCGGGATGCATGATCTCTGCGGCGGTGGTCATCGGTTCAACCTCCTGGGACACACGCCCGTACGGGTGAACAAGGGCGTCCTTCTTTCACCGTACGAGCATGTCCGCGTCCCCGCGCGATGTCCCGGACCGGCCCCGCGCCGCCCTACCGGTGCTCGGGGTTCTCGTAGTCGCGGCGGCAGCCGGCGTCCCAGGCGGTGCGCTGGTTGCCGTAGGCGGGGATGCCACCGAGATCCTTCAACGACCGCGCCAGATGCAGCAGGTTCCAGGTCATGAAGGTGGTGTTGCGGTTGGTGAAGTCGTTCTCCGGACCGCCCGAGCCGGGGTCGAGGTACGAGGGGCCGGGGCCCGCCTCGCCGATCCAACCGGCGTCCGCCTGGGGCGGGATGGTGTATCCCAGGTGCTGCAGGCTGTAGAGCACGTTCATGGCGCAGTGCTTGACGCCGTCCTCGTTGCCGGTGATCAGACAGCCGCCGACCTTTCCGTAGTAGGCGTACTGGCCGGCTTCGTTGAGCAGGCTGGAGCAGGCGTAGAGGCGCTCGATCACCCGCTTCGTCACCGAGCTGTTGTCGCCGAGCCAGATGGGGCCTGCCAGCACCAGGATGTCGGCCGCCATGACCTGCCGGTACAGGTCCGGCCAGGCGTCGGTCGCCCAGCCGTGCTCCGTCATGTCGGGCCACACACCGGTGGCGATGTCGTGGTCCACCGCCCGTACGACATCGACGTGCACTCCCTGCGCGCCCAGGATGGCGGTGCTCCGGTCGATCAGCCCCTGGGTGTTGCTGACCTCCGGCGACCGCTTCAGGGTGCAGTTGATCACCATGGCCCGCAGGTCGTCGTAGCGGGCCGGCGGTGTGTCGGTGGCGGGCGACGAAGCGGTCATACGGTCCTCCCGGGGCCCTGGCGGCACGGTGTGCGACGGCGCGTTCACATCCGGCTCCAGCCTGTGGGACGACCGGGGCGGCCGCCACCACAGTTCCTCCGGATGCCCCGGGTGTACCGCGCGGCTACTGTCGAGAAGCCCCCTCCCTCGTCCCCCGTCCGCCAGAAGGCATCTCCGGAAGGAGTGTGGTCGGCGTGGCCCGCAACCGCCGTCTGATCCTGAGCTCGCCGTCCGAGGTCTGGAGCCTGCTCGCCGACGGCCATCGCTACGGGGAGTGGGTGACCGGAACCCAGCAGGTGCTCGCCGCGGACCCGCACTGGCCCGCCGTGGGCGCACGCCTGCGAGTCCGGGTCGGTGCCGGCCCGTTGACCCTCGACGACACCTGCGTCGTCCGCATCTGCGAGCCGCGGCACCGCCTGGAGCTGGAGGCGAAGGCGGATCCCTTCGGTGCGGCCCGCATCGCCATGAACCTGATCCCCTGGGGCGAGCACACGCTCTTCGTCCTCGACTGGCACCCGCTCCGCGGCCCCGGCACCCGGATGCACGGACTCCCCGTGGACTACGTCGTCAGGATCCGCAACGGCATGATGCTGACGAAGCTGGCCCGGATCGCGACGCGCGAACACGGCGAACGCGCTGACGGGGACCTGCTGCACACGGGCAGCGGATGAGGCCGCCCCGGCATGGGTGACACCCCGCGCGCCCGCTTCGCTGTACGGGATGGCTCCTCCGTGGGGCCCGCGGTACCTCTTCCGCCCCTGACCTCCCGGCGGGGTATCGCACGCCGGGGCAGGCAGGCGCACTCCCCCTACGCCTGCCTGCCCTTGCACCGAGCCTGCGGCAGGCGCCCGTAGCGGATGGTCTCCACCGGTTCCCCCTGGTCGCGCCCTCCTCGTGGGTCCCGGGCTTCGCCGCCCTCGGAAGGCAGATGAGGCGGGTGCGAGGGCGGCTCAGTCGCGCAGGGTGAGGACGAGGTAGCCGTCGACGCGGCTGAGCCGGTCCGAGGCAGGGTCGGGCGGGAGCGCGTGGCCGAGGTTGTCGGCACGGACCTCGCTGATCCACTGGTCGTGCTGGTATTCGTGGTTGATCAGTGCGGTCAGCAGGTGGGTCCCGACGACGGCCAGTTGGGTGGGGGCGCCGACCCTCCCGGCGGCGATGTCGCCGATGCGGGCGTGGACGCGTTCGGCGACGGTGTCCCGGAAGGCGGTGAGCCGCTCGACGGTGGGCAGCGCGCCGCGGAACTTCTCCGGATTCGCCGAGTCCATGAGCCCGTCCAGCTCCGGGTCCGGACTGGGCTCGGCCGCGATGAGGTTGCGGATCATGAAGTGGGCGACGTGGGCCTGGTGGCCGAGATGCCAGCCGATGGCACTGGAGTCCTCGTGCGGGCGCCAGGTCACCTCGTCCGGGGTGAGGTCTCTCCACAGGTCGTCGGTGTAGGCGCGGGCACGGTCGTACTCGCGGAGCAGCGCTGTGAGTTCGTGCATGACTCCATCTTTCGGTGTTCGCGGGGACAGGGAGGGCAGTGCATATGGCCGGCGGGCGGCGGCGAGTCCGTCGGCCGGTCGGAGGAGATCTGTACCCCACGGCCCAGGTCCATCAGCCGCCGGCGCGGGACTTCGGGCGAGGTGAGCTTGGAGCGGGGGGACCATCGCCGAGCCCGGGCCCAGCTCGGTCCAGTCCTCCAGGACCTGGTAGCCGGCAGCTCCCCCGGATACGTGTGCAGGGGCATCTCGTGCGTCTGGAAGAACCTGGAGGCCCGCGACCACATCGGCGGACCGGGCTCTCGGCGGACCGGGCTCTCGACCTGGGAGCAACCTGGTTCTGGGACGGACGGACACATCGAAGGCGCCCTCGCCTCCGGCGCGAACGGCCCCGGCATCGGCCTCACCACCCCCGAGCCTCCGCGCGACGACGAGCGGGCTCCGGTCGTAGCCTGCGGCCATGAGTGACATCACCCCGCGCGAAGCCTTCGACCTGCTCCTGGCCGGCAACCGGCGCTTCGCAGCCGGTACGCCTCAGCACCCCAACCAGGACGCCACCCGCCGCGCCGACACAGCCCCCGCCCAGCACCCGTTCGCCGTACTGCTCGGATGCTCCGACTCCCGCCTGGCCGCCGAGATCATCTTCGACCAGGGGCTGGGAGACCTGTTCGTCGTACGCACCGCCGGGCACGTGGCCGGACCGGAGGTCCTGGGCAGCGTCGAATACGGGGTGAGGGTGCTGGGCTGTCCGCTGGTCGTCGTCCTCGGCCACGATGCCTGCGGTGCGGTCGCGGCGACCCGCGCGGCCGTGGCAGACGGTACGACCGCCCGCGGGTACCTACGGGACGTGCTGGAGCGGGTGACACCCAGTGTGCTGGCCGCTCACGCCGCCGGCGTGAGCGAGGACGACGACTTCATCGCCACACACGTCCGGCACACGGTCGACTTCCTCATGGAGCGCTCCCGTGAACTGGCCGACCAGGTCGCCGCCGGGCGCACGGCGGTCGTCGGCCTGTCCTACCGCCTGGCCGAGGGCAACGCTCGGCTGGTCGTCTCCCGCGGCCTGGATCTGCCCTCGGCCCCGGCCCGCCACCCCGACACCGCCCCGACCCCTGGCGGCCGCTGAATCATGCCCAGGCACGGAGCGGTCGGGCGGCAGCAGCGTGCTTCCGTCAGTGAAGCTGCGCGGCGAACACCTCGTACGCCCGCTCGTCGAAGAGGATGAACCGCACCTCTTCCACGGCTGTCCGGGCGGCCCGCACCGTGTCGAGCGCGATCCGTGCCGCGTCGTCCATCGGCCATCGGTACACGCCGGTGGAGATCGCCGGGAACGCGACCGTACGGGCTCCCAGCTCGTCGGCCACGCGGAGGGACTCCCGGTAGCAGGAGGCGAGCAGGTCGGAGCGGTCCTCGGAGGCGGACCAGACGGGGCCCACCGTGTGGATGACCCAGCGGGCGTCCAGATCGCCCGCCGTGGTGGCGACCGCATGGCCCGTGGGCAGGCCCTTGCCGTAGTGAGAGGCCCGGAGCCCCCGGCACTCCTCCAGGATCGCGGGGCCGCCGCGGCGGTGGATCGCGCCGTCCACGCCTCCGCCGCCGAGCAGTGAGGAGTTGGCCGCGTTCACGATCGCGTCGGCGCTCTGCCGGGTGATGTCGCCCTGGGCCAGGGTGATGGTGGTCATGCCTGCCTCAGCCTTCTCCACACGGCCTTCGCCGCGTTGTGCCCCGACATGCCGTGCACGCCGGGTCCCGGCGGGGTGGCCGAGGAGCAGATGAAGACGGCCGGATGGGGGGTGCGGTAGGGGAACAGGGACAGTCTGGGGCGCAGCAGGAGCTGGAGTCCGGAGGCCGCGCCGCAGGCGATGTCGCCGCCGACGTAGTTGGCGTTGCGCGCGGCCATCTCGGCCGGCCCTGCGGTGGCGCGGGCGAGGATCCGGTCGCGGAAGCCGGGGGCGAACCGCTCCAGCTGGCGTTCCATGGCGTCCGTGAGGTCGCCGGTCCAGCCGTTGGGGACGTGGCCGTACGCCCAGAAGACGTGCTTGCCCTCGGGGGCCCGGGTGGGGTCGGCCACACTGGGCTGCACGGTGATCATGAACGGTCTGTCGGGGGCGCGGCCGTCGCGGGACGCGGCCCGCAGGGCGGTGCCGATCTCGGTCTTGCTCGCGCCGATCTGCACGGTGCCCGCGACCCGGGCCTCGGGTGCGGTCCACGGGACCGGGCCGTCCAGCGCATAGTCGATCTTGAAGACGCTGGGGCCGTAGCGGTAGTGGTCGTAGTAACCGCCGAAGCCGGCGATCCGGGCGAGCGCGGCCGGCGAGGTGTCGAAGACGTACGCGCGGGCGGGCGGCAGGTCGTCCAGGCGCTTGACCTCGTAGTCGGTGTGCACGGCGCCGCCGAGGTCCTGGAGGTAGGCGGCGAGGGCGTCGGAGATCGCCTGGGAGCCGCCGCGGGCCACGGGCCAGCCGCGGGCGTGCGCGGCCAGTGCGAAGACCAGGCCGATGGCGCTGGTGGCGAGGCCGTTCAACGGGGCCATGACATGGGCGACGAGGCCCGAGAAGAGGGCCTTGAACCGCTCGTCGTGGAAGCGGCGCATCAGCACGGTGGAGGGCGGCAGCCCGGCCAGGCCGAAGCGGGCGAGGGTGACCGGGTCGCGCGGCAGCGCGGTCAGCGGCAGGGACATGAAGTCCCGGGCGAGCGTGTCCCACCTGGGCAGGAACGGCCTGACCAGTCTGCGGTACGCGCCCGCGTCGCGCGGGCCGAAGGAGGCGGCCGTCTCGGCGACGGAACGGGCCAGCACGGCCGCGGTGCCGTCCGGGAACGGGTGCGCCATGGGCAGGTCCGCGTGCAGCCACTGGAGGCCGTAGCGCTCCAGGGGCAGCGCGCGGAACGCGGGCGAGTTGATGCCGAGGGGGTGGGCGGCCGAGCACGGGTCGTGCCGGAAGCCGGGCAGGGTCAGCTCCTCGGTGCGGGCGCCGCCGCCGACGGTGGACCGTGCTTCGAACAGGGCGACGGAGAAGCCCCGGCGGGCCAGCTCCACGGCAGCGGTCAATCCGTTCGGTCCCGCACCCACCACGACCGCATCGAGCATCGACGGCACCTTCGGACCCCTTCGTCAGCCGATGGCCACTCAGGTTCAGGATATGCCCGGGGGACTGACACTCCCCGGGGCCGGGTGGCTCAGGCGCCGGTGCGCAGCAGATCCACGATCCGGCGGGCGGTGCCGGCGTCCCGGGCGGCGGTGAACGGCAGCGCGTTGGCACCGGTCACCCGGAACGGCTCGCCGGCGCGGGTGACGTGGAGGCCGCCCGCCTCCTCGACCAGGAGCAGGCCCGCGGCGTGGTCCCAGGCGGCCTCCCAGGAGAACGCCACGGCGTCCAACTCGCCCCGGGCGATGGCGAGATACTCCAGGCCCGCCGAGCCGCAGGGGCGCGGGGCGAGGCCGTCGGTCCACAGGGCGCGCAGCGCGTGCTTCTGGTCGTCGGTGGTGAAGTCGGGGTGGGAGGTGGCGACGGTGAGGTCGCGACCGGGCGCGGGCGGGCCCGCGAACAGCCGCTCGCCGTCGAGGAAGGCGCCCCGGCCGCGGACGGCCGTGGCGAGCTGGTCGCGCGCGGCGGCGTAGGTCCAGGAGGCCAGGACGGTGCCCCGGTGGGCCAGTGCGACCAGGGTGCAGAAGCCGTCGTCGCCGTGCACGAACTGCCGGGTGCCGTCGACCGGGTCGATGATCCACACGGGCGCCTCGCCCTGGATCGCGTCGTACGTCGCCGGGTCGGCGTGCACCGCCTCCTCGCCGACCACCACCGAGCCGGGCAGCAGTGCCCCGAGGGCTTCGGTGAGCTGCTGCTCGGCGAGCCGGTCGGCGTCGGTCACCAGGTCGTGCGGTCCGCTCTTCTGGTCCACCTCGTGTGCGGCGAGGCGGCGGAAGCGGGGCAGGATCTCGGTGGCGGCGGCCTTGCGGACCGCTTCCTCGACGTCTGCCGAGCAGCGGGTGAGAAACTCGTCGATGGTTTCCGTGTCTTGGATCATGCCTCCCATGAGAACACGCGCCACTGACAATCCCCGCCCGTCCGATGGACGCCAGGTGGAATCCGGATGAAGAGCGGGTGCCGCCCCCACCGTCACCCACCCCCCCCACCGTCACCGGCCGACCGCGTATCCCTGCATCCCGCGCGGGTTCGCCGCGGCCGAGAGCACGCCGGTCTCCGGGTTCCGGGCCACCGCGCACAGGCGGCCCTCCGACCAGGCGGGGCCGACGGTGACGTCGTGGCCGCGCCGCCGCAGCTCCTCGATCACGTCCGGGGCCGTGCGGGACTCGACGGTCACGCTGCCGGGGCGCAGGCCGCGCGGGTAGAAGGAGCTGGGGAAGCTGTCGTTGTGCCAGTTCGGGGCGTCGATGGCGCCCTGCAGGTCGAGGCCGCCACGGACCGGGGCGCGCAGCACGGCGGCGAGGAGGAAGTGCAGCTGCCACTGGTCCTGCTGGTCGCCGCCGGGCGTGCCGAACGCCAGCACCGGGACGCCGTCGCGCAGGGCCAGGGACGGGGTGAGGGTGGTGCGGGGGCGGCGGCCGGGGGTGAGGGAGTTCGGCAGCCCCTCCTCCAGCCAGGCCATCTGCAGCCGGGTGCCGAGCGGGAAGCCCAGCTCCGGCACGACCGGGTTGGACTGCAGCCAGCCACCGCTGGGCGTGGCCGCGATCATGTTGCCCCAGCGGTCGACGACGTCCAGGTGGCAGGTGTCTCCCCGGGTGCTGCCGTCGGCGGCGACCCGGGGCTCGGCGACGGTCGGCTCGCCCACGCCCATCGGGTTGAAGCCGGTGTCCTGACCGGCCTCCACGCGCGCGCGTGCCTGGGCGGGAAGGCGCGGGGGGCGTCCGCCGGGACTGCCGGGGCGCAGCTCGTACGACGCCTTGGCGCCGACCAGGGCACGCCGCCCGGCGTTGTAGCCGTCCGAGAGCAGCTCGGCGAGCGGCACCTCGGCCGCGTCCCCGTACCAGGCCTCACGGTCGGCCATGGCGAGCTTGCAGCCCTCGATCAGCAGGTGGACGTAGTCGGCCGAGCCGTAGGAGGGCAGCTCGGGCGGGAGCAGGGCGAGCTGCTGCAGGAGGGCGGGGCCCTGGCTCCAGGGGCCGGCCTTGCACACGGTCCAGCCGTTCCAGTCGTACGTCACCGGCGCCTCGTAGCTCGCCGACCAGCCGGCGAGGTCGGCCGCGGTGAGGGTGCCGGTGTGCCGTTCGCCGCTGGCGTCCAGGGTGGGCCGCCGGGCCTGCCGTACCAGCGCCTCGGCGATGAAGCCTGAACGCCACACCTCGCGCGCGGCGTCGATCCGCGCCTCCCGGTCGCCGGCCCCCGCGGTCTCGGCGAGCAGCCGCGTCCAGGTGGCCGCGAGCACGGGATTGCGCAGCAGCTCCCCGGGCCGGGGCGCCCGGCCGCCCGGCAGGTACACCTCGGCCGAAGAGGTCCACTCGGTCTCGAACAGCTCCCGGACGCTCTCCACGGTCGCGCCGACGTTCTCCACGGGTGCGTGCCCGTGCTCGGCGTACCCGATGGCGTACTTCAGGACGCCGTCGAGGGACTTGGTGCCGTGGTCGCGCAGGAGCAGCAGCCAGGCGTCGAAGGCGCCGGGCACGGCGGCCGCGAGCGGTCCGGTGCCGGGTACGAGATCCAGACCGAGCCCCTTGTAGTGCGCGACCGTCGCACCGGCCGGGGCCACACCCTGCCCGCACAGCACGCGGACCTCGCCGCCCGCCGGGGCGAGCAGGATCGGCACCTCGCCGGCGGGCCCGTTCAGGTGCGGCTCCACCACGTGCAGCACGAACGCTCCGGCCACGGCCGCGTCGAAGGCGTTGCCGTCGTCCTCCAGGACCGCCATCGCCGACTGGGAGGCCAGCCAGTGGGTGGAGGACACCATGCCGAAGGTGCCCTGGAGGGTGGGCCGGGTGGTGAACTGCACGGATCACCTCGCTGTTCGAGCGCGTCGGTCGGTCAGCAGGCTATCGAGCGGGCCCGGTTCCGCTCCACGGAGGGATCTCCCCCTGTCCCGGACCCTGGTGGGCCGGAGGTTCCGGTGTGCCCGGTGCCGGACGGCCTGCCCACGGGGGCGGCGCGGGAAAGCCCGCGACGGGTGGGTACGGGGTGGCGAAGGCGGGCGGCGGGCCGGGCGGGAGCGGCGCGGGAGCGGCGCGGACCTGGGAGCGGCGGCGCAGCAGCCACACCACCGCTGCCGTGTACAGCGCGATGCCCGCGACGTCGAGGGCGACCACCTGCCAGGTCGCGTCCGCCGCGGTCTCGTCGCTCTTGAGCCCGTCGACGGTGGCCGCCATGCCGGCGAAGGCGAAGAGGTTGTTGACCGTGTGCAGCACGACGGACGCCTCCAGACCGCCCGTCCGCCAGGTCAGCCAGCCCGCCGCCGCCCCGAACACCACGAGGTCGGCGAACCCCCAGGGCGTGCCCCAGCCGTGGGCGGCGGCGAACAGGACGGCCTGGGGCAGGAGCGCGAACCAGGGCGAGCGCACCCAGCTGCCGACGGCCTGCGTCAGCCAGCCCCGGAAGACGTACTCCTCGGCGGCCGCCTGCAGCGGGACCAGGACGACGAGCATGGCCAGCGCGGGCCCGAAGACCGTCCATCCCGCCCACCGGAACTCCTCGCCGCCGTCGTCGGGCAGCAGGAGCATGCCGCCCGTGGCCAGGGCGAGGATCGGCAGGGCCGTCAGCGCGCACAGGGCCAGCCAGCGCCATCTGAGTCGGCCGGTCACGGAGGAGAGCGTGCCCGCGGGGCGCTGCCCGATCCAGCGCACGGCCAGCAGCACGACGGGTATTCCAGCGGCGATGGCCAGCAGGTCCAGGGCGGTGCCCGGGACGGGGCCGAACTCCACGAATCCGTCGGGGTCCTTGGTGTATCCCCGCCGGGAGCCCCACTCGTCGGCGACGCCGTAGAGGACGGCCACGACGACGATGTAGACCACGGCCACGACCAGGGTCCCCACGAGCGGACGCCACCAGCGGTGGTGCACCGAGAGCCGGGCGAGTCGATGGTAGGGCAGCGGTTCGGGCAGCGGTGGCATCGTCATGGCCCCACTCTCTCCGGCGGCGCCCGGCCCGGACATCGCCCTGCGGCACGAACGGTGCCTCTATCGCTGGGTGGGAACCGGCCTCGGTCTCAGGGCCGGTCCCCGCCGTCCGGGCCGCGCTCTACGCTCGTCGGCGAGATGGAGACGATACGCAACTGGCTTCTGCCGCTGGTGCTGGCAGCCGTACAGGGTGCCCTGATGGGGCCCGGGTCGGGCCCTGCCGAGAGGCCCGGCCTGCCGGGCCTGATCGCCGTCGGCTGTGCCTTGTTCGTGGAGACGGCCGCGCTGGGCCGGCGTCGGCAGGCGCCCGTGCGGGCTCTGGCGGGGGCACTGGGTGCCTACGTCCTGGGCATGGTCGCCTGGCCGGACGGCTACCTCGGCCTCGGCACGCCGGTCGCCCTGTACTCCGTCGCCGTCCGCTGTCCCATGCCGGTGACGGTCCGGGCCGTCGCCGGGCTCGTGGGCGTCGAGTGGGTGATGTCCGCCGTACAGGACGGCTTCCGCGTCTCGCTCCTGACGCTGGCGATCACCCTGTCCGTGTACGTCCTGTGCGCGGGACTCGGCGAGGCGCGGCGCCAGTGGCTCGGCGGACGGCTCACCGCGGCCCACCGGCTGGCCGGGGCGGAGCACGCCCGTCGGACGGCGGGCGACCACGAGCGCCGACGACTCGCGCGCGAGCTGCACGACGTGAGTGCCCATCACCTCACCTCGGTCGTCGTCACCGTGGACGCCGCGCAAAGGCTCCAGGACAGCAGGCCGGAACTGGCCCCCGAGGCACTGTCGTTCGCGGAACGCACCGGCACCGAGACCATGGCATCGCTGCAGCGGCTCGTCGGTCTCCTGCGCGACACCGACTGTCCGGGCGGCCCGGGAGTCACGAGTGCCGAGATCGAGGAACTGGTAGCGGGATTCGGCCGTTTGGGCCGGCCCGTCGCCGCCCACATCCCCGACGACCTGACCGGTCCCGCGGCCGAGGCGATCCACGGAATCGTCCGCGAGGCCCTCACCAACGCCGTACGGCACGCCCCCGGCGCCGCCGCCCGCGTTCACGTCCGCCGGGCGGACGGCCTGCTGGAACTGACGGTGGAGAACGCGCCGCCGCGCACCCCGGCACCGCACGACACCGGCGGTCTCGGCGCGGGACGGGGCGTGGCCGGCATGCGGGAGCGGGCCGCGGCGGCCGGAGGCGAGCTGACCGCCGGTCCCGGCCCCGACGGCGGATGGCTGGTCCGCGCGACCTTGCCGGACGCCGTCGGGCCGCAGCAGCCGCCCGGGCCCGCTTGGCGGCGGCACGTCCTGCGGGAGCAGCGCCTCGCCGATCCGGCCCTCGCCCTCGCCGCGATGATCCTGCCGGTCGTCATCTCCCTCGGGGCCACGGAGGACTGGCCGGAGCGGACCAGGCGCGGCTCGATGCCGGAGCTGATCGTCGTGACGGTGCTGCTGGTCCTGCACGCGCTGCCGCTGTTGTGGCGCAGACGTGCCCCGGTGGCCTGCCTCGTCGCCGTGCTGGCCACGGCCTGGCTGTGGCCCGTGGCCGTCGCGGTGGTGCCCCTGCCGTCACGGGTGTCGCAGTTCCTCGCCGGGGGCACGCTCGTGGAGCTGCTCGCGGTGTACGCGCTCGCCGCCTACGGACGGGGGCCCTCCACCGCCTGGCCGGCGCTGATCGCGACGGCCTTCGGCACGGCCTCCGTCATCACGGCCACGGCCGCTGCCGACGGCTCGTTCGAGGGCGACCCGGTCGACGGGTTCATCGGGGTGATGGTGATCGTCCTGTGCGCCGTGCTGGCTCCCCTCTTCGCCGCCGTGTGCGGTGCGGGTCTCGTCCTGCGCCGCCGGCGCCTGCGTGTGCTGGCGCACGACGACTTCGCCTTCGCCAGTTCGATGTGGCATGCGCAGCAGGCCGCCGAGGCCGAACGGCACCGGCTGGCACTCACGTTGCGCGAGGCCGTACTGCACCACACGGCGTCGCTGGTCGCCCTGGCCCGGCAGGGACGGCTCGACGACGTGGCCACCACGGCCCGGGCCGCCCTCGCCGCCATGCGGGACATGCTGCACGGCCTCGGCGACGCCGGAGACGTCGCCGGCCGCCTCGCTCCCTCCCCTACCGCCGCCGACCTCGACACGCTGTGCCGCACCCTGCGCGCCGCCGGCCGCGACGTGCGGTTGCGGGGCCTGCCCGAGGCCGGGCGGGACCTTCCGGCGTCCGTGCACGTGTCGACGTACCGGATCGTCGCGGCGGCGCTCGGCGCGGGCGACCACGGGCCGGCCCGGGTGACCCTCGGGCGGCGTCGCGGCACCGTGTCCATCACGGTGACGGGCGTACCGCTCGCCGTCGCCGGCCCGGTGGCCGAACGCCTGCGGGTGCAGGCCGCCGCGGGCGAGGGACGGATCGTGCTCGAACCGACCGGTACTGTACGGGTGTCGTTGCCGGCCGGACCCGCTCCGGCGCCCGTCCAGGAGGTGTCCCCGTCGCCGTACGCGTGATCGTCGTCGACGACCAGGCCGTGGTCAGGGCGGGTTTCGCCGCCATCGTGGACGCCGAACCCGACCTCACTGTCGTCGGCGAGGCGGGAGACGGGGCGGGCGCGGTGTCGCTGGCCGCCGCCGAGGCCCCCGACCTCGTCCTGATGGACATCCGGATGCCGGGCATGGACGGACTGACCGCGACCCGCCTGATCACCACGCCGGGGAACGGGCCCCGGGTGCTGGTGCTCACCACCTTCGACCTCGACGAGTACGTGTACGAGGCCCTGCGCGCCGGAGCGTCCGGGTTCCTGCTGAAGGACGCCCGGCCCGAGGACCTGCTGACCGCGATCCGCGTCGTCGCCGCGGGCGACGGCATCCTGGCGCCCGCCGTGACCGGCCGGCTCATCCACACCTTCGCCCAGGGCGCCCCGCGGGTCCCCGGGACGTCCGGCGCCCTCGGCCGACTCACCCCGAGGGAACGGGAAGTACTGCTGAAGGTCGCCTCCGGCCTCACCAACGCCGAGATCGGAGCCGAACTCGGCGTGACCACCGGCACCGTGAAGACCCATGTGAACGGACTGCTGTCCAAGCTGGGCCTGCGCGACCGGGTCCAGGCGACCATCCTCGCCTACGAGATCGGACTGATCCGTCCCCGCGCGAGCCGGGAGAGCTGACCCGGGATCCGCCTCGCGGGTGATCGTTCGGACCTGATCACCGCCCGGGAACCGGGAACACCGCGACCACCTGCGACGTTGGTCTCGTGCGGCAGGACGGAGGCCCAGGCAGTGCACGGTGAGTACAAGGTGCCCGGCGGCAAGCTCGTCGTCGTGGACGTGGAGGCCGAGGACGGCGTGCTGCGCCATGCGCGCGTGGCGGGCGACTTCTTCCTGGAGCCGGACGAGGCACTCGACGCGGTGAACCGTGCGCTGGAGGGTGCTCCGGCGGACACGGACGTGGCCGGGCTGGCCGCGCGGATCGACGCGGCGCTGCCCGAGGGGACCGTCATGTACGGGCTGACCTCGGAGGGCGTCGGGACCGCGGTGCGCCGGGCGCTCGCGCACGCCACGGACTGGACCGACTACGCCTGGCAGTTGATCCACGAGCGCCCGCAGTCCCCGGCGCTGCACATGGCCCTGGACGAGGTCCTGACCGCCGAGGTCGCCGCGGGCCGGCGGCCGCCGACGCTGCGGGTGTGGGAGTGGGGCGCCCCGGCGGTGATCATCGGCAGCTTCCAGTCGCTGCGCAACGAGGTGGACCCGGAGGGCGCCGCCCGGCACGGCATCGAGGTGGTGCGGCGGATCTCCGGCGGCGGCGCCATGTTCGTGGAACCCGGCAACACGATCACCTACTCGCTGTCCGTGCCGGAGTCGCTGGTCCAGGGCCTGTCCTTCCAGGACAGCTACGCCTACCTGGACGACTGGGTGCTGGGCGCCCTCGGCGAGATGGGGATCCGCGCCTGGTACCAGCCGCTGAACGACATCGCCACCGACCAGGGCAAGATCGCGGGCGCGGCGCAGAAGCGGATCGTCGGCACCGACGGCGGGCCCGGCGCCGTCCTGCACCACGTGACGATGTCGTACGACATCGACGCGGACAAGATGGTCGAGGTGCTGCGGATCGGGCGGGAGAAGCTGTCCGACAAGGGGACGAAGAGCGCGAAGAAACGGGTCGATCCGCTGCGGCGGCAGACGGGGCTGCCGCGTGAGGCCGTCATCGAGCGGATGATCGAGTCGTTCCGGGGGCGGTACGGACTCGTGGACGGCAGGGTGACCGACGAGGAGCTGGCGCTGGCACAGGAGCTGGCCCGTACGAAGTTCACGTCCCCGGAGTGGACGGGCCGGGTGCCGTAACCCGCACCCGACTCGCGCGGCCCACGCTCAACTCGCGGACAAAAAGGGAAATACGGGACGTCGATCGTTGGGCTCCGTCACCACACAGGCACACAGCGAGTTGACACTTCCGCCCCACAGGGAGTCGTGTGACACTGTCGTCGCAGTCCACCCTGCGGACCCCCTTCCGCGCCCCCTCCCCCACGAGAAGTGAGCCGTGCGTTCTCTTCCTCTGCCGCTCGCCCTCATCGCGCGTCTGACGCCGGTCGCCGTGCTGGCCTGCGCCGGCTGGGCGATGTCGTCGGGCCCGGCCACGCCGTCCGCCGACAGTCACCGGTCGGGCCAGGAGACGCCCACCCAGTCGGCTTCCGCCCCGTCCTCCACCGCGGCGGCCAAGTCGTTCGACACCGCGCCCACCCCCTGCACCAGCGTGCCGGTGGCGACCGTCAAGTCACTGGTGCCCGGGGCCAGGACGGCGGGCAAGGAGATCCCCTCGACCGACACCTCGCTGCGCCGCACCTGCTCCTGGAACGCCCTGCAGGGCTACGACTACCGCTGGCTCGACGTCTCCTTCGAGGTCGCCGGGTCGGAGCAGGAGGCGAAGAAGGAGTACGAGCAGCGCGTCGCCGAGAAGAGCGGCGGCGGGGCCGTTCCGGGGCTCGGGGACACCGCGTACTCCATCGTGAACCTCACCACCGAGGACAAGCAGGAGACCCGCGAGGGCGTGGTGCTGGCCCGCGTCTCCAACGCGCTGGTGATCGTCACCTACAACGGCAGCGACTTCGAGACGAAGAAGGCCCCGAGCACGGACGAGATCAACAAGGGGGCCATCAAGGCGGCGAAGAGCGCCGTGGCCGCCCTGCAGGGCGGGTCCGGCTGACGAGGCCACCTGACAGAGCCGGGCTGACGGCCCTTCAGGACCGTACGAGCGGCCGTACCAGGTCGCGCACGTCCCGTTCGGTGACGGGCCCGGCATGGACGTTCGCCATCCTGCCCCGGGTGTCGATGACGACCGTGAAGGGCACCCCCTGCGGCACCGAACCCCTGGGGAACGTCAGCACCTTGCGGCCGGAGGGGTCGCTGAAGCTGGGGTAGGTCAGGTGGTGGTCCTGCTGGAAGGATCGGCCGTTGACGGGCTCCGTGTCGGTGTTCAGACCGAGCACCTGCACGCCCTCGGCGGCGAGGTGCTTCTGTGCCGCTTCGAGTTCGGGCGCCTCGGCCCGGCAGGGGCCGCACCAGGAGGCCCACGCGTTGAGCACCACGACCTTGCCGCGGTAGTCGGACAGACGCAGGGGCTTGCCGTCCAGGCTGTCGCCCGCGAGGTCGGGCGCGGCCGCACGCCGGCCTGCGGGAACGGGCCCGCTCTTCTCCTCGGAGGGGTCGGCGGTGGCCATTCCGGCATGGCAGGACGCCAGCAGCAGGCAGGCTGCGGTCCACAGCAACGGTCGCGTCTTCACGAGATAGGAGTATCTCAACCGCCCCATGAGTGACGGATCTTGGGGTGCGGTAGGTTCCGAAGCGACTGATCACCGGCTGTCGCCGGAACCACGACACACGGGGGCTGTAGTGAGGGTGCGGTACGCGGTCGGGGCCGGGGCGCTGGCGGTCCTGGTGGCCGCGGGCGGCTGGGGCTGGTGGGCCGGGCAGGGCGGCGGTGCGCGCTACGGGCTGCACGCGGCCGAGCGGGCGTCCGGACCGGCGTGTGCGGGCCTGGCCGGGCGCTGGCCTGGGCGGCTGGACGGTCACGACCGCGAAGGGGTGGCGGTGACCGGCGCCGAGGCATGGGGCGGTGGCGCCGTCACGGCCCGGTGCGGGCTGGTCTCGCCCGGCCCGTCGCCCGACCCGTGCATCAGCGTGAACGGCGTGGACTGGCTGCTCGAAAAGGCACGGTCCCGGCAGGCGGGGAAGAAGGTCCTCGTCTCCTACGGCCGCGCGCCCGCCGTGGAGGTGACCATCTCCCCCGGCGTACGGGCCATCGACTCGGTGCTGATCGACCTGTCCAAGGCCGTCGCCCCCATCACGCAGCGGTCGCACTGCCTGGACGCCCAGGGCCACTGACGCGCCCGGCGGCTCCTGTGCCGCGAGGACGCCTCGGCACTGCTCTCTCCCACAGCACGACAAGCGGGGAGGTCCGCGCCGACGGTCGCTAGGACGCTTTCTCCCCGGATTCCTCCGCGATCCCCTGGACGATGAATGCGACCCCGGGCCCGAGTTCGACCCGGTCGCCGGCGCGCAGGCGGACCCGGGAACCCGGCACCAGGACGCGGTCGTTGACGCGGGTGCCGTTGGTGGCGCCCCGTGGGACCTCGGTCAGCCAGGCGGCCCCGTCCGAGGCGTGGACGAGGGTCGCGTGCTGGGCCGAGACCGTGTCCTCGTCGGCCAGCAGCTCGGACGCCTCGGGGGCCCAACTGCTGCTGCGCCCGAGCCGGATCTCCGAGCCGCGCGGCACGTCGAGGTGCCGGCCGCCGCCGCGGAAGACCAGTCGCACCGCGCCCCCTGCGATCCGGGGCGTCCGGCGGACCGCACCGGAGCGCTGTCCGGGCACGGCGACCGGGGACAGGCATGCTGGGCATTTCGACGTGCCGGCGGGGACGACCGAGGAGCACTGCTCGCACCGGTCACCGACGGACGGCTGGGTCGGGCGCGGGCGCGGGCGCACGGAGGTGGGGGTGGGTACGGTCACCCACTCGTCCTCGTCGTCATCCCAGTCATGCACGTCAGACATCGCTGTTCCCCTTCTTGAGCACGACCGTCGTGTCCACCCGTCCGCTCTCCGTCTCCCGCACCTCCGTCACCACGACCGTGGTGCCCGGCCCGAGTTCGGGCGCCGCGAACAGCTCCCGGGCGAGCGGGTTGATGAGATGCGTCTCCAGCACCATGCCGATGCCACGGCCGCCGTTCCACTTGTCCCGGGTGCAGTGGTCCAGCAGCTCGCGCCGGGCGTTGTCCTCGATCTCCAGGGCGAGTCGGTGTCCCTGGGCCAGCTGGCGCTGGATGTTGCCGACCTGCAGATCGAAGATCCGCTCGGCGATCGCGTCGGAGATGAAGTCGAAGACGACGACGTTGCCGCCGATCCGGTTCATCAGCTCCGGCCGGCCGATGACCTGCTCGAAGTGCTTCTTGACGTTGTCCTTGACCGTGGCCTCCAACTCCTTGTAGGGCGTGCCGGGTTGGACGATCCACTTGCGTTCCTGGGTGTCCGGGTCCGTGCGCTGGACGCCGAGGTTGGAGGTGAAGATGAGCACGCACTCGCTGAAGTAGGTGGTGACCCCCTGTCCGTCGGTGAGCCGGCCGTCCTCCAGTACCTGCAGGAACTTGTCGAGGATGCCCTTGTCGGCTTTCTCGATCTCGTCGAAGAGGATGACGCGGAAGGGATTCTCCCGTACGGCGGAGGTCAGTTCGCCGCCCGCCTCGTAGCCGACGTATCCGGGCGGCGCGCCCACGAGACGGTCGGCGGAGTGGGCGGCCGAGAACTCGCTCATGTCGAAGCGGAGATACGCCTGGTCGCTGTCGAAGAGGACGGAGGCCACGGCCTTCGCAAGTTCCGTCTTGCCGGTTCCGGTCGGGCCGGCGAAGAACAGCACACCGCGCGGCCGGTGTCCCGGGCTGGTCGCCTGCGCCCCGGAGAGCCCCAGCGCGGCCCGCTTGAGGATGTCCAGGGTCATCGCCACGGCCGCCTCCTGCCCCAGCACCCGGCGGGGGATGGACCGTTCGTTCCCGGGGTCCTCGCCGCGGAGGATGCGCCGGCGGATCTCGCCCCGGCTCCAGGGGTTCTTCTCCACACCGAGCCGGTAGATCCGTACGGCGTCGGGCATGGCGGTGAACGGCATGCCACGGGAGCGGGCGAGCTTCACGCTCTCCTCCATGGCCCGCAGGCTCAGGCCGGTGGCCGCCCGGGCGAAGGCACCGACGGACCGTGCCGTCTCCTCCGCGTCCGCGCCGGCGGGCGAGGCCGAACCGCCGCCCGATCCCTTTCCGGAGTACCGCTCGTAGCGCTCGCGCAGGAGGCGGGCCATCGTTGAGCGCTCGTCCGCGTCCGGCTCCGGCACGGCGACGGCTCGGATCCGCTCGCTGCCGGAGACCAGCCATCCGGGTATGTCCCGCTCCCCCTCGGCGAGCCAGATCACCGGGTTGAACCGGCCCGGTTCGCTGGGGACGACGGGGGTGCCGGTCCAGGGTTCCAGGGGCCGTGCCTCGTGGGCGAGTTTGAGGCAGGCGAGGAAGAAGTCCCGTTCGTCGGTGGTCAGCCGGGACGGGTCGGTGACGAGACGGGAGGCGTGGTCGACGACCAGCGCCACCCGCAGTGGCCGCAGCCGACGTCCGTCCCGCATCATCTCCTCGCGCTGCTCCGCCCACCCGGTGGTGATGTTCCGCAACTGGTCGAGCACCGCCTGGCGTTGCGCCGCGGTCTGGCCGGGGAACTCGCGCGGCCCCTGCAGCAGTTCCTCGAGGGCCGTGTGTGTGTCGCCGTCACCGGCCGCCGCCACATGGAATCCGCCCACCTGGTCGCAGAGCACCAACGCCTGGTAGCCGATCTCCCGCAGCGGGTTCCACAGGACGTCGAGCAGCGGGTGGAACCTGTCCCGGCCGCGCCGGCTCACCAGGTGCAGGTCACGGATGTTGCCGTGCAGCACGTACTGCGCGTGCACGCCGAGTGTTCCGATCAGCTCCTCCACGAAGGGCGGGAGCCGGTCTTCCTTGGACAGGTCCATCGTTCCTCCCCGTTGCACGCGGACGCGGGCCGCGTGCCGGCATGGTGCTCAGTGGCGGTCTCGGCGGCGTTCGTCGCCGTCGACGGTCTGGTGCAGTGGAGGTTCCGGGCGCGTCTCCGCCGGCCTGCCGGTGTCCTCTTCGAGCAGCTCGTCGAGCGTCACGGCGTCCTCCCCCAGCACGCCCGGCAGTGCTCCTTCGGTCCGTACCTCGAACTCGAGGCCCAGTCCCAGTCCCTGGGTGATCTGCTGGAACTCGGCGAGCCGCTTGTGGGTCTCCGCGCAGCGGGTGTCGTCGAGGGCGCGCTGCTCGGGCGTCCGCTCCCCCGGGCCGCCGCGGTACATGGTCGCCACGCTCAGCGCGCCGTCGACCAGGGTCGCCCTGAGCCAGTGATCGGGCTCCCAGCCGTCCGGCGTCCAGTCGAGGCGGATCTCCTGCCCCTCGGGCCGGCCGGCCTCGGTGAGCCCGCCGAACCTCCTGGCCAGTTCCTCGACGGCGCCGGCGCACTGCTGCCGGACGTAGATGGCCTCCAGCGCACAGCGCCGCTCGTCCACGGCGCGTTCGACCCGGTCCAGTTCGTCCCGGCTCAGCGGGACGCCCTCCTCCAGGGTCCGCCGCAGCAGTTCCACGGCCTCCGGTGCAGGGGCGAGGTCCTCGGCGCCCTCCGGGGTCTCGTAGACGAGGAAGTCGTAGTGCAGCGCGGCGCGTTCCTGGGCCTCCCGGGTCGTGCGCGCGTCCTTGTTGGCGTCGCGGACGTACTTGCGCGCCTCGTTGAGGTGGATGCGCGCCCGGCGGGGGTCCTCGGCCGCCCGGCGCACGGCGTGCCGGACGGCCCCCGCGGCGAGTTCGGCGGCCTCGGAGACGGCGTACGGGTCCAGCTCTCCGAGGATCTCCGCCCCGGCCCGGCGGACCTCCTCCGCGTCCGGGCCGGGCCGGGTGCGCCGGTCGGGGGTCGGCGGGGACGTCTGTCGCCCCTCGGCCTCGGCGGTGCGCTCCTCCGAGAACCGTCGCAGCGCCCGCTGCCGGCTCTCGCGCAGGGCGCGCTGCCAGGCGTCGTCCTCGTCGTCCAGCCGCAGTTCCGCGCCGAGCCGCTGCTGCTCCCACGCCGCGTGCCGTTCCTCCGCCCGGCGCACGGCCTCCTCGCTGCGGGCCAGTTCCTGCCGCAGGTCGCACAGTTGCTCGCCGACAGGCTCCAGCGGCGGTGGCAGATCAGGGCGCGGCGGGGCCCCGGCCGGGCCGCCCGCGGCCGTGGCCCGGGCCACCCGCGCCAGCAGGGCGCGCCTGCGGGCGTTGATCCGGACGGCGGCGTACGCGGCCTCCCTCCACTGCTCGGCGGCGGTCGCGGCCAGCTGCTGCTGCCGCTCCAGGCAGCGCTGCTCCTCCGCGGCCCGCACCGCCGCCGCGGCGAGGACACGGGTGGTGAGCAGGGCGGCCCGGCCGGCGAGCAGGACGCCGCTGAGCGAGCCGAGGACCTGCAGCGCCGCGTCGGCGGCCTGATGCACCGCGTGCCCGGCCGCGTCGGCGACGTGGGAGGAGACGTGGCCGGCCGCGTCGTGCAGGTGGAGCATGCCGGTGTGCGGCAGCGCCTGCGGGTCGACGGGCGGCGGGGGCGGCGGGAAGGTCACGGCGGGAGCCACCGCAGTCACCGTCGGGAAGGCGAGACCCGAACTCATGCCTGTCCTCCTGTCCTTTCGGACTTCGTCTCGGCTGTCGTCGCGGACTGCGGGCGGCCCGCTCGCCGCGTCCGGTGCGCACGGAGCCTGCGCCACCGGTCCAGGAGTCGGCGCGGGCTCCACCGGGACCACCGGCCGCCCGCCCGCTGATGCCGGCGCTCATGGCGCCCGCGCCACCACCAGACCAGAAGGCGACGCAGGCTCCACTCGGGCCGGGGGTCGCGCGGCCGCTCACCCGCCCGCAGCCTCCGCCGCTCGTGACGCCCGCGCCACCAGAGCAGGAGACGGCGCGGACTCCACCAAGGCGGCGGCTGGCCCGCCCGCCGCCTGCGACGCTCATGACGTCCGCGCCACCAGGCCAGGAGCCGGCGCAGGCTCCACTCGGTCGCGGGGTCGCGCGGGTGCCGCAGACGCCACCAGGCCCGGCAGCGGCGCACGCTCCACACCGCGACGGCGACGGCCGAGGCGAGCGGCCACACCCAGGGCGCGAGGGCGATCGCGTAGAAGCCCAGGAAGACGGCGAGCATGAGCAGCGCCGCCGTGACGAAGCGACCGGCCCGGGTGCGCGCCAGTCGGCCGGGGCGCTCCGCGTTGCGGATCAGCAGGCCTGCCAGCGATCTTTCCGGGTGGTAGAAGGGCGGGCCGATGTAGACGGCGGTCCACAGCTCCACCGCGAAGACGAACGCGGCCGCGGGCAGTGCCTCCAGCCAGGCCGTCACGACCGCGTCCTGGGAGGCGCGGCCCAGCACGTCGGCGAGGCCGATGACGAAGCTCCAGGGGGCCGTGACGAGCGTGGCGCCGAGCAGGGCCCAGCCCAGGGTGGGCAGGCGGTCCAACCGCCGCAGTACGGCGTGGAGCCCGTGCTCGTCGACCGCGAGTATCCGGTCGATCTCCTGGACGACGCGCCGCTGCCTGAGCTCTTGCGCCGCGGACTCCGCGTGGCCGGAGAGGAGGTGGGCGGCGAGCAGGCGCACGTCGTCCTCCTGGGCGTCGAGCAGCGCGTCGAACCAAGGAACGCGTTCCGGGAACTGTGCGCGCCTGCGCAGCACCGCGTCGGTGAGCAGACTCCTGGTGCGTTCCGGTTCGCGTGCCAGCTGCAGGAGCCAGGCGTCCACCGCCACGGTCTGCCGCAGGTCCGTCCGGGCTCTGCGGACCCGGCCGGTCTCGTGGCCCCGCAGCATCTCCCGGACCGTGGGCTCCCACCGGGCGCGCAGGGTGCGCCACGCGC
Organism: Streptomyces sp. NPDC101165; assembly: GCF_044768135.1. Lineage (NCBI taxonomy): Bacteria > Bacillati > Actinomycetota > Actinomycetes > Kitasatosporales > Streptomycetaceae > Streptomyces > Streptomyces sp. NPDC101165. Next base: position 579,087 of record NZ_JBIWPG010000001.1, on the reverse strand, counting down.
GGTCGGTCTCGTCCAGCCCGCCGCCGCCCGGCCGCCCGGCGAGTCCGGTCAGGACGGCGGGCTGGTCCGCCAGGTACCGGATCAGGGCGACGGCGTCGGCGTTCCCGTCCCTGGCCCCCTGGCACAGCAGGCGCATGCTCCGCACGTCCAGGTCCGCCCCGTGCCAGGAGACGTCGAGGCCGGGACCGAGCCAGTTCAGGAGCCGTACCAGAGCGGCGACGGACGGCGGTCGGGCCAGCTCGGCCCGCAGGGCTTTGAGCCGGCGCAGCTCCTCGGGGCTGCGGTCGCCGATGGTCTCGAACTGGCCCAGCCAGTCGACGAGTCGGGCCCGGTCGTCGTCGGCGGCGAGCATGCGTGCCGCGGAGACGTGGTTCTGATCCAGATGGAGGGCGAGCGCGTCGGTCCCGGTGAACTCCTGGCCCATGAACGGGAAGGGCTGAATCACGGGGCGCGTCACGTCGTCGCCGAAGACACGCTCGTCGGTGCGCGGGGCGACGTCGGGGTCCTTGCCGTCCAGCCAGTCCCGCACCTGCCCGGCGTGCCAGCGTTTCTCGGGCGCCCGGGTGAGCAGGCCCTCGCAGAGCCGGCGGGTCCTTCGGTGTCCGATGCCGCTGAGGTCGGGGTCGTGCGTGGCGATCTCCGCCAGCACCTCCTCGTCGCGGCGGAAGTCGATGGGGTGTCTGCCGAGGGCCAGTTGGGCGATCACCATGCCGAGCGACCACCAGTCGCCGGCCTCGGAGACGGTCTGCCGCAGCAGCCCTGCCTCCGGCGCGAGGTAGAGGGGCTTGCCCCGCCAGTCGGTGCGGGGCTCGTCGGCCTCGTCGGGCCGGTGGACGGCGGCGCCGAAGTCGATGAGGACGAGGTCGGCCGTGTCGGCGCGGCGGGTCTGCACCATGATGTTGTCGGGGGTGACGTCCCGGTGCACGACGCCCCGTTCATGCAGGGCGGTGACGGCGTCGTACAGCTGGCTCACCAGGCTCCTGACCACCTCGGGGCGTAACCCGTCGGGGTGGTCGGCCTGGTACCTGTCGAGGGTCTCCTCGCCGTGCGACCAGTACAGGTGCCAGGGGTGTCCGTGCGCCTCGCCGGTCTCCAGGAGCCGTTCCAGGTGGGGAGCGGACTGTTCACCGAGTTCCCTCAGCTCCTGCTCGACGTCCGGCCCGGGGGCGTGCAGCCGGTGGTACCACTTGAGGACCAGGGGTATCTCGGCGGCTCCGTGACGTGCCGTCAGGTCACGCACCCTCAGCACCACGGCCTCGGCGGGCCGCCGCGCGCCGGACAGCACGGCGACGAGCGGGAACCTGTCCGCCAGTTCAGGGGGCACGTCGGAGAGGACCGGACGTGTCTCCACGGCCCGGGCGTTGGTGAACCCGCCGCCGTCGAAAGGGACGACTCGGGTGGGCGGCGTGCTCATCGACTTCCGACCTTCCGGGAAACGCGCTGGGTGCGCCACAGGGGCACGGCGCGGAACGAATCGGCCCGATGCGCAAGTCGCGGGACGATGAAGATATCCGAAATCCCTTCGTGCGACGGAGAGTTTCCCGGATCTTCAGCGATTAACCCGCCGGGACTACGATGTGCATCATGCACCCGTTGCCCTCGCACGAAAGTCTCGTAGCCGAACTTCGGGAACTGAGGCGTCGCGGTCTGCCCGGGCTGCGTCACTGCGCCAGGGACTCGCTGCGCGAGGCGGCCGTCGCGGCCGGTCTGTGCACCGGGGAACAGGACGAACAGAGCGGCATCGAGGATCTGCTGGGCGCGGCGGTGCGCCGGCTGGCCGGTGGGCACCCCGTGCGGGACGACGACTCCTGCGATCCGCTGGCCCGCGCGGCCGCGCACACCTTCGGGATCTTCCCCGCCCGCCGCGGGGTCCCCGGCACCGACCGGAGGAAGGCCGCGGCGGGTGTCTACGGGGTGACCACCGAGCGCTTCCGCAAGAGCCAGGAGCGCGACGTCGTCGCCGAACTCGCGGCGGCGATCCTGACCGTGGCCCGGGAGGCGTGCGTACGGGAGACGGTCGGCCCGCGGACCGGCGAGCCCTGGGCGGGCGGCCCGCAGGAGCTGACGGCCCTGCCGCCGACGCCACCCCCGGTGCACGCTCCACCTGCCGCCGCCGGTGTCCCGCCCCAGCGGCCCGCTCACCCGGGCGCCCGGCCGGGAGCCGCCGCGCCGGCGGGCCGGATCACCGTGCGGGTGTGCCCGATCGAGCTGGTGCGGGACGTGGACATCCTCGTCTCCTCGGAGAACACGTTTCTGGAGATGTCCAAGACCTTCCGCTCCACGGTGTCCGGGGCCCTGCGGCGGGCCGCCGCGCTGCGCGACGCCTCGGGCGAGATCGTGGACGACGTCCTCGCCCGCGAACTGGGGGTGTGGCTGCGGACGTACGGCAGATCGGGCGTGCCCGTGCGGCCGGGCACGGTCGTCGCCACGTCCTCCGGTGCGCTGGCCGCGCAGGGGGTACGGCGTATCCACCACGCGGCGATCGCGGCCCCGGTCGGCGACGGTGAGCGCTACCACGTGACGCCCGCCGTGCTGGCGGAGGCGGTGCGAGCGTCCTTCGAACTGGCGCGCCGCGAGGCCGACTTCCTGTCGCTGCCGATGTCCTCGATCTGCTTTCCGTTGATGGGCACCGGCCGGGGCGGCCTGTCCGTCGAGACCGCGGCACGCGGACTGCTCGGCGCCATCAGGCAGGAGCTGCGCCGGGACCCGTCCTGGTCGGTGCTGGTGGTCACGCCCGAGGAGAGCCACGCCCGTATGCTCATGGCCGCCAGCTCCGCTCGGTGAAGGCCACTCCGGCCTCCTTGAGCAGGCGCTCCATCTCGGCGAGTTCGCCACGCAGCGGCACTCCGTAGAGCCGCAGCTCCCGGTCCTCGCCGGCGCCGATCTGCAGGCGCGGTCCGGACGGCTCCTGTGCCAGGTACGACGCGTAGCGGCCGGCGCCGCGGGGTGTCAGGGCGACGATCCGCTGGTTGGCCGAGCCGCGCCAGACCAGCCGGGTGGGCTCCGCGACCCGGAACCGGCCGGTGATCACGGCGTCCGCGCCGACGAGGGCCCGGCGCCGCTCCGGCGTCAACTCCTCGTGCTCGTACCCCGTGTACACCAGCAGGTCGGGGGAACGGGGCCCGGCGCTCCCCTCGTGCCGCCGGGCCTCGTCCCTCAGGCGCGCCGCGCCGGCCAGGAGTTCCGCGAGCGCCGCCGCCTGCTGCAGGGGCTCGCCGCCGCTGACGGTGAGGCCGTCCGCCCCGTCGGCGAGGGCCTGTTGCCACAGCGCGAGCACCTCGGAGACGGTGGTGACCGTCCCGGCCTCGGGGTCCCAGGTGTGCCGGGACATGCACCCGGCACAGGCCAGCGAGCAGCCCTGGAACCAGACGCCGAGCCGCCTTCCCGGGCCCAGCGTTTCCAACGGGTAGTGGGTCCCGTCGAGGCGCATTTCCACGGCATCTCCTCCTCGCACCGGCTTGGAGTATCCAGTGCGTCGATGTGCTCCCGCAATTGCCGGAAGGCGCTCATCCGGCTGTCCGCCGGGCGAGATCCGGTTGTTTTCCGGAACTCCCGAAGAGAGTGATCGATTTCCTTGAAATCACCATCCCTCCGGGGGTTTTGCTCCGCTACTCTCTCCCCCATCGCGGCGCCTTCCCACCCGGACCGCGCGCGAGGAATGGGGGATCTTCGAAATGATCAGCAAAGGTCGAATAGGTGTCCGGGTCCGACGGCTGAGAGCCGGGTACCTCTCGTCGGTACGCGCCCGGTTCCATGGCCGTCGGGACGCGGACGGTCTGCGGGAATTACTGGCGGACGCCTTCGCCGGAAGCACACCTTCCGACGACAACCTGCCGCCCTACGTCCTGGGCCTGCGCGCACAGGTGCGGCACAGCACCGCACGGCTGCGGTCCCGAACGCTGAAGTCGCATCGCGCGCTGCACGTCCGCATCCAGAGCGAGTCGGTGCGGGTGGTGACCCAGTACACCGTGCGCGCGGAGCCGACTCCGGCCGCGCTCGCCCGATACGGACAGTGGGTCGGGGAGTGGCGCTCGGCCGCGTCGGTCTGCCGCTCGCAGGCTCAGCAACTCGCCGACGAGGCGAACCAGTTGCTCGCCTGCTACTGGGACGCCGCCTGGGCCCGCGCTAGGAAGGGCGACCACGTGAGCGGGCGGCGGCCCACGGGCTGGCTGCCCGGGGAGATCACCCTGGACGGCACCTGGGCCCACCTCGACGACGGGCTGCTGAGCGACCGCTGGTACGTCCCGCAGATGCCGGGGCGCGACGCCGACCCCTCGGCGGTCGCACAGGCGTTGCACATTCTCGACCACCAGTCCGCGCGCGGCCGTTCGGGCCCTGCGCGCCACGGCGATGCCTCGAACGGCATCCGCAGGTGATCACCGCTCATCGTCTTCCAGGAAGGCCAAGGACCATCATCGTGCAGCACTCGGCCCGGACCGGTCGTCGGTCCACCGTCCGCGCCACCCGCCGGCTCGCCGTCTTCGTCCCGCTGGTGTGTGCGCTCGGCGCTCTCGTGTCCTGCAGCAAGCAGGAGGAAGCCCTCACCACGCCCTGCGGGCTGGTCGTCGACGGTTCGGGGTCGGCCGCCGCGGTGAAGCAGGGATTCGACTCGGAGGCCAAGCTGAAGGACAGCCTCATCGGCTTCCTCGCCGACCAGAAGTGCGGAACCCTCGACTTCGCCCCCATCACCCGTTCCTCGCGCAGCTCGTCCTGCCGGCAGGACGAGGTGGACCTCGACCCGCCGCACGACGCGACCACCGACCAGAAGGTCCAGCGCGCCAACGCCCAGCGGAACGCCGCCGTCGCGGCTCTCGCCGAGCTCAAGTGCGCGCGCACGCAGAACGGTTCGGACGTGTGGGGGGCGCTGACCCGCATCGGGGAGTCCGTTCCCACCGACGGCCCGGCGCCGAAGCTGCTCGTCGTGAGCGACTTCGACCAGGCCGACCCGGAGTTCCATCTGTCGCGGCAGGACATCTCCACCAAGTCCGCGCGCGACAAGGTCATCGACTCGCTCGTGAACAAGCGCGGCCTGCCCGGCATCAGGGGGATGGACGTCTTCCCCGTCGGGCTCGGCATGCAGTACAAGGCGAAGCCCAGCGAGGCCGACGACTTCGAGTCCTTCTGGACCGAGGCACTCGAGGGGAGGGCCAAGGCACATGTCGACAACAAGTACAAGCGCTGACGAGCCGCAACCGCGCCGACGGCGGATCGCCCGCTATCTTCCGTTCACGGGCCGGACCGCACAGCCGGGCACCGGAACCCGGCCCGGGCCCGCCACCGCCGGCGGCACGCGCACCAACCGGCTGCCCCTGGTCATCGACGACCGGGGCGAACGCGCACTCCTGCAGGACGCCCACAGCAAGGGCCGGCGGGCCGCCCGGCGCAGGACGCTGGACCCGTGGGTGCTGAACAGCGGCGACCGGGTGCCGTACTTCGCGGAACTGGCGTCCGTGCGGGAAGCCGTCGTCCACCGGATCGAGGAGGGGCTGAACCTCCAGGAGGAGGCGGCACGCCTCCTGGACGCCCAGTCGGGCTCCGACGTGACCGCCGGGGAGGCCGAGACCAGGATCCTGGTCGAGCGTCTGCGCGAGACCCAGCAGGAGATCGAGACGGCCCGTCGCCAGCTCGATCTGCTCGCCGTCCGTTCGGCGCGCTGGCTCCGCTTCCGGGACAGTCTGCGCGAGCGGGTGGAGGAGCGCTGGCTCCAGGCCCGCTTCCCGGAGGCGGCCGAGCCACGGGCCGCCGGCTCCCGGGCCGGGGCCGGGGCCGGGGCCGAACCCGGCATCCGGGAGGAGGACCCGGAACAGGCGACGGCCGGCAAGGACGCGGCGGCGGATCCGGGCGGCGACGACTGGCAGTCGGTGTCCACGACCGGTGCCGCTCCGGACGGCACCGCGTCCGCGGCGATGCGGGACGTGTACCGTGCCGCGCGCGCCGAGACCCGCGACACCGCGTCGAGCTACAGCTGGGAGGGGCTGCAGACCCGCCCCGGTCTGCCCCGGTGGATGACCTGGGCCCTGCTCGTCGTGATCATGGCCGTCGAGGTGCCGATCTACTGGGTCGCGTACCAGCCGTTCCACGGGGTCGGCAGCACGGGCGGGGACTTCATGTCCGGCGGGCTGGCGATCTCGTCCGCCGTCATCATGCTGATCCTGCCGCACCTGTCGGGGCTCATGCTGCGGTGGCGCGCGGCGACGGGATCGCCGCGCCGTGGGTGGATACCGGCTCTGGGGCTGCTCGGTGTGTGGGGCGGCCTGACCTGGGCGCTGGGCCTGCTCCGCGCCAAGTTCGTGACCCAGCACGACAGTGCGACCCCTGCCGCGGGGACCGGCGGCTTCCGCGGGCTCGGCGGCGCGGCCGGCGACACCACGACCCTGGTGGACCGGCTGCACCTGTCGACGCAGACGGTGACCTGGCTGTTCTGCGCGCTGCTCCTGCTCTCGGGCGGTGTCGGATTCATGCTCGGCCTGTTCCGGGAACACCCCTTCCTCGACGCCTTCCGCACGGCGGTGGAGCGGCGTACGAGGCTGCTGCGGCGGCACGAGGAGAGCGTCGCCGCCACGGAGCGGGCGCGGGCCGCCCAGGAGACGGCCGAGGACCGGCAGCAGGCCCGCAGGGAGGCCGCGAACGAGCGGATGGCCTCGGCCCGTCAGTTGTACGAGGCCGCCGCCCACTCGTATCTGGACGGGGTCATGACGGCGTCGAAGGATCCGGCCGTGACGGAGTCGGCGATGCGCCTGTCCCGGAACTGGCCGCTGCTGCCGTCGTCGGCCCGCCGGGAACCGGCCCGGGACCGCTGAACGGCCGGTGGACGCCGGCCCGGTGCGCCGGTCACGCGGAGGCCCCGACCCGCTGATGTGGGTCGGGGCCTCCGCGTACCGTCGCCCGCCGTCGCGGTGTCCGCTCACTCCTCCGGGACGGAGATGACCGCGTGCAGCGGTGCCAGCAGCCTGTTGACCTTGCGCACGTCGTCCGTCGACGCCAGCCGGAGGCGCTCCTGCGGGCGCGGGTCGAGCGGGCGGGCCGGGCAGCGGTCCTGGAACAGCAGGAACGCCGGGCGCGGCCTGCAGCGCTTGGACGTCCACCACAGGCCCTGCACGTCGCTGCTCCGTTCGCGGATCACCCGTACCCAGTAGCGGGTACCCGCGTACTCGTCGGTGTCGATCAGCCAGCCGTCCTGCCAGACGGCGGCCAGCCCCTCGGCGGTCGTGAGGTCCACCAGGGTGAGGTCGGCCGTGGTGCGGACGGCCGAGAGGACGTATCGGGACGCCTGCGCCCACGGAATCTGCCGCACCCCGCTGCCGTCGCTGAACTCGACCGACCTCAGCAGCACTTCGGACAGCGCGGTGACCGGGTCGAGGGCCGCGTAGAGGTAGGGGTACGGATCCTTCTCGGTGGGGTCGAAGCGGCTGCCCTTGAAGAACTCGTGCGCGACGCTCGGGTTGAACTCGCCGGCCCCGTACTCCTCGTCATGGCACCGCCACACGAGGGTGCCCGCCGGCACCACGGTGACCATCGGCTTCATCACGACACCCTTGGGCGGAAGTTGACCCACCATCAGAGCGCCTCCACGAGTTCGGCGGCGGCGCGTTCCAGCTCCTCGTCGGGCCGGACGCCGAGCAGGTCCGCGGGGACGCCGCCCAGCCACCGGTTGCCGCCCAGCCACCAGTCGGCGGCTCCCCAGGGGTCCCGGTCCGCCCGGAGGAGTTCGTTGATCCGGCGGACGACGGGCAGCGGTTCGGCCGTGCCGGCCCTGAACTGGAAGCGTGGATAGCAAAATCCGCGGTCCGGGTCGCGGAGTCTGATCAGGCCGGCGGGTGTGTCCGCACCGTCGTGCAGCGCGGCGTGTTCGTGCTCGGTCAGCGCCGGTACGGCGAGCAGCCGCCGGCGGGCCGCCCGCAGCAGTTCACCGGGGTCGGGCGGCGGGGTGCCGAGCACGCCGATCACCGCGTCGATCGTGGTGAGGCTGGGCAGTTCGTGGGTGCCGGAAACGTAGCGGTGGCCGCCGAGCGCCTCGGACACCGGGTGATCGGGCGGCAGCGCGGACAGCGTCCGCCTGAGCCGGCGTACGGCGCGTGCGACGCCCGGCGGGTTCCCGGCGGCGGCCTCCTCCTTCATCTCCCGCAGGGTGCGGGAGAGCAGTTCCAGGTCGTCGTCGTCGAGCCCGGTGATGACGGTGGTCCAGTGGCTCTCCAGGAGCCGGAGCAGCTCCTCCGACGTCATACGCGCTCTCCTTCCTGGGGCCGCGCGGAACGCGCCGCCGGTGCGGGGTTGCCGTGGTGGACGAAGGCCGCCCAGGTGTCGGGCCGGTCCCGGAAGTCCTCCGCGAGGCGACGGGCGGAGATGCCCTTCAGGCCGCGGACGGGCGGCCGTTCGTCGGGCGGGGTGAGCATCCAGCGCTGCGCGGCGCGCAGCGCGTCCGGCGGGGCGAGTCCCCGGGCCAGCGCGTTGTGCAGGACGAGCATGAGCACCTCGGACCGCATGTCGTCGACCTTCCACCGGGAGCCGACGGCGTCGGCGGCCAGCCGGTGCACCATGACCGAGGTGACGGTCAGGGCCTCGTCGTGATCGCGGGTGGTGAGGTCCGTCTCGCAGCCGCCGCAGACGACCAGCGGCCCGGCCGACCGGAAGGCGTCGCCCTCGGCGGGCGTCTCCAGCAGGGTGCTCAGCGTGAGGGCTCCACCGGAGGCGGCCCCGGCCGGCGCGGCCAGTTGGAGGGCCGACCGGGTCGGGTCGGGACCCGCGAGCCCGTGACAGGCGATGTGCACCAGGGAGGCGGGGACGGCGGCCCGGCCGCCGAGCAGGGCCAGCACCGTCTCCGGGGTGGCCGGGTCGTCGTCGGGGCGGTGGATCACGGCCCGCGGGTAGTGGACCTCGGCCAGTGTCTCGATCTCGTCCTCGGCCCACTCCAGGTCGTCCGTCCCGTGGAACACCAGGGCCGGCCGGTCGGCGGGGTTCATGCGCCGACGGGCCGCGGCGCGCAGGAACTCCCGGCCGGACGCGGCGTGCGTGAGGACGGCGACCTCGCAGGCCCGCACCGCGCGCGGCGCGTCGTAGGAGGCGGACGGGCGCAGGAGGGCCGCCTGCCAGGGCACGACGCCGAGTTCGCCGCAGGGCACCAGGACCAGCCGTACGGCCTCGGAGCCGACGGCAGCGGCCGAGGCACCGAGGAAGCCGGACTCGCCGAGGGCGCGGTCCCAGACGCCGAGGTGGTCCAGCGCGGGGCCGAGCACGTCGCCGGCCCACTCGCACATCCGGTCCAGGGCACCGAGCCAGCGCCGCTCGGCGCGCCCGGTGTCCCTCGGGTTGACGGTGTCGGGGCTGTCGAGGGCGGCGGCCTCCAGGCGCTGCCGGTGCGCACCGGCCTCCAGGTACTCCGCCACGGGCCCGCGGCCGGCGAGGGCGAGGCCGGGCAGGGGCAGCGCCTCGACGGGGCCGTCGCGGGTGACGACCAGGACGGCACCGTCCGGGCCGTCGACGCCGGGGACCAGGTACAGCAGCGCGTCCGCTCCCGTCTCCCCCAGCCCGGCGCGCAGGTCGCTCACGGAGGCGACCACCGGCTGTACGTCGGCGTCGCCCTGCCCGCGCAGCACGTCCAGGGAGCGGCGCCGCAGGTCACCGGGGAGATCGGGGGCGCCCGCGCCCGCTTCGGCCAGCACCTCCAACGGGGAGCGGTCCCGCAGGTCACCGGGGAGGCCGGTGCCCGTGCCCGCCGCCGCCGACAGTTCCAGCAGGGAGCGGTCGTCGGTCCGGTCCCAGGAGCGGTCGGCGGCGGCGGCGCTGCGCCAGCGCTCGGCCAGTTCGGTCTCGCCGAGGGCCGCCAGGCGGTCGGCGACGCCCGCCGAGACGGCCGCCGCGCCGAGCACCAGGGAGCGGCCCGCCTCCAGACATGCGATGGCCTCCTCGGTGAGCCCGACACGCAGCGCCCAGAAGGCCGCGCCGCGGCCCCGGTCGGCTGCCGCGCGCGCGATGCGCAGGCCGCGGCGGACGCCCTGCTGGAGGAGTACGTCGTCGGCGGCGAGCCTCAGGGAGGTGCGGGCGAGGCCGACGGCGGCACGCAGCTCGGCGTCGGCGTCGGGCGTGCCCGTCCGGAGGGTGGCGCGTTTGGCGCGGAGCACGGCCTGGTCCCAGGTGAGGCGGGCACCGCTGGGCGTGCCGTCGGGCAGTTCCGTCAGGGCCTGTTCCAGCTCCGCGATCGCCTCGTCCAGCGGCTCGGGGTCGCCGGTGAGTATGTGCAGGGTGTCCAGGGCGACGGCGATGCCGCTCCGGGACCTGGGCCGCCAGTCGGGGGTGAATCCGGGGCTCTCCAGGGCCTTTCTGGTGCGCCGCACGCCGTCGGCGATACGGCTGGGGTCCGACTCGGCGATCGCCGTCAGCGTGATCAGCGGGGCCCAGGTGCTGTCGAGGACGCCGCGCAGGGCGGGCATGTCCACCGACGTCTCCACGGCCCGCCGCAGGTGGTGTGCGGCCGCGCGCAGGTGGTCCGTCCTGTCGTCCGCCGACGGGGCGAGCACGACGCGGCCCAGATAGGCGCTGCCGAGCACGAAGCAGAGCAGGGCGCCGGTCCATTCCTCGGCGCCGTCGTAGCTCTCGTCCAGCTCCACTTCGCACAGCGCGTCGATGACGTCCTCCACCGCCGCGTCGTCGCCGCTGTCCAGGGCGGACATCAGCTTCTCGTTCAGCCGGACGGTCTCCCCGCACAGGCGCAGTGAGGCGGCGGTGCGGCTCGCGGGGTCGTCGTCCCACTGCTGCGCTTCGAGCAGGGCCCGGGCCATGTCCTCGTCCTGCAGGCTGCCGCCGGTGAGGGCGGCCGCGAGGAGCAGTCCGGGCACCACGGTGCGGAGCCATTCGGCGTGCACGCGGCTGTCGAGTTCCCCCTTGGCGTGCGCCTCGTGCATCAGCCGGAACGCTTCCCGGAACCCCTCCAGGTCCCCGGTGCGGGCGGCGAGGGCGGCGTGGAAGAGGGCGGCGATCATCCTGGACGGCAGGGGTGCGCTGCCGTCCTCGCCCGTTGCGGGATCCCGCTCTCCGGACAGTTCGGCGAGAAGCCTGGGCAGTTCGTGCGGCGCGATGGTTCCGGGTGACATCACCTCTGTCAGGGCGAGGAGCTGGGTTCGGACGTGCTGGACTTCCCGGGCTTCGTCGGGGTCGTCGGCCGGCGCGGCGCCGGTGGGGACCGCGTCCGGGAACGCCCCGAGGACGTCCTCGAGCATGGAGAACATCGACGGCATCAGGACGCGCAGCGGCGGCGGCAGCGCCATGCCCGGCATGGTGGTGAGGAGGTGCCGGGCCCCGCTCATGACCGCGTCCGTATCGCCCTTCAGCAGCGCGTCGGTCAACGCGCCCAGACCCCGCAGGTTGTCACGGTCTTCGGGTGTCATGCCCGCCTGCTCGCGTTCGAGCAGCAGCCGCACGAGCAGACCGGTGTCCTCCACCATGCCCGAACCGCCCTGTGCGAGGGGGGTTCCGACGGCGAGCATGGACGTCAGCTGGTCGATGGTCCACTGGCTCTCGGATCCGGGCGAGGTCTCACGGTTCAGCCGCACCAGTCGCGAGCCGAGCAGGCACACGAGGTCCCGGCGCGTGGACTCCCGGTCCTCGTGGCCGAGCAGGGCCGACGTACGAGCCCTGTCCAGCAGGCGCACCGCCCGCTCCCGGTCGGCGGGGGCACCCTCCAGGACGAACCTCACGGCGAGGCATCTCCCGAGACGTGCCTCCACCACCGCGGCCGTCGCTTCGCAGCCCTGAGCCTGCGTCAACTCGGCAAGCAGCAACTCCAGTTCGTTGACAAGACCATCGAGTTCCGGCCCTCGTGTCCCCGCGTACTCGTCCGGGTCGAGCGGGACGGAGATCCCGGCCGTGCGTCCGAGCGCGGCGACGGCACGGTCGGCAGCTGGTACGTCCCCGGCATCACTCATGCGTCATCCCCTCCGCCGTCATGGTGCCCGTTCCCCCGGTCCGGCGGCCGGTTGTCGCGCGCCTCCTCGGCATCCTGCCGGACAACGCCCGGTTCCCGGACGGATTCCGCCCGATCCGTGGGGTGTTGGGGGTCGATGGGCATCCCGGGCGGGCGTGTTCGGGGCGTGATCGACGCCGGCCGTGGCGCCGGACGAGGGAAGTCGCCATGCTGGGTGTCTCGTTGCGGCGAGAGGTCGCGCAAGTCCGGTAGAGCTCCGGGAAGGAGGGGGTGCGGTGACGGACTCCGCAACGGCGCCCGGCGCTGTCGAACCGTACGTGGAGACGACGCGGGACGACTACGCGGCGCGCTACACGACCGGCCTGCGGGTCGAGGCCGCGGACGACGGGGTGGCCGTGCTGCACGGCCGATGTCCGCGCTGCGGCTGCACGTTCAGCTACACGCACACCGACCTGGTCTTCCGCTCCCCGCGCCGTTCGCCCCGGCCGACGCACGTCCCGGTGCTCTGCGAGTGCCAGGCCGAACACCCTGGGCGCCCGGCCGAGGAGAAGGGGTGCGGCGCCTACTGGAACGTCCTCATGGAGCGCACATGACACCGGCATGGCAGGTACGGCCGGGCCCTCCCGCGACCCCTGCCGACCGTCAGGCGGGGCGGCTGACCCGGGAGTTGCTCGCCGGTGAGCTGGCCCGTGCCCGGGAGGCGGCGCTCGCCTGGCGCAACGGGCTCGCGGCCCTCTTCGTCGGACTGCTCAGCTTCGGCCTGATCAAGGGCCGCACCGACGTGGGGAAACTCGCCTCCCCGTACGACGCCCTGGTGGGCGGCGCGCTGCTGCTGTGCCTGGTGTTCGGCACGCTCGGCGCGCTGCTGCTGCTCCGGGCGGCGCACGGGGCACCCACCGGTGTCCGGCTGCCCGCCGGCGTACCCGCCGCGGCCACCGCGCTGCACCTGGGCGACCACATGGAGACCCGCCGCACGGTACGGGCCCTCACGTATGGGGTCGTACTCACGATCGCCTGCGGGGCGATGCTCGTCACGGGCGTGGCGCTGACCTGGTACGGCCCCGAGAAGGACGGCCCCCGGATCTTGGTCCGCACCCCGTCCGGGGAGGTGTGCGGCGAGCCGGTGCGCACGAGCGCCGGAAGTCTGCTCGTGAAGACGGACACCGGTGAGATCACGGTCCGACTCGCCCGGGCCGAGGCCGTGACCGCGGTCGACACCTGCCCCGGGGGCTCGTCCGCCGAGTGACCGGTAGCACCGGGGCGGGCCGGGGCAGGGGGAAACGGCCCGCAGCGGGGACGGACCGCTTCCCGGTGGCAGGCCCCACCGCAAACAACACCCGCCAGACCGGCGACTGGTCGAACCGGTCGCGGTAGGACCGGCCACCGGTCGACCCGGGAGTCGGTCGACCCGGGAGTCGGTCGAAGCGGAAGTCGGTCGAAGCGGAAGTCGGTCGAACCAAGTGCCGGTCAGACCAGGCACCCCGGGCGGGCCGTCGGCGCGCACGCCTCGCTCGAGCGGCCTCCGCCGCGTGCTCCCTCCGCGCGGTCAGCAGCGTCAGCGGAACGGGCCCCAGCGGTGCGGGCCGTCTCCCGATGGCAGGCCCCACCGCCAACAGCACCCGGCAGACCGGCCGGCGGTCGAACCGGGCACCTCGGCGAGGCGGAACGGGCCGCGGCAGGACTCGTTGCCTCCCGGTGGCACGCCCCACCGCCAACAGCACCCGGCAGACCGGCCACCGGCCGGACCGGCCCCGGTCGCACCGGTCGCCGTCGGACCACCCGCCGGCCGAGCAGGACGTCGGCCGGACGGACGGCGGTCCGGCAGGGCACCGATCGGACCGGGCGCCGGAGTGGGACCTCGCTCAGGCGGCCTCCGTCGCCTCCTCCCGTCGGCCGGTCAGCAGCGTCAGTGCCACGTACAGCACCAGCGAGGTGCCGAGGCCCACCGCCCAGCCGTAGTCGGCGAGGGACTTGAGCGCCGGGACGGGGCGGCCGTCGATCAGGGGGTGGAAGTCCGCGCCGCCGATCGCGAGGACGCCGCCGGCCACGAAGGCGACCACCGCCCGCCAGTTCCAGCCGCCGGCGTACCAGTAGCGGCCGCCCGCGCGGTACAGGTCGGCGAGGGCGAGTCGGGTGCGGCGCAGGATCCAGTAGTCGGCGACGAGGATGCCCGCGACCGTGCCGAGCAGGCCGCCGACCAGGCCGAGCCAGGTGAAGATGTAGCCCTGCGGGTCGGAGTACAGCTTCCACGGGAAGATCAGCACGGCGAGGACCGAGGTGATCAGGGCGCCGGTGCGGAAACTGATCCTGCGGGGGGCGACGTTGGAGAAGTCGAAGGCCGGGGAGACCAGGTTGGCCGCGATGTTCACGGAGAGGGTCGCCACCAGCACGGTGACCAGGGCGTAGATCAGGCCGACCACGTTGTCCGTCTTGGCGGCGAGCTGTACCGGGTCCCAGACCGGCTTGCCGTAGACCGCCTGCGAGCCGGACGTGACGAGCACGGAGAGGAAGGCGAAGAGCGTCATCGTGGTCGGCAGACCGAGGGCCTGCCCCCAGGTCTGGGCCTTCTGGCTCTTGCCGTAGCGCGTGAAGTCGGGGATGTTCAGGCTCAGCGTGGACCAGAAGCCGATCATGCCCATCAGCGACGGCCAGAACAGCTTCCAGAACTCGCCGCCCCAGCCCAGCTTGGAGGGCTGGTCGAACAGCGGGCCGACACCGCCGGCCTTGCTGCTCATCCACCACAGCATGACGAACGCGCCGACGAGCACGAAGGGCGCGGCCCAGTTCTCGAAGCGACGGATGGTCTCCATGCCTCGGTAGATGATGGCGACCTGGATCACCCAGAAGATCGCGAACGACAGCCACATGGTCCAGGCGTAGCCGCCGATGTGCGAGGCGTTCGCCCAGCTGTCGCCGATCAGCTTGCCCGCCAGGAAGTAGATGGCCTCGCCGCCGATCCAGGTCTGGATGCCGAACCATCCGCAGGCCACCAACGCCCGTACGACGGCGGGGAGGTTGGCGCCGCGCACCCCGAAGGAGGCGCGGGCGAAGACCGGGAAGGGGATGCCGTACTTGGGTCCCGCGTGCCCGGTGAGCAGCATCGGGACGAGGACGATCAGGTTGGCGAGGGCGATGGTGAAGACGGCCTGCTTCCAGTCCATGCCCACCGCGATCAGCCCGGACGCGAGGGTCCAGGAGGCCGTGTTGTGGGCCATGCCGACCCACAGCGCGGAGAAGTTGTACGTCGTCCAGGTGCGCTTCGCCACGGGGACGGGGAGCAGGTCCTCGTTGGCGTAGGGGCCGCTGGGCTGCGGTGAACCAGGGGCGATCTCCACCCGGCCGTCGGCGCGGGTGACTTGAGCGGTCGGCGGTATGGCTGTGGGAGCGGTGTCGGTCATGGGCAGGCCAATCGAGCAGAGGGGTGGGACGGGGAAAGGCCGTGCGGGTGGCTCCGAGGGGGGTGCGCCCCGACCCTCTGGTGAGGGAAAAGCGCCCTGGCCCCCCTCCCGGGACCGCGGGAAGGGGGAGATCAACCGGTGTGCTGCGGTCAGGCGTTGACGGCCGGGATCACCGTCGTGCCGTAGGCGTCGATGGTGGCTTCCTGGGCGTCGTGCATGTCGTACACCGCGAACTGGTCGACGCCCAGTTCGCGCAGTGCGGTGAGTTTCTCGATGTGCTTCTCGGCCGGCCCGATGACGCAGAACCGGTCGACGATCTCGTCGGGCACGAACTCGGTGTCGGGGTTGTCACTGCGCCCGTGGTGCGAGTAGTCGTATCCCTCGCGGGCCTTGATGTAGTCGGTGAGTTCGTCGGGGACCTGGCCGGAGTGTTCGCCGTACTTGGCGACCAGGTCGGCCACGTGGTTGCCGACCATGCCGCCGAACCACCGGCACTGGTCGCGCGCGTGGGCGAGCGCCTCGGGCGAGTCGTCCGCGGTGACGTAGGCCGGGGCGGCCACGCAGATCGTCACCTCGGACGGGTCACGGCCGGCGGCGACGGCCGCTTCCTTCACGGCCTTCACCATGTACTCGGTCAGGTACAGGTCGGACAGCTGGAGGATGAACCCGTCGGCCTCCTCGCCGGTCATCTTGAGCGCCTTGGGTCCGTACGCGGCCATCCACACGGGGAGTTCGGCGCCCGGCTTGATCCACGGGAACCTGACGACCGTGCCGCCGAGGTCGGCCTCGTCCCCGCGGCCGAGGGCGCGGATGACCTTCATGGCCTCGCTGATCCGGGCCAGGGTGTTGGGCTTGCGGCCGGCGACACGCATCGCGGAGTCGCCGCGGCCGATGCCGCAGACGGTGCGGTTGCCGAACATGTCGTTGAGGGTGGCGAAGGTGGAGGCGGTGACCTCCCAGGTGCGGGTGCCCGGGTTGGTGACCATCGGGCCGACCGTCAGCTTCGAGGTGTTGGAGAGGATCTGGCTGTAGATGACGAACGGCTCCTGCCAGAGCACGGCGGAGTCGAAGGTCCAGCCGTACGTGAAGCCGTTGCGCTCGGCCCGCTTCATCAGGCTGATGACTCGGGAGGCCGGCGGGTCGGTCTGCAGGACGAGTCCGAAGTCCATGGTGCGCCACTCCTAGGTGAGGTACTGACAGGTGGAGCGCGGAGTGTAGGCGCCGTGTCCGGCGTGTCCGGTGTACTCCCGCTCGGTGATGACGGGTTCGCCGCGCGAGAGCACGGTCTCGACCCGGCCGGTCGTCCGCCTGCCCTCGTACGCCGAGTAGTCGACGTTCATGTGGTGCGTCTGTGCGGACATGACCTGCTCGGCGTGCGGGTCGTAGATGACGACGTCGGCGTCGGCGCCCGGGGCGATGGTGCCCTTCTTCGGGTACATGCCGAACATGCGGGCCGGGGTGGCACAGGCGATCTCGATCCAGCGGCGGCGGGAGATGTGCCCGTCGACGACGGCCTGGTGCAGCAGGTCCATGCGGTTCTCGACGCCGGGCAGACCGTTGGGGATCTTGGAGAAGTCGCCGCGGCCCAGCTCCTTCTGGCCCACGAAGCAGAAGGGGCAGTGGTCGGTGGAGACCACCTGGAGGTCGTTGGTGCGCAGGCCCTGCCAGAGCTTGGCCTGGTGCTCCCTGGGCCGCAGGGGTGTGCTGCAGACGTACTTGGCGCCCTCGAAGTCGGGCTCGGCGAGGTTGTCGGTGGACAGGAACAGGTACTGCGGG
Source organism: Streptomyces sp. NPDC101165 (assembly GCF_044768135.1). Lineage (NCBI taxonomy): Bacteria > Bacillati > Actinomycetota > Actinomycetes > Kitasatosporales > Streptomycetaceae > Streptomyces > Streptomyces sp. NPDC101165. The sequence goes on along the minus strand of NZ_JBIWPG010000001.1, from coordinate 561,996 downwards.
CAGGTCTCGCCGAAGACGTTCAGTCCCTCGTCCCGGGCCCGCGCCAGTTCGGCGACCGCCTCCATGGCCGAGACGTGCACGACGTACAGGGGTGCCCCGGCGACCTGCGCGAGCCGGATGGCGCGGTGGGTGGCCTCGGCCTCCAGGAGGGCCTTGCGCACCTCGCCGTGGTACCGCGGGTCGGTCTCGCCCCGCGCCAGCGCCTGTTCGACGAGCACGTCGATCGCGATGCCGTTCTCGGCGTGCATCATGATCAGGCCGCCGTTGTCGGCGGAGCGCTGCATGGCGCGCAGGATCTGGCCGTCGTCGGAGTAGAAGACGCCCGGGTAGGCCATGAACTGCTTGAAGCTGGTCACGCCCTCCTCGACCAGCAGGTCCATCTCCTTGAGCGTCTCGTCGTTCACATCGGAGACGATCATGTGGAAGGCGTAGTCGATCGCGCAGTTGCCCTCGGCCTTGGCGTGCCAGGCGTCCAGGCCCTCGCGCAGGGTGTGGCCGACGCTCTGCACCGCGAAGTCGACGATCGTGGTCGTCCCGCCCCAGGCCGCGGCGCGGGTGCCGGTCTCGAAGGTGTCGGAGGCGAAGGTGCCGCCGAACGGCAGCTCCATGTGGGTGTGGGCGTCGACGCCGCCCGGGATGACGTACTTCCCGGTGGCGTCGATGGCCCGCTCGGCGGTGAACGCCTCGGCGGCGGGGGTGCCGGAGGCGGCGAGGGCGGCGATGCGGCCGTCCTCGATCAGCACGTCGGCATGCATCTCGTCGGACGCGGTGATGACGAGACCACCGCGGATGACGGTACGGCTGCTCATGGTCCCTCTCCTGCCAGGGTGGACGGTGTGGTCAGGGTGCGGTCAGCGGCGTGTACGCCCCCGGGGCCCGGTCGCGGTAGAACTGCCAGCGGTCACGGACCTCGCGGAGCTTGGCCAGGTCCAGGTCGCGTACGACGAGTTCGGTCTCCTTGTCGCTGGCCACCTCGCCGACGAACTGGGCCTCCGGGTCCACGAAGTAGGTCGTGCCGTAGAAGTCGTTGTCGCCCAGGTCCTCCACGCCGACCCGGTTGATCGCGCCCACGAAGTACTCGTTGGCGACGGCCGCCGCCGGCTGCTCCAGCTGCCACAGGTAGCGGGACAGTCCGCGCGAGGTGGCCGACGGGTTGAAGACGATCTCGGCACCGGCGAGACCCAACGCCCGCCAGCCCTCCGGGAAGTGGCGGTCGTAGCAGATGTACACGCCGATCCTGCCGACGGCCGTGTCGAAGACGGGCCAGCCGCTGTTGCCGGGGCGGAAGTAGAACTTCTCCCAGAACCCCTGGACTTGAGGGATGTGGGTCTTGCGGTACTTGCCCAGGTAGGAGCCGTCCGCGTCGATCACGGCCGCGGTGTTGTACAGGACCCCCGGCTGCTCCTCCTCGTACATCGGCAGGACGAGGACGATGCCCAGCTCCTTCGCCAGCGCCTGGAAGCGCTTGACGGTGGGGCCGTCCGGGATCTGCTCGGCGTACTCGTAGAACGCCTTGTCCTGGACCTGGCAGAAGTAGGGGCCGTAGAACAGCTCCTGGAAGCACAGCACCTGGGCGCCCTGCGCGGCCGCGTCGCGGGCCGCCTGCTCGTGGACCTGGATCATGGATTCCTTGTCGCCGGTCCAGACCGTCTGGAACAGGGCGGCACGGATCACTCGGCTCATCGGGACCTCCGGTAGCTCGGTGTCCGGTGAGCCTAGAAAGCCGCGAGGGAGCATTTGAGTGGCAGCGTGTCACGTCTGCGGGCGGTCGGCGTGCCACCGTGTCACGCGTCTGCGAGCCCATGTTTCACCGCCGTTTTCCCAGGTCGTAGCATGTTTCACCCCTGTTGCGCGTCGTGCGCGAGGAGCGCGATGTGCACGGAGGCCGCCTGCTCGAAGTCGTCGAGGTCGACGCCCAGCCGGGTCTGTATCGCCTCCAGACGCCGATAGAGGGCGGGCCGGGAGACATGGTGGAGCTGGGCGGTACGGGACTTGTTGCGCCCGGTCGCCAGATAGGTGCGCAGCACGTTCAGCAGCTCCTGGTCGGCCCCGCACAGCAGCCCGTCCAACTCGCGCTCGGCGAAGGACTGCACCTGCGGGTCGTCCCTGAGCAGCCGGATCAGGCCGCGCAGATGGACGTCCCGCAGGCGCACGACGGCCGGCAGGTCGCGGGCGCCCGACGAGTCGGCCACGGCGTCGGCGACATGCTGGGCCTCACGCAGCCCGGCCGGCACGTCGTCCCAGTCGATGCGCGGATCGGCGGCGGCGACCACCGTGTTGGGCAGGCCGGTCTCGGTCCGCAGCCGGGCCGCGAAGTGCGCGGTCAGTGCGTCGGCCTGCTGGTCGCGGGCGAGGCTGAGCAGTACGGCGGTGGCGCCGTCGGCCAGTTCGGCGACCAGCCCGGACAGGCCCAGCACCCGTAGGACGCGCTCAAGTTGTCCGGTCTCCCCGGCCGGGACGACGAGGGGTACGAAGGTCCGCCGGTTCACCGGCAGCCCGGCCGCCCGTGCCCGGGGCAGCAGTTGCCTGGCCGGTACGACTCCGGAGACGAGGTCGGTCACCAGGCTCTGTGCGGACTGCTCCTCCCAGGTGTGGGCGGAGCCACCGCCGAGCATGCGGTGCAGGATCAGGGCCTCGGCGGCCCGTTCGGCGAGCAGCCGCCCGGTGGCCGTGTCGCCCCGGTACCCGCACAGCAGCAGCCGGCCCCAGCGTTCCCCGCGTCCGCCGAGTTCGGCGTGGATCCAGCCGTCGCCCACGCTGCCACCGGCCTGCCGGGCGATCCTCTCCCAGTCGCGCAGCACGTCGTCCACCGCGGGACGCTCCCCCGCCGTGGCGAGGACGCGGTGGGCGAGGTTGGTGACGACGACCGGGCAGCCGCTGTGCTGGGCGACCTCGTCCAGCAGCTGCTGCAACGGGGCGCCCGCGGTGATCAGCCCGGTGAGGGCGGTCCGTACGGTCTCCGACAGGCTCACGGCGGCGAACTTCCGCCGTACCAGCCGGCACTGGACCTCCTCCGTCAACTCCGCGAAGGGGAAGGGCCGGTGCAGGACGACCATGGGCAGCCCGCACCGCTCGGCGGCCCGGCGCATCACCTCGGGCGGCGCGGGAAAGGCCCGGCCGAGCCCGAGTACGACGGCCGCGGCCTCCGCCCGGTGCAGGGACTGGATGTACTCGACCTGCTTGGCCTCGTCACCGGCGAGCAGCACACCGGTGGTGAGCACCATCTCGCCGCCGCTGAGCATCACGCCGACGTCGGCGGCCTCGGCGACGTGCACCCAGCGCACGGGCCGGTCGAGCTGCCCGGCCCCGGCCACCACCTCGGGCTCCCCGGCCTGCACCCGCTCCAGGGTGAGCACCTGGCGGACGGAGAGGGCGGGTTCGAAGCCGGCCTGCGAGGTCACCGAGGTGGTGGTCATGGCGGTACACCCGTTCTCTAGTACGTGCTCCTCAGTGCGCGTTCGAGGATCGCCGCGCCCTCCTCTGCCTCCGCGACGGTCAGTGACAGCGGCGGGGCGATGCGCAGCGCGCTGGTGTTGTGACCACCGCCCTTGCCGATCAGCAGACCGCCCTCACGGGCCGCCTCCAGGACCGCGGAGGCCGCCTGCGGATCGGCCTCGTCCGTCTCCGGCTTGACCAGTTCGACGCCGATCATGAGTCCGCGCCCGCGCACCTCCCGCACGCCCGGCAGCTGGGCGGCGACGGCCCGCAGCCGCTCGATGAGCAGTCCGCCGACGCGCCGGGCGTTGCCCTGCAGGTCGTGTTCGACGAGGTAGGTGAGGTTCGCGAGGCCGGCCGCCATGGTGATCTGGGTGCCGCCGAACGTCGAGATGCTGTTGGCGTCCAGGCAGTTCATGATCTCGGCGCGGGCGACCACCCCGCCGATGGACGCGCCGTTGCCGATGCCCTTGGCGAAGGTGATCATGTCCGGCGGGCCGCTCCGGGCGTGGGCCTGCCAGCCCCAGAAGTGGTCGCCGGTGCGGCCCCACCCGGTCTGCACCTCGTCGGCGATCCACAGGATCCCCTGCTCGTTCAGCACCTCGCGGAAGGCCGCGTACAGCCCGTCCGGCGGTGAGGTGAAGCCGCCGACCCCCTGGATGGGCTCGGCGATCAGCGCGGCCGGCGGGCGGGTGTGCCCGAGGACGTCCTTCAGGTCCTCGACACACGCGTCGATGAACGCGCGGTCGTCCAGCCCGGCGAACGGACCCCGGGTACGGACGCCGCCGTGGACGTACAGGGTCTGCAGCGGGGACAGCGAGGTCGGGGACCAGCTGCGGTTGCCGGTGATGCCGACCGCGCTGAAGGAGCGGCCGTGGTAGCTGTTGCGCATGGCCAGGACCGTGTTGCTGCGCCGGTAGGTGGTGGCGAGCAGCAGGGCGGTGTCGTTGGCCTCGGTGCCGGAGGTGGTGAAGAAGACGCGGGCGTCCGGGATGCCGCTCAACTGGGCGATGCGTTCCGCCAGTTCGACCATCGGCCGGTTGAGGTAGAGGGTCGAGGAGTGGAGGATCCGGCCGGCCTGCTCGCTGACCGCCTTGGTCACCTCGGGCAGGGCGTGCGCGGTCATGGTGGTGAGGATGCCGCCGAAGAAGTCCAGGTACTTGTTGCCTGCGGAGTCCCAGACATGGCGGCCCTCGCCGTGCGTGAGTTCCAGCGGCTCGTCGTAGTAGAGGGCCAGCCAGTCGGGCAGGACACCCCGGTGGCGGGAGTAGAGGTCGTTCACGGCTGCACCAGCCCTTCGTAGGCGTCGGGACGGCGGTCGCGATAGAAGGCCCACTGCTGCCGCACTTCGTCGATGAGGTCGAAGTCCAGGTCCCGGACGACGAGTTCCTCGTCCTTGTCACTGGCGACGTCGCCGACGAACCGGCCGCGCGGGTCGACGAAGTACGACGTCCCGTAGAAGTCGTTGTCCCCGTACTCCTCCTGCCCCACCCGGTTGATGGCGGCGACGAAGTACTCGTTGGCGACGGCAGCGGCGGGCTGTTCCAGCTGCCACAGGTACGAGGACAGACCTCGATGCGTGGCGGACGGGTTGTAGACCAACTGCGCGCCGTTCAGACCCAGTTGCCGCCAGCCCTCCGGGAAGTGGCGGTCGTAGCAGATGTAGACACCCACCTTGCCGACGGCCGTCTCGAAGACCGGCCATCCCAGGTTGCCGGGTTTGAAGTAGTACTTCTCCCAGAAGCCCTTGACCTGGGGGATGTGGTGCTTGCGGTACTTGCCGAGGTAGGTGCCGTCGGCGTCGATCACGGCGGCGGTGTTGTAGTAGAAGCCGGACTGCTCGACCTCGAAGACGGGGACGACGACCACCATGCCGGTCTCGCGGGCCAGCTCCCGCATCCGCCGCACGGTGGGCCCGTCGGGCACCGGCTCGGCCCAGCGGTAGTGCTCCGGCTCCTGGACCTGACAGAAGTAGGGGGCGTTGAAGACTTCCTGGAACCCGATGATCTTCGCGCCCAGACGGGCCGCCTCGCGGGCGTGCTCCTCGTGTTTCGCCACCATGGACTCGGTGTCGCCGGTCCAGGTGGCCTGAACCAGTGCGGCACGTACGACGTTGGCCATGAGCTGCTCCTTCGACGCGACGTCCGAGCCTCTACGCCCGTAGAAACGGCCCGTAGAGGGACGAAAGTAAGCCTCGAGGAAGTCCTTGCCAAGACCATCGTCGTTAACCCGCTGAGTCGATCACGTTTCACACTCCTTAGGGTGAGCGGAAGGACGCTCAGGCGGTGAACCCGGCGACCCTCAGGGCGTGCACCAGGTCCCAGTGGCGCTCCTCCGAGACACCCCGGGCGGCCTCCAGCAGGAGCGGGACGAGGCGGCGCGGATCGGCGCCGGCGCTGCGGGCGGCCTCCTCCGGCGTCCGGACCCGTACATAGGCGTCCAGCAGGGCCCGCACCTCGCGCCCACGCCCCTCCGCGTCCAGCCCCAGCACGGCGGCGCCTATCTCCTCGGCCGGCCTGGCCACGCCCTGCCGCAGCATCTCCTGCCCGTCCGCGAGTCGCCCGGCAGCCTCCAGCGCGTCGGCGGCGGCGACCAGCCGCTCGGCGGGCAGCGAGGCGGCCTCCCACAGCAGCGTGGCCCAGTCGGCACCGAGCCCGGCATGCTGCAGCCGGTCCGCGAGCAGCGGGAACCGAGCGGCGGGCCACCGCGCGATCTCGACCAACAGCACATGCGCCTCACCGGTACGCCCCTCACCCCGCAGCCGCACCAGCTCCTCCACGACCCCCACGACGGCAGCGCCCGCCTCGGCATCCACCGCCACCTCCACGGGCCCCTCGACCGCCTCGCCCTCCGTGGCCCCGGCGAACCGCGCCCCACGCGGGGTGCGCCGTCCGGCGGCCGCCTCGGGTGCGGCCGCAACAGGAGCCTGCGGTACGGCAACCGGGGCGCCCGCGTCCTCGACCATCCCGGCGAAGCGTGCACTGCCGCGGCGCCGCTTGCGGGGCTTGGCGGGGGTGGGTGCCTCGGGGGCGGGCACAGGGCTGACCTCGTGGGTGGGGTGCGCGGCGGGCGGAGCGACCGCCGGGCCGGTGACGGCACCTGCCGGGCGTGCCGCCGGGCCGGCGTCCGCCCGGGCGGGCCATGGGGCCGGATCCGTCACGGAACCGCCCTGACCAGCCTCAGGACCGGCATCCGACGGGGCGGGCCATGGGGAAGGACCCATCACGGACCCGGCCTGACGGGCCGCTGGGCCCGCGTCCGGCACGGCGGGCCGCGAGGCGGGATCCACCGCTGACTCCGGCCGACCAACCACAGGGTCGGCATCCGACGCGGCGGGCCAGGAGGACGGACCCGTCACGACCCCGGCCTGACGGGCCACTTGGCCGGTGTGAGGCGCGGCGGGCCGAGGGGCGTGGTCGGCGACCGGCCCGGCGAACCAGGAGTCCCGACTGTCACCGGTGGACGCGGCGAACCGTCCGTCGTGGTCGGCGACCCGGGCATCGTGTGAGGGGAAGGGGGCTGACGCGGCTCCACGCCAGGCGGCGCCAGGAGCACCCATCCCTCCGGGCACGGCAGCCCCGCCGCCCCCGACTGCCGCGGCGCCGCCGAAGCCCTCCGCACCAGACGTACGAGACCTGCCACCTGCCCCGGCACCGCCGTAGCCGTCAGCACCGGGCGCAAGCGGCCCGCGATCGCCACTCGCCCGCACAGCACCGCCAAAGCCACCATGCGATGCCTGCGACGCACCACCGTCACCTACCGCCCCGCCACCACCAAAGCCCACCGCACCGGACCCACCCGGCCCACCGGCGCCACCCACGGCTGCACCGCCAGGACCCGGCACTCCCCCCTCGCCCGCACCCCGGGCTTCCGCCCCGTCCAGGAGCGGCACTTCCACCGCCCTGCGGTCCAGGTTCACCATCCTGGCCTGCAGTTCGGCGCAGCGGGCGGTGGCTCGTTCGTGGTCGTCGTGGGCCCAGGCGAGGTCCAGGCGGAGGGCGTCGGCCTCCTCGCGGGAGGGCGCCTCGGTGAGCAGGCGGTTCAGTTCGGCCTGGCGTTCCGCGGCGTACCGCTGTTCGCGGAGCATCACGTCGAGCCGGTCGCGCAGGGCGTCCCGGGCGCCGGGCCGGGCGTCGTACGCCGAGACGGCGGCGGAGTGCAGGACGCGGGCGCGTTCCCGCTCGGCCGCTGCCGCGGCGGGGCCGAACGCCGCATGGAGGTCCTGCAGCAGCGCCTCCACCACGTCCCACGGCGACACCTCGCGCCCGTCGAGGCAGGCCTGCATGCCCTCGGGGTCGCGTTGCCAGAAGACCCCGCACCACCCGCCCCCCTGATCGAGGCGCCCCAGGAGGCCGTCCAGGTAGTTCGCGAACTCCCGTACCCGACCGGGGAGTTGATCCACAGCCATGCCCGACTCCCGCCCGACTGCCAGCACTCCGGCCGCCAGGCAACACCAGCTGTGTTACGGGCTTGCTACGCAGAGTTTTCCGGGAGTGGGCGGGCGGCTCATTGCGCGATCTCGACTCTTGCGCGGACCGGCCCAGCACAGGCGCGTTTCAGACACCCACCAGCACGCAGTGCGTCACCAGCTCGTCCATGGACAGCCCGAGCACCCCGGCCAGCGCGGCCACCGTGAAGAAGGCCGGGGTCGGTGCCCGTCCGGTCTCGATCTTGCGGAGCGTCTCGGCCGAGACGCCCGCCTCCGCCGCGACCTCGGCCATGCTTCGCCCGCCGCGCGCCGCGCGCAGCAACCGTCCGAGCCGTTCGCCGCGTTCACGCTCTTCGGGGGTGAGAGGGGTGCGCACCATGACACCCATTCTAATACCGCCCCCTCGCCGTCAACCCCATTCAAATACCGGTATAGTAATTGGCATGGTGGAACTGAAGACGGACACGTCCCTTGACGCGATGCATGCGGCGGGCCAGGTCGTCGCACGAGCCCTGACAGCCGTACGAAAGGCCGCCGGCGTCGGCGTCTCCCTGCTGGAGCTGGACGAGGTGGCCCGGGAGGTGCTGCGCGAGGCCGGAGCCTCTTCCCCTTTCCTCGGCTACCGGCCCTCCTTCGCCCCGACCCCCTTCCCGGCGGTGATCTGCGCCTCGGTCAACGACGCGATCGTGCACGGCATCCCCACCCGCTACCGCCTCCGCGACGGCGACCTCGTCTCCATCGACTGCGGCGCCCACCTGGGCGGCTGGGCCGGCGACTCGGCGATCAGCTTCACGGTCGGCCGCCCCCGCCCGGCGGACCTGCATCTCGTCGACACCGCCGAGCGCGCCCTGGCGGCCGGCATCGAGGCAGCCGTCGTCGGCAACCGCATCGGCGACATCGCCCACGCCGTCGGCCGGGTCTGCCGCACGGCCGGCTACGGCATCCCCGCCGGCTTCGGCGGCCACGGCGTGGGCCGCCACATGCACGAGGACCCGGAGGTCCCGAACGAGGGCCGCCCGGGCCGGGGACTCCCGCTGCGCCACGGCATGGTCCTGGCGATCGAGCCGATGCTGATCGGCAGTGGCAAGGACGCCTACTACGAAGCGGACGACGGCTGGACGCTGCGCACGAGCGACGGCTCCCGCGCGGCCCACGCCGAGCACACCGTGGCGATCACGGAAGCGGGCCCGCGCATTCTCACGCAACGGTAGGACAGGCGCCCCGCGATGCCGTCGGAGACCATCCGTGCCAAGGTGAAATGAACGAACACCAAAGGAACGGAACGTCATGACCGACGGCTACCCTCCCGACCCCTTCGGTGATTTCCTGGGCCGCTTCCTCGGCGGCACCCCCGGCGGATCCGAGCGTCCCCGCCACATCGACATCGGCCGCCTGCTCAGCCAGCCGGCCCGGGAGATGGTGAGAGGGGCCGCCCAGTACGCCGCCGAGCACGGCAGCCGGGACCTGGACACGCAGCACCTGCTGCGGGCGGCCCTGGCCACCGAGCCGACGAGATCCCTGCTGAGCAGGTCCGGCGCGGACCCCGACTCGCTCGCGACGGAGATCGACGACCGCGCGGGCCCGGTCCAGCACCCGCCGGGCGAGACGCCCCCGCCGACGTCGCTCTCGCTCACCCCGGCCGTCAAGCGGGCCCTGCTGGACGCGCACGACCTGGCGCGGTCGAGCGGCGCCGGATACATCGGCCCGGAGCATGTGCTGAGCGCGCTGGCCGCGAACCCGGACTCGGCGGCCGGGCACATCCTGCACGCGGCCCGTTTCTCGGCGGGCGCCCTGCCGCCCGAGGCCCCGGAGGCCCCCCAGACGCGCACGGAGCGCCAGCGGCCCACGTCCACGCCGACGCTCGACAAGTACGGCCGCGATCTGACCGAGCTGGCCCGGGAGGGCCGGGTCGACCCGGTCATCGGCCGCGACGAGGAGATCGAGCAGACGATCGAGGTGCTGTCCCGGCGCGGGAAGAACAACCCCGTGCTGATCGGCGACGCGGGTGTCGGCAAGACGGCCATCGTGGAGGGGCTCGCGGAGCGGATCGCGGACGGGGACGTGCCGGACATCCTGGCCGGGCGGCGGGTGGTCGCCCTGGACCTGACCGGGGTCGTCGCGGGCACCCGCTACCGGGGCGACTTCGAGGAGCGTCTGAACAACATCGTGGAGGAGATCCGCGCCCACTCGGACCGGCTGATCGTCTTCATCGACGAGCTGCACACGGTCGTCGGCGCCGGTGCGGGCGGCGAGGGCGGTGCGATGGACGCGGGCAACATCCTCAAGCCCGCGCTCGCCCGGGGCGAGCTGCACATCGTGGGGGCGACCACGCTGGAGGAGTTCCGCCGGATCGAGAAGGACGCGGCGCTGGCCCGGCGCTTCCAGCCGATCCTGGTGCCCGAGCCGACCGCCGAGGACGCGATCGAGATCCTGCGCGGCCTGCGCGACCGGTACGAGGCCCACCACCAGGTCCGCTACACCGACGAGGCGCTGGTGGCCGCCGTGGAGCTGTCGGACCGCTATCTCACCGACCGGCGCCTGCCCGACAAGGCGATCGACCTGATCGACCAGGCCGGCGCCCGGGTGCGCCTCGGCGCCCGGACGAAGGGCACCGACGTGCGCACGATGGAACGCGAGGTGGAGCAGCTCGTCTGCGACAAGGACCAGGCGGTCGCCGACGAGCAGTACGAGCAGGCCACCCAGCTGCGGGACAAGATCGGCGCGCTGAAGCAGCGGATCGCCGAGGCCAGTGGCGGGGACGAGGCCGACGAGGGGCAGAACCTGGAGGTGACGGCGGAGGCCATCGCCGAGGTGGTGTCCCGGCAGACCGGCATCCCGGTGAGCCGGCTGACCCAGGAGGAGAAGGAGCGGCTGCTGGGGCTGGAGGCGCATCTGCACCAGCGGGTGGTCGGCCAGGAGGCGGCGGTGAGCGTGGTCGCCGAGGCCGTGCTGCGCTCCCGCGCCGGGCTCGCGAGCCCGGACCGGCCGATCGGCAGCTTCCTGTTCCTCGGTCCCACCGGCGTCGGCAAGACCGAGCTGGCCCGCGCGCTCGCCGAGGCCCTGTTCGGCAGCGAGGACCGCATGGTCCGGCTCGACATGAGCGAGTACCAGGAGCGGCACACCGTCTCCCGGCTGGTGGGCGCTCCGCCCGGGTACGTCGGCCACGAGGAGGCCGGCCAGCTCACCGAGGTGGTGCGCAGGTACCCGTACTCGCTGCTCCTGCTCGACGAGGTGGAGAAGGCGCATCCGGACGTCTTCAACATCCTGCTGCAGGTCCTGGACGACGGGCGGCTGACCGACTCGCAGGGCCGCACGGTGGACTTCACCAACACGGTCATCGTGATGACCAGCAACCTCGGCTCCGACGTGATCACCCGGCGGGGTGCCGGGATCGGCTTCGGGCCGGGCGGCGCGGAGGCCGACGAGGAGGCGCGGCGCGAGCAGATCCTGCGCCCGCTGCGTGAGCACTACCGGCCGGAGTTCCTGAACCGGATCGACGAGATCGTCGTGTTCCGGCAGCTGACGAGCGAGCAGCTGCGGCAGATCACCGACCTGCTGCTGGAGCGCACCCGCCGGCTGCTCGACGGCCAGAGCGTCTCGGTCGAGTTCACGGACGCGGCCGTCGACTGGATCGCCGAGCGCGGCTACCAGCCGGAGTACGGTGCCCGCCCGCTGCGCCGCACCATCCAGCGGGAGGTCGACAACCAGCTGTCCCGGCTGCTGCTGGACGGCACGATCGCCCCGGGCAGCCGGGTCACGGTGGACGTCAGGGACGGACGGCTGGACTTCCGTGCGCAGCAGGCGCAGCCGTCCGCTCCCGAGGTGTGACGGTCACGGCGCCGCCGGATCGACCACCATCGCCGAGCCGCCGCCGCGTCGTACCTTCTCGGCGGCGGCCAGCCACCTGCCGTCCGGCAGCCGCTGGACGCCGGTGGCCGCGCCGATCTCCGGGTTCAGCTTGAAGCTGTGCCCGATGGCCTCCAGCTGGGCCCTCAAGTCGCTGTTGTACAGGCCTGGTTCGAGTTCGGTCTGGGCCGCGTTGCGCTGGCTGGCGCGTGGGGCGGCGATCGCGTCGACCAGTGGCAGATGCCGGTCGAGGAACTGGGTCAGGGTCTGCAGCACGGTGGTGATGATGGTCGCGCCGCCGGGCGAGCCGAGCGCCACCACCGGCCGGCCGTGCCGGTCGAGGACGATGGTCGGTGAGATGGAGGAGCGCGGCCGCTTGCCAGGACCGGGCAGGTTCGGGTCGTGCACGGCAGGGTTGGCCGGGGCGAAGGAGAAGTCGGTCAGCTCGTTGTTGAGCAAGAAGCCCCGGCCGGGCACGGTGATGCCGCTGCCGCCGGTCTGCTCGATGGTGAGCGTGTAGGAGACGACGTTGCCCCACTTGTCGGCCACGGTCAGGTGAGTGGTGTTCTCGCCCTCGTACGTCGTCGGGGCCGCCGTACCGCCGGTGCCGCAGGCTGCGGGGTGGCGCGGGTCGCCGGGTGCGAACGGGCTGCTGAGGACCGCGTCGTCCTTGATCAGGCAGGCGCGCGAGTCGGCGTACCGCTGCGACAGCAGGTCCCTGGTCGGTACGTCCTCGAAGGCGGGGTCGCCGACCCAGCGGCCGCGGTCGGCGAAGGCGATGCGGCTCGCCTCGATGTAGTGGTGCAGGTACTGCACCTCACTGGCCTTCGAGAGGTCGGTCTTCTCCAGGATGTTGAGCGCCTCGCCGACGGTGGTGCCGCCGGAGGAGGAGGGCGCGATGGAGTACACGTCCAGACCGCGGTACGAGGTCCTGGTGGGCTTCTGGAGCTTGGCGCCGTAGGCGGCCAGGTCCTTCTCGGTCAGCTTGCCCGGGCGGGCTTTCCAGCCCGAACCCGGGTCCACCGGCGGCTTGTCGACCGTGTCGACGATGTCGTCGCCCAGGTCGCCGTGGTAGATCGCGCCGACGCCCTTCCTGGCCAGTTCCTCGTAAGTGCCGGCCAGATCGGGGTTCTTGAAGGTGGAGCCGACGACCGGGAGCTGTCCGTTCGGCAGGAACAGCCGGGCGGTGTCGGGGAAGTAGCGGAACCGGGTCTCGTTGGACGCGGTCTGCGAGCGGAAGGTGTCGTCGACGGTGAAGCCGTCGCGGGCGATCCGCTCGGCGGGCCTGAGGACCGTACCAAGGCTTCTGCTGCCCCACTGGTCCAGCGCCGTCTGCCAGGTGGCGGGCGTGCCCGGGGTGCCGACGCTCAGGCCGCTGCTGACGGCGTCGGCGAAGGCGAGCGGTTTGCCGTTCTCCGTGAACAGGTCGGCGTCGGCGGTCAGCGGCGCGGTCTCGCGGCCGTCGACGGTGTGCACCGTACGGGACTTGGCGTCGTAGTAGACGAAGTAGCCGCCTCCGCCGATGCCGGCCGAGTAGGGCTCGGTGACGCCGAGCGCGGCGGCGGTGGCGACGGCCGCGTCGACCGCGTTGCCACCCTTCCTGAGCACCTCGATGCCGGCGGCCGAGGCGTCCGCGTCGACGCTGGCCACGGCTCCGCCGTAGCCGACGGCCACCGGAACCTTCGTGGGCGTCTCGCTCGTTGCGGCGGGCGGGGCCGCCGCTCCCACCGACACCATGGCGGCCGAAACCGCCAGCACCGCCAGTTTCCGCGCGCCAGGCCGACCCATCCGTACCTCCCGTCGGGACCGTCCGCGCAGCGTAACGAGATTGCCGTAAAGCCAACAGTACGCCTGGGCCGCCCGCCGCACGACGGTCACAGTTCGAACGCCGGTACGTAGTCGTCGCCCGGGCCCGCTACCATGCGCGGCCATGAACGACGACGTGCGCAACATCGTCCTGGGCCTCATAGCGGCCGGCATCAGTGCCGCACTCGGGTGGCTGGCCCGTACCTACCTGTGGCGGCGCAAGCTGCGGCGCAAACAGGAGTTCTTCGGGCTGCCCGAGAACTCGGAGTCCCTGCTCGTCGTCAACCGCGACCCGGCCACCTCGGAGCCGGCCGTGCACCGCTTCGACGTCTTCGCCCTCCTGGAGCTCTCCGCCCTGATCAAGGACTGCGGGGCGCACCTGCAGATGGTGACGCAGGACGCGACCCAGCAGGGGTTCGGCGAGCGCACCGAGTTCTGCGTGGGCGGCCCGGCGTCGAACCGGCGGATGCTGGCCCACATGGCGGCGATGCTCCCCGGCATCCGCGTGAACATCGATCCCGAACCCGGCCCGGAACGTGGCGCCTTCCAGATCGGCGGCGAGCGGTACCGCCTGGAGCCGGGCGTCTCCGAGTACGTCCTGCTCGCCCGGCTCAGCGCCGGAGAGAACACCCGGCCGGTGTTCCTGTTCTGCGGGCAGCGGGCCATCACCAACCAGGCCGCCACCCGCTATCTGGCCCGCAACCACGAGCGGTTGCACCGCAAGCACGGCAACGGCACCTTCGTGCTGCTGCTGAAAGTGGTCAACTCCCAGGCGTACGGCCCCGATCTGGTCGAGCTGGTCGCGGACGTGACACGGGCGGCGCAGGCGCCTCTCCCGGCGGCGGAAACTGTGCGTGCGTCGCACCGGGCCTCTTGACGCTCAACAAACTTTACCGGCACGTAACTTACTGACGGGTTACTTACGGTAAGTTCCACCGGTTACCGTCGGGTCACTTTGCACTGACACGAGTGAGGAGTGACCCATGGGACACGGTCGCACCACCTTGCGCACCTCCGCCGCAGGAGTCGTCTCCGCGGCGCTGATCGCGGGGACCGTCGTCGGCCTGGCTCCGGCCGCCCAGGCCGCCTCGTCCGTCCGCTTCGTGGACATCACGGGCGACGGCGGCACCGTACTGAAGGCGAACGTCGTCACGCCCACGGGCGCCGACGGCTCGCACGACTACCCGCTCATCGTGCTGCCCACGAGCTGGGGCCTGCCGCAGGTGGAGTATCTCGCCCAGGCACAGAAGCTCGCCGACTCCGGCTACGTGGTGCTCACGTACAACGTGCGCGGGTTCTGGCAGTCCGGCGGCGAGATAGAAGTGGCGGGTCCGCCGGACATAGCGGACGCATCCAAGGTCATCGACTGGGCGCTCGCCAACACCCCCGCGGACCCGCGGCACATCGGCATGGCGGGCGTCTCCTACGGCGCCGGCATCAGCCTGCTGGCCGCCGCCCACGACAAGCGCATCAAGGCCGTCGCCGCGCTCAGCGGCTGGGCCGACCTGATCGACTCGATCTACTCGGGCCGCACCCAGCACGTCCAGGCGGGCGCCCTGCTCGACGGCGCGGGCATCATCACCGGCCGCGAGAGCCCCGAACTCCGAGAGATCTTCGACAACTTCTACGCCTCCAACCTGACCAAGGAACAGGAGATGATCGACTGGGGGCGCAAGCGTTCCGCCGCGACCTACCTCGACCAGCTGAACAAGAACGGCGCCGCGGTCCTCATGGCCAACGCCTGGGGCGACACGATCTTCCCGGCCAACTCCTACGCCGACTTCTACGAGAAGCTGACCGTCCCGAAGCGCCTGGAGATGCGCCCCGGCGACCACGCGACGGCCGAGCTGACCGGCCTGTTCGGGCTGCCCAACGACGTGTGGACGGACACCGGGCGCTGGTTCGACCACTACCTCAAGGGCGCCGACAACGGCATCGACCGCGAGCAGCCCGTCCAGCTCAAGTCCCGTAGCGCGGGGGGATACGAGGGCTACCCGGACTGGAAGTCGGTCGGCGCGACCCGCACCAAGCTCGCGCTCGCGGGCTCCACCACCATCCACGCCAACGTCGACTCGGGCGCGGACGGCGGGATCGTCTTCCTGTCCAGCATCCTGGACCAGGTCGCCCAACTGCCGCCCGTCGCCTCGATCCCGCTGCTGCCGCGCCGCTGGGCGGCCGTGTGGCAGTCGGAGCGGTACGGCACGGCCCAGCAGGTGCGGGGCACGGCCACGCTGCACACCACACTCACCCCGACCAAGGAGAGCGGCACCCTCATCGCCTACCTGTACGACGTGGGGCCGCTCGGCTTCGGCAAGCTCGTCACCAACGCGCCCTACACCTGGCACGATCGGACGCCCGGCGAGCCGTTCGACGTGAACCTGGACCTGTTCTCCACCGCCTACGACGTACCCGCCGGGCACCGCCTCGCGCTGGTCGTCGACACCGTCGACCCGCTCTACATCGAGCACAACCCGTCCGGCGCGCAGCTGACCTTCTCCTCGCCGTCGGACGACCCGTCATACGTGTCCGTCCCCGTGCGCGAGCAGTGATCATCGGCTGCCGCCGGACGAGCCTGGCCCATGTATCCCGGTGCGGTTCGGCGAGATCACCATCACCACAGGGATGAACGGCTCATCGTAGTCGAGGTCTGCGATCCAGGCGTAGTCGCCGTCAGGCCTCGGCGATCTCCCCGTACAGCTGGGACAGTTCGGGGACGCCGGTCGCGGCCCAGGCCCGGCCGGCGTCCACGACCTCGACCTCACGGCCGGAGGCGAGCCGCAGCACGGGCTCGCCGTCGGACCTGATCTCCCAGCCGGCCCCGGGCACGGTGCGCACGACGACCGTGCCCAGGTACAGCCCGGCGTCGCTGCCCAGCCAGGGCAGCAGCTCCGCGTCGTCGCGCCAGCGCGGGACCAGTTGGTCCAACGCCTCCAGGGAAGCCGGCGTGTCGTCGAGGCGGACGCCCGCCTCGTCCGCCTGGGAGCGGAGCAGTTCACATTCGGACAGGAGCGCGGCGATCGACTCGGGGTCGGCCGGCAGTGCCGCGCCACCGTTCTTGTGGTGCCTGGGGCCCAGGAACGGAATGTTCATGGCCCCAGCCTGGCATCACACGTCCAGGTCGACCACCACCGGCGCGTGGTCGGACGCGCCCTTGCCCTTGCGCTCCTCGCGGTCGACGTAGGAGTCCTTGACGGCCTTCGCGAACGGCTCGTTGCCGTACACCAGGTCGATGCGCATGCCGCGGTTCTTGGGGAAGCAGAGCTGGCGGTAGTCCCAGTACGTGTACGGGTGGTCGTACTTCAGGGGCCGCGGCACGACGTCCGACAGGCCCGCCTCCTGGAGGGAGACCAGGGCGGCGCGCTCGGCGGGGGTCACGTGGGTGGAACCCTCGAAGGCGGCCACGTCGTAGACGTCGTCGTCGGTGGGCGCCACGTTGTAGTCGCCCATGACCGCGAACGGACGGCTGCCGGAGGCGTCACCGGCGACGGCGGCCTTCAGGGCCTCGAACCACTGGAGCTTGTAGGCGTAGTGCGGGTGGTCCACCTCACGGCCGTTGGGCACGTACACCGACCAGACGCGGACCGGGCCGCAGGTCGCCGAGACGGCGCGCGGCTCGGTCACGCCCTCGTAGCCGGGGTCGCCGGGCAGGCCCTTGACGACGTCCTCCAGGCCGACGCGGGAGAGCACCGCCACGCCGTTCCACCGGCCGGTCGCGTGGACCGCCGCCTCGTAGCCCAGTTCGCGCAGCTGGTCGAACGGGAACTGCTCCTCGGCGATCTTGGCCTCCTGGAGGCAGAGCACGTCGGTGCCGGTGCTCTCCAGCCAGGCGAGCAGCCTCGGGAGGCGGGCGGTGATCGAGTTCACGTTCCAGGTAGCGATGCGCATGTCTCACAACCTACCCGGCGGGTGTGACAGCGCGCCTCAGACGTCCGCCGACGCCCCCGGGGTGAGCCTCTGGTGGTCCGTGCCGCCGAGGGCGCCGATCTGGCGGTCGTAGATCGGTCGGGCGAGGTCGGTCAGCAGGGCGTCGTGGATGTCGTAGGCACGCTGCGGCTTCACCTCACGGACGTAGTCGATCACCTCGGAGATCTTGTTCCACGGCGCCTGCACCGGGAGCATCAGCGTCTCCACGGGGTGCTCGGGGACGGTGAGGGCGTCGCCGGGGTGGAAGACCCGGCCGCCGTCGATCAGGTAGCCGACGTTGGTGATGCGCGGAATGTCCGGGTGGATCACCGCGTGCAGCTCGCCGTGGACCTGCACGTCGAAGCCCGCGGCGGTGAACGTGTCGCCGTGACCGACGGTGTGCACCCGACCCGGGAAGGCCGCCGCGATCTGGTCGGCCACGGACTTCAGGGTCCAGATCCCGGCAGCCGGGTTCGCCTCCAGGGCGGCCCGCAGCCGGCCCTCGTCGAAGTGGTCCGGGTGCTCGTGCGTGACGAGGATCGCGTCCGCGCCGGCCGCCGCGTCCTGCTCGCTGAACCCGCCGGGATCGATCACGAGCGTCCGCCCGTCCTTCTCCAGGCGGACGCAGGCGTGGGACTTCTTGGTGAGCTTCATGTCTCCCCATCCTGCCGCCTGCGGCGGCCCGGGGCTCACTCGGCGGGGGTGGTCTCCTCGCGGATGACCTGCTGGGCCACCCGGAAGGCGCTGTTCGCCGCCGGGACACCGCAGTACACGGCCGCCTGCAGCAGCACTTCCCTGATCTCGTCCGGGGTGAGGCCGTTGCGCAGGGCGGCGCGGGTGTGGAAGGCCAGCTCCTCCAGGTGGCCGCCGGCGACCAGCGCGGTGAGCGTGACACAGCTGCGGGTACGGCGGTCCAGACCGGGCCGGTCCCAGATCTCGCCCCAGGCGTAGCGGGTGATGAACTCCTGGAAGCCCCCGGAGAACTCGTCGGCCTGGGAGAGCGCCCGGTCCACGTGCGCGTCGCCGAGCACCTCCCGGCGGACCTTCAGCCCGGCCTCGTACCGGTCGGGCAGCCCGAGCGGCTGCGGCGGTACGACGGCGGGGGCGATCTCGGCGACGGGCACGACCTGCGGCGCCGCCGTCAGCGCCGGGTTGACGGGGACGGCCGGGAGGGCCGTCTGACCGGTGTCGAAGGGCTGCTGCCAGGCGGTGGAGAAGTGCCGCACCAGCAGGTCGGTGACGGCGGCGGGCTGCTCCACCGGCACCAGGTGGGAGGCGCCGGGCACGACCGCGAGCCGGGCGTCCGGTATCCCCGCGACCAGGGTGCGGGCCTCGGCCGGTCCGGTGACCTGGTCCTCGGAGCCGACCAGCACCAGGGTCGGCGCGCCGATCCGGCCCAGCTCGGGCCGGACGTCGAACCCGGCGAGGGCCTCGCAGGCGGTTATGTAGCAGCCCGGGTCGGTGGTGCGCACCATCTGTACGGCCCACTCGGTGATCGCGGGCTGCGCGGCGGCGAACCCGCCGGTGAACCAGCGGTCGGGCGAGGTCCGGGCGATCGGGTCGAGTCCGTTGGTCCGGACGACCACCCCGCGCTGGCGGAACTCGTCGGGGGTGCCGAACCGGGGCGAGACGGCGACCAGTGCGAGCGAGGCGAGGCGCTCGGGGTGGCGCAGGGCAAGCTCGATGCCGATCGCACCGCCCAGCGCACAGCCCGCATAGCCGAAGCGCTGCACACCGAACGCGTCGAGGGTCACCAGCAGGCGGGCCGCCAGCTCACCGACGGATCCGGCCGGGTGGGCGGGGGCACCGCCGTGGCCCGGGAGGTCGAACCGGAAGACCCTCCACTGCTTCGTCAGCTCGGGGATCTGGCGGTCCCACATGTGCCAGGTCGTACCGAGGGAAGGGCCGAGGATGAGGACCGGGGCGTCCTCCGGGCCGTCGAAGCGGTACTGCAGGGTGTTCGTCGGTGTCTCACTCACGCCCTGCACGCTCTCACATCTCACCGGTTCCCGGATGCCCGGGTCGGAGCCCCGCGCCGGCCGTCCCACGTTGTGGGAGCTTCGTGAAGAACCTCTACGTGCCGCCGCTCACGTTCGCGCTCCCGCTCCCGTTCGTCCGTGCGGCGAACTCCGCGAACCAGTCCGGCATGTGGCCGTCGGTGACGGATCCCGGACCGGTGACGTCGGCCACACGCGCGCCCTGCAGAAGCCGTTCGACCGGCAACAGCGGCTCGGTGTCCGGTGTCATGGACGGCCTCCGGTGCGCGTCACCCCGAGCCGTGCGCTGCCGGACTCCAGCATGCGGATCAGTTCCTCGGCCGAGGGCCACGCGCCGTGTCCCGAGGCCGGGTTGAGGTGGCCGACCGCGCCCAGCTCCACGAGGCGGCTGCCCCAGCTCCGGGCCAGCCCGGCGACGCGCTCCGGAGCGGCGAGCGGGTCGTCGGCGCTGGCGGCCACGAGGCTGGGGAAGGGCAGCGGCGTCCGGGGCACGGGGGTCCAGCCGTTCTCCGCGAGTTCGGCAGGGGTGGGGTAGCCGTCCGGCAGCGGTGCCTCGAAGTCCGGCGGCGTGGCGAGCAGCGCGCCGCATACGTCTGCGCGGTGGCGTCGCGCCCAGTGGACGGTGGTGATGACTCCGGCGCTGTGGGCGACCAGCAGGACCGGACCGTCCAGGGGTGCCAGCGTCGCGGCCAGGTTGCCGACCTGGACGTCCAGGCGCAGTCGGTTGCCCTCCGCCGGGGGAACGGTGCGGACGGCGCGGCCGGCCTCGGCGAGCCGTTCGGCCAGCAGGGTCTGCCAGTGGTCCGCGACGTGGTCGCGCAGACCGGGGACGACGACCACGGTGGGTTCCGCGGTGGGGCTCATGAGGCAATCTCCGACGGGTGCTTGGGCTCCGCCTTCGTGGCGGGGGCGTCGAGGCGGAGGAGGCCGCGTTCGTACCAGTGCCTGCCGACCAGGAAGGCCACCGTGGCCGCGACCGCGACGAGGGGCACGATGCGCAGGGCACCCAGCAGACCGAGGCGGTCCGCGAGCGCGCCCGTGACCGCGGGCCCCGGGGCCAGCCCGAGCAGGCTGTTGGCCAGGGTGAGGGTGGCGAACGCGGTCGCGGCGACGGCGGCCGGGGTCAGGTTCGCGACCATGGCGGCCGCGGGTCCGGCGGCGCCGGCCGACAGCAGGGAGCCGACGGCCAGAGCCAGCAACTGGGCTGGTCCTGTGGGAAGTTGGAAGGCGAGGGTCAGCAGGAGGAGCGAGCCGAAGCTGCAGCCGGCGGCGACGGCCCACTTGCGGATCGGGGCTGCGGAGCTGATGCGGTCGGAGACGACACCCCCGAGGATCATCCCGATGCCGATGATCATCGCGAAGCCGCCGGCGACCCCGCCGGCCCTGGCCGGTGCCATGTGGTAGTAGCGGTTGAAGAAGCTCGGCAGCCAGGACAACAGCGCACCTGCGACGAACAGTTGCAGTCCGCTGCCGACGTAGGCACTGATGACGGAGACGGAGGAGAACAGGCGGGGCAGATGGGCGCGCAGTCGTCCGCGCGCCGGTCCGCCGTCCTCACCGCCGGTGGGCCGCCCGCGCGGTGCCAGTCGGCTCTCCTTGACCACGGCGCCGAACACCGCGGCGAGCACGAGGCCGAAGACCCCCATCGCGGCGAACGCCCAGCGCCAGCCGGCCGCCTGGGCCACGGCGCCCCCGACGGCGACGCCGAGCACCGAGCCGAAGGCGCCGCCCGCGATGAAGGCACCGGAGAGGGTGGCCCGCAGGGCGACCGGGAAGATGCTGAGGACCACGGCGATCCCCACACTGCCGTACGCCGCCTCGCCGATGCCGACGAAGAGCCGGCCTACGAACATCTCGCCGTAGTTCGCCGACACGGCGCACCCGAGAGTGGCCAGGCTCCACATCGTGGCGGCGAGCAGCAGGCTGCGCACTCTCCCCCAGCGGTCGGCCAGAAGGGACATCGGGAAGGTGAGCACGCCGACCGCCAGGGCCACGATGCCGCTCAGCGAGCCGAGGGCGCCGTCGGACAGCAGCCACTCGGCCTTGAGCATCGGGAAGACGGCGTTGAGGACCTGGCGGGACATGTAGTCGGACAGCAGCAGGCCGAAACCGAGCGCGAAGACCGTCCAGGCATAGCCTCTGGACACGGGCCATTCCGACGCGGACGCGTTCGGGGCCGTGGACGGCGCAGTGGTGTGAAACTCCATTGTCATCACCTCGACTGCTTGGGAAATGGCAGGTCAGAACGGTCTGTCGCCGACGATCCCGGCGCGCTCCATCTTGCGGACGGCGGGCCAGTAGTCCTGGACGGCGTAGTGCTGGGTGGAGCGGTTGTCCCAGATGGCCACGCTGTTCGGGCTCCAGCGCCAGCGCACCTGGTACTCGGGGATCGCGGCCTGGCTGATCAGATGGCCGAGGAGCTGACTCGCGCCCGGCGCGTAGTCCTGGCCGAAACGCACGTTCTCGGGCGTGTGGTAGTTGACGAAGTGCGTCGCGAACGCGTTGACGAAGAGGATCTTCTCGCCCGTCTCGGGATGAGTGCGCACGACCGGGTGCTCGGCGTCCGGGAACCGCTCCTTCAGCGCGTGGCGCCGGTCCTCGGGCAGGACGGCGCCGAAGGTGGCCTCGATGCTGTGCCGGGCGCGCAGCCCCTCGATCCGGCTCTTGATGTGCTCGGGGAGGCGTCGATGGGCCTCGGCCATGTTGACCCAGATCGTGTCGCCGCCCACCGGGGGCGACTCGACGCAACGCAGTACGGCGCCCATCGACGGGTTCGTCCGCCAGGTGCCGTCCGTGTGCAGGGCGTTCTCGTAGTGCTCCGGGGGGCTGTTCAGGTCCTTGTAGATGCGGACCAGTCCGGGGTGGTCGGGGTCGCTGCCGGCGACGGGGTGGTCCTCCAGCGGGCCGAAGCGCGAGGCGAACGCGACGTGGTCGGCACGCGAGATGTCCTGGTCCCGCAGGAAGAGGACCTTGTGGCGCAGCAGCAGGTTCTTGATCTCGGCGAAGAGGTCGTCGTCACGGGCCGCGTCGGCGAGGTTCACACCGGTGAGTTCCGCGCCGATGGTGCAGGTCAGCGGCTCGACCTGGACCGAGGTGCGCCGCGCGCCGGAGCGCGCGGGAGACGGCAGGGTGTCGGGCATGGGTGCTCACTCCAGGGGAGGTGGGTCGAGGGTGCCGGGCTCACAGGACGAAGACGGAGGACCCGACGGTCCGACCGGCTTCCAGGTCGCGATGGGCCTGGACGGCGTCCTCGAGCCGGTAGCGCTGGTTGATCTCGACGGCGATGCGCCCCGAGGAGACGTGATCCAACAGTTCTCCGGCCAGGGCATCGCGTTCGGCGGGGTCGGCGATGTAGTCGGCGAGGGCGGGCCGGGTGACGAACAGCGAGCCCCGGACGGCGAGTTGCATGGCGTCGATCGGTGGCACGGGACCGGAGGCGGTGCCGAAGCAGATGAGCAGGCCACGGCGGGCCAGCGAGGCCAGCGAGCCCGCGAAGGTGTCCTTGCCGACGCTGTCGAGCACCAGCGGTACACCGGCGCCGTCGGTCAGTTCCCGCACCCGCTCGGCCACGTCCTCGTGCCGGTAGCGGATGACGTGCTCGCATCCGTGTGCGCGGGCGATCTCCGCCTTCTCCTCGCTGGAGACCGTTCCGATCACACGGATGCCGAGCAGTGCGGCCCACTGGGAGACGATCAGGCCCACGCCGCCCGCGGCGGCGTGCAGCAGCACCGTGTCCCCCTCCCGCAGCGGGTGGATCCTGCGCAGCAGGTAGGCCGCTGTCAGGCCGCGCATGGTCATCGCGGCCGCCGTCTCGCAGCTGATCCCCCGGGGCAACGGGATCAGGTGCGAGGCGTCCATGACCCGTTCGGTGCTGTAGGCACCGAGCGGGCTTCCGGTGTACGTCACCCGGTCCCCGGCGGTGACGTGGGTGACGCCCGCACCGACCGCCTCCACCACGCCGGCGGCCTCGACACCGATGCCGTCGGGCAGCCGTACCGGGTAGAGACCGGTGCGGAAATACGTGTCGGCGAAGTTGAGGCCGACGGCTTCGTGCCGGATGCGCACCTGGCCCGGCCCGGGGTCGCCGACGGACACCTCCTCCCAGGTGAGGACGTCAGGGCCACCGGTTTCGTAGAAGCGGACGGCGTGTGCCACGGGTAGCTCCCGGAGGGTTCGTGAGGGTGGGAAGGGCCGGGGGTCAGGCCTGGACGTCGCGCAGCATGAAGCCGCGCTGTCCCGGGCGGCGGTTGGGCACCATGCCGAGCCGGGCGAGGGTCTCGTCGGCGTCCGCGTAGTACTCGCCCAGCCGGTAGATCCGCTTGGCGTCCGCTCCGGTGGCGATCTCGCGGCCGAGCGCCTCGGAGATCCTCACCATCTGCTCGACCTGGGCCACGGAGGACATCCGCTCGCCCTTGGCGCGCCAGAGGTTGTCCTCGTTGCCGACGCGCACGTGCTGGCCGAGGGCGATGGCCACGGCGTTCATCGGGGCCACGGCGCGCATGGAGCTCTCGATGGTGAGAACGGCGCCGTCCGGCACGCGGCGGATGAACTCGACCAGGTCGGCAGGGTGCCGGCCGGCGAAACCGCCGCCGATGGCCACGTAGTTGAGGATCAGCGGCCCGGTGTAGGCGCCGGAGCGGATCAGCCGCTCCACGGTCTCCAGCTGGGCCAGGTGGGCGAGTTGGAAGTGGGGCTGAATGCCGTTCGCGTGCAGGCGCTTGAGATGCTCCACGTAGAACTCCGGACCGGCCTCGACCACCATGTCGCGGTAGGCCCGGTAGTAGTCCGGCTTCGCGATCGACGTGCCCTCCAGGTCGTCGTCGTTCATGATCTCGACGATGTTCATCTGGCTGGTGTTGATCGCGATCGTCACCTGGTCGGGCGCCGGGGTGAGTTCGGCCAGCAGGTGGCGGGTGTCGTAGGCGAGCCACTTGGCGTCGCCGCCCTCGCCCTCGGGGGCGAAGGAGATCGAACCACCGATCTGGAGCACCATGTCCGGCACGGCCTCGCGCAGCCGACCGAGCAGTTCGTTGAACATGGACATCCGCTTGGAGCCCTTGCCGTCGAGCTCGCGCACGTGGATGTGGAGCACCGTCGCGCCGGCGTTGTGGCAGTCGACAGCCGCCTGCACGTGCTCGTCCATGGTCAGCGGCAGGTCGTCCGCGTCCCCGGGAAGCCATTCGGGGCCGTACGGCGCGGCCTGGATCACCAGCTTTTCCTGGTTCTCGGGGAAGAGGGAGTCGTCGTGGAAGTGCACGGTGCTTCTCCTTGTCGTAAGGGTGATCGCGTCACGGAGCAGGCGGCGGACGCGACGACAGGGCCTGCGCCGGCGGACGTCCGGGCCGGTGAGCGGCACCTGGCCCGGGCGTGTGCGGGCCGGTCCGGAGGGAGCGCCCTCAGGGGAGTGGCAGCGCGCTCCTTCCGGAGGCCGACCGCCCGCGCGGTGGTGCCACGGTAGGGCGGACGGCACACGCCCGCTTTGCTCGTGGTGACAGGTGATTTGCCAATCGGGGACACACCTGTGGATGCGGCGGCCCTACCGCCCGTAGCGGCCCTGCCGCCCGTACACGTCCCGCGGACTCAGCTTCTGCCGTGCCTCGCCGAGCCGCCCCGGCTGGTGCGCCACTCCCGCGGACTGGTGCCGAACTGCTCGTGGAACCACCGGGAGAACGCACTCAGCGACGAGAACCCCAGCAGCGTGGAAACCTCGGTCAGGGAACGGCTGGGATTGGCGACGAACCGCTCCGCGAGCGCCGTGCGGGTCGCATGGAGCAGGGAGGAGAAGGTCTCCCCGGAACGGGCCAGATGACGGTGGACGGTGCGCCGGTCGACACCGAGGCTGCGTGCGATCTGCTCGATGGAGCAGCGCCCGGTCGGCAGCAGCGCCTCGATGAGATCGCGCACCCGGTCGACCTCGGATGCCTCCCTGGGGGCCGCGACGGGCTCGAAGTACCGCCGGGTGTAGCTGCGCAACTGGGCGTCGGCCATGGCGTTGGGGGCGTCCAGGTCCTCGGCGTAGAAGACGATGCCGTTGAAGTCGCGGTCGAACTCCACCACGGGCCCGAACAGGCGACGGTGGCCCCCGGTGTCCCGCGGCGCCCGGTGGGCGAAGCAGACCGACGACGGGCGCCAGTGCGGGCCGAGGAATCCGCACAGCACGCGGTGGAACGCACCCACGGCGAGCTCCGTGCCCTGCCGGGCCGGCTGCGGTTCCCCGAGCCGGAGGTCCACCTTGAGCGTGGCCACCCCGTTGCCTTCCGAGAGCCGGGCGTGCAGGACCTCGTTGTACGTGTGCTGATGGCGGATCAGCAGTGCCAGGGCGCTGCGCACGTCGGGCTCTTCACGGACGAGCAGACTGATGGGGCCGAGGTTGGAGAAGCGGCGCAGGTCCGCCAGGAGCAGACCGAAGTCCTCCCGGCCGGAAGCGGCGGCCGACAGCTCCAGCAGTCCGACCACCGCCGTGCCCGAGATCCACCGGTCCTGCACGGCCAGGTCCGCGGTGTCCAGACCGACGCTCCTCATCAGCGCACGGGGATCGAGGCCGAGGGAACGGCTCAGCTCGACGTAACCGTTCAGCGCTGCGGTGCGGGCAAGGGGCCTCATGGGCACGCTCCAGGGGCGGCAGGTCCCCAGAAGTTAAGTTTCTCGTCCCTGTACGTCAAGCATGGGGGGCGAGTGGTGCATAGCGTCTCCGTCGACGCGGCCCGTGCGGTGTCCGGCGGCCGTGCCGCCCGGGCGCCGCGCCGCCGGAAGGAGCTGCTCGGCTCACCCGATCTCGCGGAGGCGACCATGGCCGGAACCCCGGACACGACATCGGAGCCGACCGGGCCCTTCACGGGCCCTGCCCTGTGGTACGGCCCCGAGGTGGCGGGCCGTGACGACTGGGTTCTGCGGCTGACCGTCGACCACCGCGAGGAGCTGCGTACGGCTGTGCGGACCGCCCGCGGGCGCGGCGCCACCCTGTTGCGGATGACCGTCGCCGACTTCCCGCTGCCCACACTCGCCGCCGAGCTCGGTCGCGCCGCTGCGGCACTGGCCGAGGGGCCGGGCTTCGTCCTGCTCAGGAGCGTCCCGGCGGAGCTGCTCGGCGAGCCGGAGGCGAGCACCGTGCTGCGCGGGATCGGCCAGTACCTCGGCAGGCCCGTCCCGCAGACCGTCGGCGGCCGCACCCTCTGCCACATCCGGGACGCCGGCCCGGCGCCGGACGGCCGGACCCCGCCCGCGCACCTGACCCGCGCGGCACTGCCGTTCCACACCGCCGAGTCCGACCTGCTGGGCCTGATGTGCCTGCGGCAGGCCCGCTCGGGCGGCCGCACGCTGCTGGCCAGTGCGGCCGCCGTGCACAACGCGGTGCTCGACACCCGGCCGGACCTCGCCGGGCACCTGTACCGCGACCATCTCTTCGACCGTCGGGAGGAGCGGGCGTCCGGTGAAAAGGCGTACCTGGCCTCCCCGCTCGTCACCCGGCACAGCGGCAGACCCAGCATGCGCTACGACCGCGCCCGCCTGGACGACGGCGCACGCGCTGCCCGCGGCGGCGGTCCGGACGGCGCTCCGGCCGCCGACAGGGAGCTGTACGACCTCATCGACGCGACGGCCGCCTCGCCCGGGGTCCGGCTCGATCTGGATCTCCAGCCCGGTGATCTGCTGCTGCTCGACAACCACGTGGTGCTGCACGCCCGCTCGGCGTACGAGGATTGCGACGCCGCGGAGCACAAACGCCACCTGCTGCGCCTGTGGCTGGCCCGCCATGGGGACGCCGACCCGGCGGGACGAGCGGCCGGACCGCGCTCGCGCCCCGAGCCACGCGCCGGGGTCACCCCACACGACGTCATCCGCCCCCGGGGCCTGCGCACGGCGCGCCCCGGCTGCGGCTGTCCGGCGCCGCGCACCCGCTTTGGCGGATCGAGGGCACCACGGTCATGACCGAGCGACCTGGTCGCCACGGCCGGCCCTTGTGTCGCTCCTCCCCGCTGTGTTCTCAGAAGTCGTCCGGCGTGCCCAGGCCCGTGAGAGCGCCGACCGGGTCCAGGTCGGGTGTGCCGCGGGGCCACCAGTCGTCCTGGTCCGGCTCCGACTCGTAGGCGTACCAGAGGCCGTCGCGGCCCAGCCGGAGCTGGACATGGCCGCGGGGGTGGGTGAGGCGGTTGCGCCAGGGGCGGAACGCCGGGAGGTCGGCGGCGAGCAGCAGCGGGCGGGCCCGGTCGAAGCGGCCGGCCGGCGGATCCCACGGTTCCTCCAGGACGGCCAGCCCCTCCGGCCCGCCCTGCCGCCAGGCGGCGACCGCGCGGGCCAGGTCGGCCGTGGTGCGGTCGGTGGCCGCGGCGAGCGTGGCGTACAGGGTGCGGGTGGTGGCGGTCAGGCCGGAGCCGGGGCGGGCGGCGGCGAGGCGTACGGCGTCCTGCCACAGGGTCAGTTCACCGACCGGGTCGCGGCCGGTGGCGAGCAGCGCGTGTGCGCGGGCGGCGGCGTCGGTCGCCAGCTGGTCCAGCGCGAAGGGGTCGGGTCCGCCGGGCGCCGCCGGGTAGACCGGGGGCTGCTCGGGGTGCGGCGGCACGGGCAACGGCATGGGCAGCGGCGGGAGTTGACGCGGGGCGAGGGCCTCGGCCGCACGCACGCCGGGCAGGGACCTCGGTGATCCCTCCTGGGCGGCGCGGGCCGCGCGGGCGGCGCTGCGGCGGGACAGCGCGTCCAGGAGGCCCTTCTCGCCCCGGCCGCGCAGCAGGAGCAGGACGAAGGGGTCGGCGTCGAGCAGACGTGCCATCTGGTAGCAGAGGGCGGCCGCGTGCTTGCAGGGGTGGCCGGAGTCGGGGCAGCTGCACTGCGGGGCGAGGTCGCGGGGGCCGGGCAGCAGGGGCACACCGCAGTCGGCGAGGGACTGGGGCAACTCCTTGTCCAGCAGCGCCGCGATGTGCCCGGGCCGGTCGGCGGCCGCGTCCAGGAAACGCTCCCAGTCCGCGTCCTCCAGCGTGCGCAGCCGCACCTGCACCCGGTACGGACGCGGACGGCTCCCGCGCACGTACGCCAGCACCAGGCCCGGCGTCACGGTGATCGCGTCCACATGGCCCTGGTCCGCGTAACCCCGGCCGCGGCCCAGCCGCTTGACGTCCAGCGCACCCTGTTCGAGCGCGTCGACCCAGGCGTTCCCCCACCAGGTCCCGGCGAACGCTGAGTCCGCCGAGGAGCCCTCCCGGGGCGGGAACGCGGGGAACGTACGGCGGAGTTCGGTGTCGCGGTGGGGGGTGGCCATGGTGGCGGGGATCTGTGGGGATGCCGGGGCCGGGGGGCGGGGTTCGGTGCGCTCGGCTTCGCGGGCGGTGGTGTCCGTACCGGTGTCGTCGTCCGTCGCCGCGTGCAGGTCGGCCGTGTCGGCAACCGACGGCATGCGGAAGGCGTTCGCCAGGAACTGGCGCATGTCGTGGGCGGTTTGGACGCGGGCTGTGGTCCCGGATGCGCCGCCGGGGCGCGCGGACACGGCTGAGGAGCCGACGGACCGCGCCGACGTACGCCTCCCCCGCCGGGCCCCTGCCGCCTCCGCCTCGGCGCGCAGCGCCTCCCGACGGGCGGCCCGAAGCGCTTCCCTGGCCGCGTCGGCGGGGCGTGGGGCGGGGGTGGAGGCGGCGGTCTGCGGCGCGTTCATGTCGCCCGCGTGACCGGACCGCGCCGTGCCACCGGATTCGCCCCGGTCACTGGACTCCGCCATGGCACCGGACTCATCCCGGTCAGCAGGCACCGCGGACCGATCCCGGGCACCGGACGCCGCAGGGGCACCCGAGTCCTCCCGGTCACCAGGCACCGCGACGCCGCCGGCCCGATCCCGGCCACCGGACTCAGCCATGCCACGCGACCCGACCATGTCGCCGGAAACCGCTGCACCACCGACGCCAGTCCAGACACCCGGATCCGCCGAGACGCCGGACTCATCCCGGCCACCAGAAACCGCCGCCCCACGGAACCCATCACGGCCACCGGACTCAGCCATGCCACGCGACCCCACCTGGCCACCGGAAACCGCCGCATCACCCACCCCAGCCCGGACACCCGGATCCGCCGAGACACCAGACTCATCCCGGCCACCCGGCATCGCCGAGCCGTCGGCAGCCCCGCCCATGGCCCTGGTCTCGTCCGTGTCGCCGGGCTCGACGGGGTCGCCCGGCTCGGGCGTGGCGGCATCCGTATCTCGCCGGGCAGGCACAGCCGACCGGAGTGCGGCTCGCGCGGCGTCCGCGGGACTCGGTCGCGCAGCGGCGGCCTGCTCGGTCGGGCGCTCGGGCACCTTCGCCCGCGCGGCCTCCTCGCCCCGCTCGGCCTCCGCGCGCTCCCGCGCCTCCCGCAGGGCCCGTCGCGCCGCGTCGCCGGGGCGCTGTTCCCCGGTCGTCATGAGAACCTCCGCAGGGAGACGAGGTCGGACAGCTCGCGGTCCGTCAGTTCGGTCAGGGCCGACTCGCCGGAGCCGAGGATCGCGTCGGCCAGGGCACGCTTGGACTCCAGCATCTCGGCGATGCGGTCCTCGACCGTGCCCTCGGTGACCAGGCGGTGGACCTGGACGGGCTGGGTCTGACCGATGCGGTAGGCCCGGTCGGTGGCCTGTTCCTCGACGGCCGGGTTCCACCAGCGGTCGAAGTGGACGACGTGGCCGGCGCGGGTGAGGTTCAGGCCCGTACCGGCGGCCTTGAGAGAGAGGACGAGGACGGGGGTCTCGCCGTCCTGGAAGCGGTCGACCATGCGCTCGCGCTCGGGCACCGGGGTGCCGCCGTGGAGGAGGTCCACGGGGACCGCGCGGGCGGACAGATGGGCGGTGATGAGGCGGGCCATGCCGACGTACTGGGTGAAGACCAGTACGGAGCCGTCCTCGGCGAGCACGGTGTCCAACAGCTCGTCCAGGAGGGCGAGTTTGCCGGAGCGGGCCGGCAGCCGGTCGGCGTGCGCGTCCTCCTTCAGGTACAGCGCCGGGTGATCGCAGATCTGCTTCAGGGCGCCGAGCAGCTTCAGGACCAGGCCCCGGCGGGCGATTCCCGCCGCGGTCTCGATGGCCAGCATCGACTCGCGCACCACCGCCTCGTACAGCGAGGCCTGTTCACGGGTGAGCGGCACCGGGTGGTCCGTCTCGGTCTTGGGCGGCAGCTCGGGGACGATGCCGGGATCCGACTTCTTGCGGCGCAGGAGGAAGGGACGCACCAGGCGGGCCAGGCGCTCCACCGCCTCCTGGTCCTCGCCGTTCTCCACCGCGCGCGCGTGCCGGGCGCGGAAGGACTTCAGGGGGCCGAGGAGGCCGGGGGTCGTCCAGTCGAGCAGGGCCCACAGTTCGGAGAGGTTGTTCTCCACGGGGGTGCCGGTGAGGGCCACGCGCGCGGGGGCCGGGATGGTGCGCAGCGCCTTGGCGGTCGCGGAGTACGGGTTCTTCACGTGCTGGGCCTCGTCGGCGACGACCATGCCCCAGGGCTGCCCGGCGAGTTGGGCTGCCGTGGAGCGCATCGTGCCGTAGGTGGTGAGGACGAAGCCGCTGTCAAGGCCCTCCAGGGTGCGGTCGGGGCCGTGGAAGCGGCGGACGGGGACGCCGGGCGCGAACCGGGTGATCTCCCGCTGCCAGTTGCCCAGCAGGGACGCGGGACAGACCACGAGGGTCGGCTCGGTGCGGGCCCGCTTCAGATGCAGGGCGATGAGCGTGATGGTCTTGCCGAGGCCCATGTCGTCGGCGAGGCAGCCGCCGAGCCCGAGGGAGGTCATGAGGTCGAGCCAGGCCAGGCCGCGGAGCTGGTAGTCGCGGAGGGTGGCGGCGAGCCGGGCGGGCGGCTCGGCCGGGCCGAGGCCTGCGGTGAGGCGGTCGCGCAGGGTGGCCAGTGCGCCGAAGGGGACGGCCTCGACGGTCTCGCCGTCGACGTCGGCGGTGCCGGTGAGCGCGACGGACAGGGCGTCCACCGGGTCGAGCAGGCCCAGTTCGCGTTTGCGGGCCTTGCGGACCAGGGCCGGGTCGACCAGCACCCAGCGGTCCCGGAGCCGTACGACCGGCCGGTGGGCCTCGGCGAGCGCGTCCATCTCGGCCTCGCTGAGCGGATCCCCGCCGAGCGCCAGCTGCCAGCGGAACTGGAGCAGGTCCTCGCTCTCGAAGAACCCGGTGCCGTCGGTCGCCGAGCCGGGCGCGGGCCGGACCACGGCGGCGGCGGTGAGGTCACGGGCGAGGTCCCGGGGCCAGTGCACGGCGACCCCGGCCGCGGCGAGCCGGGCGGCCGCCACGCCGAGCAGCTCGCCCAGCTCCTCCTCGGACAGCGCGAGGACGTCGGGGGTCTCCTGCTCGGCGAGCCGGTCCAGGGGCGGCCACACGCGGGCCGCGCGCCGCACGGCGAGGGCGGCGTCCACGCGCGCGCGTGGCCCGAAGGCCGCGTCGGCCTCCCCCGCCCACAGGGCCGTCGCGTCGGCCACCAGGGTCGGGTCGGCGAGGCTGTGCACCTGGACGATCGCCGCGCCGGCCGCGCGGGCGCCCTCGACGGGACTGGCGTCGAAGACGTCGTACGTGGACAGGTCCAGGCGCAGCGAGATCCGTACGCCCGCGTCCATGCCGGCGGCGACCTCCGCCGCCCAGTCGTGGGCGGCGGGCAGTGCCTGGGGCTCGCGGGCGGCGAAGGGGCGGCCGGCGGTGTGGGGGGCGGCCGGGGTACGGGGCAGGGCGTCGGCGACCGCGTCCAGGAAGGAGCGGATCAGCGCCTCGGGCTCGGGCAGCCGGAGCGGTCCGGGGTCCGGCAGCGGCACGGCGTGGCCCTCCGGGGGCAGGGCCGCGGCCACCGCGCGCAGGTGGGCGATGTCGTCGGGCTCCAGCGGGCCGGCCCGCCAGGCGTCGTGGCCGCTCGGGGTCAGACCGGGCAGCAGGCGGCCGCGGGCGACCAGCCGCAGCGCGTGCAGGGCGGCGGCTCCCCAGCAGGCCGTGGACGGGTGGGCGGCCGGGTCGCGGCGGGCCCGGACCAGCAGCGGCAGGGCCTCGGCGAGCGGCAGGGTCAGCGCGGGCACCTGCCTGCGGCGCACGCTCGCTCCATGGCGTCGTACGACGGTCAGCTCGTCGGTGTCGCCGTCGGCCGCCGGCGGGCCGCCGTCGGGGTCCCAGAAGGCGACGCGGCCCTCGCGCGGGAGGGGCGCGGGCAGGTAGACGGACGCGAGGCGCACCGGGACGAGGTCCCCTGGCTCCCGGGAACCTCCTGTGCGCTCGGCCACCGCAGCCGTGCCTGCGCTCATACGTCCTGCCACCTCCCGTCGGCGTCTCGGATCAGACGTCCTCGACTCTACGGGCGGGGTCTGACAGTCGGCTCCGGCGGCCGGCCGGGGCCCCTGTCACGGGACCGTGCGGGAGACGACGTACACCATCGGATAGTTCGGGTCGGACATGTTGACGACCACGTCCTGGGTGGGCGCCGGGTTCTTCTGCTTGTGGGTGAGACCCGACCAGGGGCCGGGGCCGGTGAAGTTCCAGCCGGAGACCTTCTGGTCGCGGGAGCCGATGGTGATGTGGTCCTTCTCCAGCTGGTCCCGGCGTACGCCCATGGCCCCCAGGAAGCTGTCCAGGCCGGCGCTGTTGGTGCGGAACTGCACGTACAGGCGGCTGGTCTTCCAGTTGTTGGTCTCGTAGTAGGCGATGTAGTCGGCGGGGTGCGGGACCGCCACCTGGTAGAGGCGGCGCTGCACCTTCGACGGCCAGCCCGGGGTGAGGCCGGTCGCCGAGTACTTCGCCTCCTTGTCCTTGCCGCTGTTGCGGCTCTGGTTGGCGGAGATGACCAGGTAGCCCGCCGGGACACCGATGAGCAGCCCGATGATCAGCAGGGTCAGCGCCCTGCGCTTGGCCTTGTGCCGCGGGTTCTCGGCGGGCCTGCGCGGTTCGTCCGGGGGCGCGGCCTGATGGGGCAGCGAGGCGATCATGCGGTGTCCCGGTCGCGGCGGGCCTGGGCGTACCGCTCGTAGCGCTCGTACCGCTCCACCCGGCGCCGCTTGGCCCGCCGGAACCGCCGGGCGACCAGCCGGGCCAGGTCGGCGGCGCCGACCATGCCGGCCTCGGGGCCGAGCTGGGCGCGGGTGATACGGGCCTCGGGGCGGTAGCCGCGGCCGGTGAGGTGGCGCTTGAAGGCCTCCCGGGCCGGGCCGATGAGCAGGTCGTCGGCGGCGCTGACGCCTCCGCCGATCACGAAGCAGGAGGGATCGAGGGCGGCGGCGAGGTTGGCGATGCCGACGCCGAGCCACTGGCCGATGTCCTGGAGCAGCTCGACGCACATGGCGTCGCCCTCGCGGGCCAGCTCGGTGATCATCGGGCCGGTGATGTCGTCGATGTTGCCCTTGACGTGCTCGATGATCCCGTAGGCCACCGGGGAGTCCGCCGCGGCCAGCTCCTTGGCCTCGCGGACGAGCGCGTTGCCGGAGCTGTACTGCTCCCAGCAGCCGCGGTTGCCGCACGGGCAGCGGTGGCCGCCGGGCACGACCTGCATATGGCCGAACTCACCCGCGACGCCGTACTTGCCGCGCTTGACCTGGCCGTCCTCCAGGATGGCGCCGCCGATGCCGGTGCCGAGGGTGATCATCACGAGGTGGTCCTCGCCGCGACCGGCACCGAAACGCCACTCCGCCCAGGCGGCGGTGTTGGCGTCGTTGTCCACGAGGACCGGGACGGAGAGGCGGCCGGCGAGGCGGTCCCGCAGCGGCTCGTTGCGCCAGGACAGGTGGGGCGCGAACAGGACGCGGTTGCGGTCGGCGTCGACCCAGCCGGCGGCGCCGATGCCGACCGCGTGCACGTCGTGGCGGTCGGACAGGTCCAGGACCAGTTCGACGATGGTGTCCTCGACGACCTTGGGGCTCTTGGACTTGTCCGGGGTCTCCGCGCGGAGCTTCTCCAGGATGTTGCCGTCCGCGTCCACCACGCCCGCCATGACCTTGGTGCCGCCGATGTCGATGCCGACGGTGGGGACACGGGGGGCAGTCAGATGTGACCGGCGTTCCCTGGTGCCGACCGTTCGGAGCACGGGGGCTCGGCGGGAGCCGATGGGGGCGGTGAGGTCGCGGTAGGTGCTCATCGTTGGTCGATTCTGCCGCACGCTCACGCTGAGTGCTGCGCGGGGCGGGTGAGGGGGGTGCGCGTCCAGTGCCGACTGCGGGTGCGTCGTGGCTGGTCGCGCCCCGCGGCGGAGCCGCATATCGGCACGGCCCCGCCCCCCTAACTTCGCTGCAGTTCGTGGCGTAGAGCGTCGAGGTCGGATCCGCCTGCCATCTGCTGGGTCAGCTCATCCAGTGTGATGTCGGCCCGTGTGTAATTGCCCACCATTGTGCCGCGCCGCAGCAGTACGAAGCGGTCGCCGACCAGGTACGCGTGATGCGGGTTGTGGGTGATCAAAACAACGCCCAGGCCCTCGTCGCGTGCTGCCGCCACATACTTCAGGACCACGCCGGACTGCTTGACGCCCAGGGCCGCCGTGGGCTCGTCCAGGACCAGGACCTTCGCGCCGAAGTGGACCGCCCTGGCGATCGCCACGCACTGGCGTTCGCCGCCGGAGAGGGTGCCGATGGGCTGGTCGACGTCGCGGAGGTCGATGCCCATGCGGAGGAGTTCGGCTCGGGTCGTCTCGCGCATGAAGTCGATGTCCAGGCGCTTGAACGGTCCCTTGCCCTTGCGGGGCTCGGAGCCGAGGAAGAAGTTGCGCCACACCGGCATGAGGGGGACGACCGCCAGGTCCTGGTGGACCGTGGCGATGCCGCGGTCGAGGGCCTCGCGCGGGGAGGAGAGGGTCGTCTCCTCGCCCTCGATGCTCAGCGTGCCGCCGTCGTGCCGGTGCAGGCCCGCGATGATCTTGATGAGGGTGGACTTGCCGGCCCCGTTGTCACCGAGGACGCAGGTGATCTCGCCGGGGTTGACCTCCAGCGAGACGCCTTCGAGGGCACGGACGGTGCCGTAGTGCTTGCTGACGTCGGCCAGCTGGACGAGAGT
This sequence comes from Streptomyces sp. NPDC101165, assembly GCF_044768135.1. Taxonomy (NCBI): domain Bacteria; kingdom Bacillati; phylum Actinomycetota; class Actinomycetes; order Kitasatosporales; family Streptomycetaceae; genus Streptomyces; species Streptomyces sp. NPDC101165. The sequence continues at coordinate 526,628 of NZ_JBIWPG010000001.1, read as the reverse complement.
CACTTGTCGGCCTCCGCGCGCTTGCGGACCCAGGCGTTCAGCAGGGTCGCGAGGAGCAGCATCGCTCCGAGGAAGAATTTGAACCAGTCGGGGTTCCACTCGGCGAAGACGATGCCCTTGCTCGTCATGCCGAAGAGGAGGGCGCCCACGGCGGAGCCGATCGCACTGCCGTAGCCGCCGGTGATCAGACAGCCGCCGATGACGGCCGCGATGATGTAGATCAGCTCGTTGCCGACGCCCTCGCCGGACTGGACGGCGTCGAAGGAGAAGAGCAGGTGCTGGCCCGAGATCCAGGCGCCGAACGCGACGCCCATGTAGAGGCCGATCTTGGTCCTGGCGACCGGGACGCCGACCGCGCGGGCCGCGTCCTGGTTGCCGCCGGCCGCGAAGATCCAGTTGCCGGCGCGGGTGCGCAGCAGGATCCAGGAGGCGAGCGCCACCAGGCCGAGCCACCACAGGATGGTGACCTTGAAGTCGACGCCGCCGAGCGAAAGGCTCGAGGCGAAGACGGCGTGGGCGCTCGGGAAGCCCTCCATGTCGGCGATGGTCTTGGTGGAGACCGTGCCGTCGATCAGCTTGGTGAAGCCGAGGTTCATGCCGGTCAGCATCAGGAAGGTGCCCAGCGTGACGATGAAGCTGGGCAGCTTGGTGCGGGTGAGCACGAAGCCGTTGAAGGCGCCGATGGCGAGCGTGACCAGGAGCGAGACGCCTACGCCGACCCAGGTGTTCGCCGTCATCTGGTAGCTGGACATCGAGGAGATCAGCGCGGAGGACGTCACCAGGACGCCCGCCGACAGGTCGAACTCGCCGCCGATCATCAGCAGGGCCACGGGTACGGCCATGATGCCGATGGTCGAGGAGGCGTACAGGACCGTGCTGAGGCTGGCGGCGCGCAGGAAGCCGTCGGCCGCGAACGCGAAGACGGCGAAGACGGCGAGCGCGCCGACGATCGAGCCCAGTTCGGGGCGGGACAGGAGCTTCCGCAGCGGCGAGGTCTGCAGAAGCCTTTCGTCGGCCGTGCGTTCCACGGTGGCGGTCATCGGGTGCCCCGCTCGGTGTAGTCGGCGAGGGCGGCCGCCTGGTCCTTGGTGATGATCTGCGGGCCGGTGAGGACGGGCTGACCGCCGCCGAGGACGTCGCCGTTGTACCTGTACAGCCACAGCAGGTCGACGGCCTGGTAGCCCTGCAGGTACGGCTGCTGGTCCACGGCGAAGCCGAGGGTGCCGTCCTTCAGCTCGGCGGCGACCTTGGCGTTCAGGTCGAAGGTGTCGACCTCGGCCTTGCTGCCCGCGTCGGCCTTCGCCTTCACGGCGGTGTCGGCGTAGGGGGCACCGAGGGTGACGACGGCGTCGACGGACTTGTCCGCCTGGAGCTTGGCCCCGATCGCGGACTGCACGTCGGGCATGTTGGTGCCGTTGACGTAGAGCTTCTCGACCTTGCCGTGGAAGGTCTTCGCGACGCCGTCGCAGCGCTGCTCGTGACCGACGTTGCCCTGCTCGTGCAGGATGCACAGGGCGTTCTTCCGGCCGCGCTTGTTCAGCTCCTCGCCGACGGCCTGGCCGGCGATGGTCTCGTCCTGGCCGATGTGGGTGAGGGCGCCGAAGGCCTTGGACTCCTCGGAGCCGGAGTTCACCGTGATCACCGGGATGCCGGCCTTCTCGGCGCGGGCCACGGCGGCCTTGAGGGCGTCGGGCTTGGCGAGGGTGACGATGATGCCGTCGACCTTCTTGTCGACCGCCGCGTCCACCAGCTGGGCCTGCTGCTGTGCCTCGTCGTCGTGCGAGTACAGGAAGTTGATGTTGTCCTTGACGGCGGCCTGCTTGGCGCCGCTCTGCACGATGTCCCAGAAGGTGTCGCCGTCTCCCGAGTGGGTGATCATCGCGAAGGTCCAGCGGGGGGTGTTCACCGCCGCCCTCCCCTGGGCGGCGGCGGCCTTGCGGGCGTCCTCGGCCCGCTTGCCGCCGGTGCTGCTGCACCCCGCCAGGGACACGGAGAGTGCCCCTGCCAGCGCTATGCCTACCAAGGTCCGAAACCGTGCCACGAGGCCGTGCCCTTCTTGCCGTGTTCGTACGTGCGCAAGGGGCCGGTGATCCCTCAGCGGCCCCAAACACTCCAGTATCGAACACGGGGAACACTGCTGACCCGACCGGGGAGCGACTGCCCGTCGCATTGTCCGGACATTGCGACGAATGACCGGCGGTCGCTCAGGGTCGCACGAGCAGCTGGAACTCGAAGGAGTAGCGGGTGGGGCGGTAGGTGTGGTCGCCGAACTCGACCGCGCGGCCGGTGTCGTCGAAGGTGGTGCGCTGCATGGTGAGCAGCGGGGCGCCCTCCGCCTCGGCGAGCCGCTCGGCCTCGGCCGCCGTGGCACCGCGGGCGCCGATGGACTGGCGGGCGCTGTGCAGGGTGATCCCGGCGGAGCGCATCAGCCGGTACAGGCCGGTGGCCTCCAGCTGGCCGGTGTCCAGGTCGAGCAGGCCGGGCGGCAGAAAGTTGATCAGGTAGGCCATCGGTTCGCCGTGGGCGAGGCGCAGGCGTTCGATGCGGTGGACGTCGCTGCCCTCGGCGACGGCGAGCGCGGCGGCGACCCCGGCGGAGGCGGGGACGACGGTGTTGACCAGAACCTTGGTCGCGGGCCGCTGGCCGGCCGCCTCCAGGTCGTCGTAGAGGCTGCTCAGCTCCAGGGGGCGCTTGACCTGGCTGTGGACGACCTGGGTGCCCACGCCCCGGCGGCGGACCAGCAGACCCTTGTCGACGAGGGACTGAATGGCCTGGCGGACGGTGGGCCGGGACAGGCCCAGCCGGGCGGCCAGCTCGATCTCGTTGCCCAGGAGGCTGCCGGGCGTGAGACTGCCGTGCTCGATGGCGGCCTCCAGCTGCTGGGAGAGCTGGAAGTACAACGGCACCGGCGAACTACGGTCCACACGGAGGTCGAGCGACACGGTGGGGTCCACATCTGGTTTCGGCACGGGCCCGAGCGTAGCCGCGTGCTCGGTTGACGGGAAGTTGTGTAGATAGATTGTCCAGTTGTTCGGACATTAGTATTGACAGCGTCCGGGGTTCGCCCTCACTTTGTTCCCATGCGCATCGGGGTCATCGGTACGGGCCGCATCGGCACCATTCATGCGAACACGCTGAGCCGCCACCGTGAGGTCGGATCGCTGATCCTGACGGACGCGGAACCGGCGCGGGCACAGGGGCTGGCGCAGCGCCTGGGCGAGACGGCGGCGCCGGGGGTGGACGAGATCTTCAAGTGGGGCGTGGACGCGGTGGTGATCACCACGGCCACGGCGGCCCACGCCGAACTGATCGGTCGGGCAGCCCGCTCGGGCCTGCCGGTCTTCTGCGAGAAACCGATCGCCCTCGACCTGCCGGGCACGCTGGCCGCGCTCGCCGAGGTCGAGACGGCCGGCACGGTGCTGCAGATGGGCTTCCAGCGACGCTTCGACGCGGGGTACGCGGGCGCCCGGGAGGCGGTGCGCTCGGGACGGCTCGGGCGGCTGCACACCGTACGGGCCATGACCTCCGACCAGTCCCCTCCCCCGCCGGAGTGGCTGCCGCTGTCCGGCGGGCTCTTCCGGGACACGCTGATCCACGACTTCGACGTGCTGCGCTGGGTGACGGGCCGTGAGGTCGTGGACGTGTACGCGACGGGGTCGGACGCCGGCCCCGCGATGTTCCGCGAGGCCGGTGACGTCGACACCGGCGCGGCCCTGCTCACGCTGGACGACGGCACGCTGGCCACGGCGACGGCGACCCGGCTCAACGGCGCCGGCTACGACGTCCGCATGGAGCTGGCCGGAGAGCGGGACACGGTCGTGGTGGGCCTGGACGACCGTACGCCGGTCGCGTCCACCGAGCCGACCGGGCCGCCGCCCGCGGACAAGCCGTGGGCCGGCTTCCTGGAGCGGTTCGGGCCCGCCTACGAGGCCGAGCTGTGCGCGTTCGTCGACGTGCTGCACGGTCAGCGGCCCAACCCGTGCGACGGCCGCGAGGCCCTGCAGGCGCTGCGGATCGCCGAGGCCTGCGAGGTGTCCCGGCGGGAGCGCCGCCCGGTGCGGCTGGCGGAGATCCAGGACCGGGCGCAGCCGTCGTACGGCTGAAGCCGCTTCGCTCACCAGCGCACCGGCAGCGTGCGCATCCCTCTCATCAGCAGACCCGGCAGCCACTCGCCGGGGGAGCCGTCGAGCGCGAGTCCGGGGGCGCGCTCCAGGAGGGTGCCGATGGCGGTGCGGCCTTCCAGGCGGGCCAGGGGCGCGCCCAGGCAGTAGTGGATGCCGTGGCCGAAGGCGAGGTGGCCGCGGGTGTCGCGGCGGATGTCGAAGCGCTGCGGGTCGCCGTAGCGGTCGCCGTCGCGCTGGGCGGCGGTGAGGCCGACGATCACGTGCTCGCTCTTCTCGATCGTCGTGCCGGCGATCTCCAGGGTCTCGGCGGCGTACCGGAACGTGGCGCTCTGCACCGGGCCCTCGTAGCGCAGCATCTCCTCGACGGCGCCGTCCAGGAGGCTCATGTCGGCGCGCAGGGCGGCGAGTTGGTCGGGGTGGGTGAGGAGGGCGAGGACGCCGTTGCCGATCAGGTTGACGGTGGTCTCGTGGCCGGCGATGAGCAGCAGGAAGGCCATGCCGCGCAGTTCCCCCGGGGAGAGCCGGTCGCCGTCCTCGGCGGTGGTTCGGATCAGGTCGCTGAGCAGGTCGTCGGTCGGCCCGGCGGACCGCTTGTCCTCGATCAGCTCGGTCAGGTACTCGCCGAGGCGGTTGGTCGCCTCGTACTCCGTGTCCCCGTTGGTCGGCGCGACCACCTCGGTGGACATCTTCCGGAACTCCGCGCGGTCCATGTCCGGGACGCCGAGGAGTTCACAGATGACGGTGATGGGCAGCGGGAAGGCGAGCGCGTCGACGAGGTCGGCATGACCGCGCGGCATCATCTCGTCCAGCAGATCGTCGGTGATCTGCTGGATCCGCGGGCGCAGCCGCTCCACCCGGCGCATCGTGAACGCGCGGGTGACCAGGGCGCGCAGGCGGGTGTGCTGAGGCGGGTCGGTGGCCAGCAGGTGCTTGCCGACCATGTCCTCGTCCAGGAAGGTCACGCCGATCTTGGAGCCGTCCTTGGCCAGCCGGGAGTCGGCGAGCGCCGCCCGCGCCTCTTCGTACCCCACCACCAGCCAGGCCTCGTCCCCCTCGTCCGCTCCCGGCAGCCGGACGCGGTGCACGGGGCCCTGCTCGCGCAGGCGCGCGTACACCGGGTGCGGATCCCGGCGAAAGGCGTCCCCGAACTCCCCCAGATCGACCACGTGTTGCCTGTCCATCGCTCCCCTTCCGGACTCCCCCGAGGCCTCCCGGGCACCTCCCGGTGCACGGACAACGCGCGGGGTGCCCGCTTAGTGCCCGTCCTCGTCGAGAAGTCCCGCGTCGTAGGCCAGCAGGGCGATCTGGACCCGGTTGTTGAGGCCGAGCTTGGCCAGGATGCGCGAGACATGGGTCTTGACCGTGGCCACGCTCATGAAGAGTCCGGCGGCGATCTGGGCGTTGGCCAGGCCCCGGCCGACGGCGACGGCGACCTCCCGCTCACGGTCGTTGAGCGCGGCGAGCCGCTCCCGCGCGCGTTCCTGCCGGGAGTCGGCGGCGGTGCCGGCGGCGTGCCGCATCAACTGGCGGGTGACGGCGGGCGACAGCACCGGCTCCCCGGCCGCGACCCGGCGGACCGCGTCGACGATCTCGGCCGGCGGGGTGTCCTTGAGCACGAACCCGGCGGCACCCGCGCGCAGGGCGTGCAGCACCTGCTCGTCGGCGTGGAAGGTGGTGAGCACCACGACCTCGGGTGCGTCCGCCCGCTCCCGCAGACTCCGGGTGGCCGTGAGCCCGTCCACCGACGGCATCCGGATGTCCATGAGCACGACGTCGGGCCGGGTCCGCCGGACCGCGTCCTCGACCTGGTCGCCGTCGGCGGCCTCCCCGACGATCTCGATGTCCCCGGACCCGCCCATCATCAGCGCGAGTCCGGCGCGCACCAGGGGGTCGTCGTCGACGAGGAGGAGTCTGATCGGAGTCGCAGTCATGGGGGTTACGTAATCACGGGGATACGGGGTGCTGGGCAGGTCCCGGCCAACGGCGGCCGCCCCGCCGCAGCTCAGTCCCCGCCCCACGGCAGCCACCCCCGCACCTCGAACCCCCCGTCCGCCGTCGCCCCGTGCTCCAGGCTTCCGCCGGTCAGAGTGGCGCGTTCGGTCAGGCCGATCAGGCCCTGTCCGGAGCCGGGGACCGGCAGGACGTCGGACTCGGGGGCGGGGTTGCGCACCGTGATCGTCAGACCGGACCCGGGGGCACCGGTGACCTGGACGGTGACGTCGGTGCCGGGGGCGTGCTTGCGGGCGTTGGTCAGGGCCTCCTGGGCGATGCGGTAGGCGGTGCGGCCGACCGAGGCGGGGACCGCGGCCGGGTCGGTGACGCGCTGGTCGAGGGTGACCTTCATGCCCGCCTCACGGCACTCGGCGACCAGGGCGTCCAGCGCGGCCAGCGTCGGCTGCGGGCGGCTCCCGGCAGCGTCGTCGGACTCCCCCGCCCGCAGCACGCCGATGATCTCCCTGAGGTCCTGCAACGCCTCGTGGGCGCTCTCCCGGATGACCCCGGCCGCCCGCGCTATCTCGTCCCGGGGCGCGTCCGGCCGGAACTCCAGCGCTCCGGCGTGCACGCTGAGCAGGGTGAGCCGGTGCGCCAGCACGTCGTGCATCTCGCGGGCGATGGCCTCACGGGCGAGCCGCTGCGCCTGCTCGGCGCGCAGTCGCGCCTCGGTCTCCGCGCGCCGGGCCCGGTCGCGCAGGCTCAGCATGAGGTGCCGCTTGGAGCGGACGAACTTGCCCCAGCCGATGAGGGAGACGGTGAGCAGCACGGTGAACGCGACGACGCCGGCGTAGGGCAGTTCGGGGTCGGGGCGCAGCCAGTAGAAGAGGGGGAGCAGGGCGAGTTCGACGCCGCCGATCCAGGCGACGTGGCGGAAGGGCCGGTGCACCGCGAGGGTGAAGAGGGCGACCATCCCGGCGCCGCCCGCGGTGTTGGACAGGAACCCGACCGGGATCATCGCGACCGCGAGCCCGACCGGCCATCGGCGGCGCAGCCAGAGCGCCCCGCAGGCGAGAGCGCCCAGCACCTGGTCGAGCACGGCGAGGGAGTGCGGCAGTCCGGATTCCTGGGGCAGGGCCTGCGCGGCCGCCAGGCCGAGGACGACGGCCAGCAGGAAGCACGAGAAGTCGACGACCCAGTCGCGCGCGGTGCGCCGCGGCCGTCGGGCCGAGGCACCGGCGTCCGGGTCCAACTCGTGCATCAGGGCGGACGGGAACAGCCAACGGCGGCCCGCGAACTCCTGTGGCGCCCGCGCCGGCTCGTCTTTGCTCACGGTCGACAAATCTATGCAGGATCGGCTCGGGCAGCCGCCCCCTGCCGTGGATCGCCGACCAAAGTCGCACCGCCGTGGACTTTCGGTGGTGCCGCCCGGGCGGGACGTCGTTCCTCTGGCGCACATGCCTCGCCCCGCGGCCGATGTGTGGGGGGAAACCGCGGGGCGAGAGTCGTGCCATGAAACAAGTGCTGGAACTTTTCGGATTCGTCGCCCTGATGCAGGGCGCCCTGGGCCTGGTGCACGAGTTCACCCACTGGCACGTGGGTCTCGTGCAGCGGATCGGCTTCCTCGACGGCTACGAGGTCTTCGCGAGCGTGGCGCTCGTGCTGCTCGCGTTCGCACTGTTCGCCGTCGCGGAACGCCGGGAGTCCGACTGAGCACGGACCGGACCCCCGGCCGGGCGCACCGTTCCCCGGGATCGGACCGTCCGGCTCAGCAGCCGAAGTCGATCAGGTCGAACGTGGCGTAGTGGTCCGAGGTGTAGTAGTCCTCCTGGTACTCCTCACCGGTGACGACGCGGCGGGCACCGCGGGTGGAGGAGCCGGGGGTCTTCACCGTGTACTCGTGGTAGTAGCCGGACGACTGCTTGGGCAGGACGCCTTCACGGTTGGAGAAGACGGTGCCGTCCTGCGAGTACGGGAAGGGACCGCCCTGGTCGATGAGGTCCAGGGTGTCGTACGCCTGCGACGGCAGGTCGCTGTAGCAGATGCTGCCGACGGAGGCAGCGGCGTCCGCCGTGGTGGCGGAGACGGTGCCGCCCACGAGGAGGGCGGACAGGAGGGCAGCTGCAGCGCCGATGCGAGTTGCGCGTGGGGGGAATCTCATGGCTCCATGATGACGCGCGTAGACGTTGGCATGTCAACGACAAAGTTGAAGATTTTCCCGTCAAGTCCGATGAGTTTTCGGGAAATTAACCTGCCGACCGCCGCCCCCACTCGGCCCCCACAAGGGCCGGTGCCGGGCGGCGGTGACGGTCTTCGGCCGGGGCTCCGCCTCAGGCCCCGGCGTCTTCGGGAAGGGCGTAGGAGCCGTACTCCGGGGCGCCCAGCAGGTCGTACGACTGGATGGAGACGCCCGCGCCGGTGACGCGGCCCCCGGTGTGCCGGAAGCGGGTGGGGACCGCGCCCTCCGTGAACAGGCGGCGGCCGGCGCCGAGGACGACCGGGAAGGTCAGCACGTGCAGAGTGTCGATGAGGCGGAGGTCCAGCAGCGAGCGGACCAGGGCGCCGCTGCCGTGGATCTGCAGTTCGCCTTCCGTGCGCTCCTTGAGGGCCGCGATCTCCTTGGCGAGGTCGCCGCCGACCACGGTGGTGCCGGACCACTCCGGCGCCGTCAGCGTGGACGAGACGACGTACTTCGGGAGGGCGTTCAGCTTCGAGGCGATCGGGTCGGCCGGGTCGGTCGTCCTCGGCCAGTGGGAGGCGAAGATGTCGTACGTACGGCGGCCGAGCAGAAAGGCGCCCACGCGGTCGAAGACCTCGGTGACGAACCGGCCGAAGTCGTCGTCGCCGTACGGGAAGCTCCAGCCGCCCTGGTCGAAGCCGCCGCTGGTGTCCTCCTGGGGGCCGCCGGGCGCCTGGTGGACGCCGTCGAGGGTGACGAAGATGGTGGAGACGAGCTTGCCCATGGCGGGTGCCTTCTTCCGGGTGCGGGACCTGCTGTCATCACCGCAGACCCCGCACCCACCCGCAACTCATCGGTTCAGCCCGTATGCGTCGAGAACAGTCCGCCGGTCGGGCCCTGCTTGTCGCCGCCCTGGGCCTTCTTCAGGGCGTTGGCGAGGCTCTCGATGGTGAGGGACTGCAGGATCACCCTGCCGTTGCCCTCCAGCGTGGCCAGGGACAGGCCCTCGCCGCCGAAGACGGCGTTCATGATGCCCTGGCGGTTGAGGCCGCCGACGCGCTGGACGCCGTACTGGATGCCCTCCTCGAAGGCGACCACACAGCCGGTGTCCACCTCGATCCGGCCGCCGAAGTCCGCCGGGTTCAGGTCGATGAAGTTGCCCGCGCCCGCGATGATCACCGTGCCGTGCCCGGTGAACTTCTCCAGGATGAAGCCCTCGCCGCCGCTCATGCCCGTACGGCCGCCCTGGAAGGCGATGCCGAACTGGACGGTGGACTCGGCGGCCACGAAGGCGTCCTTCTCGGCGAACCACGCGCGCCTGCCGTCCAGCTCCAGGGCGCGCATCTCGCCGGGCAGCACGCCCGCGAAGCCGACCGTGCCCTCGCCCCCCTGGGCGCTGAAGTACTGGAACGCCAGCGACTCCCCGGCCAGCATGCGCTGGCCGACCTGCATGGCGGTGCCCATGGCCTGGCGCAGCATGCCGCCCATGCCGCCCGAGCCGCTCTGCTGACCGCCGTTGCCGTTGCCGTTGCCGTTGCCGTTGGCCGACGGGCCGGACAGGCGGGTCTCCATGGTCACGTTCGTCGTCTTGAACAGGAACTTCCCCGCCTCGCAGTACACGGTCTGGCCGGGGTGCAGGTTGACGACCGCCATCTGCATGGCGTTGCCGACGATCTCTTGCTGAAGGGTCACGCGGGGACAACGCCGGAGACGGAGCGAAGAGTTCCGGCGGTGGCCGGATTCGGTGTCCGTTCGCCGCCAGCGGACGGCCCTCGTGGCCGCTGGGATGGAGGCATGACAGCTCACGGAACTCTGAACGGCAAGGTGGCCCTGGTGACCGGCGGCAGCCGGGGCATCGGGGCGGCGGTCGCCCTGCGGCTCGCGCGCGCGGGTGCGGATGTGGCGGTGACCTATGTGAACGGCAAGGAGGCGGCCGAGGACGTCGTACGGGCCGTGGAGGCGCTGGGGCGCAGGGCGGTGGCCCTGCGTGCCGACTCGGCGGACGCCGACGAGGCGGCGGGCGCGGTGGAGCGCACGGCGGAGGTGTACGGCGGGCTCGACGTGCTGGTGAACAACGTGGGCGTGGGGGTGCTGGGCCCGTTGCACACGCTCACGCTCGAGGAGGTCGACCTGGTGCTCGCGGTGAACGTGCGCGGAGTGTTCCTGGCCTCCCGGGCGGCGGCCGCGCGGATGCCTGCCGGCGGCCGGATCGTCACGATCGGTACGTGCATGACGCAGCGGGTGCCGGGACCGGGCGGGACGCTGTACGCGACGAGCAAGGCGGCACTGGTGGGCCTGACGAAGGCGCTCGCGCGGGAGCTGGGGGAACGCGACATCACCGCGAACATCGTCCACCCCGGCCCGACGGACACGGACATGAACCCGGCGTCCGGGCCGTACGCGTCCGCACAGGCGGCGATGACGGCGCTCGGCCGGTTCGGGACGGCGGACGAAGTGGCGTCCATGGTGGCGTACTTGGCGGGGCCGGAGGCGGCGTACGTCACCGGGGCCGAGTTCGCGGTGGACGGAGGACACGCGGCGTGAGCCTTTGCGGACCACGCCCGTCCTGAGAGGACACGTGGGGCGCACCGGTGCTGTCCCGGCCGGTGCGCCCCACGCGCGCGCGAGGGCGGATCAGCCGCCCAGCTCCTGGTGGCGCGTCGACAGGGACGTCGTGCCTGCCTCCGTGAGGGTGCCGTACAACCGCAGGCGGGAGATACCGCCGTCGGGGAAGATGTCCACGCGCGCGTGCGTGCCGACGGCCGGCTCCGGGAGGACGAAGCGGTGGTCGGTGTCGGGCTGGAGGCGGGTGCGCGGGAGGATCTCGGTCCAGTCGCCGTTCTCGCCGTCCTTGACGGAGACCGACGCCCAGCCGGCGCTGTTGCCCTTCAGGTAGGCCGTGTCGATCTCGATCGCGCGGATCTGCGACTGAGCGGCCAGCCGGTAGCGGATCCAGTCGTTGCCCCGGTCGCGGCGGCGGCGCGTCTCCCAGCCGTCGTCCATCTTGCGCGAACGGCCCGGCTGGATGGTGTTGGTGGCCGGGGAGTAGAAGAGGTTGGAGGCGTCCTCGACCTGGCCGCCGTTCTCCAGCGCGACCACGTCGAAGGTGCCAAGGACCGACAGCCACTCGGGGTCGGGTACGACCTCGCCGTACACGCGCAGGCGCGCGATGCCGCCGTCGGGGTGCTGGTTGACGCGCAGATGGGTGAAGCGCTGTTCGACGGAGACGGCGAAGCCGTTCGCCGCGTGGCCGCCCACCGCCGTGCGCGGGACCAGCCTCGTCCATTTCACGTCGTCGGACAGCAGTTCCTCGGGCGACGGGGAGCCGGGCACCGAGGCGCCCTCGACCGACACCGCCTGCGGGTAGTTGCCGCGGAAGTGGGCCGTGTCGACGACGATGCCGCGCACGACACCCGGCGCGCCGAGGCGGACCAGCGCCCAGTCGTGGTCCTCGGCCGTGGGCCAGGGGTGCTCGGCGGAGGCGCCGCGCCGGCGGCGGGTCTCCCAGCCGTCCATGATCTTGCCCTTGTGGCCGAAGTGCTCGGGGTCGAACTCGGCCGCCTCGGGCAGCAGCAGGTTCTCCCGCTGGGCGAAGAACTCGTCGTTGGCGGCGATGACTCCGGCGCCGAGCTGCCGGTCGGCGAGGTTGGCGTACTGGGTGAAGGGGAAGTCGGCGGTGCGGTAGTCCGCGTACGGGTCGCCTCCTCCGTAGGGGTTCGCGTCGCCGGTGAAGCTCGCCCAACTCGAATGTTGCTGCGCCGTCACGGTGATCAGGGGTTCCTTTCGGGAGTCGGCGGGGTGCGGGTGCGGAGGGTGGCTTACTGGGGGCGGGAGAGCAGTCGGCCCTTCGGCTCGGTGAACTCGCCTTCCGCGACGATGCGCTCGCCGCGCAGCCAGGTGGACTTCACTACGCCGTACAGGGTCTTGCCGGCGTACGCGGTGACCCGGTTGCGGTGCTGGAGGCCGGCCGGGTCGACGGTGAACGTCTCGTCGGGGGCGAGGACGGCGAAGTCGGCGTCGCGGCCGGCCTCGATGGCGCCCTTGTCGCGCAGGCCGACCAGGGCGGCCGTCCGCGTGGACATCCAGCGGACCACGTCCTCCAGGCCGTGACCGCGCCTGCGGGCCTCGGTCCACACGGCCGACAGGCTCAGCTGGAGGCCTGAGATGCCGCCCCAGGCGGTGGCGAAGTCGTCGGTCTTCAGGTCGGCCGTCGAGGGCGAGTGGTCGGTGACGACGCAGTCGATGGTGCCGTCGGCCAGCGCCTGCCAGAGCAGGTCCTGGTTGGCGGACTCGCGGATGGGCGGGCAGCACTTGAACTCGCTGGCGCCGTCGGGGACTTCCTCGGCCGTGAGCGTCAGGTAGTGCGGGCAGGTCTCGACCGTGACCCGGACGCCCTCGGCCCGGGCGGCGGCGATCTGCGGCAGCGCGTCACTGGAGGACAGGTGCAGGATGTGCACGCGCGCGCCCAGCCGCCTGGCCTGCGCGACGAGGTTCGCGATGGCCGTGTCCTCGGCGTCGCGCGGCCGGGAGGCGAGGAAGTCTGCGTACTTGGGGCCGCCGTGCTGCGGGGCGGCGGCGAGGTGGTGCGGGTCCTCCGCGTGCACGATCAGCAGGCCGTCGAAACCGGCGATCTCGGCCAGGGACTGGGCGAGCTGCTCCTGGTCGAGGTGCGGGAACTCGTCCACGCCCGACGGCGACAGGAACGCCTTGAAGCCGAAGACCCCGGCGTCGTGCAGCGGGCGCAGGTCCTTGACGTTGTCGGGCAGGGCGCCGCCCCAGAAGCCGACGTCGATGTGCGCCTTGTCGACGGCCACCTTCTGCTTCACCCGCAGGTTCTCGACCGTGGTGGTCGGCGGGAGCGAGTTGAGGGGCATGTCGACGAGCGTGGTGATGCCGCCGGCCGCCGCCGCGCGCGTGGCGGTCCAGAAGCCCTCCCACTCGGTGCGGCCCGGGTCGTTGACGTGCACGTGGGTGTCGACCAGGCCGGGCAGCAGGACGTGGTCGCCGAAGTCCTCCAGGCGCGCCGTGGCCGGGACCTCGGCGTCGTACGGCAGTACGGCCGTGATCTTGCCTGCGGACACGGTGACCGTGGCGGCCCGCGCCCCTTCCGGAGTGATGACGCGCGTCGAGCGCAGCACCAGTTCAGCGTCGGACACCCGAACCCCTCTCTCTGCCGCCGTTTTACTTCCAGGAAACGGGATTTACACCCACGTAACGGAATTCAACGTTCTGTTGAAGGAGTCTTCACTCCCGCCACCCCGCCGTCAAGAGGCACACTTCTGGGCAGCACCCCACGAGCGCCCACTCTGGACGTTTCCACAAAGCGGAATTAGAATTCCATCAAGCAGAACGTAGCTACGTACAAGCAGGGAGTCAACCGACTGCCGGGTAGGCTTCTGCCCTTCCTGCCAGTCCCGAAAGGAACGCGCCGTGCCGACGTCCAGCGCCAGCACCAACGACTCCGCGAAGTCCTCCGCCAGCGGCGGGGTCCAGTCACTGGAGCGTGCCTTCGATCTGCTCGAGCGGATGGCGGACGCAGGGGGCGAGGTCGGCCTCAGCGAGCTGTCCGCCACCAGCGGGCTGCCGCTGCCCACCATCCACCGCCTGATGCGCACGCTGGTGGCCTGCGGCTACGTACGCCAGCAGCCGAACCGGCGGTACGCGCTCGGCCCGCGGCTGATCCGGCTCGGCGAGTCCTCGTCCCGGCTGCTCGGCACCTGGGCGCGGCCGTACCTCGCCCGGCTGGTCGAGGAGACCGGCGAGACGGCGAACATGGCGCTGCTGGACGGCGACGAGATCGTGTACGTGGCGCAGGTGCCGTCGAAGCACTCGATGCGGATGTTCACCGAGGTGGGGCGGCGGGTCCTTCCGCACTCGACCGGCGTGGGCAAGGCCCTGCTGGCGAGCGTGCCGGACGACGAGGTGCGCGCGCTGCTCTCCCGTACGGGGATGCCGGCCGCCACGGAGAAGACCATCACCACACCGGACGGGTTCCTGGCCGCACTGGAGGACGTGCGGCGGCTGGGGTACGCCGTGGACGACAACGAGCAGGAGATCGGCGTGCGGTGCCTCGCGGTGCCCGTGCCGGACTCCCCCACCGCGGCCGCCATCTCCATCTCCGGGCCCGCGGGGCGGGTCACGGAGGCGGCGACGGACAAGATCGTGCCCGTCCTGCAGGGCATCGCCGTGGAGCTTTCTCAGGCGCTGGCCAGTTCGGGCGCCTGAGAGAGACTGCCGTAGTCCTCGTCGGCCGCGCAGAGGCGGCTGCCGCCCGGGCTGACCGCCACCCGGTGGCCGACGGCTCACGACACGTCGGCGGAGGGCTGGTTCAGCCGCTCTGACGGTCGTGCGGCGGCTCCCCGAACAGGTCCACCGCGTCCCGCACCCCCGTCAGCCCGCGCGCCAGCGCGCTGACCGAGCCGATCGCCCCGGCGATCAGTAACAGGGACCTGCGCAGGCGCGGGATCTCCGGCATGCCGCCGGTGGCCATCGCGGCCAGGGTGGCCAACTCGTCCTCGGCTATGCCCCGGTCGGGGAACTCGGACGGGAGCGCGGCGAGTTCGCGGCGCAGCCGGGACACCGCGGTCCGCAGTTCCGCCACCCTCGGATCCTCGTCGCTGCCGGTCACTGGCCTCTGCCCCAAGCTCCGCAACACAGCCCTCCCCCCTGGCACGCCGTCATGCGCGGGTCAGTAAACGCCACGCCGTCCCGCGGCGCCACAGCACGGACCGAAATTCAGCCCAAGGAAACCGGCTGCCGCGGCCCGCGTCAGGTATGCAGGACACATGACGGACAAGCGGGACCATCGTGCGGAGATCGCCGGGCTGCTGCTCGCGGCGGGTGGCGGCAGACGGCTCGGCGGGCGGCCCAAGGCGCTGCTGGAGCACCGGGGGCGCCCCTTGGTCGAACACGCGGTCGGGGTGCTGCGCGCGGCCGGATGCGACCGGATCCACGTCGTCCTCGGCGCGCGGGCGGACGACGTCCGTGAGCGGGCCGAGCTGAGCGGCTGCGTGCTGGTCGACAACCCCGACTGGGCCGACGGCATGGGCTCCTCCCTGCGCGCCGGGCTCGGCTCGCTCGCCGGTACGGGCGTGCGCGCGGCCCTGGTGAGCCTGGTCGACCAGCCGGGGATCGGGCCGGACGCGGCGGCCCGGGTACTCGGCGCGTACGAGGGCGACACCTCGCTGGTCTCGGCCGCCTACGACGGCGTACGCGGGCATCCGGTGCTCTTCGGCGCGGCTCACTGGGCGGGCATCGCGGCGACCGCCACCGGCGACCGCGGCGCACGCGCCTACCTGAAGGAACACGCCTCGGCGGTCCGTCTCGTGGAGTGCGCGGACGTGGCCGAGCCGTACGACATCGACACGGAGGCCGACCTGAGCCACCTTGAGTGAACGGGGTGGCACCGGGCGCCACCTTGCCTCGACTCAGAGAATCTCGACATCAACAAACCATTGAAGTTCCACGATGAGGAAACTACTATCCACTGTTCAGAAGCGTCCGACCGCACAGTGGGCGCTCACTGTCCCATTCGTGCCTCTTGGCACCCGGTGCCACCGCTGAAGGAAGTGACAGCTCATGTCCGCACCAGCGCCGTCCCCGCTGGCCATCGTCGACGCCGAGCCCCTGCCCCGGCAGGAGGAGGTCCTCACCGACGCGGCGCTCGCCTTCGTGGCGGAGCTGCACCAGCGGTTCACCCCGCGCCGTGACGAACTCCTCGCCCGCCGTGCGGAGCGCCGCGCCGAGATCGCCCGCACCTCCACGCTCGACTTCCTCCCGGAGACGGCCGTCGTCCGCGCGGACGACTCCTGGCAGGTCGCCCCGGCCCCGGCCGCGCTGAACGACCGGCGCGTCGAGATCACCGGCCCCACCGACCGCAAGATGACCATCAACGCGCTCAACTCGGGCGCGCGGATCTGGCTCGCCGACTTCGAGGACGCCTCCGCGCCCACCTGGGAGAACGTGGTCCTCGGCCAGGTCAACCTGAGCGACGCCTACACCCGCACCATCGACTTCACGGACGAGCGCACCGGCAAGTCGTACGCACTGCGCCCGAACGAGAAGCTGGCGACCGTCGTCATGCGCCCGCGCGGCTGGCACCTGAACGAGCGCCACCTCGTCGACGCCGACGGCAAGCCGGTCCCCGGCGCCTTCGTCGACTTCGGCCTGTACTTCTTCCACAACGCCCAGCGCCTGCTGGACCTCGGCAAGGGCCCGTACTTCTACCTGCCCAAGACCGAGTCGTACCTCGAGGCCCGCCTGTGGAACGAGGTGTTCGTCTTCGCCCAGGACCACCTCGGCATCCCGCAGGGCACCATCCGCGCCACCGTCCTGATCGAGACGATCACGGCGGCGTACGAGATGGAGGAGATCCTCTACGAACTGCGCGACCACGCCTCCGGACTGAACGCCGGCCGCTGGGACTACCTGTTCTCCATCGTCAAGAACTTCCGTGACGGCGGCGCGAAGTTCGTCCTCCCGGACCGCAACGCGGTCACGATGACGGCCCCGTTCATGCGGGCGTACACCGAACTCCTCGTCCGCACCTGCCACAAGCGCGGCGCGCACGCGATCGGCGGCATGGCGGCGTTCATCCCCTCCCGCCGGGACGCCGAGGTCAACAAGGTGGCCTTCGAGAAGGTCCGCGCCGACAAGGACCGCGAGGCGAACGACGGTTTCGACGGCTCCTGGGTCGCCCACCCCGACCTGGTCCCGATCGCCATGGAGTCCTTCGACAGGGTCCTCGGCGACAAGCCCAACCAGAAGGACCGGCTGCGCGAGGACGTCCACGTCGAGGCGGCCGACCTGATCGCGATCGACTCGCTGGAGGCCAAGCCGACGTACAACGGCCTGATCAACGCGGTCCAGGTCGGCATCCGTTACATCGAGGCCTGGCTGCGCGGGCTCGGCGCGGTCGCCATCTTCAACCTGATGGAGGACGCGGCCACCGCCGAGATCTCCCGCTCCCAGATCTGGCAGTGGATCAACGCGGGCGTCGTGTTCGAGAACGGCGACCGGGCCACCCCGGAGCTGGCCCGCAAGGTCGCCGCCGAGGAACTGGACTCCATCCGCAAGGAGATCGGCGAGGGGGCCTTCGCGGCCGGCCACTGGCAGGAGGCCCACGACCTGCTGCTCCAGGTGTCCCTCGACGACAACTACGCCGACTTCCTCACCCTGCCGGCGTACGAGCAGCTGCGCGGCTGACCCCGCCCACGCCCCCGGCACCACCCGGCGCCGGGGGCGTTCACGTGGACAGCCCGTACCGTCGGCGCTCCTCGGCGGTCAGCGCGCGCAGCTCGTCCTCCGAGTGCCCTTCACCGGACGCCGGACGTCTGCGCGGCCAATATGCCGGTCGCCGGCCAGGCGGAGACGCCGGTCGCCGGCCGAGTCGATGTCACTCGGCGGCCCTGTCCGAGTGGCCCAGGGGCTTCCCCGGGGCCACGAGGTCGCGGACGAGGCGCTTGACCGCAGTGGGCTCCGGGAAGCCCTGTTCGCGGCGGTCCCAGACGACCTCGTCGTTCACGCGGACGACGAAGACGCCCCCGGTGCCGGGCTTGAGCGACAGCTCGGTCAGCTCGGTCTCGAAGGTGGTGAGCAGCTCCTGCGCCAGCCAGGCCGCGCGGGGCAGCCAGCGGCACTGGGTGCAGTACTCGATCTGGACACGGTGGGTCATCCGAGGTGCACCGACCAATCCTGTTCCGCCCCCGGCTTGCCGTGCAGGTCGGGGACCCGCTTGAGCCAGGCCGGGCGGCCCTGCTGGGTCTTCGCCGCGCGGGCGGCCTCCTCGGCCGCGAGTTCCTCACGGCTCGGGAAGTCGGTGGGCAGCCACTCGTGGGACAGCCGTACGCGCGTGAGGAGGTAGTCGACATAGGCGGCGCGGACGTCGTCGGGCGTGGCGAACCCGGCGTCCTCGGCCAGCCAGGGGTCCGGCACCTCGGCGACGACGGACCGCAGCAGCTCCTCGGTCACCCGGGGGGCCAGTTCGGCGTCGGCGGCCCGGACGTCGGGGCCGTAGTGGCCGAGGGCGTGGTGGCGGAAGTCGTACTTCTTGCCCGGGGTCGTGGTGTCCCAGCGGTGGTGGAAGACGAGGGCGGCACCGTGGTCGATGAGCCACAGGCGCGCGGGCGCGGTGCCGAACGTCGGCCAGACCATCAGGTTGGAGCTGCGGACCGTACGGTCCACGTTGGCGGTCAGGGCGTCGAGCCAGACGATCCGGCCGGCCTCCAGAGGGTCCACGGGGAAGGTCTTCGCGATCTCCGGGGTGAAGTCCTTCGCCCCCGGCAGGTAGTCCATCCCCAGGTTGACGCCCGCGCTGGCCTCGTGCAGATCGCGCACCTCCTGGTGCGGCTCGTCGGCGGCGACGGCCGGGTCGAAGTGGGCGAGGACCAGTTCGGGGAAGCGCAGGCCGAGCGCGCGGGCGAGTTCACCGACGATCACCTCGGCGACCAGCGCCTTGTGGCCCTGTGCCGAGCCGGTGAACTTCACGACGTACGTCCCGAAGTCGTCGGCCTCGACGAGCCCCGGCAGCGAGCCGCCCTCACGCAGCGGCGCGATGTAGCGGGTGGCGATGACTTCTCTCAGCATTTTCCCAGGCTATCCATGGTCGAGTGGCTCAACCACGGGCGTCGGCCCGAGCGACGCCCGCGGCCCCGCCACGGGCCGGTGCGCGGGCCGGTCCTGTGCCCGCCGTCATGGCCGACCCGGGTCCGGTGATCCCGCGAGCGCCATGCCGGCGGCGAGTGTCGTGCCGTCGGCCGGGTCGATCAGGAGGAAGGAGCCGGTGCCACGGCAGTCGGCATAGGCGTCGAGGGCCAGTGGTTCGGCGGCTCGCAGCCGGATGCGGCCGATGTCGTTGGCGAGCAACTGTCCGGGCTCCGGGCGCTGGGACAGATCGTCCGGCCCGAGACGGGAAGGGATCTCCTCGACCCGGGCCCGTACGGTCCGCGTGGTGTGCTTGATGAGGACCCGTAGGCCGACGGTGAGCGGAGTGTCGGCGACATGGCAGACGGTCGCCTCCACGTCCTGACTGGTGGTCGGCGCCTCCGTGGAGGGAACGATCAGGTCGCCGCGCGCGATGTCGATGTCGTCCGCGAGGAGAAGGGTGACCGACTGCGGGGCCCGCGCCTCGTCGACCGGCCTGCCGAGCAGATCGATCCCGGTGAGGGTCGAGGTACGGCCGGAGGGGAGGACCGTCACCGCGTCGCCGACCCGGAAGACACCGGCCGCGATCTGGCCTGCATAGCCGCGGTAGTCGGGGTGTTCCGCGGTGCCTGGGCGGATCACGTACTGCACCGGGAAGCGTCCCTGGGCATGAGCCGGATCGTGCCGGGCCCGGACGGTCTCCAGGTGCTCGAGGACGGTGGGACCGTCGTACCACTGCATGGCGGCCGAGGACTCCACGATGTTGTCGCCCACGAGGGCGGAGATCGGGACGGCGGTGACCTGTGGCACCCCCAACGCGCTTGCGTACGCGGTGAATTCGTCGGCGATGGGCGCGAACGCCGTCTCCGCGTAGCCGACCAGGTCCATCTTGTTCACGGCCAGCACCACGTGCGGGACGCGCAGGAGGGCGGCGATGGCGGCGTGTCTGCGGGTCTGTTCGACCACGCCGTTGCGGGCGTCGACCAGGATGACGACGAGGTCCGCGGTGGAGGTGCCGGTGACCATGTTGCGGGTGTACTGCACATGGCCGGGGCTGTCGGCGAGGATGAAGCGGCGGCGGGGCGTGGCGAAGTAGCGGTAGGCCACGTCGATGGTGATGCCCTGTTCCCGCTCCGCGCGCAGCCCGTCCGTCAGCAGCGCCAGATCGGGCGTCGCGGTTCGCGACGCCCTGGCCACGGCTTCGAGTTGATCGGCCAGGACGGACCTGGAGTCGTACAGCAGGCGACCCACCAGAGTGGACTTGCCGTCGTCGACCGAGCCCGCGGTCGCGAAACGCAGTGTGTCCGCGTTCATCAGAAGTACCCCTCGCGCTTGCGGTCCTCCATGGCGGCCTCGGAGAGCCTGTCGTCGGCGCGGGTCGCGCCCCGCTCGGTGAGCCGGGACCGGGTGATCTCGGCGATGACGTCCTCCACCGTGCGGGCCTCCGATTCGACGGCACCCGTGCACGACATGTCGCCGACCGTTCGGTAACGGACCTCTCTGGTCGACACCCGCTCGTCCGTCGAGGGGCCGCCCCATGCGCCCTCCGTCAGCCACATGCCGGAACGGGCGAAGACCTTGCGCCGGTGGGCGAAGTAGATCCGCGGCAGCTCGATCCGCTCACGGGCGATGTACTCCCACACGTCCGACTCGGTCCAGTTGGACAGCGGGAAGACGCGGACGTGCTCGCCCGGAGCGTGCCGGCCGTTGTACAGGTTCCACAGCTCCGGACGCTGACGACGCGGGTCCCACTGGGAGAACTCGTCGCGCAGGCTGAACACCCGCTCCTTCGCGCGGGCCTTCTCCTCGTCGCGCCGGGCGCCGCCGAAGACCGCGTCGAACCGCTCGGTGCGGATCGTCTCCGTCAGCGGAAGGGTCTGCAGCGGATTGCGGGTGCCGTCGGGGCGTTCACGCAGCAGGCCACGGTCGATGTAGTCCTGCACCAGGACCACGTGCAGGCGGAGCCCGTGTGCCGCCACCACCCGGTCCCGGAAATCGAGGACCTCGGGGAAGTTGTGCCCGGTGTCGACGTGCAGCAGGGGGAAGGGGACCGGTGCCGGGGCGAACGCCTTCAGAGCCAGGTGCACCACGACCATGGAGTCCTTGCCTCCGGAGAACAGGATCACCGGCCGCTCGAACTCGCCGGCGACCTCGCGCAGGATGTGCACCGCCTCGGACTCCAGCCAGTCCAGGTGGGACAGCGCGAACGAGCGCGCCGTTGTCCGGGGCGCGGCCGGGGCCGTCACGCCAGCCCCCTGTCGACGAGCAGCCGGTGCACCGCGGCGGCGGACTCGGGCACGGACTGCAGGTGTGTCTGCACGCGAAGGTCGGGCGACTCCGGCAACTCGTAGGGATCGTCGACGCCGGTCAGTCCGCTGATCTCGCCTGCGGCCTGTCTGGCGTACAGACCCTTCACGTCGCGCGCCGCGCACACGTTCACCGGTGCGGCGACATGGATCTCCAAGTAGGGCGTGCCGGTGGTCAGATGGCGCCCCCGGACCAGTTCCCGGCTGTCGGCGAACGGGGCGATGACGGGTACGAGGGCGAGGACTCCGTTGCGCGCGAGTACCTGGGCCATCATGCCGATGCGCTGCACGTTGGCGTTCCGGTCCGCGCGGCTGAAGCCCAGATCGGGCGAGAAGATCTGCCTGAGCCGGTCCCCGTCGAGCACCTCCACCCGTCGAGCCCGCGAGCGCAGCAGGTCGGCCAGTTCCTGGGCGAGCGTGCTCTTGCCGGAACTCGGCAGGCCCGTCAGCCACACCGTCGCGCCGGGCCGGCACGTGCAGACCGGCTGTGTCATGCGGTCCCCCTGGTGACTTCTCTCAGCCGTCATGGCCGGCGTTCTCCTGACGGTTCGTCTGTTCGGCCTGCTGCCCGGCTTTCCGGGTCAGTTCGTCACGTACGGCTTCGGCGTCTGCCGTGCTGCTGTGGTCGGACACCACGTGCCGGCCGGCGAGCCACAGTTCGACGTCGACCGCGCGGGGCGTGGCAAGGGTGGCGAGGAGCACGGAGCGTGCGAGTGCCCGGGACAGGTCGGCCGCGGACAGGTCCGGGGCGACGGTTTCCAGGGACAGGCCGTGGAAGCGGCTGGGTACCTCGCGTGTGACGTTGAGCATGCCGCGGGTGTCGAGGAGACCGGCGGCCCGCAGCAGCACGCTGCCGTCCGGGAGCAGTGAGGTCAGTTCGGCGGAGAGCGCGGCGAGCAGGATCTCCTGCGAGTTCGGGGCTCGGTCGATGCCCAGCATCTGCTTCGCCTGATCCACGCCCCAGGGGCCCGACCGAGGGCGTGTGCCGGGTGCCCCGACGGTGGTGACATAGCTTCCCTCGGAGCCGTACTCCCAGGTCACGGTTGCTTCGACGGTGCTGCTCCGGGTAGGGCCCGCCGCCTCGGACGTCTCGCCGGGCACGGGGACGTCGAGGGCGGTCGTCCCGCCGTCGGTGCCGACGAGCACGACGGTGTCGAGGGGGGCCGCGTCCAGGAAGACCCGGTGGTTGGGGCTGAAGGCGGTCACCAGCCGGTTGATCGAGCGGGCCGTGTCGGGGTCCGTTTCGCAGTCGACGTCGCACCGCCAGGCGATGTTCTCCAGCGGCCGGCCGGCGACGGGCCGTCCCGCCTCGTCCAGCGCCAGATCGGCCCGGACCGTGACGGACATCGCGCCGAGAGTGACGCCCCGCGCGGTGTAGCCGTTGACCGAGGTCACCATGACGCAGGCGCCGAGGGCGGCGAGCGCCGACTCGTACGGGGTGGGGTGGGCGCCGGCCGGGTCGTCGGCGGTCACGGTGCGGCGGTGGCCCAGCCGGAAGTCGCGGGCCATCCGTACGGTGCCGTTGCGTGCCGTGAGCGTACGGGAGGTGACGGTTCCCGCGGTGGCGGCACCGGCCGGCGTCTCCACGGCGAAGCGTGCGACGGCCTCCGCGGGGATCTCCCTTATCTCGTGCACCATCTCCGACACTCCGGCGATGTTCAGTCCGTTGCGCATGCGGCTCAGTCCTTTCCCTCGCGGGTCGCGCGGGTCTCCAGCCCGGTCACAGGCCCCCCAGGGCCTGGTCGAGATCGCCGATGAGGTCGTCGGTGTCCTCGATGCCCGCCGAGAAGCGCACCAGCCCCGGAGCGATCCCCACCTCGGCCCGCTGGCGCCTGGTCAGGAAGCTGTGCGAGGTGTTGAACGGCAGGCTGACCAGGGACTCCACACCGCCGAGGCTGGTGGCGACCACGGGCAGGCGCAGCCGGTCCAAGAGCTTGAGGGCCGCCTCGTCTCCGCCGTGCAGTTCGAAGGAGACCATGCCGCCGAAGCCGTTGGGCGCCATCTCGTGCAGCCAGGGGTAGGGGTAGTCGGGCCGGGACGGATGATGGACCTTGCGTACCGCGGGGTGGCCGGCGAGGAACGCGGCGACGGCGACGGACGTCTCGCTGTGACAGCGCATCCTGAGGGCCAGTGTCTTGAGTCCGCGCTCCAGCAGGAAGCACATCATCGCGTCGAGCGAGCCACCGAACTTCAGCATCTGGGCCCAGATCCGGTCGACGTACTTGCGTGGTCCCGCGGCGACGCCCGCCGTCACATCGCTGTGCCCGTTCAGGTATTTGGTGGCGCTGTGCACCACGAGGTGCGCGCCGTGCTCCAGGGCGCGCAGACACACCGGCGGCAGGAACGTGCCGTCGACGACCAGCAGGAGGTCCTTCTCCCGTGCCAGCCGCCCGAGTTCGGCCAGGGGTGCGGCCTTCAGCAGAGGGTTGGTCAGGGTCTCGAAGAACAGCACCTGGGTGTTGTCGCGGACGGCAGCGCGGACGGCCCCGATGTCGACCGGGTCGGTGAAGGTGACCTCGCGGCCGAGCTGGTGCATGTCCTCGCGCAGCAGATTGAAGGTACCGCCGTAGACGTCGCGGGAGGAGACGATGTGGCCGCCGTGGTTGGTGAGGGCGAGCAGGGTCGTGGTGATGGCCGCCATGCCGGAGGAGAACAGCAGGGCGCTCTCGGCGTTCTCCAGTGCGGCGATCTTCTCCTGCACGGCCCACTGGTTGGGACTGCCGTACCGTCCGTAGATCGGGACGTCCCTGATGTGACCCTGGTCGAAGGCCTGGTAGGTGTCCTCGCTGAAGGTGAACGTGCTGGTCTGGAACACCGGGGTCCCGACGGCACCGGTCACCGGGTCCTCGTAGGTGCCGGCGTGGACGCTGCGGGTACTCGGTCCGGTTCCGTCCACCACCCGCTGCTGGGGCAGCCGGGGTCCCGGCACTCGCCCGCGGCTGAGGGTGTTCATCCAGGGGCGGTCCTGGCCGGCTCCGGAGGGTGCTCCCTGTGATCGGGTCATGTGTGGTCCTGCCTTTCGACGGCGTGGCTGCGTACGTCCCGCAGGGCGAGGGGAGCCAGGCTGATGACCAGCTGGGCCAGCCCGGCGGCCAGCAGGGTCGTGCGCATGCCGGCCTGCGTGGCTATCGGTCCGGCGAGCATGAGCCCGACCGGCTGGGCGGCGTAGGAACCGAACCATTCGTAGGCGCTGACCCGGGACAGTGCGGAGGCGGGAACGCCCGCCTGGAGCGTCGTCTCCCACAGCGGGTTGAACAGCATCAGGCCGACACCCCCGACGAAGGCTGCCGCCGCCGCGGGCACGGTGGCGGAGACCTGCGACAGGACCAGGGGCGGCGCGGCGAAGAGCGCCGTGGCCAGCAGTCCGATGCGCAGCGGCTGGCGGGTGCGCAGCCACAGGGCGCCCGTGCCGCCGAGGACGGCGCCCGCCCCGAAGGCGGTGAGGATCGCACCCCAGGCGCCGCGCCCGCCCAGTTCCCGCTCGCTCAGTACGGGGCCGAGGACGGTGAAGACGGCGTACAGCATGTTGCTCAGCGAGGCCATGGTGATGATCGACCACACCCAGGTGCGGGAGGAGAACTCCTGCCATCCCTCGCGGAGTTCGGTCAGCATGTGCCCGCCTCGGCCGGCGGGTACGGTCGCGTCGCGGGGCAGTCCCAGTCGTGCCAGGCAGTAGGCGCTGACGGCGAAGGTCGCGGCGTCGGCGGCGATCGCCCAGCCGGTGCCGGCGGTGAGGACGAGGAGCGTGGCCAGCAGCGGCCCAGCGATCATGGCGGCCGAGTGGGAGATGCTGCGCAGGGCGTTGGCGGACTGCCGTTGGGGTGCCGGGACGCACTCCTGCACCAGTCCGGTCACGGCCGGCATGAACAGCGCGCTGGCGGTGCCGTGCACGGCCTGCAGTGCCATCAGCTGCCAGACGGCGGCGTGGCCACTGAGCACCAGTGCCGCGGTGACGGCCTGGCTGCAGAACCGGGCCAGGTCGCTGCCGAGCATCACCCGTTGGCGGGGCAGCCGGTCGGCGAGCACGCCCCCGACGAGCATGAACAGGGTGAGGGGGACGGTCCGGGCGGCGAGGATCAGTCCGATGTCGGCGGCGGACCCGGTGAGGTCCAGGACCGCGAAGGCAAGTGCGGGCGCGACCAGGAAGTCGCCGAGCGACGAGCTGGACTGGGCGATGAAGAACAACCGGAAGGAACGCACCCGCAGGACGCCCAGCGCGTTCCGGCGGCTGCGTCGGGGGGGTCGGCTCAACTCTCCTTCGGCAGACCGGGTTTCGCCGGACGCGTCGGAGGTGTGTCCTGAGTGTTGAGTACCTGCCATATGCCAATGCGCCGTTTCTCGTCGTGTTCGTACACCGTGACCGTCCGGACCTGCGGGGTGAGGGCGCAGATGTGCGGCGGGCACAACCGGGCTCCTGGCGGTGCCGTGCTGGCCAGCCGCTGGTGGTCGGCGGCGGTCTGCCACGGGTAGGGGTGCTGGTCGAGCACTCGGTCGGCCGCCTCCTGGTCCGTCGCGACCACCGTCACGGCCACGTCCTCGGGCGCGCAGGCGCCGATCGCCAGCATGCCCCCGTCCTGCAGGGCGTACGCTCCCGAGCAGATCTCGGTGACACCGGATTCGACGAGGGCCCCGTCCGCGGTGGGCGTGCCTCCGATCGCGACACCCGAACAGGGCAGGCCCGCACCGCGCAGCAGGGCGGCGATCCGCAGGGCGTATGCGGCCGTCGACCGCCCGACCGCCACCGGGTCCTTCGCGTCGTCGGCGCCGAGCAGCGCCTGATAGGCGGTGACGCCGTCGAGTCGCAGCGACGGGCGGGCGACTGCCGCGCGGGCCAGGGCGAGCAGTTGGTCGTCGGGGGTGGCGGTGGCGTCGAGGCCGGTGCCGAGCTGCACCCGGACGCCGAGGGTGACGCCGAGTTCGGCCGCGGCGTCGGCCAGCCCTTCGACGGCGGCCTCGCTGTCGACGTGCGCCGACACCCGGCAGTGCCGGGCCAGTTCGGCCGTTTCGCGCCACCTCCAGGGTTCGGGCCACGGGTGCGCGATCACCACGTCGTCGATGCCGGCGGCCACGTACTGGCGGGCCTGGGCGAGTTGGGTGACCGCTATGCCCACGGCGCCCGCCGCGCGTTGGCGCAGCGCGAGTTCGGCGGTGCGGTGTCCCTTCACATGGGCGCGCACGCGGACGCCGCGCGCGGACGCGCGGGCGTGCAGCCGGTGCAGGTTGCGGTCGACGCGGGCGAGGTCGATGAGGACCTGTACGGGGCTGTCCGGGCTGTCAACGGGTCGCTGGTCGGTCACGGCGTTCCCTCTCCGCCGCGGACCGGGTGGGCGGCCGCGGGCATGGGCGGTGCGTCGGGGGCGCGGCTCACCCCAGGCCGTCCCAGGCGTCGCGCGGGTAGGAGAAGCCGACCGGGCCGCCGTCGAGCATCGCCGCCTGCCGCTCGGCCTCCTGCGGGTCCGGTGTCCCGAAACCGCTGACGCCGAGCGGGATCTCGGTGCTCCAGTGCACGCCCAGGTCCCGCTCCACGGTCTCGTCCCGGATCGCGGCGGTGAAGAACACTCCGAGTTCCAGTGCCGTGCCTGCCAGGTAGGTCGTCTGGCTCACGTGTCCCAGCTCGGCGAAGAGCGCGCGGTACGTCCTGCCCATCGGGTACTTCCAGGCCGAGCGCTCCAGGACCGCCGTGTAGAGGAACAGCACGGGGGCGCGGGCCACGAAGCTCTGATCGCCGCACCAATGCAGGATCTCCTCGTCGCTCAGAGGTTCCTCGCGCAGCGGTTCCAGGCCGTGCACGTCCGGTGCGTAGTGGTAGAGGCCCGGTCGCACGCCGTCCACCGACCGGATCACCGGATAGATCTCGATGGGGTGGCGCGACCCGCCGGAGGGGCTCGCCTTCAGCAGTGAGACACCGAAGCCCGGCAGGTCCACGCGGTGTTGAACTCCCCCTGCCCAGTGCAGCATGGTGCTGAGCTGCCGCAGACCGACCGGCTGGTCCGCCGCGAACCGCCGGGTGGTACGCCGGCGTCGCAGCGTTTGGGTGAGCTCCATGGGCAGCGGGTCCGGAGCCGGGAGCGCGACCGGCTCGGTGTCGTAGCGCTTGAACGGCTCGGGCTGGGGCTCCTGTTCGCCCTTCTCGCGGAGCCGGGCGGTGTCCTCGGCGGCGGTGACGAACCGCTCGCTGTCGTGGGTGCGGGTGGCCAGGTGGAAGTAGGTGGCGGCGGTACCCCAGGTGCGCCACGGTCCGAGCGCGTCCTCACGCCGGTGCTCGGGCGAGCCCTCCTCGATCAGCAGGCCAGCCTCCAGGAGTTGCTTGACCACGTGGGTGTCGGCCTCCCGGGGCTGTGCCCACACCGCGTAGTGCGGCAGCAGGTCCCACACCGCGGGGCGCAGGGCGAACTGGCGGTGGCTGACCGGATCGTCGCAGACGAGCTGCCCGTTCCTGCAGGTGAAGACCAACAGGCGCGAGACACGTACCCGCATCGGCTCAGCGCTCCTCGGGAGAGAGTGGTCCGCCGCCCGGTGCGGGACACCGGGCGGCGGAACCGCGGTCACGCGCAGGTCGGGATCAGACAGTGCTGCGGGGCCTCGTACTCGTCCTCCACGAGGGTCTCGAACGCGAGGTCCTGCGTCTCATTGCTCTGCATATTCACTCCTCAGATAAGTGCCGGAAACAGGCCACGGACCGAATTGCCCAGTCATCTAAACACGACGGTCGCCAACATTCAAGAAGGAATTTCAGGGCCACATCGAATCCGTTTCAAGGCAGCGCGAATTACCCCCACGCAGTCCATCAAATAGAGGCGTGCGGCGAATCTCTTCCCCCCTGAACTGGAGGTTTATGGTTCCGCACGGCGCATACGGCGCCCTCCAGCCGGAACTCTGGAAATGCGCCCTATAGGTGTCCGAGGTCGCGATCCGGGTTTGGCCCGACGCACCGCGTCGACGAATTCATTCAGGGTCGGGTTGGCGAATATCGCCTCGATCTCCAAGTCGACCGAGAGCTGCTGGCCCACCTTGTCTATCATTCTCAGCGCAAGCAGCGAGTGGCCGCCGAGCAGGAAGAAGTTGTCCTGCCAGGCCACCCCCTCGTACTCGAGGAGCTCGCCCCAGATCGACCGGACGGCGGCGACCACCGGATCCTTCAGCAACTCGGCGCTCACCTCGCCGGCGGACCCGACGGGCCGGTAGTCGAGAGCGCCGTAGTCGATCTTTCCGTTGCTCAGTCGGGGCAGCTCCGTGCGGCGCACGAAGACCGTGGGAATCATGTGCCGTGGCAGCCGGTCGGCAAGCGCCCGCCTGATGTGCTCGTACTCGCCGGCCACGAGCTGCCGTGGCTCCCCCTCCCCCGCCGTCACCAGATGGCCGACCAATGACATGCCCTGCCGGGTGTGGTGCACCTTGGCCACCGCGTCGAGCACGTCCGGGATCTCCCGCAGGGCCTCCTCCACCTCGCCGGGCTCGATGCGCAGTCCGCGCATCTTCAACTGCCGGTCGACCCGGCCCATGTACTCGAGGTCGCCGTCGGCCGTGAACCGTACGAGATCCCCGGTGCGGTAGAGCCGCGCCCCCGGCTCGCCGAAGGGATCGGGGACGAAGGCCTCGGCGGTGCGGCCCGGGTTCCCCAGGTAGCCACGCCCGACGCCCATCCCGCCGACCCACAGGGCACCCACCATGCCTCTGGGCACCAACTGCAGGTCGGGGTCGAGTACATGGACCGTCATGTTGGCCAGCGGCTTGCCGATCGGCACCGGCCGGGACTGGTCGGAGTCCTCGGTCACCCGGTGGATGCTGACGTCGTCGGCGCACTCGGTCGGTCCGTAGGCGTTGTACAGCTCGACCACGGGGCACTGCGCGAGCCATTCCCGCGCGGTGTCCCAGCTCAGCGCCTCGCCACCGGAGATCATCGCCCGCAGGGCGTGCGGTTCGTGCTGGACACCGGCCTCCAGCAGGGCGGCCACCATGACGGGAACGACCTCCATGAGGGTCATCCCGCTCTCCACGACGGCGTCGCGGAGCCTCGACGGAGACATCACACGCGCGTCGTCGACGATCCTCAGCCGTCCGCCGACCATGAGCGGCGCGAGGAACTGCCACAGCGAGATGTCGAAGGTGGCCGGAGCGGTCTGACCGACGCAGTCCTCGGGCCCGACGCCGAAGTGCTCGATCATCTGCCATTGATGGTTGGTCAGTCCGCCCATCGTGACGACCGCGGCCTTCGGCACACCGGTGGAGCCGGACGTGTGGATGATGTAGGCGCTGCCGATCATCGGCGTCGGGCAGTGCGGGTTCTGCTCGACATGGCCGTCGCCCACCTCGTCGATGTCGAACATGCGGGGGCGCGCGCTGGCGTCCGGCTCGCCGAGCACCTGGTCGAACAGTTTCCGGCCCGTCCGGTCCGCAATCACTGCGCGCGCGCCGAGCGTGGCCGCCATGTCCGCGACCCGTCGCGGTGCCTCCGTGGGGCTGATCGGCACATAGCAGGCACCCGCCTTGTGGATGCCCAGCAGGGCCGCCAGGAACCCGGCCGTGCGCGCGGCGCACACGACGACCTGGGTCTCGGGGCCGACGCCGGCCGCGCGCAGCCGCTGCGCCACGTGATTGGCACGGCCGTTGAGCTCCGCGTACGTGAGCCGCTCGGTGCCGTCGTCGACGGCCTCGGCCTCGGGGGTACGGGCCGCCTGCCGCTCGAACGTGGCCAGGTAGTGCTCCTCGCGTGGGATGCGCGGCCCGGTTCCGGTCGCCAACAGGTCCCGTACGCCGTCGGCGTCCACGAGGGACAGCCGGGTCACGTCGGTGCGCGGATCCGCCGCGACCGCGTCCAGCAGCGTCCGATAGGCGTCCGCGATCCGTTCGGCCTGCTCCCGCGGCAGCAGCGCGGTGTCGTACTGCAGCCCGAACTCCAGCCGGTCCGCCAGCTCCACGACGTTCAACGCGATGTCCGACTGCGCGGTGGGATCCTCGATGGCGAAGCCGCGCAGTACGGCCCCGCCCAGGTCCAGTTCGGCGGCGGGATCGCCGAGGACCACTCCGGCCACGGCACGGCCACCGGGCAGTGCCGTGGAGTAGTGGCTGAACATGGCCTGGAAGACCGGCGGCGCGCCCGAGGCACGGTCGGGGTTGAGCTGCTGCGTCAGGACCGGGAAGGGCAGCTCCTGGTGGTCCAGCGCATCCAGCATCCTGCGGTGCGCCGTCGCGGCGAACTCGGCAAAGCCGGTGCCCCGGCCGAAGCGGGAGCGGATCGGCAGCACGTTGACCAGGTACCCCACGTGCGCGGCGAGTTCCTGGCGCGTCCGGCCGGCGACCGGGACGCCGGTCACCACGTCGGGCTGTCCGGTCACCCGGTGCAGCAGCACCTGGAAACCGGCCAGGAGGACGTTGTGCAGGGTGTGGCCCTCCTGCCGGGCGACGCGTCGCAGGGCTCGCAGCAGTTCCTCGGAACCCTCGAATGCGACGGTGCCGCCCGCATGGCCCCGCTGCCGACCGGCGGAGGGAAGTTCCAGAACGGGCAGCTCTCCGGCGAGCTGTTCCTTCCAGAAAGCGGTGAGTTCGTCTCCTCGTTCGGCCAGAGCCGTGCGCTCCCACACGGCCGGTACCAGGACGGGCGGCCGCTCCTGCCGACCGTCCTGGTCGGCGCCGCCGGAGACATAGGCCCGCTCGAGGTCGGCGACGACGAGGGCCAGTGACGTCAGGTCGCACACGATGTGGTGCAGGGACAGCACGAGCAGCCTGCAGTCCTCGCGGCGTACGACCGCCGCCCGGATGAGCCGGTCCCGCTCCAGGTCGAAGGGCCGGGTGGCCAGCGCGCTGATCCAGCCCCGCACTCGGTCGTCCGACCAGGACCGCGCGTCCACCTGCTCCGGCCGCACCTCGGCCACGGGCTCGATGTGGGCACGCGGTTCACCGTCGTGCGTGCGCAGGGCCAGCCGCAGGGTGGCATGCCGGGCCACCACTTCGGTCAGTGCGGCGGACAGCCGCTCCCCGTCGACGTCACCGGTCAGGCTGAAGGCCCGCGTGACGTTGTAGGCGTAACTCTCGGGCGAGGTGCGCTGCAGGAACCACAGGGCACGCTGTGTCTCCGTGAGTTCGTACTCCTGGTCCCCGTCGGCCGGGGCGGGTTCCGGCTCGGGCGCGGCTTCGGCGCCCGGACCCCCCGTCTCCTGCGCGTGGTCGAGCACGATCTCCGCCAGCTCCGCGAGGGAACCGGCCCGCAACACGAGACTCGGCCGGAGCCGTACGTCGAGCAGGCTCTCCAACTCGTGCTGCAGCTGTACGGCCTTGAGTGAATCGAGTCCCAGCGACGTGGGCGAGGCCGCGCTGTCCAGCAGCTCGTCCTCGCCGAGGGTTTGCCGGACATACCGGAGCAGCGCGTCGGTGAGCAGGTCCCGGCGCTGCCGGCCGGTCGCCTCGCGCAGGCTCCGGGCGCCGATCAGGTCGGCCAGCCGCGCCGACCCGGTCTGCCGGTCCCGGACCGTCTGCGACCACAGCACGGGCTGGTCACCGGAGAGGAACCGGGAGCGTGCCGCCTGGCGTTGCACCTTGCCGCTGGACGTCTTGGGGATCGCTCCCGGGGGCAGGAGTGCGATGGTCCGGGCGGCCACGCCGTACTGACGGGACAGCGCGTCCCTGATCCCCCGGGCAAGCGCCGGGTACTGGTCGTCCGTGAGGCCGGGACGCACCTCCTGGCAGACGACGATCGCCTCCTCCCCGTCGTCGTCCACGCTGAAGACGACACCGCAGCCGGGCCGCAGCCACGGGCTGCTCGCGGCCACGTCGATCTCCAGGTCCTCGGGGTGCAGGTTCCGGCCCCGGTGGATGACCAGGTCCTTCATCCGGCCGGTGACGTGCAACCGGCCGGCGTGCACGAACCCGAGGTCTCCGGTGCGCACGTGGGAGGCCGGCGTCACACCCGACGGTGTGGCGCCGAAGACGGCGCGGGTGTCGGCGTCGCCCCAGTAACCCGCCCCGTTGCTCTCGCTGTGCACCCAGATCTCGCCGATGTGGCCGTCGGGCAGCGGCCGCCCGCCGACCGGATCGACGATGCGCACGGCGGCGTGGTCGAGCAGCCGGTACGCGACCAGCTCCCGGACCGCGTCCCCGGTGCCGGGCGCGTCGTCCTCCGCCCCAGCGCTCCGTTCCACCGCCCGGCCCTGCTCCAGGGAGGCGACGGAGAAGGTCCGGCTCTCGCACTCGGCGGCCGCGTCGGCGCTCGCCACCAGCAGAGTGACCTCGGCCAGGCCGTAGCACGGAGTGTGGGCCGAGGAACGGAAGCCCGTCCCCGCGAAGGCCTCGCTGAACGCGCGGAGGCTGCGCGGCGACACCGGCGCCGCGCCGTTGAAGGCGAGCCGCCACGAGCTGAGGTCGAGGCGCTCCTTCTCCTCGTCGGTGACCTTGCGTACGCACAGGTCGTAGGCGA
This sequence comes from Streptomyces sp. NPDC101165, assembly GCF_044768135.1. Lineage (NCBI taxonomy): Bacteria > Bacillati > Actinomycetota > Actinomycetes > Kitasatosporales > Streptomycetaceae > Streptomyces > Streptomyces sp. NPDC101165. Next base: position 494,036 of record NZ_JBIWPG010000001.1, on the reverse strand, counting down.
AGTTCGGGCCGCCGCTGATCTGGGCCCGCTCCCGTGAGATCTCCTCCAGCCAGGAGGCGGGGCGCTGCAGGAAGGAGAGCGGATCGAGGATGACGGCGCGGGCACCCGTGCACAGCGGTTGCAGCAGCCCACCGATCAGCCCCATGTCGTGGTGGAGCGGAAGCCAGCTGACGCTCGTCGAGCCGGGCGTGACCTGGAAGGTCTTCTGGATGGCGACTTCGTTGTGCATGAGGCTGCCGTGCGGGACGACGACGCCGCGAGGCGCCTTGGTGGAACCCGACGTGTACTGCAGGAAGGCCGTGTCGTCCGCCGCGAGGGGAACCGGGTGCCAGTCGGAGTCCTCCGCCTGCTCGACCAGGTCCACGTCGATCCACTCGACCGAGGCGCCGAGCTGCCGCACGACCGGGGCGTCGCCCAGGAACCCGCGGACCAGGGACGTCGTCAGTACGGCGGCGGGAGAGCAGTCCTTGGCCACGTTCAGCACCCGCTGGGTGGCGGAGTCGTCGACCGGTACGGGCAGCGGAACGGCGACCACACCGGCGGCGAGACAGCCGAGGAACGCCGCGGCGAACTCGGGCACGGTCGGCATGACGATCAGCGCCCGGTCGCCGGGGCGCAGCCGCCGCTGCAGCATGCTCGCCACGGCGCGCGTGCGCAGGTCCACGTCCGCGTACGTCAGGTCGGTCCGCGGCGTCCCCAGCGTCGTCGCGGCGAAGGTCAACGCCGGCCGCTCGCCCTGCTGTTCGGCGTGGCCGCGCACCAGGGCAGGAAGATCAGTGAACACGTACAACCCCGCTCCGTCCGTGGGTGAGGAATGCGATCGTCATGACAAGAGCCGGGCAGCGAGCACCGGGCCGATCTCGGCCGCCGCGTTCGGTCCGGTCAGCGCCCCGTGGACGGCGTCCACCGGGTGGACCTCGATGCCCCCGGTCACGTACGGCTGCCACTGGGCGGCGTCGGGCGCGCCGGGGAGGCGGTCCGCCGTGGCGACGAAGAAGAGCACGTCGCCGTCGAACACCCCCGGATCGAAGTGCCGTTGCACGTTCACGTTGTCCGCGAAGACCTTGGCCATGGCCCGCAGGCCGGATGCCCCGAACTCGGCGAGCAGGTCGTCGTCGGCCGACGCGTGACCGAGGGACTCGGCGACGGCCGTCAGGAGTCCCGGGTCGTCGTGGGCGAGGGGTCCGGCGTCGTCGGTGAAGGGGAAGCTGTCCAGCAGGGTGAGGGTGGCCACCCGCTGTCCCTCCTTCTGGAGCCGGGTGGCGATGTCGTGTGCGACGAGACCGCCGAAGGACCAGCCGAGCAGGTGGTACGGCCCCTCCGGCTGGACCTTGCGGATCTCCGTGAGGTACTCGGACGCCAGGTCGGCCGTGCTCATCGGCCTGCGATCCGGCTCCGTGAGCCCTCTGGACTGCAGCCCGTAGACGGCCTGGTCCGGTGGCAGGTGGGGCAGCAGTCCGCGATAGCCCCAGCTGACGCCGGCCGCCGGGTGGACGCAGAAGAGCGGTGTCCCCTTCTCGCTCTCGCGCAGCGGCAGAAGTACCGGAAAGCCCGCGCTCTCGCCGCCGGCCGACCGCTCCAGCAGCCCGGCGACGGTCGGCGACTCGAACAGGTCGCGGATGGTGATCCGCAGGTCCAGCTCCCTGCGAGCCCGTCCGACCAGACGCGCCGCCAGCAGGGAATGGCCGCCTAGGGCGAAGAAGTCGTCGTCGATGCCGGTCGCGGCACGTCCCAGGACGTCCGTGTACAGCGCGCACAGGGCGTGCTCCGCCGCCGTGCGCGGACGGCGGCCGCGCGAGGTGAACTCGGGTGCGGGCAGCGCCTTCCGGTCGACCTTGCGGTTGGGTGTCAGAGGCAGCTCGGGCAGGGGGACCAGACTTGCCGGAACCATGTAGTCCGGCAACTCCCGCCGGGCGTGGGCCCGTAGCCGGTCCACGTCGATCTCGGCGCCGGGGGCCGCGACGACGTATCCCACCAGGTGGTGCAGGCCCGGCTGGTCCTCGCGCAGGATCACCGCGGCTTCGGCGACGGTCTCGTGGCGGCCGAGGACCGCCTCGATCTCGCCCGGTTCGATCCGGAAACCGCGAAGCTTGATCTGCTGGTCGGCCCGGCCGGCGAAGCGCAGTTCGCCGTTCCTGCTCCAGCCGGCCAGATCGCCGGTGTCGTACATCCGTGAACCGGCCGGTCCGAAGGGATCCGGCACGAACCGCTGGGCGGTGAGGGCAGGTTGCCCGAGATAACCGAGGGCCACCCCGTCGCCCGCGATGTGGAGCCGCCCGGTGACGCCCACGGGCACCGGGCGCAGGGCCTCGTCGAGGACGTACATGCGGGTGTTGGCGATGGGCCTGCCGATGGAGGGGATCCCCTCGTCGCCGGTCACCGTCTTGAGGGACGACCACACCGTCGTCTCGGTGGGGCCGTAGCAGTTGACGACACGCTCGGCCGTCCCGGCGAGACGGGTGGCGAGCTCGGCTCCCAGTGCCTCCCCGCCGACCAGCAGCGACAGCCCCTGCAGCGCGTCGGGATCCGCCGACACCATCGCCCGGTAGAGCGCCGGAGTGGCCTGCATCATCGTGGCCCCACCGGCCACGACGAGCCCGGAGAGGGCCGCCGGGTCCCGGACGGCGTCGGACCCGGCGATGACGACGGTGGCGCCGGCCAGCAGCGGCAGGTACATCTCCACGGCCGCGATGTCGAAGGCGATGGTCGTCACCGCGACCAGGACGTCCCGCGGACCGATCCGGGTCGCCTCCCCCATGGCGAGCAGCAGGTTCAGCAGTGCGCCGTGGGAGACCATCACGCCCTTGGGCCGGCCGGTCGATCCCGAGGTGAAGATGACGTACGCGGTGCGCTGCGGATGCCGGGCGGTCGGGCGCTCCTCGTCCGTCAGATCGCCCGCCGGGAGCCGGGCGGCGGCGCGCTCCGCCTCGTCGATGCGGAGCACCGGCACGTCCGGTGGCAGCTGGCCGGCGTACTCGGCCGTGGTCAGGACGAGCGCCGGTGCGGCATCCGTCAGCATGCGGTTGATGCGTTCCGCGGGATACCCGGCGTCCAGCGGGATGTAGGCGGCCCCCGCCTTCAGTACGGCCAGCAGGGCGACCGGCAGGCTGGTGTCGCGCGGCAGGAGCAGGGCGATCATCGGGTCCGGGCCGGTCGCCGCCGTCGACAGCCTGCGCGCGAGCCGGTTGGCCCGGCTGTTCAGCTCCTCATAGGTGAGGGAGGTGCCGTCGCTCCGCACGGCCGTCGCCCCTGGAGTCCGTGCGGCCTGCTCCTCGAACAGGTCGGTGAGCCACCGGGACGTCGGCCGGTCGGCCGCGGTGTCGTTCCACCGCACCACCTGGGTGTGGCGCTCCTCGGGGTCGAGCAGGTCGACGGAGCCGATGGGCCGTCCGGGGTCGGTGGCCGCCGCGTCCAGGAAACGGACCAGCCGTGCGGCCAGCGTCTCGATGCTCTCCCGGTCGAAGAGGTCGGTCGCGAAGTCGATCACGCCGGTGATGCCGCACGGAGCACCCGCTTCGTCCCGGCGCTCGGACACGGAGAACGTCAGGTCGAACTTGGTGGTGCGCGTGGCGACCGGTGCGACGTCGGCCCGCAGGCCCGGCAGGGCGAACTCCGGCTCCTCGTTGTTGTGCAGCATCAGGCTCACCTGGAACAGCGGGTGGCGGGCCAGTGACCGGGCCGGCTTGAGCAGTTCCACGAGCTGCTCGAAGGGCACGTCCTGATGCGCGTAGGCCTCCAGATCCGTCTGCCGCACGCGGGCCAGCAGGTCGGCGAAACTCGGGTCGGCCGAGGTGTCGGTGCGCAGCACCAGGGTGTTGAGGAAGAAGCCGACCAGGTCGTCCAGCGCCTCGTCGGTCCGTCCGGCGACCGGAGTGCCGATGGGGATGTCCTCACCCGCTCCCAGTCGGCTCAGCAGCGCGGCCACCGCTGCCTGCAGCACCATGAACAGCGTCACGTCGTGCGCGCGGGCCAACTCCAGGAGCGTGCCGTGAAGTCGGGCGTCGATGTCCAGGTCGACGAGCATGCCCTGGTAGCCGGTGGACGCGGGCCTGGGACGGTCGGTCGGCAGGTTCAGTTCATCGGGCAGGCCGGCGAGCTGCCGGGACCAGTAGGCGAGTTGCCGGGCCGCCAGGGTGTCGTCGCACACGGACCCTTCGGCGGGCGCTTCCGCGGTTCCGGCCGCAGGCCTCGGAGCCGTTCCTCGCGCGGTCTCCTCCGTGCCGATCAGGCCACGCTGCCACAGCGTGTAGTCGGCGTACTGCACGGGAAGCGGGGCCCAGTCCGGAGCCTGTCCGTCGAGGCGGGCCGCGTAGGCGGCCGAGAGATCGCGGGCCAGCGGCACGGCCGACCAGGCGTCCCCCGCGATGTGGTGGAGCACGAGGAACAGGACGTGCTCGTGTTCCCCGAGGCGGTACAGGTGCGCGCGCAGGGGCAGGTCCACGGTGAGGTCGAAGCCCTCGGCGGCGGCCTTCTCGAGCAGACCGGGAAGGTGCCCGGCCGTCGCCTCCCGCGTCCGCAGCACCGGTGCGCCCGTGTGCGCGTCCAGGATCCGCTGGTACGGCTCACCGTCGGCCTGGGGCAGCACTGTGCGCAGCACCTCGTGCCGGGCGGCCAGATCCGCGAGCGCGGCCTGCAGTGCCCGGTGGTCCAGCTCGCCGGACAGCCGCAGCGCCGTCGGCATGTTGTAGACCGCGCTGCCGGTGTCCAGCTGGTTGAGCACCCACAGGCGCCGCTGCCCGTAGGAGAGCGGAACGCGCTCGGGTCGCGCCATCCGGACCAGCGGGGCCCTGGCACCCGACGCGGCGTCGATCCGGGCGAGCAGACCGGACGGCGTCGAGGCTTCGAACAGGCTGCCCACCGGCAGTTCCACGCCGAACACCGAACGGACCTTGCTGACGAGCCGCGTGGCCAGCAAGGAGTGTCCGCCCAGGGCGAAGAAGTCGTCGTCCAGGCCCACGCCGGGCAGGCCGAGCAGGTCCGCGAACAGGTCGCAGAGCATGCGCTCCCGCTCGGTCCTCGGCGCGCGTGAGTGGGGTGCGCGGGCGAAGTCCGGCGCCGGCAGGGCCTTGTGGTCCAGCTTGTCGTTGGTCGTCAGGGGCAGAGCAGCCAGTTCGACGAACGCTGCCGGGTGCATGTGGCCGGGGAGGATCCGTGCGACGTGGTCGCTCAGCGACTCCTTTGACAGCTCCGCGTCCGGTCGCGCCACGACGTAGGCGACCAGCCGCTCGCCGCCCACGCCGGCGGCGGTGTACGTGGTCACCGCGGCCTGTGCGACGTCGGGGTGGCCGGTCAACGCGTTCTCGATCTCGCCGAGTTCGATGCGGAATCCGCGAATCTTCACCTGGCCGTCGGTACGGCCCAGGAACTCCAGGTGCCCGTCGGCGTTCCAGCGCGCCCGGTCCCCGGTGCGGTACATCCGTGCGCCGGGACCGCCCCAGGGGTCCGGCAGGAACCGGTCGGCGGTCAGGCCCGGCTCGTGAAGATAGCCGCGTGCCACCCCGGCCCCGGCCAGGCACAGTTCGCCCGGCACCCCGATGGGGGCCGGGTTCAGGTGCTCGTCGAGCACATAGGTGCGTACGTTGTCCACGGGGGCGCCGATCACCGGGTGCTCGGAGTCCGTGAAGTCACCGATGGTGGCGAGCACGGTGGCCTCGGTGGGCCCGTACACATTGCAGGCTCGTAGTCCCGGTGTCGTCCGCAGCCGCTGCCACATCCACTCGCTGATCTGCTCTCCGCCGAACGTGAGCACCGAGGGCCGGTACCGCTCGTCGTCCAGCACACCACCGCCGATCAGCTGCTCGGCGAAGGACGGCGTACAGGTCATGGCGTCGATCCGCCGGTCGATCATCAGACGGGCCGTCGCCGCGGGGTCGCGCCTGGTCTCGTCGTCCAGCAGGTGCATCGCATGGCCGGCCAGCAGCCAGAGCAGGCCGTCCCACGATCCGTCGAAGGAGAGCGCGAGCACGTGCGCGACCCGCAGCGGGCGGCCGAGGGCGGCCGCCGCCGGGTCGATGACCCGGCGGCGCTGGCTGTCCAGCAGGTTGACCAGGTTCCGGTGTTCGACGATCACCCCCTTGGGCTTGCCGCTGGAGCCCGAGGTGTACAGGACATAGGCGGGGTGCGCCGGGTCGAGCGGGGCGGTGCGGTCCGAGTCGGTGGGGTCGGCGACGGGCCGCCCGGCCAGGTCTCGGAGCGTCTCCTCGCTGTCGAGCACGATGCGGTCGATGCCGCTGTCCCCGGGGAGGATCCGCTCGTCGGCGACGGTGGTGAGGACCAGCACCGGGTCGGTGTCGGCCAGCATGAAGCCGATCCGCTCGGCCGGGTAGTCCGGATCCACGGGCATGTAGGCGGCACCGGCCTTGAGCACGGCCAGGATGCTCACCATCTGGTGGTCACTGCGCCGCATGGCGAGCGCGACCCGCCGTTCGGGGCCCGCGCCGCGTGAGACGAGCAGATGGGCGAGGCGGTTCGCCCTGGCGTTCAGCTCGGTGAAGGACAGTTCCAGGTCGCCGAAGCCGAGGGCGGGCTCGTCGCGGCGCTCGGCCACTGTGGCCTGGAAGGCGTCGCAGACGGTGCGTACCGGGGTCGCGCGCGCCGTGGCGTTCCAGCGCGACACGACCTGCTCGCGCTCGGCGGGCGCCATGACGGCGAGCTCGCTGAGCGGGGTGTCGGGCTGTGCCACGGCGGACTCCAGGATGTGCCGGTAGTGGTCGAGGAGCCGGGTCGTCCGGGGCGGGTCGAAGAGTTCGGTGGAGTACTCCATGCTCAGGTGGAGGCCGCCGGACGGCAGTTCCGAGAAGCCGAGCCCCACGTCGAAGCGGGAGGTGCCCAGCTCGATCGGCAGTTCCTCGACGAGCACGTCGCCGAGCCGGGCTCCGCTGCGGTCCGTGTCCGCCTGGTAGAGGGCGAACTGGAAGAGCGGGTTGCGCGTCGGGTCCCGCTGCACGTCGAGCTTCTCGACCAGCTGGTCGAAGGGCAGCTCCTGGTGCGAATGCGCACCGAGCACCATGGCGTCGGCCCGGCCCAGCAGGGTCCGGAAGCTGGGGTCGCCGGAGGTGTCGGTGCGCAGGACCACGGTGTTGGCGAAGTAGCCGATCAGCGGTTCGATCTCGGGCCGGCTGCGTCCCGTGAACACCGAGCCGAGCGCGATGTCGTGCTGCCCGGTGTAGCGGGACAGCAGCGCGGCGAAGCCCGCCACCATCACCGGCAGCAGCCGCACCCCGCTGCGGTCGGCGAGTTCTGCCAGACCGCGCTGCAGCTCGGCCGGGTACGTCGCGGTGAGGTTCTCGCCGAGCCAGGTGCGCTCGGCCGGGCGCGGCCGGTCGGTCGGGAACTCGAGCACGGTCAGGTCGGCGAGTGTCGTCCGCCAGTAGTCGAGATCGGCTGTCGGCCCCTCGCCGGCGAGGCGTTCGCGCTGCCAGACGGCATAGTCGGCGCACTGCACCGGCAGCGGCGCCAGGGCCGGCGCACGCCCGGCCCGGATCGCCTCGTAGCACTCGGCGAGCTCGCGCATCAGCAACGGAACCGACCACGAGTCGAGCACGATGTGGTGCATCGAGAGGACGAAGACGTGGTCGTCGTCGGTGAACCGGGCCAGCAGGCCCCACACCAGCGGCCCGCGGGCGAGGTCGAAGGGGCGGGCGCTGGCGTCGGCGGCCACCCGCAGGGCACGCGAGCGGCGCTCGCCCTCGGGGCAGGGGCCCAGCTCGAGGGTCTCCAGGGCCAGCGGTCGCACCGGGTCGATGACTTGGCGCGGGCCGTCGTCGGTGCCCACGTACCGGGTGCGCAGCACTTCGTGCCGGGCCACCACCATGTCGAGGGCGCTCGCCAGGGCCCGGCGGTCGAGCGGGCCGCGCAGGCGCATCGCGAGCGGTGTGTTGTAGAGCGGCAGTCCCGGCGCCAGCTGGTCCAGGAACCACATGCGGGACTGGGCGAACGACAACGGCAGCGGACGGTCCCGGCCGGCCGGGCGAATCGTGTCCTCGACGCGGCGTTGCAACCGCTCGGTGCGCATGGCCTCGAGCAGGCGTTCCCGCTGTGCGGGACTGAGGCGGGCAAGCCTCTGCCGAAGGTCCTCGCGCATACAGCTCCCTCCCACTGTGGCCGACAGTGCGCCGTTATCAGGGTGCGGAGGCGCCCGAGCGGCCCGGCAGTCGGGCAAATGACGGACAGCCCGCGCTCTGTCGCACCGGGCAGGATGGCCAGGACTCCTGGGAGGGACCTTGTCTCGGTTCAAGCGCCTGCCGCCCGCCCGGCTCGGCACGCTGTTGCTGATGCTCGGACTCGTCGTCCTCGGGACGTTGGCCCTGCTCCCCTTGCGAGGTCCGAGCCCGGCCGGTTCCGGCGCACCGGCCGGTCAGTTCTCCGCGGGGCGCGCCGAGCCGTACATCGAGCGGATCGCGGCCGAGCCGCGGCCGATGGGCTCGGCCGCGAACGCCCGTGTCCGGGAGTATCTGGTCGAGCGGTTCCGCGCGTTGGGTCTGCGGGCCGAGGTCGAGCGGACGACCGCGGCCGACAGCTATCCGGACCACGCCTCGGTCGCCGGGCGGGCCGCCAACATCCGCGCCACCCTCCCGGGTACCGAGGGCAAGGGGCGCGTGCTGATCGTCGCCCACTACGACTCGGTCTTCACCGGGCCCGGGGCGACCGACGACGGGATGGGCGTGGCGACCGTCCTGGAGGCGGCCCGCGCGCTGAAGTCCGGTCCCGCGCCCCGCAACACAGTGGAGTTCCTGCTCACCGACGGCGAGGAGCCGGGGTCCATCGGCGCCAAGGGCTTCACGGGCTCCGCCTCGGCGGGCGATCCGAAGCACACGGTGATCCTGAACCTCGAGGCGCGCGGCACCACGGGGCCGGTGGTGATGTTCGAGACCGGCAAGGACAACTCGGCGTTCCTGTCGGCGCTGTCCGACCGCACGCCGTTCGTCACGTCCATGTCCGACGAGATCTACCGGCTGCTGCCGAACGACACCGACCTGACCGTCTTCAAGAAGGCCGGCTTCACCGGGATGAACTTCGCGGTGGTCGGCGGATCCGCCCGCTACGACACCGAGCTGGACAACCTGTCCGCCCAGCGCCGGGGGACCCTGCAGGACATGGGGTCCACGGTGCTGGCGGCGGCCAGGAAGCTGGCCGGCCAGGACATCGACCCGGCGGGGGCCGGTTCCAGCACTTACTTCACGGTGTTCGGGCTGCTGGTGAGTTATCCGCAGTGGCTCGGTCCGGTCCTCGCGGCACTGGCCGTCGTCGCGATCGCGGTGGTGCTCTTGCGGGCCCGCCGACGCGGGGTCCTGCGGCTGCGCGGGCTCGCCCTGGTCGCCGGGACCCTGCCGCTGCCGTTGATCGGTTCGGCGGCCCTCGGCTATCTGGGGTGGGCGGTGCTGGTGATGATCCGGCCGCACTATGCCGCCTTCACCTTCGGCGATCCGTACCGCCCCGGCCCCTCGGTGGCCGGTCTGGTGGTGCTGACGCTGGCGGCGTGTCTGTGCTGGCTGCTGTGGATGCGCCGGCGTACCGACGCCTTCGCCGTGAGCGCCGCGGTGCTGTGCTGGTTCACCGTCCTGGCACTGCTGACGGTCGTCGTGATGCCCGGCGCCTCCTATCTGTTCGTCTGGCCCGCGCTGCTCGGCGCGGCGGGACTCGCCGCCGGCCTGCACCTGCCGGAGAAGTCGCCCTGGCTCGCGCCGGCGCTCTCTGCCGCCGCGCTGCCGGCGATCGTGCTCTTCGTACCGCTCCTCGCGATCCTGTTTCCCACCATCGGGCTCGCCTTCGACTCGGCGGCCCTCGTGGTCGTCGCCCTGCTGCTCCTGCCCCTGCTGCCCGGCCTGTTGCCGCTGCCCCGGCGCCGCGCGGTGCCGGTGGCGGTGGCGGTCGTCGCGCTGGTCGGCGCGGCCCTGGTCGGTGCCGGCGGAGCTCTCGACGGCGTGGACAGGCGCCATCCCGCACAGGTCGCGCTGTTCTACGTCCAGGACGCGGACACCGGGACCGCCTCCTGGTACAGCGGCGCCGACTCCGGCCGGCCGTGGGTGTCCCGGTACACGCACGGCGCCAAGTCCCCCGCCGAGAAGGTCGTTCCCGCGCTGATCGGTCCCGGCGGCTACCGGAAGGGACCGGCCCGGGGCGGCAGCACGTCCCTGCCCGAGGCCAAGGTGACCGGGCAGCGCAGCCTCGGCGGCGGTGTCCGCGAGGTACGGCTCCGGCTCAGCTCGGACCGGGCGGCGACCGGGCTGTCGTTCTACGCCGACACCCGGAGGACGCAGCTGGTCGGCGTCACCGTGGAAGGCAGGCGACTGCCGGGCGGGCAGAACCGGCCGACCTCGACCCCGTGGAAGTGGGGCTGTCATCTGGTGGCTCCGGCGGACGGCTACGACGTGGTGCTGCGCCTGCGCGGTGCCGCGCCGATGCCCCTGCGACTGCTCGCCTACCGGGCCGACGTGCCGGCCGCGGCTCTCACGTCGCCCCGCCCCGACACGATCGTCTGGACCACCTCCGGGTTCGGCCAGAGCATCGGTATCCGCACCATCGACATATGAGGGAACCGCCGTGAACGACCGCCAGGACACCCCCCGCATCATCGCTCTGTGGAGCGCCCCGAGGGCCAGGTCGACCGCCTTCTTCCGGTCCATCGTGGAACGCGGCGATCTGGCCGCACTGCACGAGCCGTTCTGCAACATCGTCGACTTCGGCGAGACCGCGGTGGACGGGAAGACCGTGCGCACCGAGGGCGAACTCATCGCGGCGATGCGGGCGCTGTCGGCGCGGCGGCGGGTGTTCTTCAAGGACACCACCGACTACCGCTATCCCGCGATCCTCGCGGACGCCCGATTTCTGCGCGAGGTCCGGCACACCTTCCTGATCCGGCACCCCGACGAGATCGCCGCGTCGTACTACGCCCTCCGGCCGGAGATGTCCGCCAAGGACATCGGGCTGGAGCAGATGTACGAGCTGTACGAAGCGGTGTCCGCCACCGGGCAGCGTCCGGTGGTCCTCGACTCCGAGGATCTGGTGTCCAGGCCGGACCGGACCATGGCCGCGTTCTGCGCCGCGGTGGGCCTGCCGCCGCGGCCCGAGGCACTGCACTGGCGCCCCGGCAGCCGCGAGGAGTGGCAGCGCACCGACCGCTGGCACACCGACGTCAGCAACAGCTCGGGCTTCACCGCCAAGTCGACCCAGTACGCCGTCACGGTCCACAACAACGAGCTGCTGGCCGAATTCAGCGCCCGGCACGAGCCGTTCTACCGGGCGCTCTTCGACAAGCGGCTGATCGTGGCGTGACCGGAGCTCAGCCCCGGTCGGTCGCGAGGTCGCGCAGACGCGCCCGGTCGACCTTTCCGTTCGCGGTCAGCGGCACGGCGTCCAGTGGGACGATCCGGCCGGGAATCATGTAGGAGGGCAGCAGCGGGCGCAGATGCGCGCGGATCTCCGTGATCGACGGCGTGTCGTCTCCGTCGGACGGCGCCAGGAAGGCGACGAGCGTGTGGTCCGCGCCGTCACCGGTGAGGTCGACCACGGCGGCGCCGACGCACGGATGGCTCTCCAGCGCGGCCTCGATCTCGCCCGGCTCGACCCGGTGGCCGTTCACCTTGAGTTGGGTGTCGATCCGGTCGAGGAACTCGATGTTGCCGTCCGCCCGTCGGCGCACCAGGTCACCCGTGCGGTAGAGCCGGGCCCCCGGCGGGCCGTACGGGTCGGGCAGGAACTTCTCCGCCGTCAGCGCCGGGCGCCCGTGATAGCCGCGGGCCACCCCGACCCCGCCCATGAGAAGCTCGCCCGCCACGCCCACGGGGACCTGCCGGCCGGCTTCGTCCACCACGTGGGCCTGGAGGTTGGCGATGGGACCGCCGATCGGCGGCCGGCTCTCGCACAGCCCGGGCGGGCACAGATAGTCCGTCGACGTGACGGTGACCTCGGTGGGCCCGTAGGTGTTGTGCACCTGCCGGTGCGGAGCCTGGAAGCGGTCGGCCAGCTCGCCGGGGAGCGCCTCGCCGCCGATGTTGGCCATCCGCAGATCGGGGAGTCCGGCGGGGTCGAGGAGGCGGGCCACGGCGGGCGGTATGTCCATCACGGTGACCCGTTCGTCGCGGATCAGCGCGGTGAGCGCCCGCGGGTCGAGCAGGGTCAGCCGCGCCCCCTGGACCAGGGTGATCCCGTTGCACAGCGCGGCGAAGAAGTCGAAGACGCTCACGTCGAAGCAGGGGTTCGCGAACTGCAGGATGCGGTCCGGCGGCTCCAGCCGGTAGGCGCGCCGGCAGTACTCGGTCATGTTGACCACCGAGCGGTGCTGGACGAGCGTGCCTTTGGGAGCGCCGGTCGATCCGGACGTGTAGAGAAGATAGGCCAGGTGGTCGGGGAGGACCCGGTAGTGCGGGTCGTCGCCGGACTGTGCGGCCAGCGCGGCGGCGATGGCGGGGTCGTCCAGGCAGACCGGCAGGACGTCCTCGGGCAGCCGGTCGGCCGGCCCGCTCGTGGTGACCACGATCTGGCATCCGGCGTCCTGGACCATGTACGCGAGGCGGCTCGCCGGGTGCTGTATGTCGAGCGGCAGATAGGCGGCGCCCGACTTGAGGATGCCCAGGAGGGTCACCGGAAGGTCGAGGCCGCGGTCGAGCAGGACGCCCACCACCGTCTCGGGGCCGATACCGAGCCGGTGCAGATGCCGGGCCAGGCGGTTGGCGCGTCGGTCCAGTTCCAGGTAGCTGAGCTCCTCGCCCTCGAACCGGCAGGCCGCCAGCCCGGGCCGCAGGGCCACCCATCGTTCGAAGGCCTGGTGCACACAGAGTCCGGCCGTGTCCGCGTAGTCCTCGGTGGTGTCGTTCCACCGGCTGTGCTCCGTGGCGCCGTCCCTGTCGCCCTGGATGACGTGGTCCACCGTCTTCGTCCCCCTGTGCTCTCGACACTGCCGGTGCGTCGACCCTGTCAGAACGAGGCGCCGCCAACTCGTAGGGATTCCTCCTGACTGTGTCCGTCCCGGCAGATCGCACATTCTCGGTACGGACGTCGTTGCCCCAGATGCAGCATGACCCGCGGCCAGGGAGGAAAACGTGGGCGGGACCCGTACACAGAACTTCGAGGCCGCGCTGCGCCCGCAGGACGGCATGCCCTGCCTCTCGCTGACGTCGGCGGAGGCCGACGCGCTGCGCGCGCTTGCCGAGGCCTTCGTCGAGGAGTGCGGCGCGGCCGAGCCCGCCGACCTCGAGCACCTGCTGGCCGAGATCGCCGTCCATGCCCATCGGGCGCCGGAGCGGCTGCGCTCGGTGCTGAACGGCTTCCGGCTGACCGGCCGTCCGAAGGGCGGACTGGTACTGTCCGGTCTGCCGTTGGACGAGCAGGCCCTCGGCACGACACCACGCAGCTACACCGATGAGCCGGCCGGTGACGAGGTGACCACGTCTACGGCTCTCCTGCTGATGATCGGCTCCCTGCTCGGCGACCCCTTCTCCTACCTGTCGCAGCAGCGGGGCAAGCTGGTTCTCGACGTGTTCCCCATCGAGGGGCACGAGGAGGAGCAACTCGGCTCCAGCTCCACGACGTTGCTGGAGTGGCACAACGAGGACGCCTTCCATCCCCACCGGGCCGACTGGATCATGCTGCTCTGCCTGCGCAATCCGGACGCCGTGCCGACCATGTTCGCGTCGGCCCACGATCTGGAACTCGACGAGGAGCACCGCAAGGTCCTCTTCGAGGACCGGTTCGTGATCCTTCCCGACGAGTCGCACACGGCCCAGTTCAACGCCTCGACGACGGGTGTCGACGACGGCGACGGCCAGGCTGCCGCCTTCGAGCGCATCCGGCGGATGAACCAGGAGCCGGAGCGGATCGCGATTCTGGGCGGCGATCCGGACATGCCCTACGTCCGGATCGACCCGGCGTTCATGCAGCGTGATCTGGGCGACGCCCTCGCCGAGCGGGCGCTGCAGGGCATTGTCGACGCCTTCGAGGCTCGTATGCAGGACGTGGCGCTGGCCCCCGGTGAGCTGCTGATCATCGACAACAAGCGGTCCGTGCACGGGCGACGGCCCTTCAAGGCCCGCTACGACGGCACGGACCGCTGGCTGCGACGCATCAACGTGACCGCCGACCTGCGCAGCTCGGAGGGCCGCCGGTTCGGCGCCCATGGTCGTGCCCTGGTCTGACCATCACCTGCCATCGTCGGGAGAGTCCGGTTTGAGGCCCAGCGTCCGCCCCATCACGATCGACCGCACACCCCCGGCGCGGCTGTCATGACGCAGACCGCGCCCGCGCCGGGGAGCCTCCTGAAGCAGCGGGACTTCCGCCTGTTCTGGACCGGCGACGTCGTCTCGCAACTGGGCTCGGAGATGACGCTGTTCGCCCTCCCGCTGGTGATGGTGAGCACGTTGGACGCCTCCGGCACCCAGATCGGGCTGCTGGAGGCGCTGTACACGCTGCCGTTCTTCCTGCTGCCGCTGTTCGTCGGCGTGTGGCAGGAGCACCGGGCCCGCCGGCCCGTGATGATCGCCACGGACCTCGCCCGGTGCGTGCTGGTCGTCACCATCCCGGTGGGCGCCGCGCTCGACGTGCTGTCCCTTGCGCACGTCTACGTGGTCGCCGTGCTGGTCGGGGCTCTCAGCGTGGTGTACGACATCGCCGCCAGGTCGTACCTCCCGCGCCTCGTCGCGCCGGAGCACCTCGGCTCGGCCAACAGCAAACTCACCGCGGACCAGGCCGTGAGCGCGACGATGGGTCCGGGCGGCGGCGGCTGGCTGGCGGGCGTGTTCGGGCCGGCCAGTGTGCTGTTCCTGGATGCGCTGAGCTATCTGGTCTCCGCACTGGCGATGATCGCGGTCCGAACCCGGGAGAAGGCCGAGCCGCCGCCCGCCGAGCGGGATCTGCGCCGGGAACTCGCCGACGGACTGCGTTCGGTGTTCGGCAATCCGCCGGTGCGTGCCATCGCCCTCCACGCGGCCGTGTACAACGCCGGCGGATCGCTGGTCAACGTGGCCTTCCTGGTCTACTTCGTGCGCCGGCTCGACATGGGCACATTCGCCTACGGCCTGGTCACGGTGGTCGGTGGGATCGGCGCGATCTGCGGGGCCGTCTGTGTGCCCTTCCTGTTCGAGCGGATCGGGTACGGCCCCAGTCTGCTGATCGCCCTGTGCTTCTCCACCAATGCCTACTTCCTGCTGCCGCTGTGCACCGGCCCGGACACGGCCGTGTTCTGGGCGTCCGCAGCCGGGCTCTTCCTCGGTTACGCGGGCTCGGCCGCGGGCAGCGTCATCGCCGTGACGGTGCGCCAGAAGGTCACACCGCCCGAGCTGCACGCACGCATGAACGCCACCTACCGGCTGATGAACTTCGGCACCATCCCGGTCGGTGCGGCGCTCGCCGGAGTGCTGGTGGACGGGCTCGGTGCGCGTACGACGCTGTGGCTGGCGCCCTTCGTCCTGCTGGCGTCGGTGGTTCCGGTCGCCAACCGCACCATCTGGCGGCTGCGGCAGTTGTGAGGCCGGGCGGCCCGCGGCTCAGACCGCGGCCGCCAGCTCCCGGATGGTGTGCTCCCCGAGCACCTTCTCCACCGGCAGTTCGACGCCGAGTTCCCGTGCCCGCACCACCACGCGGACGGCCCTGAGGGAGTTGCCGCCGGCCGCGTAGAACTCGTCGTCGACGCCGACCGTTTCGAGGTCGAGCACCTCGGCCCACAGCCGGCTGAGGAGCACCTCGGTCCGCGTGGTCGGCCGGCCCCCCGTCGCCTCCCGGTGCACCGGCTCCCTCGCCTCCGCCTCCTCGGCGGCCGCCACGGCCGGACTCCGGTCGGCCAGCGGGCAGGGCAGCTCCGAAACCGCCGCGCCGGGGTTCGCCGACGCACCGCGCAGCACGGTGACGACGGACCGGGCCAGCAGGTCCGCGGTCTCCTGACCGAAGAGGTCCGACTGCAGCACCACGGATCCGCTGAGTGCGTCGTCCGCCCCGTCGAGATCGACGGTCACCTCGAAGTGGGCACGCTCCTGGAGCAGCGGGACCGGTTCGATCCTCAGCCCGGCGGCCTCCACCGCCTGGGGAAGCCATGTGTTGTTCACGGCCAGCATGGTCTGCGCCAGCGGTGTGCGCCCCGGGCGCCGCTGCGGCTTCAGGGTGTCCACCAGGACCTCGAAGGGAACCTCGGGGTGCTGGTAGGCGCCCAGGCAGCGTTCCCGTACCTGTCGGAGCAGGCTGAGGAAGTCCGGATCGCCCGACAGGTCGAGGCGCACAGGGAGGGTGTTGACGAAGAATCCGACGAGCGGATCCAGTTCGGTCTGGGTGCGGCCGGCGAAGGGCAGTCCGACGACCACGTCATGCTGCCCGGTCCAGCGGGCGAGCACCGTGGCGTAGGCCGCGAGGACCACCATGAAGGGAGTGACGTCCCCGTCCGAGGCGACCGCCCGGAGCTGACGGATCATGAGGGCGGGCGGTGTCAGGGGCGCGTGCACCGTCCCGAAGTCCGGGGTCCCGTCGGGCAGCCGGTCCACGGGCAGCCTGAGCGGTTCGCACTCGGCCAACTGGTTTTTCCAGTAGTCCAGTTGGTCGTCGAGCTCACCCTCGTCCCAGCGCTGCTTCTGCCAGGCCGCGAAGTCCGCGTACTGCACCTGCAGCTCGGGCAGCACATCCAGCCGTTCGCCTCGGGCGGCGGGCGGGTAGAGCGCCGTGAGCTCGCTCAGCAGGACGCCCAGCGACCAGCCGTCGGCGACCGCGTGGTGCACCACCACGGCGAACAGGTGCTCCTCGGGAGCCGTCCGCATCAGCCGGCAGCGGATCAACGGCCCCCGCCCCAGATCGAACGGGATCTGAGCGAGGCGGCGCGCCTCGGCGAGGGCCGCGTCATGCCCGCCGTCCACGTCCTCGACGGTGAGCCGCACCGGTTCCGGCGCGCGCACCACCTGCACGACCTCGGCGCCCTCCAGCTCCAGCACCGTCCGCAGCACCTCGTGCCGGTTCACCACCTCGGTCATCGCCGCGGCCAGGGCGTCCGGGTCGAGGCTGCCGCGCAGCCGGAGTCCGACCGCCTCGTTGTACAGCGGGGTGTCCGGCTGGATCTGTTCCAGCAGCCACAGCCGTTGCTGGCCGAACGAGGCGGGCAGCACGAACAGGTCTTCGGTCATCATGGCTCCTGCGGGGTGAAGGAATACCTCGGTGGCCGGCTACGGCTACCGGTAGTCGCGCAGCAGCGCGGTCATGCACCGGGTGCCGAACTCCAGCGCCTCGACGGGGATCCGCTCGTCGGCGCGGTGCAGCAGCGTGCGGTACGGGCTGCCCGCCGGCACCTTCATGGGCAGCCAGCCGTAGCAGCGGATGCCCAACTGGGCGAAGAAACCGGCGTCGGTGGAGGCCGGCGACATCATCGGCAGCGGCGCGGCGTCCGCGTCGGCCTTGCGGGTGATGTCCGCGAGCGTCTCGTAGAAGCCGCCGAATTCGGGCTCCGGGATCCGGCTCTGGTCCACGGAGAAGCCTTCCACCAGCAGCTCCAGTGGCAGGTCGGGGCCGATCAGTGCGCGCAGTTCGGAGACGAACTCCTCCCTGGTGTGGTCGCCGGGCAGGATGCGGCCGTCCAGGTCGACGGTGATCTCGCCCGGCACCACGTTGATCTTGTCGCCGGCCCGGACGATCGTGGGGTTCACCGTGTTGCGCAGCAAGGAGTCGATCTGCAGCGCCTGGTCCGCCGGCAGTCCGGCCAGGGGTGCGTCACCGTCGTCGTCCCGGACCGCGAGCAGCCGGCCGGCGAGCGGCTCGGACAGGTGCCCGGCCAGTTCGGTCAGCATGCGGTGGGCGGCGGGCTCGAGGTGCCGCGGCAGCCGCACACCGCTCAGGGCGGTCAGCAGATGTCCGAGCTGCCGCATCGGGGTCTGCGGCGGTGCCAGGCGGGAGGCGTGGCCACCGGGGCCCCTCAGCGTCACCCGGAACCAGCAGGCGCGTTTCTCCGCGACGACGATCGGATGGAAGCGTCGCCCGTCCAGTTCGATGCCCGCTCCGCCCTCCTCGCCCACCGCGTACCGGATCCCGGTGAACAGCTCAGGATGCTCGCGGGTCAGCCACCTGGCTCCGGCGATGCTGCCGTGCTCCTCGTCGGCGACCACCGCGAGGACGACGTCTCCGGCCGGCCGCTGACCCGCCTCGTGCAGCCGGGCCAGCGACGACACCATCATCGCCAGGCCGCCCTTCATGTCGACGGATCCGCGGCCCCACACCTCGCCGTCGACCAGCCTGGCCTCGAAGGGCGGATGCTGCCAGTCCTGGCCGGTGACCGGCACGACGTCGGAGTGCCCGTGCAGGAGCAGCGGCGGGGCTGCGCCGTGTCCGGGGAACCGTACGATCAGATTCGCCCGGTCCCGGCTCGGGCCCAGAACCTTGATGTCCAGGTCCTCGCGGTGGGCGAACCGGTCGATCAGGTACTCGGCGCAGGCGATCTCGTTCCCGGGCGGGTTGGTGGTGTCGATGCGGATCAGGTCCTGGAGCAGCGGCACCGGGTCGGTGAGGGAGTTCATGGGTCACTCCGAGGTCGGGTCGTGCGCCGCGGCCAGCAACCGGGCTGCTTCCAGGCGCAGTTGGGTCGGACTGCCGAGCCGCACGGATTCCACGGCGGCGCACCGGTAGAACACGGAGACGTCGTACTCCTCCGTGAGTCCGGCGGCGCCGTGCAGGTGGACCGCCTCCGCCGTGGCCTCGCGGGCCAGGTCGGCGGCGAGGAAGAGGGCCTGCGCGGCGGTCAGCCGGATGTCCGCCCCACCGTCCGCGTCGTCCGCCACCGCGTGCACCATGCTGCTCACGGCCGTGGCCTCGGCGGCCAGTGCCGCGAGCCGGAAGGCGGGAGCCTGCTGTTTGGCCAGCGGGCGGTCGAAGGCCGAGCGCTGTTGCAGCCGGTCGACCGTGAGTTCCAGCGCGCCGCGTGTCAGACCGGTCAGAAAGGCGGCCTGCTGAAGCCTTCCGCGGGCCAGGGCGGCAGGGTAGTGCGGCCCCACGAGCAGACCGTCGGTGACCGCTGCCACGCCGTCGAGGGTGACCCGGTAGAGGTCCCCGCGCCCGATGTCGTCCTGGCGGTGGAGGCGCACGCCGGGCTCGTCGGCAGGCACCAGTGCGTGTCCGTCCGCGCCGATCACCAGCAGGAAGTCCGCCTCGGCGGCGAAGGCGACGAAGCGCCGGGTACCGCCGACCAGGCCGCGTCCCCGGTCGAGCACGAGGGACGCGGGCACGCCCGGCTCGTCCGCGGCGTGTTCCCGCACGGCGAGCGCGCAGGTCCGCTCCCCCGACGCGATCGACGCGAGCAGCGCGTCATGACGGCCGTCGGCCGCCAGCAGGTCGGCCGCGATCATGGTGTCCAGGTACGGGCTCTGATAGAGCGCGGGTCCCATCAGCTCGGCCGCGTGTACCCGGCGGGCCAGGGCGTCGGCCGGTCCCCCCAGCCGGGGCGGCAGCGCCGGGCGCAGGCCGTCCAGTTCGGCGAGGGTGGACCACACGCCCCGGCGGACCTCGGTGTCCTCCTCGTCCGGCGGTACCGGCCCGGCTCCCTTGGCCCTGGCGCCGAGCCGACGCAGGACCGGGTTGAGTTCCTCGTGGAAGAGTTCGGCGACGTTCACAGCAGACCCAGTCCGTTGGTCGCGATGAGATAGAGCATGATCTCGGAGGTGCCCGACGCCAGGCGGTGGGCGGGTCCGAGGCGGTAGTTCGCTTCCAGCAGGCCCTGGGCGGGCGCTTCCCCGTCCCAGGCGGAGAGCACACCGCCTGCGCCCTCGAGCTCCATGCCGGCGCGCAGGATGGGCCGGAACTGCTCACTCGCGTACCATTTCGACATCGCCGAGGTGACCGGGTCGGCGCGGTCGGCGGCCAGGTTGCCGACCATCTCCCAGGCCAGGGAACGGGCGGCCCGCAACTTGGCATCCAGTTCGACCAGTTGCAGGGCGTACGCCGGATCGGTGAGCCGGCCCGTCTCGGCGGCACGCCGGATGATCAGGTCGAGCAGTCGTCGTGCCTTGCCGTGGAAGTCGATGCCCGTGCGCTCCAGCTGGAGCAGCTCGTTGAGCTGCCACCAGCCCTCGTCGACGGTGCCGACGACGTCCGCCGCGGTGAGCCGTACTCCGTCGATCACCACCAGGTTGAAGCGGTCGTTCTGGATGCTCGGCACCGGTTCGATGTGCACGCCCGGGGACCTCGCCGGCAGCAGGAACAGGGTGATCCCGTGCATGCCGACCGCCCCGTCGGTGGTGCGGGCTGCGCACAGCGAGAAGTCGGCGAACTGGGTCTTCATGTTGAAGACCTTGGTGCCGTACAGCCGCCAGCCCTCCCCGTCCGGCTCTGCGCGGGTACGCAGCGCGGACAGGTCGGAGCCTGCCTCGGGTTCCGTGAACAGCACACTGGCGGTCTGCTCTCCACGGGCGAGTGCGGGCAGACAACGGCGCTTCTGCTCCTCGGTGCCCGCCTTGAGCAGGAACATGCCGACGATGTCGATGCTCAGGACGTGTACGTCGTCGGGCACCCCGGCCAGCGTCATCTCCTCGGTGACCACCGCCGCCTCCGGGGCGCCGAGACCGAGGCCGCCGTAGGCGACCGGCCAGTTCGGGGCCAGCCATCCGCGCTCGCCGAGCAGCCGGTAGAGGTCGAGACGCGCGGCCTCCTCGTCGGGCCGGTGTCCGGCGACGGCCGCGAGGGTGCGCCGGGCCTCGGGGCCGCGGAAGAACCGGCGCACCTCCTGCCGGAAGGTGTCATGGCCGAGGGCGGCCGGTGGCGCGGAGCTCGTCACGGTGTCTCCTCCAGGTGCGCGAGCATCGCCGACAGTTCGTCGTCGGACGCCTCCGCCAGCTCGCTCGTCTCGACGAGTTCGGCGAGTTCGGCGATGGTGGTCCGGACGAACAGCTCCCGCAGCTCCACCTCCACGCCGAACGCCGTGCGGATCCGGGAGGCCAGCTGGGTCACCTTGAGCGAGTTGCCGCCGACCGCGAAGAAGCTGTCGTGCACGTCGATCTCCAACGTCCCGTCCAGCAGCTCACGCCAGATCTCGGCGAGCATCAACTCGGTCCGGGTGCTGGGCGGTACGGCCCTGCGCACGGCGGCCGTACCGGGTTCGGGCAGCCGCCTGCGGTCCAGCTTCCCGCTGCTCGCCCGGGGCAGCTCGGGCAGTTCCACGAAGCTCGCGGGGACCAGGTGGGCGGGCAGCCGTCCGGTCAGATGCCGCCGCAACTCCTCGGGCGTGACCTGTCGGCCCGTGGTGACGGTCACGTAGCAGATCAACCGGGCGTCGGCACCGGATCCCGACGCGATCACCACGGCCTCGTCGACGGCGTCGTGGCTCTGCACCGCGTGCTCGATCTCGCCGGGTTCGACGCGCAGCCCTCGGATCTTGATCTGGTTGTCCACCCGGCCGAGGAAGGCGAGGTTGCCGTCGCTCCGCCGGACCACGAGGTCCCCGGTGCGGTACAGCCTGGCTCCCGGGGCGCCGAAGGGGTCGGGCACGAAGCGCTCAGCGGTGAGCCCGGGTTGGTGGGCGTATCCGCGGACCACTCCGACGCCGCCGATGAGGAGCTCGCCGGGGACGCCGTCCGGCACCGGGTTGCCGTACCGGTCCACGACGTGGGCCTGGTAGTTCGCCATCGGGGTGCCGATCGGCGGCATGGTGGCGTACGTGCCGTCGGGGCACAGATAGTCGATGCAGGCCACAGTGGCTTCGGTCGGGCCGTACCCGTTGTGGAACGCGCGCCCCGGGATGTTCCATCGGTTCACCAGCTCGCCCGGGAACGCCTCGAGCCCCACGAACAGAGCGCGCAGGTCGGGGAAGGTGCCCTCGTCGAGCAGCCCGAGGACGGCCGGCGGCAGATCGGTGACCGTGACCCGCTCCGTGCGCATCAGCTCGGCCAGACGCCCTGGATCGAGCAGGGTCGACTTGGGCGCCTGCACGAGTTGGGCTCCGGAACACAGGCAGCTGAAGAAGTCGAACAGGCTGACGTCGTAGGCCGGGTTGGCGAACTGCAGCACCCGGTCGCCCACTCCGAGAGCGAACATGTCGATGCTCGCCCGGGTGAAGTTGACGATGCTCCGGTGCTCGACCTGGACACCCTTGGGCTTCCCGGTGGAGCCGGACGTGAAGATCAGGTACGCGAGGTTGTCCGGACGCACGCCGACGTGCGGCCGCTCGATGGGCTGCTCGTCGAGGGCGGGATCGTCCACGCAGACGGCGGTGACACCGGCCGGGAGCAGCGCGGCCATGTCGCGTGTGGTCAGCACGGTCGTGCAGCGTGCCTCGGTCAGGACGCTCTCCCGGCGGACGGCCGGGTGATCGGGGTCGAGCGGCAGATAGGCGCCGCCCGCCTTCTGGATGCCGAGGAGGGCCGCAGGCAGCTCGGGGCCACGGTCGAGCAGGACGGCGACCACGGTCTCGGGGCCTACGCCGGCCCGGCGCAGGGCCCACGCCAGGCGGTTGGCGTCCTGGTCCAGTTCCCGGTACGTACGGCGGCAGCCGGCGAAGGACGTGGCGACGGCGTCGGGTGACCGGTCCACCACCGACTCGAACAGTTCGTGCAGGCATCCGCCCGGTACGGGGGCGGGGTTGCTGCTCGTCTCGGTCAGCCGTTCGTGCTCCGGCTCGGTGAGCATCGGCAGCCGGCTCAGCCGGAGATCCGGGTCGGCGGCCACCGCCGACAGGATCCGCTCGTAGTGCCCGAAGAGCCGCTCCACCCGGTCCGCGTCGTAGAGATCGGTGGAGTACTCCGCCCACAGCCGCAGGCCCTCCGGGACCTCGGTGAGCTGGACCGCGAGATCGAACCGAGCGGTGTCGCCGTCCGCGGGATACGCGGCGACCTCGACATCGGCGATCCGGGCCGACTCCACGCCCGCGTGCTGGAGCGTGAAGGACGTCTGGAACAGCGGGTTGCGGCTCGGGTCGCGCTCGGGGCGCAACTCGTCCACCAGCTGCCCGAACGGCAGCTCCTGATGGAAGTGAGCGCCGAGGACGGCCTCTTTGGCCCGGGCGAGGAGTTCGCGGAACGTCGGGTCGCCGGCCGTGGAGCAGCGCAGCACCACCGTGTTGGCGAAGAAGCCGATCAGCGGCTCGACCTCGGGGCGGTCGCGGCCCGAGAACACCGATCCGAGGACGATGTCGTCCTGGCCGGTGTAGCGGTCGCACAGGGCCATGAACGCGGACAGCACCACGGTGAGCAGCGTCACCCGCTCGGTCCGGGCGAGCTGGTTGAGGGCGGTGCGCAGCTCCGGCGGCAGCAGCCGGTCCGTGGTGGCGCCGGCCCCGGAGGGCACGGGCGGGCGTGGCCGGTCCGTCGGCAGGTCCAGGGTCGGCAGGTCGGCGAGCCGGCCCTTCCAGTACGCCAGGTGTTCGTCGAGGACGGCTCCGGTCATCCGGCCGCGCTGCCAGACGGCGAAGTCCGCGTACTGCACGGCCAGTTCGGGTAGGTGTACCGGCGTTGCGGTGTGCTCCGCCCGGTAGAGGTGGAGCAGCTCGCCGACGAGGACGGGCAGGGACCATCCGTCGCTGGCGATGTGGTGCAGGGCCAGGACGAGCACGTACTCGCGCTCCGCGGTCCGCACCAGGTGGGCGCGCAGCACCGGCCCCTTCTCCAGGTCGAACGGCTCCTGGACCAGGCCGAGCACGAAACCCCTGACCTCTTCGTCGGCGGCGCCCTTCAGGTCCGTCACGGGGAACGGCACGGCGCCTTGGGGCTCTGCGATGTCCTGGTAGGGCACGCCGTCGCGCAGGGGGTAGCGGGTGCGCAGGATCTCGTGCCGGTCGACCAGCGCGGTCAGCGCCCTGCCCAGCGCCTGCTCGTCGAGGTCGGCACGGAGCGACAGGACGATCGGGGCGTTGTAGATCGCCTTTCCGGGATCCAGCTGGTCGAGGAACCACAACCGTTGCTGGGTGAAGGACAGCGGCAGCTCACGGTCGCGGGCCACCGGGACCACGCGCTCGCCGGTGCCCCGCACGCCGTCGCGCTGGCGTGCGCGCAGGGCGAGCAGGCTCTTACGGGTCTCCGCGAGGCTCTTCCCGCCGTTGTTCGCTGGATTGGACATGTCACAGACTCCCGAGCGTTGCGGTGAAGCCGACCGTGGTGCCGGCGCCGTCGAGGGCGGCGCTCACCGGGTCGGTGACACGGCCGTCGGCGATCACCACCGCGCCCACCCCGGCGGCCAGCGCCTCGCGGGCGGCCTGCAGCTTCGCGGTCATGCCGCCGTGTACCGCCGCGTCGGTGACCGGCTCGTGCGACAGCTCGATCGCGGGCACCAGGGAACTCTCGTCCGCGGGATCGCGCAGCACCCCGGGCGCGGTGGTCAGCAGCACGAGCCGCACCGGACGGGTGCGGGCCAGCGCACCGGCGATCGCCGCCGCCACCCGGTCCGCGTCCACGTTGACCGCCCCGTCGGCGCCGAGAGCGGGCGGGGAGACGACGGGCAGGCAGCCTGCCTCCAGCAGGGTGAGCAGCACCGTGGGGTCGACGTCCCGGATACGGCCGGTCCGGTCGTCACGGACGACGACGGTGCGACCGCCCAGGACGGCACGGTGGGCGGCGGTGCGCTTGGCCGTCACCAACCGCGCGTCCATGCCGGTCAGTCCGACCGGCCGGGCGCCGTGCCGGGCCAGCGCTGCCACCAGCGCGGGCTTGACCTTGCCCACCAGCGCCATCAGCAGCACCTCGAGGGTGGCGGGGTCGGTGTAGCGGCTGGACGACCCGCTCGGCGTGGTCAGCCGGCGCTGCGGCACGCCGAGCCGGTCGGCGAGCCGGTCCAGCTCGACCGCCCCGCCGTGCACCAGGACCGTGTGGCCGGACGGAAGGCGCGCCACGTCGCGGCAGATGTCCTCATGGGCGTGGGAGAGTCCGCCGCCGCACTTGACCACCGTGATCTCGTCAGTCATCGAACCACCTCATGCCGGGTGCAGTCCGGGGAAGTCGAGCCCCAGCGACTCGTCCCAGCCCATCCGGATGTTCAGGCACTGCACGGCGTTCCCGGCGCCGCCCTTGACCAGGTTGTCGAGTGCGCCGACCAGGAGCAGCTGACCGTCATCGGGGTCCAGTGCGAAGCCGACGTCGCAGTAGTTGGAGCCGATCAGGATCTTCGGCTCCGGCAGCCGGTAGTTGCCGCGCTTGTAGGTGACGACACGGACGAACGGCTCGGCCGCGTAGGCGGCGCGATAGGCGGCACGTATGTCCGCCTCGGTGAGGTCACGGCTCGCGGTGGCCCGGCAGAGCACCTGGACTCCGCGCACGGCGTCCACGCCGGTGGCCGTCATCCGCACGTCGAGGCCCGTCGCCTGGGCGATCTCGGCCTGGTGCCGATGGTTGAGCGGGGCGAACACCCGCAGCACGCCGCTGCGTTCGGCGTGCAGGTTCATCTCTCCGGCCGAGGCGCCCGATCCGCTGGAGCCGACCCTGCCGTCCACCGTGACCCGCGGTGCCAGCAGTCCGGCGACGGCCAGCGGCCGCAGGGCCAGGATGGCGGCGGTGGCCATGCATCCGGGCACGCTGACCGAGTCGGCGGTGCGCAGCGCCGCCCGGTCGGCTTCCGGCAGGCCTCGGGTCGCCGTGCCGAGGAGTTCCGGGGCGGGATGCCCGCCGTAGAACTCCCGGTACCGGTCGGGGTCGGTGAGGCGCAGGTCCGGGCTGAGGTCGTAGACATGCTTGGCTCGGGCCACCATGGCGTGGCGCTGGTCCGCGTCGGTGCCCATCGAGCCGGTCAGGAACAGCACGTCGCACTCGGGCAGCCGCTCCGGGGCGACGTAGGTGAGGTCGACGCGGCCGCGCAGGTTCGGGTGGCTTCCGTCCACCCTTCGTCCGGCCAGCCGGGCCGAGGTGACCGCGGTGATGTCCACTTCCGGGTGTCCGGAGAGGATCCGGAGCAGTTCTCCTCCGATGTAGCCGGCGCCGCCGACGACCCCGACGCTGATCACTCGCCCCAGTCCTCCTCGACCTCCGGCGCCACGGCGACGAGCAGCGGGTCGAGGGAAATGACCTCGAGCTCACCCGCACAATCACCGCATTCGATGATTTCGTTGAGTTCGGGCTTTTCCTTGAGTTCCACGTTCGCGACACATTCAGGGCAGGCCACGATCATTTATTACCTCCACCCATGGGAACGCATTCAACACCTAGAGGCTGTCGAAATCGGGGACTCGGGGACAGTAGGGGAAACCCCTGACAGGTAGTCCGCCATGGCTTCCAGGGCGTGTTCGTAAGCGGCGACGAGCCGGGTCGAGCGGCGCCGCAGGCCGGCCACGGCACCGGCCCGGTCGGAGCGTGCGGTGGCGACCGCGATCCGCAGCGCCGACCAGTGGTGCGCGACCGCGTCGACGAGCCGGGCGAGCTCCAGCAGACGGCTGTCGCCGAAGCGCCGTCCGGCCAGCTCCAGGAAGGAGGCGTGCAGGCCGGTCACCGCGAGGACCGGTCCGGCCACGATGAACACCTCGTCCACCAGGTCCTCGCTGTCCGGCAGCCGCTCCCAGGCGCCGGCAAGGAAGCCGCTCAGACCGGCCAGTCCCGAGGTCCCCGCATCGTCCGGTGCGGTGAGGCCGCGCAGGTTCCCGGTGAGCACCCGGCGGACGAAGGCCGGGTCGAACGCCGGCTGCGGGGACGGGAAGTCCACCTGCAGCCAGCGGTTGCCGATCGGATTGGAGGTGAAGAACATGTCGCGGTCGTGCCGCACCGGATTCCCGGAGTCGCGCGCGGCGGTGAGGGCGTCCAGCGGGATCGCGCCCTGGAAGGCCGGCGGAACCGGGTCGGTCACGAGGACCTCCGCCCGTTCGTCGTCGAACCCGTGGACCACCATCAGGTGGTTGGTGTGCACGTCCCGGTACGCGGGCCGGAACGGCAGGTGGAAGTTGTCCGCGGCGACGGCGACGGCACGGCCCGCGATCAGCTCGGCGCGCACCTCCTGCCAGCCCTGCCCGGCGTCCGCCGGGGTGTGCCAGCGCGAGTGGATCCCGTGGTAGGGCGCCAGACCGCTGAACAGCGAGTCGGCGGACCCCGGCAGGTAGTACTCCTCCCGCCGCAGATCGCCGGGGTAGTGGAACCCCCAGGCGGCGCCGAGGACCACCACCGGGTCCATTCCGCGCTGGGCGAGCAGCACCCCGGCGGTGGTGTGCAGGCAGTGGCCGAGTTCGTGCCGCCAGGGGCGGACCCCGTCCAGTTCAACCCGCACGGCGCACCTCCGGGTCCGTCACCGCCGTGAGGGCGAACACGTGCATGGCGGGGTTGTCCGGCAGGCGTAGTGCGACCAGCTCCCCCGGCACGGTCACCGGGATGCGCTGCTGCCAGACGACGGGCCGGTGTCCGTGCTGGGTGTGCCGGGGGTAGCGCAGGCCCTGCGCGCGGAACGCCTCCGGTTCGCCGAACCAGGCCTCCGTCTCGGGCCAGAAGTCCGACATCCGCAGCCAAGCGGTGCGCGCCGTACCGTCGGCGTAGTGCAGTTCCACCTCGTCCTCGGTGCGCCGTTCGGCCGCGCCGAGGAGGTAGAACCAGTCGTAGTGACCCGGCGGCAGGCTGATCAGCTGCCCGCGGCAGCGGATGTTGTCCCCCGTGCCGGTCGCCCGCGGCGGGAACTCGAATTCCACCCCGGCGACCGTCACCGAGGATCCCGGAGCGGGAAGGTCCTCGGCGGGGAAGGTGTTGCGCCAGATATTGAAGCCGTATTCGTCGCCGGCTCCGGACTTTCCGATACCGAGATTGTCACAGACAGCCGACACGTCTATGACGGTGCTTATCATTTGGGGATGCACGTGAACCTCATAAGTTCCGTTCCGGGAAAACTGGCCGAATCGGTGTCCCGGGTCATCAGGGACGCCTATTCCGCGGGCGATCTCGTGCCCGGTCTGCCGACCGCCGACGGGGCCCGGTCCCACACCGGCGAACTCTTGGACGACGTTGCCGCCGGACAGCTGCTCTGGGTGGCGGAGCTTTCGGACCGGGTGGTGGGCACCGTGCGGGCCGTGCGCAGCTCCCCACACGTCTGGGAGGTGCGGCGCCTGGCCGTCTCTCCGTCGTGCCGGCGTACCGGGGCGGCACGCCGGCTGCTGCGGCGACTGGAGGCCGAGGCACTGGCGTGCGGCGTGTCCCGGGTGGCACTCGACGCGGTGGTGGAGCGGGGCAATCCGGCGTTCTACGCCCGCGTCGGGTACGGCACCGTGCGGCACTTCCCGGCCGGCGACAAACCGCTGTCCGAGGTGCGGATGGAGCGGGATGTGCGCACGGAGCCGACGCCGGTCGCGCACGACGCCGCTCCGGCCGGCCCCGGCCTGCTGGTCGAGTGGCGGGCGGCGCCCGGGGGGACCGTCTGCCGTACCCGTCTCCTGTCGGGCGACGAAGCCCCGGCCTCTGGCACCGTCGGCTCGCTGGGAGCCGACTTCTGGCCGTCCGCCCCTGCCACCCGACTCCGCCTCGTGCACGGCACTCTGGCGCGGGAGGGCGAGCCGGCCGGGAGCGGCGAGGTGTTCTTCGACCGGCCCGCGTCCCACATCGCCGCCTTCCGCACACCACGGCAGGCCCACCCCGAACTGCTGGCCTGGTGGCGCAGTCCGGCCGTGCGCCGCCAGGCCGAGGCCGGAGGGTGACGGGATCACCCCCGCCGCCGGACGATGTCGCACGCTGCCTCCGCGATCCGCTCCGGGCTCACTCCCGCGTGCTCCAGCAGACTCCGCTCGTCGGCGACGAAGTCGAGGTAGGCGTCGGGCACCCCGATGCGACGCACGGGGCACGGATGGTCCTCCGCGACCGCCTCGCACACGGCGGCCCCCAGCCCGCCGACCCGCACATGGTCCTCCACCGTGACCAGGCCGCCGGTCTCCCGGGCCGCGCGCCCCAGCGCCGCCACATCGAGCGGCTTGATCGTGTGCATGTTCAACACGCGGGCGCTGCAGCCCTGTTGGGCCAGCAGGTCGGCGGCTTCCAGGGCCATCACCACGGGGTACGGGCCGCTGGCGACCAGGGTGACGTCGTCGCCCTCCCGCAGCAGGCGTGCCTCGCCGACCCTGAACTCGTACGGCTCCGTGTTGACCAGCGGGGTGCGCGCCCGGCCGAGCCGGAGGAACAGCGGGCCCGGCAGATCGGCCGTGGCCCGCACGGCGGCCTCGGTCTCGGCGGCGTCGCACGGAACGACGACGGTCATATGGGGCAGCGGCCGTATCAGCGCGATGTCCTCAAGGGCGTGATGCGTGGGGCCGTAGTGTCCGGCGGACACCCCCGCGTGCGTCACGACGATGCGGACCGGCAGGTTGTTGCCGGCGACGTCGATCTTCACCTGCTCGGCCGCCCTGCTCGCGGCGAAGCTGGAGATGGTGTTGGCGTAGGGCAGCAGCCCGGAATGGGCCAGGCCCGCGGACACACCCATCAGGTTCGCCTCCGCGATGCCCACGTTGACGTACTGGTCGGGCAGTTCCTGTCCGAAGCCGTCCTCCAGACCGCCCATGTCGGAGTCGACGCAGAAGATCCGCGGATCGAGGCGGGCCAGGTCGAGCAGGGTGCGGCGGTAGGCCTCCCGGGCGGGAACGGCATAGCGCTCGGCCCAGTCCGGCAGAGCCGTCGCGGGAACGTCGGTGATCACTTCGCTCATGACTGCCTGCCTGCCTTCAGCCCCGCCTTCGCCCGCTGGTACAGCCGCGGTGTGAGCTGGACGGAGTGGCTCTTCTTCTTTCCTTCGAACAGGGCGACACCGCGCCCCTTGACCGTACGGGCGATGACCACGGTCGGACGGTCCGTCACCGCGGGCAGCGTCCCGAACACCGCGCGCAGCGCCGCGTGGTCGTGACCGTCCACCTCGACGGCGTGCCAGCCGAAGCTGCGCCATCGCTCGGCCAGCGGCTCCAGTGCGACGCAGTCCTCGGTGTCCCCGGTGATCTGCAGACCGTTGCGGTCCACCACCGCGACCAGATTGTCCAGCCGGTACTGGGCGGCCACCATCGCCGCCTCCCAGACAGAACCTTCCTGCAGTTCACCGTCGCCGAGCAGCACGAAGGCGCGGCTGTCCCGCCCGAGCCTGCGCATCGCCAGCGCGACACCGGCGCCGAGCGACAGCCCGTGGCCGAGCGACCCGGTGGGGAACTCCACGCCCGGCAGCCTGCCCAGGGGGTGGCCCGCCAGGCGGCTGCCCCGCTGGGTGTACGTCTCCAGCTCCTCGACGTCGATGACGCCGATCTCGGCCAGCACCGCGTACAGCGCGGGCGCGGCGTGTCCCTTGCTGAGCACGAACCGGTCCCGTCCGGGCCAGTCGGGCTCGTCCGGCCGCAGCCGCAGCACCTCCGTGTACAGGTGCACCAATACGTCGGTGCAGGAGAGGCTGCCGCCGATGTGCGCACCGTGCTCGGACGCGCCCATGCGCAGCACGTGCTCCCGCACCCGGTAGGCGCGGTCGGCCAGAGCCCGGTCGGACACGACGGCGGTCCGCTCCGTTCCGGCGCTCATCGGGCCGCTCCGCCCAGCACCCGGTGCCACGGTGGCCGGTAGTCCATCGCGGCCGCCGCAGGGGCCAGTTGGCCCAGTCGGTCCCACACCTTCTCGAAGGCGCGCACGACGAGATCGAGCACCGGCTCGCAGCGGGGGTTCAGATGCCAGCGCTGCAGGGTGACCGAGTCGTCGATCACTGCCAGACTGACCTCGTAGTCGGTGACCGGCACTCCCAGGTCACGGAAGGCGGGCTGCCCCGGCAGCGGCACCACCTGGTAGGGCTGCACCGGCACGCCCTCGGCACGCAGCGCCCGCTGCACCGTCGCCCGGAACGCGCCGGGCGACAGCTCGGGGAAGCCCGCGACGACCGGATCGAAGCGCAGCCGCAGGATGTGCCACGCGTGCGTGCGGTCCTCCGGACAGGTCGGCACCGTCACCCCGGGCAGCTCGCCCAGCCTGCCGAGAAAACCCCGCACCACCCGGTCACGGGCGGCCGAGTCGACGTCCAGGCGGCTCAGCTGGCAACGGGTGAAGGCGGCCTGCACCGCGCTCATCTTCTCGTTGCCTGCCGCCAGCCGTGAGATGTAGTCGCGTTCCCTGCCGGACCGCAGCTCCTCGCCGAACTGGCGGTACAGCACCACCCGTTCGTGCAGTTCCTCGTCGTCGGTGGTCACCAGGCCGCCCTCGCCGCAGGTCGGCAGGTTCTTCACGACGTTCAGGCTCACGGCGTTGATGTCACCGATCGAGCCGGTCCGCCGCCCTCGGTAGGCGGCGCCCTGGGCCTGGGCCGCGTCCTCGATCAGGTGCAGGCCGTGTCGCTCGGCCAGCGCGCGCAGCGCGGCCATGTCACAGGGCAGTCCGTGCAGATGTACGGCGATGACGGCCCTGGTCCGGCCGGTCACCGCCTTCTCCGCCGCGACCGGGTCCATGGTGTACGTGACCGGGTCGATGTCGACGAACACCGGCACGAGGCGACGCTGGATGATCGGCACCGCGCTGCCGATGAACGTCAGGGCGGGTACCAGGACTTCCGAACCCGGCTCGATGTCCAGTGCCGCCAGCGACAGTTCGAGGGCCGCGGTGCCGTTGGCGACCGCGGCACAGTGTGCGGTGCCGACGTACTGCGCCCATTCCTGCTGGAGCGCGCTGACCTCGCCGCGGCCGCCGTCGTTGGAGGTGAACAGGCCCCGGTCCAGGACGCCGCGAAGCGCCTCGTGTTCCCGGTCCGTCACCACGGGCCAGCCGACCAGTTCCCTGGTCACGTCCTGTTTGCCGATCACGCGGCTGCCGCCGAACATGGCCAGCTTGACGGCATCGGTCATGCCCTCGGCCTCTCTTTCTCGGTGCTGTGCCGCGAGACGACCGCGGCCATCGTGCGGACGGTGAGGGCCGGGGCGACCGGAAGCCGTACGGCTCGAAGTGCCTGCCGACGCGGTACCGGCAGCCAGACCCGGGTGAGCCCGGCCGGCGGGAGCACGAAGTGCTCGGGGTCGACGCCGTTCTCGTAGTGCAGCCACGCCGTTTCGCCGGTGTCCGCTTCCGCCGGGACGCTCATCTCGATGCACAGCCAGTCGTAGCGCCCCTCGGGCACCTCGACGAGCTGCCCGGCACAGGGCAGCGGCCCCTCGATCGGGACCGGAACGAACCGGTTCACCGGCCGCCCCACAACTTCAGCTGGCCCATGACGTAGTCGACGTAGGCGCCGACCAGGTCCACGTCGAGCACCTCGATGGCACCGTGGAACTCCGGCGTGTGGTTGACCTCGTTGACGAAGTACCGGCCGTCACGGTCCTCGATCACGTCCACCCCCAGGACGCCCTCGCCGATCGCGTTGGCTGTGTCCTGCAGCAACTTGACCAGGTCGTCGGTGAGGGGACACACCTCGGCCCGGCCTCCGCGCGCGGTGTTGGTGCGCCAGTGGTCGTGCCGCACCTTGTAGATCGCGCCGACGACCTCGCCGCCGAACACGTAGGCCTTGATGTCCCGGTCGGGCTTGTCGACGTACTGCTGGACGAAGGTGATCTGGTGCTGCGGTCCGGACAGCGCGGCCCGGTGCTCCAGGAGCGCCTCGGCCTGTTCGTGGTCGTGCATCCGTGCGGCCAGCCGGCCCCAGGACCCGGTGAGCGGCTTGACCACCGCCGGGTATCCGAAGTCGTCCAGCTCGTCGAGCACGGCGTCCGGTGTCAGTCCGGCCAGGGCGCGGATCGTGGGCAGCCCGCCGTCGCGCAGGGCCAGCGTGGTGAGCAGCTTGTCACCGCACAGACCGATGATCCGCGAGCTGTTGACGACCGGGACTCCGGCGTGCTCGAGGAGCCGGCAGGCGTAGAAGTTCCTGGTGTGTGAGATCTCCCTGCTGAGCGCTCCCCCGTACGGCAGCCGCAGCGGCTCTCCGTTGTCCAGCCGCACAAAGAACTTCCGTGCGTCGATCTGGTCGAAGTCGATGTCCCGCTTGCGCAGCTCAGCGAGGAGCAGCCGCTCCTCCAGCCGCACCCTCGACGTGAGGACGGCCAGCTTCTTGGCTTCTGCGGTCACGATCTGACGCTCCCTTTCCCGTCTGCGCGGCGTCCTGGTGAGCCGGAGCAGAGCGCAGCGAATCGACGAGCCGTGGCAACGCATCGGTCAGCACATCGATGGCAGCCAGGTACTCGGGTATCTCGATGTGTTCGTCGTCGCTGTGACAGAGCCGGGAGTTGCCGGGCCCGTAGGCGGCCGTCGGCACCGGCCAGTACTGCGCGACCACGTTCCAGTCGGAGGTGCCGAGCTTGAGCTTGGGCACGGGACGTGCGTCCCTGCGGGACAGGGCCGCCCCCAGGGCCCGCACCACGGGATTCGTGCGGGAGGCACGCACGGCGGGCACCTCCTCGATCACGGTGACCCGGCTGCCGGGCACCGCCGCGAGCCAGGACGTCAGGGCGGGGGCATCGAAGCCGAGCGGGGTCCGGCAGGAGATCTCGAGCGCGGCCCGCTCCAGGTCCGCGGTCATCCCCACGATGGTGGGCAGCGCGCGTTCGAACAGCGGTGCCTCCTCGTGGTCCGGGGCGAGTTCCGCACGCAGGGTCTGCCAGAAGGCGAACGCCGCCTCGGCCGCGGTCGGTCGGTCGGAGCTGGTGTGGGCCGGCGGCTGGGTGAACTCCATCCGGAACCGGAAGACGCCCTTGTAGCCGATCCCGATGGAGTGCACACCGCTGGGCTCGCCGATGATGAGGGCGTCGGGGGCGCTGCGGTGCAGGAGATGCCGGGCACCGTGCGAGGTGGCTTCCTCCCCGACCGCGCCGATCACGACCAGGCGCCCCTGGATCCGGTCCGCCAGCCGGGCCGCGGCACAGATCATCGTCGCCAGGGAGCCCTTGGCGTCGACCGAGCCCCGGCCGCTGAGCACATCTCCGTCCAGTCGCACCGGCAGGGTGCCCGGGACCGTGTCGATGTGGCCGAGCATCAGAACCTCGGGGCCGTCCGGATCGCCGACCGCACCGTGCACGTTGCCGACCGCGTCGACGTGCGTGTCGAAGCCGGCCGCCGCCAGCCGCTCGGTCAGCAGGCCGGCCAGCTCCGACTCCTGCCCCGAGAAGGACGGGACGGCCACGATGGCGCGCAGCAGCTCGATCTCGTCCGCGCCGACCGGCCGGGTCATGCGTCGCTGCCGAAGGGGTTGATGTCGACCAGCAGCATGTCCCGGATTCCCGTCTCGCCCACCGCCTCGGTCGGCGACACCTCGTGGGTGACGAGCCGGTCGTCGACGAAGACCGAGTCCATGGGTTCGGTCAGGGTCAGCCGCACCGCCTCACCGCTGTCCGGGTACACCGTCGACTCGCCGCCCACACAACCGTCTCGGCGGATCAGGTGCATGCCGATGTAGCAGTGTCCGTCCCGGTGCCGTCCCTCAGGTGTCGGCAGGCCCTGTTCTCCGGCGTGGGCGACCATACGGATCTGGTGGATTCCCACTTCCCAGCTCCGTTGCCCCGTGATGCTGCGCGCCAGGTTGGTGTCGAAGCCCACCAGGGCGGTCATCGCCGGGTGCAGCAGGGCTTCGTCCCCGGCCGGTGCGAACTCCCGGTCCGCGCCCTTCCAGAGCGGGATCCCGTCCTGCCGGAAGGTCTTGTGGGGCAGGACCTCGAACTGGGTTCCGTCGTCGCCGATCTCGACACGCAGCCGGCCGTATCGGCGGTGGCGGTACCGTCCGCCGTCGTGCAGGGTCGTGTCGAGCGGAAGGTCGGACCAGAACCGGGCGAACGTGGTGAACTCGCTCTCCGGCAGTAGCGGGCGCAGCTGTGCGCCCGGCAGTATCGCGAAGCCTTCCTGGACCGTTTCCTCCGCGAGCCCCTTCATCCGCTCCTCCATGAAGTCGCTCGCGGCCGCGCCGAAGGCCCCCATACATCCCTCCGCTGGATCGAAACCTGTTGTGATGCCGGGCCCGTTGTGGGTCGTGACGGCCACCAGAGTCTGCGACCACCCTGTCATCGCCGGGGCTGCGGGACTTGTCGGTCATTACCCTGACTGTCACCCGGGGCAGGAGGAGGATTGGTGTGCGGATGCCGCAAAACCCCTGGGTACGGGCATGACTGTGGCGGATGCCGACACAGGGTGCCGGCATCCGCCACAGGTGCTGTTCAGCGGACGGCAGCCGTCCGTCGAGGCCGCGCGATCACCGAGGAACGGCCGACCATGCTCGCGATCTCGGCGCGCGACGAGACGTTGAGCTTGGTGAAGATCCTGCCGAGGTGGGTCTCCACCGTCTTGTGACTGACGTCGAGCTGACGGGCGATCTGCCGGTTCGTCCGGCCCTGGCTGACCAGACGTGCGATCTCGAACTCCCGCTGGCTGAGCATGTACTGCTCCGCCGGAGGCTCTGCCGTCGCCGCGGTGGCGGCGTGCAACTCGGCCCGCAGTTGCCGCACCCGTGGAGCGAGATCCCGCGCTCCGCAGCCGGTGACCGCCGCCTCCGCGGCATCGAGATGCTTCTCGGCCCCGGCGGGGGCGCCGAGGGCCAGCAGAGCCTGGGACGCCAGCAGGTGCCCTGTCCCGGCCTCCAGCACCCGCTCGTTCGCCGTGCCTGCGTCGATGGCCTCCAGGGCGTGGGCCAGGGCCTCGGCCGGGTCGTCGGCCACCCGGGCCCGAGCCGTCGCGACCGGCCCGGTCCCTCCCGGAAGTCCCAGCGTCTCGGCCGCGGCCTGGAGCCGGTCCACCCAGGTGCGGGCTTCGGCCCTGCGGCCCAGCGCGAGTTCCGACCGGCCCATCAGGTCGTAGGCGCGGGGGTGGTCCCACAACGGGAGTTCGGGCAGCGCGGGGCCGCCCCCGGCGTCGAGGACGGCTGCCAGGCAGCCGGCGGGGTCATCGTTCGCGAGCAGTGCAGCAGCCTGCGCCAGCCGGGCCTGGCGCCAAGTGGGGCTGTCCGGGGTGACCGCTTCGCACGCGGCACGGCTGTCGGCGAGGGAGTTCAGAACGGCCCCCTCCGCCAGTGCCGTCTGCGCGCGCAGGGTCAGTGCCATCGCGAGCAGGTCCTCGCAGCCGGGGCTCTGCGCCAGCCGTATCGCCTGCTCGGCATGGCTCTGGGCACCTTCGAGGTGCCGTTGCCGCAAGTGGACGGAGCCGAGCCCGACGAGCAGCGGAATCGTCGACTGCCACTGGCCGTAGGCCTTGCTGACGGCGAGGCCACGGCTGAAGTGCCGCGCCGCCTGTGTGCGGCGTTCGAGGTGGAGTTCGGCGAAGCCGAGGTGCCACACCGCGTCGAGTCCGTGGGCCAGTTGGTCGTCGGTCTGCCGGTCGATCAGCTGTGCCGCCTCGCTGGCACTGCGCCCGGCGGTCACCGAAGCACCCTTGGCGAGGGCGGCCATGGCATGGATGGCGAGTGCGAGCGACTGCAGCATCTGGTCGCCGCTGCCGACGGCTCCGAGCAGAGCGTCCTCGGACCACTCCCATCCCGTGTCCCAGACGGTGGTGGCCGCCAGGGCCAGCCGCAGCCGTGTGGCGCCCACCGTGGAGTCGCTGCGGGTCAGTGCCCGGTGCAGCATGGCGCGCGCCTCGGTGTACCGGCCGGCGTACTGGGCGAGGACGGCGCGGCACTCGACCGCCATGGCCGCGTCGGCGCTGACGTCCGCCTTGCCCTCGACCAGCCCGTCGCGCCGGACGAGCGCCTCCCAGCCGTCGCTGAGACGTCCGGTCAGCACGGCGCCGCGGGCCAGCGCGGTGAGCAGTTCGCGTCGCCGCTCACGGTGCTCGGAACCGTCGCCGGTGAGCCGCAACGCCGTGCGGTACCAGGCGGCGGCGGTGTCCGGGGCGCTCAGCTCGATGGCACGGGCCGCGGCGATGAGAGCCGCGCCCCGCTCCGGCCCTTCGCCGCCGACCCGTTCCACGTGCTCGGCGATGCGGACAGCCGGCTGGTTCCGGCTGCGCAGTGCGTCGATGGCTCGAGCGTGCGCACCGAGCCGCCAGCCGTCCGGCGCTGTGCGGTAGACGACGCCGCGGACGACGGGGTGGCGGAAGCCGAATCGGGCGGGCACCGGGGCCGCCTGGATCAGGTCCCGTGCCAGTAGTTCGTCGAGGGCGACCAGTACGGTCGGGTGGTCCAGTTCCGCGACCGCGGAGGCCACTTCGGGTTCGAAGGTCTCGCCCACGACCGCCGCCGACTGCGCCACGAGCCGGGTCGTGGCGGACAGCCGGTCCAGGTCCATCAGTATCGGGGCGGCGAGCTCGACGGGGATCTCCGCGTCGGTCCTGAGCAGGGACTCGCCCCGGCAGCCCGGACCCTGGCAGAGCGACATCAGGAGTTGCAGATAGCGCGGATTGCCGCCGCTCTCCTGATGCAGCGTCATCTGGTGGCGGCCGCAGAGGTGTTCCGGGAGGAGCTCCTCGACCGCTTCGCTGCTGAGCCCGGCCAGCGGGAGTTCCTCGATGTCCCATTGCGACTGCGCGGCACCGAGCGCGGCGAGCAGCCGGTTCGCGATTCCCCGGGGCCGGTACGCCAGCACGACGGTGAGATCTGATCGTGGCGGATGGCGGAGCAGTTGCTCCAGGGCGATGTTGATCTGATGCGTCGCATCGTGCAGGTCGTCGACCAGCAGCACCAGCCCGCCGGGCTCCGCGAGCCCGTGCAGCGGCGGGAGCGTGGTGAGGCCGTCGAATGGACCGTGCTGACGCTCGGCGGCGGTGCTGGCCACCACGGTGACGTCAGGAATCTCCGTCGCGAGGTCCAGGAATTCCGTCAGCAGCCGGGTCTTCCCTACACCTGCTTCCCCCGGAATCTTGATGAGTCCGGGGCGTCCTTGCCGATTGCGGAGAGCTTTCGCAAGAGTGCTCAATTCCCGCTGCCGTCCGGTGAAACATGTGCCGTTGATTGTGCCGGACAATGCCGATCCCCCGTTGCCAATGATTACTTCGGTTTCCCTCTTCTGGTCATGAGGTTGTCGAACCGCACACGGCGGTCATCCTTGGAACGAACAAGAAAACATGGGGCCCGAGCCGCGGCCCACTGCGGGGCCGCGACTCAATCCCCAGGCCATTCCTCCGGAAGGAAATGGCGATGCGAGGCCCTTACCGGTTTTCTACTCGGTCATCGCGTTGCGGAGGCTCAGCGGGCGCATGTCGGTCCACACCTCTTCGACGTGGGCCAGACACTCCTGCTTCGCGCCCGTCACGCCGACCTCCCGCCAGCCGTCCGGGAGTTCACGACCCACCGGCCAGATGGAGTACTGCTCCTCGTCGTTGACCACCACGGTATAGGTGATCTCGTTGCCCGTCTCTGTCACGACATCTCCCCGTTTTGGCGATTGATCCATCCGTGCAACGCAACAGTTCTGCAGCAGGCAAGCGGTTCACCTGTGCATACATCACGTTCTGGTCAGCACGTGGAGGCCACAGTAATGAAACCCCAAAGGATTCGCCATTACGTTCCCTGGAGAATACGCGTCGCTTTCCAGCCACGCATTGCTCGACGCGAAAGAGGACCGAGCGGAACACGAACCCGGGGGCACGCCACCCAGTCACCTCGCGCAACGTTCCCAAGAGCTGGTCAGGCCCCGCCGGTGACGCCGTCTTAGATCCTGAGATAGCGGGCACTCGTTGTCAACATCGAGGACGGAAGTACCAGTTCAGGCCAATCTCGCCGCCTGATCCCTGCTGTGACACAGGATCACTCATTGCGGGCTACGAGGACATCGGGGGCAGTTCGGCTCGTTCGGATTCGGCCAGGAGGATGCAGAACTCGTTGCCCTCCGGGTCGGCGAGCACGACCCACCCCCAGCCGTTGGGCTTTCGGTGGTCGTCGACCAGGGAGGCGCCCAGCGTCAGCAGCCGCTCGACCTCCGCGTCCCGCGAGGTGTCGGGACGCAGGCAGAGGTGGAGCCGGTTCTTGCCCGCCTTCGGCTCCGGTACCTCGTTGAAGTGCAGGGCCGGACCGCCCGGCAGCATGATCTCCGTCTCGTCGTCGCCCGGTTCGTCCTCGGGGTCGAGTGGATGTCCTGTCACCTCGCTCCAGAACCGGGCCAGTTGGTACGCATTTGCACAGTCGACCGTCATGTTCGTCACTGTTGAAGCCATGCGGGTGATCCTCTCCGAGCGATGGGGCGGACGCCACTGGAAGTGCCGAATCGCCGTGATGTCGCAGGCCGGTTCGCGGACTCAGCGGGAAAGCGGTCTGGGCGCGAGACCGCGGACCTCGTGCCCCGCATCCCGCAGGGCGGCACACGCCTCGTGCTGGAATGACCTCGGCACCAGCACCATGTCCGCGTGGTAGGTGGAGGCCACGAAGACCGGCACGGCCGCGCCGGCCAGGGGACTCACCACAGCGGCCAGCAGCCCCGGTACATCCAGGCCGTGTCCGGCGTCGGCGTCGTACAGGCCGATCCACCGCTC
Organism: Streptomyces sp. NPDC101165; assembly: GCF_044768135.1. Classification (NCBI taxonomy): domain Bacteria; kingdom Bacillati; phylum Actinomycetota; class Actinomycetes; order Kitasatosporales; family Streptomycetaceae; genus Streptomyces; species Streptomyces sp. NPDC101165. The sequence goes on along the minus strand of NZ_JBIWPG010000001.1, from coordinate 454,839 downwards.
GGCCTCCGGAGTGGCCGGGCCCGCCTCCCTGATCACGGTGAGGCCCTCCGGCGCCTGCACCATGGCATGCCATGTCCCGTCCCCGGGCTCCCGGCGATCCGCGCGGTGTTCCAGAGCGAAGACCGGCTCGAGGATTCTCAGGCGGAGCGCGCCGACGGCACTCGGTGTGGCGTCCGCCCGTCCGCTGCCGCTCTGCGGGCAGGTGTCGAGGTCGAGCACAACGGCAGTCGTCTCCGGCGACGGCACGAATCCGAGCCGCTCATGGAGCATCGCGGCGGCGCCGGCGGCCGCGTGGCACCGGACCAGGTGCCGGCCGTGCGCCCGTACCGCGGCGAAGAACCTCTCATACAGCACGGTCGCCACGCCCCGGCGGCGCACTCGGGGGTCCACGGCGACCTGATGGACGTGTGCCGCGCGCCGGTCGCTCTGCGAGAGAGAGCCGACCAGGAACCCCGCGAGTCCTCCGTCGGTGTTCTCGGCCGCAAAGCCGGTCGCCAGGAAGTCCTCGAAGAGGAACCTCGACAGCGGTGCCTCTTCACGTGCGTCGTGCGGCCCCACGCGCCAGGCGTCGAGCGCGGAGAGCACCTGTGTGTAGTCCTCGGCACGGGCGGGGCGGATGGTCAGATCCGCGGGGAACTCTTTGGTCACCAGCCGAATATGCCGGTACGCGGTCCCGCTCCGACAGTCGGGAACTTCCCCAACGAAGGCGACCCGGTGGGGTGGGTCCGGCCCCACCGGGCACGCCGGCAGTCCGCACGGTTGCCCCCTCTCACATACGACTGCCCCTGACTTGGCCGGTAACGGCGCCCGATGGGCGGACCGGACGCCGCTGCCGCTCGCCTCAGGCCGGTGAGGGGACCGCCCGGCCAAGATGCCGGGCGAGGAACCGGACCGCGCTGTCCGCCTCGAACCTGGGCATTTCAAAGTGCTTGCCCGCGTTGGCGTGCGACGTCTTCTCCTGCGAGGCGAAGGCGTCGAACAGCGCGAGGCCGGCCTCACGCGGGATGCGCTCGTTGTCCCACTGAAGGGCGAACTCGATCGGGACGGTGATCTGCTTCGCCGCCCCGAACATGGCATCGGGCCAGTGCATGCCGAAGACCGCGGCCGTGATCCTGGGCTCGACCGCCACCAGCGGCATCCCGATCGCGGTGCCCAGGCCGATGCCGACGTAGCCCACCGGCCCATCGGCGCCGATCTCCGGAAGTTCCTGAAGGGCGTCCAGGGTCGCCTGCCACTCGGGCACGGCAAGCTCCGCCGGACGGGCGTCGTACGGGACGACGATCGGGCCTTCCGGCTCGCCCGCAGCCTGCGCCTTGCGCAGCGCGGCGATGTCCTGCTCGTCGTGCGCGGAGCGCGGCCGGTCGCCGTGGCCGGGCGCATCGATGACGGCGACATGGAAGCCGCAGCCGGTCACGAGAAGGTGGGCGCGACCCACCATCGCCGCATGCTTCTTGTGGGCGCCGCCGCCGTGGCCCATCAGGACCAGCGGTGCGCGATCGGCGCCGGAGGCCGGCGACCGGAGAACACCGGGGACGTCGCCCACGGTGAAGTCGCGCTCGACCATGCCGTTCGACGACGACTCGGCGGTGAACTGCAGAGAGGCCGTCTCGACGCCTCGATGCCGTGGGTACGGATGGCCCGCCGCCGCTGGTACGTCCGCGAAGCAACCAGCCCGCCGCAAGCCCGCCCACACGTTTTCCCGCCGCTGATCACGACTCTGGGTGAGGCACGGCGGGATCCAGCCGTCGGCGTGGATTCCCGGGCTGCGTGATCGCGGGGCTGGCAGCATGGTCCCGCGCGGCGCACCGGACCGGCGCCGCGGACGACGAAGGGGACGCCGAATGCGTGGTGGCAAGGTCGCGGTCGTGGGCGGGAGCATCGCGGGCTGCGCGGCGGCGCTCGCGCTGGGGCGGGGAGGGACCGAGACGATCACGGTGTACGAGCGCGCGTCGGGTCGCCTGGCCGACCGTGGGGTCGGACTCGCCGTACACAACACCCGCTACGCGGAACTGGAGGCGGCCGGCCATCTCGACGCCTCGATGCCGTGGGTGCGGATGGCCCGCCGCCGCTGGTACGTCCGCGACGACGTGGCGGCGAACGGCCCGCTGGGCCGCGTGATCGCCGTGATGCCCTTCCCGTTCCGCACCTACACCTGGGGACCGCTCTGGCACGAGCTGCGCCGCCGGGTGCCCGGGACGGCGGACTTCCGGCCCGGCTCGGCCGTCGAGGCGGTCGAGGTGACACCGGACGGCGCCGAGGTGCACGCGAACGGGCGCACCGAGCGATACGACGTGGTGATCGGCGCCGACGGCTACCGCTCCACGGTGCGTGCGGCCGTGTACGCCGACGTCCGCCCCGGGTACGCCGGTTACCTCGCCTGGCGCGGCGCCTACCCGTCGGCCCGGCTGCGCGAGCCGGAGCTGTGGGCCGAGGACGAGTGCGCGTACGTCGTCTTCGAGGGCGGCCATCTCATCGTGTACCGGATCCCGGACGGGACGGACGGCGGCCACCGGGTCAACTGGGTCCTGTACACGGCCCCGCCGCCGGGCCTGGACCAGGGCCTGGAGACGCCCACGAGCCTGCCTCCGGGCACGGCGGGCGACGGACTGCGCGCCCATCTGGCGTACGTCGCCGCCGATTTGCTGCCTCCCTACTGGGGCGACCTGGTACGGGAGACGACCCACGACGAGCTGTTCCTGCAGCCCATGTACGACTTCACGGCGCCCCGCTACACGGTGGGCCGTGCGCTGCTCATGGGCGACGCGGCCGCGGTGGCACGACCGCACACCGGCGCGGGTGCCGTCAAGGCGCTGCAGGACGCCACGGTCCTGGAGTCGGCCCTGACGTCGACGACCACCTGGCCCGAGGCCCTGGCCGCGTACGACGCCGAACGCACGCCCTCCGGCCGGGTCATGGTCGACCTGGGGCGACGGCTCGGTCGGGCCCTGGTCCAGGAGACCCCGAGCTGGCGGACGCTCGACCAGACGGGCCTGGAGACCTGGTGGAAGCAGGCGGACGGGACGGGGGCGTTCGGGGGGCGGGAGCTGAAGGGCTAGGAGGTGTCCCGCGCCTCCGGCATGACCCTGCCGGACAGACCCTAGCCCCTGTCAGCCAGCGGGTTCGGCAGCGGCAAGTAGCGGGCGTCCGCGCCGTCCGCTCCCGTCCAGCGCAGCAGCAGGTTGGTCTTGCCGGGCAGGGTCGGTGAGGTGAGCAGGGCGGGGATCTCGGGCAGGTCGTGGCGGGCGAGTTCGCGGCGGGCGGCGGGCCAGGGGTCGAGGCCGGGGTGGTGTTCGGCGAGGGCGGCGGCGATCTCGCTGAGGTGGTTGACCACCAGGCAGTAGACGAGCCGCTCCCAGCCGGCGGCCCGGGGCACGTCCGGCAGGACCTTGGCGCCCTCGGCATCCCGGAACAGCGCCTGCACGGGCATGCCCGCCTCGTCCACGGCGACCAGGGTGTTCTGCAGGTGCGCCTCGATCACGACCCCGTGGGCGTCGAACGCCGTGAGGGCGGGCGGGACCACCTGCCGCAGGTACGCCTCCCACCAGGCGTCCGGGTCGGCCGTGGCGGCCAGGGGGCTGGCCTCGAAGCCCTCCGCGAGCCCTGCCGCGAGCAGGGGCGTTGCGCCCGGCAGGAGGTGGCCGCGCAATCCGTCGCGCACGAGCACCGCCAGCTCCTCGAAGGCGAAGGCGGCAGTGCGGTAGCCACGGTCGCTCAGCCAGGCCGCGGGCGGGCCCATGGCGGCGAAGGCGGCGGTGGCGGCCGCGTCGGTGCGGCGCAGTTTCAGCAGGTCATGACGCCACAGCCGACGGATGTCGTTGGTGATCCGCACGTCCAGGCTGAACTTCAGGAACAGGTCGCGCCGGGGCTCGTACACCGTACGGATCGCCGCCGTCGGGCAGGCCTCGAAGGCGGTGGTGCCGAGCCGGACCAGGCGGCCGTCGGCGAAGGCCGGGGCGAGATCGCGGCCGACGAGGTCGAGCTGCCAGGGGTGGGCGGGCAGCAGCCGGTAGCCGGGCGGGGCCGTGCCGAGGACGTCCAGGGCGCGGGTGTCCCCTTCCTCGGCCACCTGGTCCTCGAGGACGCCGAGCAGCACCAGCGGGAACCGCGCGTGGGCCTCGGGGGCGTACGGCAGCCAGGTCGCGACCGGGCCGCCACCGCGCGCCTTCGGAGCCGGGTGGTAGGGGTGGCCGGTGATCAGGGACTGCTCGGAGCGCAGATACGGGTCCTCGGGCACCGTCGCCCCGGCCCGGGCGGTGAGCAGGGCGGCGACCGCGTCCCGGCTGTCGATCATCTCGGTGGGCAGGTCACCGTTGGACAGCCCCGTGTGCCGACGCAGCTCCTCGGCGACCAGTTTGACCAGCTCGGAGTGGCCGAGCCGGTGCCAGTCCCCCGCGGCCTGCACCTCGGGGTCCGCGGGCCGCCGCCCGGGCCGCACCCGCAGCAGCCGACCGGTCCCGGGCAGCCGGAAGACCGGCCGTGACCCGGAGGCCGGGTACGGCTCGGTGACCTCTCGCAGCAGGCAGTTGAGCAGGGGGGCGGCCGCGTAGGCGTCGGCGCGGTGTCCGACGGTGTCGGCGGGGGGGTTGAGGTCCACGCGATCCATTCGTTCTTCGTCCTGGGCCCGAGCGATCAGTATGAAAGGCTTCCCTGACCATCCTGCCCTGAGCTGTCCTTACCCGAGGAGCCTCCAGCCGGCCGATGCCGGGGCGGGTTATCCGCGCTCGGTGCTCTCCTCCAGCTGAATCCACTGAACGTTCATGTTTCTGCAGGCGAGTTCGGCACGCAGCTCCGTTTCCGAATCCGTGGTGCCGGTGGCCAGGACTGAGTAGCGCTTGGTCCCGGCGCCGCGCGCGAGGAAAGCGGTGGCGTCGGGAATTCGCCCCTGTGCGGGCGGGAGTGGGCGGGGCCCACGGGCATGCCGGTGACCGAATCGCCCCCGGGGGCAGGCGTTCGAAGGTCGCTTGTGCCGGCGTACCGGCGGCTGCGCCGGACACCTGGACGGCTGGTGTCCGTGAGGCTGTTCCTTCGTCCGGGGTCCAAGAGATCAGCATGAATGCCATCCCTGACAATCGTGCTCCGAGCTGCCCGTACCCGAGGAGGAGCCCCCGTGTACCTCTCCCCCACCGCCGAGGCCGACGTCGCCGAGGAGCTGGCCGTCGTCCGGCCCGGCCTGCTGGCCCGGTACAGGGCCGAGCTGCCGGGTGCCCGTGCGGCGGTGCTGACGCGGCTGTGGCGGGGGCTCGCCCATGAGCCGCTGCCGTGGGTCACCGGGCGGGTCCGGGGGGCGCACAGCCTCGCTCTGCGGCTGGCCGACGGGCGGACCCTGCACGGCCCGCACGCGGACCCGTACGCGACCGGCGAGTACGTCACCGCCGTCCGCCTGGACCGGGAGCGGTACGACGATCCGGCGCGACTGATGAGCGATCTCGCGGTGCCGCACGCCGCGGGCTTCGCGGTGGAACTAGGGCACAGCGTGGCCTCGTTGGCGCTGTCCCGGGCCGGTGCGGATCGTCCGGAGGAGTGGCCCGAGCGGGACTGGGAGTGGGAGCAGCGGGTGGTGGACGGGCATCCGTTCCATCCCAACTGCCGTTCCCGGCCGGGTTTCTCGGTGGCGGACCAGCTGGCGTACGGTCCGGAGCACCGGCCGGTGGTCGGTCTCGGCACGGTCGCCGTACCGGCCGCCGAGTGCCTGGTGTCCGGGGACTGGCCGGAGGAACTGCGGGACGGGGAGCACCTGTTGCTTCCGGTGCACCCCTGGCAGGCGGCCCATGTGCTGAAGCGGTCGTACGACCCCTGGCGTCCCGCGCATCCGCTGATGTCCCTGCGCACGCTCGCGCTGCCCGGCGGCCCGCATGTGAAGACCGCGTTGAGCGCCCGGCTGACCTCCTCGGTGCGGGACATCTCCACGTACTCCGTCGGGGCGTCCGCTGCCCTGTCGGCCTTCGCCACGGACCTGGCCGCGCGCACGGACGGGCTGTTGCACGTGACCCGCACCCTGGGCGCGGCGACGGCCCACTCGCCCGATCTGGCCGCGCTGCTGCGGGAGTCGCCGGAGCTGTACGCAGGCCCCGGCGAGCGGGTGCTGCCGGTGGCGGCGCTGCCCACCACCGCCCTTCCGGACTCCCCGGCCTGGCTGGCCGAGTTCGCCCGCCTGGCCCTGACGGTCGGTCTGCGGCTGCTGGACCTGGGGGTGGCGCTGGAAGCCCACGGGCAGAATCTGCTGGTGGTCCTCGCTGCGGACAACTCGCCGCTCCGCCTCGTCTACCGCGACCTCGCCGACATCCGTATCAGCCCGGCCCGTCTGACCGGTCACGGCATCGCCGCGCCGCCGCTGACCGGCCGGCTGATCACGGACGACGTGACGACCCTGCGCCGCAAGCTGTTCGGGTCGCTGGTGGCGGGCGCGCTCGCCGGCACGGCGGGTTCGGGGTCCGCCCTGGGCGCGGCCCTGGCGGCCGCCCTCCCGGACCTGCCTCGGACCCCCGACCTGGCGGCCCTGCGTGAAGGTCCGTTGCCCACGAAGGCGTTGACGCTGATGCGGCTGTCCCCGGACGCCCCGGGCGACCAGTGGACCTCGCTGCCGAACCCGCTCGTTTTGGAGCCCGGCGCCTCTGATCAATAGGATCCGCCGATGATCAGAAGACAACGGCTGGCGGCAGGCGTCTGCGCTCTGCTCGCCGCCCTGACGGCCGGGCTCGCGGTCCCGTCCACGGCTGTGGCCGACGAGACGGAACAGGCCGCTCCGAAGGTCGAACTCGTACTGGACGTCAGCGGTTCCATGCGGACGCGGGACATAGACGGCGGCTCCCGGATGGCCGCCGCGAAGCAGGCGTTCAACGAGGTGCTCGACGCGACGCCCAAGGAGGTCCAGCTCGGCATCCGCACGCTGGGCGCGAACTACCGCGGCAACGACCGCATAACGGGCTGCAAGGACACCGAGCAGCTCTACCCGGTCGGCCCGCTGAACCGGACCGATGCGAAGACCGCGGTGGCCACGCTGGCACCGACCGGGTGGACGCCGATCGGCCCCGCGCTGCAGAAGGCGGCCGCCGACCTCAACGGCGGTGACGGCACCCGCCGTATCGTCCTGATCAGCGACGGCGAGGACACCTGCCAGCCGCTGGACCCGTGCGAGGTGGCCCGTGAGATCGCCGCCAAGGGCATCGGGCTGACCATCGACACCCTGGGTCTGGTGCCGGACGCCAAGACCCGCGACCAGCTCAGCTGCATCGCGGACGCGACCGGCGGCACGTACACCGATGTGCGGCACAAGGAAGAACTCAGCGACCGGGTCGGGCAGTTGGTCGACCGGGCCGCCGATCCGGTGGTGACGCCGGTGGCGACCGAGGGCGCGAACGAGTGCGCGAAGGCGCCGTCGCTCAAGTCCGGGCTGTACACCGACCGTACGGAGTTCGGTCAGCAGCGCTGGTACAAGGTGGACGTCAACCCCGGCCAGGAGCTGCGCGCCTCGGTGAGCGTGGCGGACGACCGGGCCGTCAATCCGAACTACGGGGTGCTGCTGCGGGCGGTGACCGTACACGACCGGGAGATCGTGCGCGGTGAGGCTGCGGGCACCGGCCGTACGGACGTGATCTCGACCGGTCTGCGCTACCCGAAGCCGGAGAGCGACGACGACACCGCCACCGCCGAGACCGTGTGTCTCCAGGTCACCGACTCCTTCTCGGCCGCAGCGGGGGTCAAGACCTCCCCGGGTCTGCCGCTGGAGCTGACCGTCGACGTCGTGGACGGTCCGAGCAAGGCGAGCGACGTGGCCTCCTTCGGCCTCGGGCGCGGCTGGTGGCTGCTCGGCGCGCTGGTACTGGCCGGCTTCCTCGCCGGTCTGCTGTGGGGCTGGCTGTCGCGCTGGCGGGTCGCGGTCTGGAGGACGAACTGATGCGTATCACGCGAGTACTGGGCGCCGCGCTGCTGGCGCTCGGACTGGCCGCCGGTCCGGCGGCCGCCGACTCCTCCCCGTCGCCGAGCGCCACGGACGACGGCAAGGCGCCCACCCAGGCGGGCACGTCGTTCCGTACGGCGACCGAGATCGAGCAGGGGCAGCAGGCCACCGCGTCCGCTTCCACCGGCGACTACATGTACTGGTCGTTCCCCGCGGACGCCGGACAGCGCCCGACCGTCAAGGCGACCGTGAAGCTGCCCGAGACGCACGGGGCGCAGACCTGGCAGATCGACGTGTACGACGGTCTGCGGCGCCGCCAGTCCTGCCAGTACGGTGCGGCGACCCGTACCGCCGCGCAGGGGACGTCCTCGGTCGAGCTGGCCTGTGTGCTGCGCACCGTGCGCGCCTGGTCGGAGACTTGGGCCAACGATCCGCTGCCGGGCACGTACTACGTCCGGCTCACCGTGGTGAACCTCGCGGCCTCCGGCCTGGGGCAGCCGGTGAGCGCCGAGGTGCGCGTCGACTCCAAGGACATCGGCGGCGCGGCGGCCGTGGACGGCTCGCTGGCCGAGCCGCTCGTGCCGGGTGTGGCCGTCAAGTCCCAGGCGAAGGAGGACGACTCGAAGGCAGCCGTGCTGTCGAGCCTCGAACCCGACGACGGCTGGTCCTCCGGCTGGTGGTCCGACCGCTGGGTGTGGACCGCGGTGGGCGGACTGCTCGCCGCACTCGCGGGCATCGGCGGATACACGCTCACCCGCGGCGCGGGACGACCGTCCCGGGTGCCGCCGAGCGTCTGAGGTGACGCAGCTGAAGGCCCGCCCGTCGGCGGGCCTTCAGCTTTCCCAACCGCTCGCCCGAATCGACCGGTTGAAGAGTCACGGTCGGTGGCGGCGACACGACCTACGCGCTTCCGCCACCCGGCCCGCTCCCACCCGGCCCCGCCATCGCGCGGCGCCCGACCGGCACGCAGCGGGCCGCCGGAGCACCGGCGGGCCTCCGGAGCGCAGCAGGCTTCCGCCCCCGGCCCACCGTCGCGCGGCGCCCAGCCGGAACGCAGCGGGCCGCCGGACCACGGCGAACTGCCGGAGCACGGCGCCCCCCGGAGCGCAGCAGGCTGCCCGCCCCGGCGACCGACGACCAGCGCGCCCGGCCCGAGCCGGCAACCCCGCCTCACGCCTCCCGCAACACCTTGGCGAGCGTGCCCTCGCCGGTCACCGTGACCCGCCCCGCCCGCACGGCCTCCAGCAGCCTCAACTCCCCACCGGCGACCGCCGCCCAGGCCTCGATGTCCAGCTGAAACCGCGCCCGCCACCCGGCCCACCGTCGCGCGGCGCCCAGCCGGAACACGGCGGCCCTCCCGAGCTCAACGGGCTGCCCGCCCCGGCGGCCGCCGACCAGCGCGCCCGGCCCGAGCCGGCAACCCCGCCTCACGCCTCCCGCAACGCCTTGGCGAGCGTGCCCTCGCCGGTCACCGTGACCCGCCCGGCCCGCACGGCCTCCAGCAGCCTCAACTCCCCACCGGCGACCGCCGCGCAGGTCTCGGCGTCCAGCTGGAGTCGCGCGTCCGCCTCGCGGGGCGCGGGTCCGTCGCCGTACACCGGTCCCTCCTCGGCGCCGACGCGCAGATGGAAGTCCCCCTCCTCCAGCCGGACTTCGACGAGCCCCTCTCCTTCAAGGGCCCGCAGCAGGGGCAGCGCGAACCAGTGGGCGCGCACCGCGTCCGTCGGCCGTCGCTCGCCGAGATCGGCCTGTCCCCACTCCCCCAGAGCCTGGATCACGGGCAGCAACTCACGTCCTCTCGGGGTGAGTTCGTACACGTACGCCGGACCCGGCGGCGGCAGGCGCCGTCGGCTGGTGAGCCCGTCGCGTTCCATGTCCTTCAGCCGTGAGGCGAGTACGTCCGTGCTCACGCCCGGCAGGTCCGCGTGCAGGTCCGTGTAGCGGCGGGGGCCGGCGAACAGTTCCCGGACGATCAGCAGGGTCCAGCGGTCGCCCACGAGGTCGAGCGCGCGGGCTGCGGAGCAGTACTGGTCGTAGCTTCGGCGAGGAGACATGCGGCGAGTCTAGACGGGTTGTTGGACTTTCCAAGCTCCTACTTGGTAAAACCAAGCAACACGAGTTTCCGGAGGGGCGCATGGAGTTCCGGCAGTCGAACAAGCTCAGCGAGGTCTGTTACGAGATCCGCGGCCCGGTGATAGAGCACGCCAACGCGCTGGAGGAGGCGGGCCACAGCGTGCTGCGCCTGAACACCGGCAACCCCGCGGCGTTCGGGTTCGAGGCGCCGGAGGAGATCCTCCAGGACATGATCCGGATGCTGCCCCAGGCGCACGGCTACACCGACTCGCGCGGCATCCTCTCGGCCCGCCGGGCGGTCGCCCAGCGCTACCAGACCCTGGGCCTGGAGGTCGGCGTCGACGACGTGTTCCTCGGCAACGGCGTCTCGGAACTGGTGTCCATGGCCGTACAGGCGCTGGTCGAGGACGGCGACGAGATCCTCATCCCCGCGCCGGACTTCCCGCTCTGGACGGCGGTGACGACCCTGGCCGGCGGCAAGGCGGTCCACTACCTGTGCGACGAGCAGGCCGACTGGAACCCGGACCTGGCCGACATGGCGTCGAAGATCACCGACCGCACCAAGGCCGTGGTCATCATCAACCCGAACAACCCGACGGGCGCGGTGTACCCGAAGGAGGTCGTCGAGGGCATCCTCGACCTGGCCCGCCGGCACGGCCTGATGGTCTTCGCCGACGAGATCTACGACCAGATCCTCTACGACGACGCCGTCCACCACTCGGCCGCGGCCCTCGCCCCCGACCTGGTCGTCCTCACCTTCTGCGGCCTGTCGAAGACGTACCGGGTGGCGGGCTTCCGCTCCGGCTGGCTGGTGGTGACGGGCCCCAGGCAGCACGCGAAGAACTACCTGGAGGGCCTGACCATGCTGGCCTCCATGCGTCTGTGCGCCAACGCGCCCGCCCAGTACGCGATCCAGGCCGCACTCGGCGGCCGCCAGTCCATCGGCGAACTCGCCGCTCCGGGCGGCCGATTGTACGAGCAGCGGAACGTGGCCTGGGAGAAGCTCAACGAGATCCCGGGCGTGTCCTGCGTGAAGCCGAAGGGCGCGCTGTACGCGTTTCCGCGCCTGGACCCGAAGGTCCACAAGATCCACGACGACGAGAAGTTCGTCCTGGACCTGCTGCTGCGGGAGAAGATCCAGGTGGTCCAGGGCACCGGCTTCAACTGGCCGAGCCCCGATCACTTCCGCATCCTGACCCTGCCCCACGCGGAGGACCTGGAGGCGGCGATCGGGCGGATCGGACGGTTCCTGGGCGGCTACCGACAGTGACGACGCGCGGTCCCGTGCCGGGCGCACACTGGAAGCAGAAGGTACGGGGCATGATCCAACCCTGGAGGTGAGCCATGAGCACCCTGGAAGAACACGTAGATGTCGGGGTGACGATCGACAGGGCCTGGGACAGCCTCCACCAGGTGGAGGACTACTCACGCTTCGTGGCCGGCGTGCGCGACGCCCATACGGAGGGAGGAGGCCGTACGCATCTGAACGTCGAGGCGGGCGGCGGGACCCGGGAGCTCGACGCCGAGCTCTCCGACCGTAAGGGGGAACGCGTGATGGAGTGGCGCACCACGGGCTCCCCGGAGCTGAGAGGAACCTTCTCCCTGCAGCCGATCGACCGGGGCCACACCCGGGTCCAGGCCAGGCTGGAGTACGACCCCGACACCGTCCGGGCCACGTTCGGCGGGCCGAAGGGCTTCGCCCAGGCGACCGCGATCGAACGGCTCGTCCGCAGCGATCTGGAGCAGTTCAAGGAGTACGCGGAACAGAGACGGTGAGCGGAGGCAGTCCCAGGGCCACTGCCCCCTGTCGGTGATCACCGACAGGGGGCTTTGCGCTGACGGGGGCTTCGCACCGCTGAGGGCTTCGCACTGCCCGGGGCTTCGCACTGACGTATGGGAAGATCACCTGGTTCCCGTCGTCATCCGGCGGCGGCACGACCGGGGGGATCCACCGGAGTTCGCGGCGAAGCCGTCCGCCTGCGTGCGCCTGACCAGCGTCGCAGCGGCGACCACTCGTCCCCCTGGTCCGGCTTTCGTGAACCAGGGGGAACCTACTTGTTGTCGTACCGAAGAGGCAGGACGGTTGTCAGCGTCCTGTCCGCGGCGATACTCGCACTCGCGGCTCCGGCCGCCGCAGAGGCCGCATCGCCTTCACCGTCTCCGACCCCGCCGTCTCCGGCCTCACCGTCTCCGGCCTCGCCCGTGAAGGCGGACACAGGAAAGGAAGCCCAGGAGGCCGCGCGGTTCTGGACCGCGCGGCGCATGGCGGGCGCCCGGCCGCTGGACGAGGTCCGGTCGGCGCCGTCCGCGTCCGGCAGGCCCGGTGCGGCGGCGGCAGCCCGGCCCACGGGCACCCCGTTCGGCGGGACCCGGCTCGTGGGAACGTTCTTCGGCTCCGACGGGCCGAGCGGCACCGCCTGGCACTGCACCGGCAGTGTGATCGCCGCCGCTTCGAAGAACATCGTGCTCACCGCGGCCCACTGCGGGCTGAACATGAAGAGCGACTACATCTTCGTCCCGAAGTTCGTCAAGGGAGCGAGCCCCGACCGGCAGCCCTACGGCATCTTCCACATCCAGCACATCTTCATCGACCCGCGCTACGTCCCCGACCACGGCTCGACGACCACCAAGAAGCCCTGGTCCGACCTGGACACCGCGTTCGCCCGCGTCTCGGCGAACCAGCAGGGCAAGCAGCTCCAGGACGCCGTCGGCGGCGGGCTGACCTTCACCCGGCCGACCGGCTACACGCACCGGGGCGTCACGGTGGTCGGGTACCCGTCGCACGCGCACAATGGTGCCGGACGCGCCCTCAAGTGCACCGTGCCGACGAAGCAACTCCCCGGGTACCGGCAGCTGTCCATGACCTGCGGCGGCTACTACGGCGGTGTCTCCGGCAGTCCCTGGATCACCGACTACAAGGACGACGCCACCAGCGGTCACGTCATCGGCAACCTCGGTGGCTACAACGGCGGCGGCAACGACGCGAACGTCGACTACATCAGCTACGCCCCGGCGTTCGGCGCCGACGCCGCCAACCTCCTCGCCTACGCGGTCGCGGGACAGGACCCGCCGTCCGACCTGCCCCCGTACAAGGGCATCGAGGCCAAGCTCCCGGGCGGAGCGCGGCAGTGGCAGCACGCCAGGCTGACGACCTCCGGTGACTACACGGGCGATCGGCGCAGTGACCTGGTCGTGGTCTGGTCGGACGGCGAGACCACGCTCTATCCCGGTGACGGCAAGGGCGGGTTCCGGGCCGAAAAGCGGCTGCAGCCGGCCAACTCCACCTGGACGCACGCCCGGACGATCACCGGTGGGGACTTCGCCGGCAGCGATCTGTCCGACCTGCTGGTGCGCTGGTCCGACGGGGAGGTCACTCTCTACCCGAACGTCAGCGCCGCGGGCCTGGGCCGGGAGGTCCGGATGGCGAAGCCCGGCTCGGTCTGGAAGAACGCCGCCCAGATCTCGGCCGGGCGGTTCCACCGCGGCACGCGTGCCAATGACCTGCTGGTCCGCTGGACCGACGGCGAAGTGACCCTCTACACCTCCGTCGGCACCGGCGGCTTCGGCACCGAGAAGCGCCTGCTGGCGCCGAACGGCACCTGGAAGAACGCCACGCTGCTCACCAGCGGGAACTTCAGCGGCAAGGCCACCTGGGACGTCCTCGTACGCTGGGCCGACGGCGAACTCGACACCTATGTGGGCACCTCGGCCGCGGGACTGGGCACCGAGTCGCGCCTGCGCGACCCGAACGCCCTGTGGAAGCACGACCTGGTCATGACGGCGGGCGACTACACCGCCAACCGCACCAGTGACGACGTGATCGTCCGCTGGTCCGACGGCGAGACGACCCTGTACGCCGACACCGGCGCCAAGGCTCTCGGCACCGAGAACACGCTGGTCTACCCCGGCACATGACCACCCACCCACCCGAAGGTTCAGGGGGAACCATGCGAGCCACGACTCGTCTGACCGGCGGCCTGGCCGTCCTCATGGCCGGACTGGCCCTGACGGCCTGCGGCACGACCACCACCGAAGCGGACGACAACACAAAGCTGAGCAACTGCCGGACCGCGTCCCTGAAGTGGTCGCTGGTCCTGCTCGGCAAGGAGAAGGGCGGCAGCCGGGGCGACGCGCGGCTCACCGCCGTCAACAAGGGCCCGGACACCTGTGTGTTCGACGGCTACCCGGGCATCGAGATCCACTACGGGAAGGCGGAGAGCATCGACGGCGCCGGGCACGGGCACCCCGCCTCCTTCCCGCTGGCCGCGAAGGCGACGGTCACCGTCGACGTGCACTACACGCCCCGCGGCGCGAAGGGGGCCGGCGACTGGTGCGTGCGGCAGGGCGATGCGGTGGTCTGGGCCCCGCGCGACTCCGACCGCACCGTCGTCCCGGTCCTGGACCGGCATCGGAAGTCCACGGTGATCGACGCCTGCGGCGAGACCATGTCCATGGCGCCACCGCACCACGCGCCGACGGGGAACTGAGCGCGGCGGCCCGTCTGGCCCAGTCCGTCCTGCGGGTCGCCGTGGGGGTGTGACACGGTGCTGGGAAGCGAGCGGGAAGGGCGTTGACGTGGGTGACCTCTTTCTCGTCCGGCACGGTGAGACCGAGTGGTCGCGGTCCGGACGGCACACCGGCTGGACCGACCTGCCCCTCACCGAGCACGGGCGGGAGGAGGCGCGCCGACTGGCGCCGCTGATCCGCTCGCAGCGCATCGGCGCCGCCTTCGTCAGCCCCCTGCAGCGGGCCCGGGAGACCGCCGAACTGATCGGCATCCACGACGCCCGGGTCGACGCCGACCTGCACGAATGGGACTACGGCGGGTACGAGGGCATCACCACCGTCGAGATCCGGCGCACCCGGCCCGACTGGTTCCTGTTCACGGACGGCGTCGCGCCGGGCCCGCCCGAGCACCCCGGGGAGAGCCCGGAGCAGGTCGGGGAGCGCGCCGACCGGATGCTGGGCAAGGTGGACGCCGCGCTCGCCGACACCGACGGGGCCGTCGTCCTGGTCGCCCACGGCCACTTCCTGCGCGTCCTCACCGCCCGCCGCCTCGGCCTGCGCCCCCAGCACGGGGCCCTCTTCCAACTGGCGACGGCCGCACTGTGCCGCCTCGGCACGGAACACGGGCGCCCGGTGGTGGCGGGCTGGAACGTACGATCCCACGACTGATCCACCCGGCGAACCTGGCCCGGCCCCACCCGTCACCGATCCCCCTCACGCGCACGAACCCGCCCCGCAGCCTCCGGCAGCCCCAGCCCGTTGTCAGACCCCGGTCGTACGCTTCGAACGGGCTGCTCACCTGGCGGTTCCAGGACGCCGACGCAGCGGAGGGAGGACGCCGTGAGCCGAGTGCCGACCGCTGCGCAGCGGCGGGTGATCGAGGGTGCCGACGCGGTCACCGGGCGGCTGCGCGGGACGGAGGCGCAGCTGGCGGCGCTGGTGAAGCGGGGGCTCGCCTTCCGGCACCCGCGTCCGCCGCACGATCACTTCCTCACCCCCGCGGGCCACCGGATACGCGAGGCGGTGCCCGAGGCCGCCCCGGAGGAGCCCCTACCGTCCGACGGTGTCTTCGCGGCGCGCGTCGGCGGTGAGGAGGAGGCGCCCGCGTCCGGTGCGGCCCGGCTGCGGGAGGTGCACAGCGCCTGGCAGGGGCTGCTGGAGCTGCGCCGGATGACCGACCCGGGCGGTGCGACGGACCGCCCCTGCGGCTGGGAGCGGACGCATCTGGTGCGGGCCGCCGCGCTCGCCCTGGAGGCGGCGGGGCACCGGCCGGCGGGGCCGGACGGCGAGGGCTACCGGGTGCGGGCGACTCCGCAGCCGGAGGCGGTCGCCGTGTACGCGCCGGACGAGGAGATGCTGCGGGCGTGTGCGGCCACGCTGGAGCGGGCGGGCTGGCAGGCCGGCGAGTACACCGAGCCACGTACGCGGGTGCGCTATCTGCTGGCCTCCCCGCGCCGGGTGTGAGCCGCGTGCCAAGATCGGTCGACCGGAGAATTCGAACGCGAGAGGGGCAAGTCAGTGGCCGAACCGTTTTCCGTCCGTGTGACCGTCCGCGGCTATGAGACCGATGTGCAGGGGCACCTCAACCAGGCGGTGTACATCAACTATGCGGAGCACGCCCGCTGGTCGTTGCTCCAGGCCGCCGGGATCACCCAGGCCGGGCTCGTCGGCCGGGGCGTCGGTCCGGTGGCCCTGGAGACCACGATCCGCTACAAACGCGAGCTGCTGGCCGGTGACGAGGTGGACGTGACCTGCGAGTTCGAGTGGAGCGGCGGAAAGACCTTCCGGATCCGGCAGGAGATCCGCAAGACCGACGGCACGGTGGCGGCCGAGATCATCGCGACGGGAGGCCTGCTGAACCTCAAGGAGCGCAGGCTGATTGCCGACCCCGACACGGTGTTCAAGGAGCTGGCCGCGGACCTGAGCCTCTTCGGTCTCTAGCCGCCCCGGCCTACGCGTCGAGCAACTCGGGCTGGTGCTCGGCGTCGTAGGCGGCGCGCGCCTCGGCGATGTACACCCTGTTGCGCTCGGCCCAGTCGGTCAGCCGTTGCAGCGTCTCGTGCAACTCGAGGGCGACCGGGGTGAGTTCGTACTCCACCTTCGGCGGCACCGTCGGATGCACGGTACGGGTCACCAGGCCGTCGCGCTCCAGGTTGCGCAGGGTCAGTGTGAGCATGCGTCGGCTGATGCCCTCGATGCCGCGCTCCAACTCCGTGAAACGGATGGGCCCCTGGGCGGCGGCGACGAGGATCTGCACGCTCCACTTGCCGGCCACCCTGTCAAGAACTTCGCGGACGGGGCACGCCTGCGCGTTCACTGCCTGGACGGTAACACCGGTGTTCCTCTGGGACATCGGACTGCCTCCTTACGCCGGCCTCCATGGTCACCCACGATGTACCCCGTTACAAGTCGTGCACCAAGGTGCGCATGAGGAACGGGGAGCCATGTCAGCCGCGATCGAGAACAGCCCGTCACCGGCAACGGTGGCACCGTCACGAACCTACTCCCGCTGGACGTCCCTCGCAGTTCTGTGCGCGGGCACGCTGATGACGATCCTGGACGGCAACATCGTCACCGTGGCGATGCCGGCCATCCAGAGCGACCTGGGTTTCAGCGGTCCGAGCCTCGCCTGGGTCGTCAACGCGTACCTGATCGCCTTCGGCGGGCTGCTTCTGCTGGTGGGCCGATTGGGTGACCTGGTGGGCCGCAAGCGGATGTTCACCTCGGGGCTCGCCGTGTTCACGGCGGCCTCGGTGCTGTGCGGGACGGCGACCGGGCAGGGCGTGCTGATCGCGGCCCGGGCGCTGCAGGGCGTCGGCGGGGCGATGGCCTCGGCCGTGGTTCTCGGCATGCTGGTCGCCCTCTTCCCGGAGCCGCGGGAACAGGGTCGCGCGATCGCGGTGTTCAGCGCGGTCGGCGCGGCGGGCGGGGCGCTCGGCACCTTCCTCGGCGGCGCCCTCACCCAGGCCCTGAACTGGCACTGGATCTTCCTGATCAACCTGCCGATCGGCGCGGCCGCCTGGCTGGCGGCGGTGCGCGTCCTCACCCCCGAGCGCGGCGCAGGACTCGGCAGGGGTGCCGACTATCCGGGGGCCGGGCTGGTCACGGGCGCACTGATGCTGACGGTGTACGTCATCGTCGGCGCCGGAACCCGCTCCCTGACGGCCACCCTGGTCCTGGTGGCCCTGGCGCTCGCCCTGTTCACGGCGTTCACCGTGCGCCAGGCCCGGGCGGCCCGCCCCCTCCTGCGCCTGCGCCTGTTCCGCTCCCGTCTGCTGACCGGTGCGAACGCGGTCCAGGTGCTGATGATCGGCTCGATGTACGGCTTCCAGTTCATCGGCGCGCTGTATCTGCAACGTGTCCTCGGCTATGGCGAGTTGGCGACCGGGACCGCCTTCCTTCCGGCTCCGGTCGCCATCGGTCTGCTGATGCTGGGGCTGTCGGCACGTACCGTGGCCCGTTTCGGCGGCCACCGGGTGCTGCTGGCCGGGCTGGTGCTGATCACCGCCGGGATGGCCCTGCTGGGCCGCGCCCCCACCGACGGCTCGTACCCCGTCGACGTACTGCCGCCCCTGCTGTTGCTGTCCGCCGGGTTCGCGGCGGCGATGCCCGCGCTGACCGGTCTGGCGATGTCCGGGGCCCGGGACGAGGACGCGGGACTGGCGTCCGGACTGTTCAACACCACGCAGATGGTGGGCGGTTCGCTGGGCCTGGCGGCCCTGACCACGCTGGCCGCGAGCCGCACCGACACCCTGCTCGACCAGGGCGCGGACCTGATCCCGGCCACGGCGGAGGGATACCGGCTGGCGTTCCGCGTGGCCACGGGATTCGCGGTGGTGGCGCTGGCCCTGGCGGCAGCGGTGCTGCGCCCGAGCGCCGACTCCCCTGTCACCCCTCGCTGAACGCCCCCTTGTGGTCCTGTGCCCACTCCCGGTACGTCCTGGCCGGCCTGCCCAGTATCCGCGGCGCATCCTCGGTGACGATCGCGTTGCCCCCGCCGCGGACGAAGGCGGTGCCGGTCAGGACGCCGTCCGCCTGCGCCTCGTCGAAACCCCAGGCGGTGAGCAGATGTTCGCGTGTCTCCTCCGGCGAGAGGTCCCGGGTGGCGACCGGGCGGCCGAGGACGGAGGCGAGGACGACTGCCTGGCCGGGGACGCTGATCGCCTCTGGCCCGGTCAGCGTGTAGGTCCGCCCCGCGTGCCGGTCCTCGACCAGCGCCCGCACCACGGCCTCGGCCACGTCCCGCGGGTCGATCACACCCGACTCCCCGTCACCGGTCATGTTCGGTACCGGTTCGCCCCGCCCGACCGCCTCCACCCAGCTGAGCGTGTTGGACGCGAACGACGAGGGCCGCAGGACCGTCCACTCGGTCCCGCTCTCCCGCACCGCCCGCTCCCCCGCCACGTGCCACCGACCGGCCGGGCCGACCTCGGGATCGCCGGTTCCGATGGCGGAGAGTTTCACCAGCCTGCGCACCCCTGCCGCCCGTGCCGCCGCGACCAGCGCCGGGTCGTGCCCCTCCTCCGGACCCGGGGGACGGAGGAGGAACGCGGCCGTCACCCCCGCCGTCGCACCGTCCAGGGAGCCGGGGTCGAGGTAGTCCCCGCGTACCACCTCGACCCCGGCGGGCACCCGGGCCTTCGCCGGGTCGCGGGTCAGGGCGCGCACCTTCTCGCCGCGCGCCGCGAGCTGTCGTACCACGTCACTTCCGATGGTGCCCGTGGCACCCGTCACCAGAATCATGAGGTCCACGGTGAGCCGAACGGGGTGTCCGTCTCTTGGAAATTCCGGCACGGTCGGCCCGCCCGCGAGGCGGTGCGCCGCCCGTACGGTGGAGGGGTGCCGAACGCCACCGCCGAGCAGGCCCTGACCACGCCCGAGGCCCTGCGCCCCTGGATCACGGGGGTGCGGACCGTGTCCGTCACCGACCCACCCGCCGAGGCCTTCGTCCACCTTCCCGACGCGGACACCAAGGTGGTGCTCCGCGTGGGTCCGGACGGGCACCGCGACGTCCTGGCCGTCGGACCGCGGGTGCGCGCCGGGTACTACGAGGGCAAGGACCATGTCTCCTGTGTGGAGCTGCGCCTCGCACCGGGCACGGCCCTTCCCCTGCTGGGTGTGCCGGCGGCCGAGCTGGCCGGCCGGGTCGTACCGCTGGACAGGCTGCCGGGCCGGGCGGCACACCGCCTCGCGCGCGAGGTGAGGTGGCTGGAGCCGCGGGAGGCGGTGCCGCACCTCGCCGAGGCGCTGCCCGAGCTGCTGTCCGCCGGAACGGACCCCGCCCGGACGGCCCTCCTGCGGGCGGGGGTCGACGCACTGTCGGTCCGGACGGACCGGGCTCCCGCGCAGGTCCGCGACGTGGCCCGCGAACTGGCCGTCAGCGAACGTCAGTTGCGCAACCTGTTCACCGAAGGGGTCGGCGTCTCCCCCAAGCACTACACCCGCATCGACCGCGTCCGCACGGTCATCGACCGCGCCACGACCGCCCCCTGGTCCGAACTCGCCGCCACCACCGGCTACTACGACCAGTCCCACATGACATCCGACTTCCGCGCTCTGATGGGCGTCCCACCGCGCTCGTACTTCACCGGCCGCCTGCCCGCGACGTCTCCGTGCCGGGCGGGGCTCCACGGCTGAATCCGGATGCCGGGCCGGACGCCGGCCGGCCGTGCCGTTGCCGGGCGGTCAGAGGTCGAGGACGACCTCGGAAGTCGGCTCGCTGCAGCAGACCAGGACGGTGCCGGGTTCGGGGAGTTCGAGGGGCGGGGTGGTGTAGGCGACCTCGCCTGCCACGAGGTGGGTGATACAGGTGTGGCAGACACCGGTGCGGCAGGACCAGCGGGTGGGGATGTCGCAGGCTTCGGCGAGATCGAGGAGCGTGGCACAGGCCGACGACCAGGGGGTGGTGATCCCACTGCGGGCGAAGGTGACGAGCGGACCGGTGCCCGGGGGGCCGGGTGGTTGGTGCGCTCGGACGGCGGCCGTGGGCGTCATGCCGGGGTTGACGGCGGGGAGGGCGCTGAACTGTTCCGTGTGGATCCGCTCGGGGCGCAGACCGTGCTCGCGCAGGAAGCCACCGAGGTCGTCCATGAAGGCGGCCGGTCCGCAGAGGTAGGCGTCCGCATCCGCGGGGATGCCCAGCGCCGCGAGCGAGAGGGCACTCGGGCGGCCCTGGGCGATGTGGGCCTCGCCCGGAAGTGGGGCTTCGGCGGTGTAGTAGATGTGCTCGTGGCCGTCGGGGAGCTGCGCCACGAGTGCGTGGCTCTCGCCCGCGAAAGCGTGGTGAGCGCGGTCGTGGGCGGTGTGGATCCACCAGACAGAGCGTGGGTCCCGGGTGGCGGCGAGCTGATGGAGCATGGCGAGCACCGGAGTGGCGCCGATCCCTGCGGAGACGAGGACGACCGGGCGGGTGCCTTCTTCGAGTACGAACGTCCCGCGTGGGCTGGCAATGTCCACCAGCTCGCCGGGACGGAGCGTGCCGTGGATGTAGCCGCTGACCTGCCCGTGGGGCTCGTGCTTGACGCTGATGCGGTAGGTACCGGCCGTGGGTGCGGAGGACAGGGAGTAACTGCGCACCGCGGGGGCGGCATCGCCGACTGCGAGGCGGATGGAGAGGTACTGGCCCGGACGGGCCTCGGGTAGGGGTGTGCCGTCGGTGGTGTCGAGGTGGATCGAGGAGATGGTGGGGGTCTCGGGGACGATGCGGGCGACGCGCATGGTCTTGAAGCCCGGCCATCCCGGTTCCTGCTCGGGCTGCTGGGTGGCGGCGAGTTCGCGGAAGGACTGCTGCCACCCGGGGCTGAGGGCGGGGATGTTGAGTGCTCTGCGCAGCTTTGCCGGGTCACGGTCGGGCAGATAGAGCAGCGCGTCGGTGTCGGCGACACTGAGTTCCTCCGGACCCCTGCGGGTGAGGGTGATCTCGTCGCCGGCTCGGACGTGTCCCTCGGTGATCACGCGCAGGTAGAAGCCGGGGCGGTGGTGGGCGACCAGCAGGGCGGCCATGGAGGGTTCACCCAGGCGCATGCCGACGCGGTAGCAGGTGACACGCGGCTGGGTGACTTCGAACTCGGCTTCGCCGATGCGGTACCGGTCGCCGATGCACACTTCGTCGTCGGGCAGGCCTTCGACGGTGAAGTTCTCCCCGAAGATCCCGAAGGTCAGGTCGTCGCGACCGAGCTGCCTCTGCCAGTACTGATAGGACTGCAGCTGGTAGACGAGGACGGCGCGGATCTCGCCGCCGTGCCCGGCCAGATCTCCTTGGCCGTCTCCGTCGACGTTCAGCCGCCGGACCATACGAGGGCCCTGGACGGGGGCCTTCCAGGCTCCGGTGTGGACGGTCCTTCCCTGCCAGGACACGTCCTTGGGCGTCCCCACGTTGACGGACAGCAGCGTCGCCATTACGGACCTCCTGCGGGGGTGGCCGGCTGGGGCAGTCCCTCATGACGCCGTGATGTGTGTGCTCGGACCGAGCCTAGTTCCGTGTCGGTGCCGCCGCGATTTTGCGATCACGCGTGGTGGGGTGGCCTCGAGCACGGCGTCGGCCTGGAGCACCACGCATCCTAACCACCAAAAATATCTTGACAGGTTACCCCCGGGATGCTCGACCGGATACTTCCCCCCGCGAGGACGTAGCCGACATCGGCGAGGCACGCCGCGCCGCGCGGGCCCCGCGCCCGAATCCGGATGCACAGTAGGACACCCGGCTGCCATGCTCCGGTCCCATGCCCACACGACGCGTCAAGCCCAGCCGCTACATCTCCGTCGACATCGAGGCCGACGGCCCGATCCCGGGGCCGTACTCGATGCTCAGCCTGGGCGCGGCCGTCGCCGGCACCCAGGACGCCGACGGCTTCCGCGCGGCCGACCCCGAGCAGCAGACCTTCTACCGGGAACTCCGGCCCATCTCCGACGAGTTCGTCCCCGAAGCACTGGCGGTCAGCGGCCTGGACCGGGCGCGGCTGCAGACCGAGGGCGCGGAACCGGGAGCGGCCCTCACCGAGTTCAGCGCCTGGGTCCGCGAGGTGAGTGCGGGCGCGCAGCCGGTGATGTGCGGGTACCCGGCGTCGTACGACTGGACGTTCCTGTACTGGTACCTGATCCGCTTCACCGGCGAGAGCCCCTTCGGCCACTCGGGCTGCCTGGACATGAAGACGCTGTACGCGACCAAGGCGGGGCTGCCGTTGCGGGCGGTGGCCAAGGGCACGATGCCGAGGCATCTGCTGTCCCGCCGCCGTCACACGCACCACGCCCTCGACGACGCCGTCGAACAGGCAGACCTGCTCGCCAACCTCATGGCGTGGCCCGGTCCTCCCGCGTAGGCACCGGCACCTGGTTGAAGCCGTAGTAGAGGGCTATCAGGCCGTGGGCGGCGAGGGTGAGGGGCGCCGAGACGAAGGACAGGCCCACGGTCAGCGGGTAGGCCAGGGAGCCCAGGGCGAAGCGGGCGCGGGTGGCTCTGGCCGCGGGGACGTCCACACGGGCGTCGAAGAGGTGGCCGGTGCGGGTGAGGTGCCACCACAGGGCCTGGAAGGTGAGGGCCATCGTCACCATCACCAGGCTGTAGACGGCGGCGGCCACATGCGAGGCCTTGTCCTCGCGCAGGTACTCCGCGAGCATCGCCGTCGGCCACGGCACCGCGGCGACCACCATCAGCACCAGCAGGTTGAGGAACATCAGCGTGCGGTCGACGCGGGCGACGTAGCTGAACACCTGGTGGTGGTTGATCCACATGATGCCGATGACCAGGAAGCTGACCACATAGGCGGCGTAGGAGGGCCATTGGGCGCCCAACGCGTGCCAGAGGCCGCCGTGTTCACCGACCTCGGGGACCTTGATCTCCAGGATGAGCAGGGTGATGGCGATGGCGAACACACCGTCGCTGAAGGCCTCGACGCGGCTGGACTCGTTCATGCGGCACAGCCTGCCTCAAACGACGGCGGGGGGTACGGCTTCCGCCGTACCCCGTGCCGGACCGGTGGGCCGGATCAGTGCGCCGGGGCGAGTTCCTCCCCGGATTCCATCGGGTGGGTCACGTCCTGCGCCTCACGGCCCTTGCCCAGGTGGTTGAAGACCAGGTTGAGCAGGACCGCCGCCACGCAGCCCGTCGAGATGCCCGAGTCGAGGACGATCCTCGCCGTCTCCGGGAAGGCGTGGTAGAAGTTCGGTGCGGTGATGGGGATCAGGCCCACCGCCAGGGACACCGCGACGATCAGGACGTTGTTGTCCTTCTCCAGGCCGGCCCGGACCAGGGTCTGGATGCCGCTGGCCGCCACCGAGCCGAAGAGGACGACGCCGGCTCCGCCGAGGACGGGCCGCGGGACGACCGCGATCAGCGAGGCGGCCATCGGGCACAGGCCCATCAGGACCAGGAAGCCACCGCCGAACGCGACGACGAAGCGGCTGCGGATGCGGGTCATGGCGACCAGCCCGATGTTCTGCGCGAAGGCGCTGCACATGAAGCCGTTGAAGAGGGGGCTGAGGGCCGAGCCGAGCGTGTCGGCGCGCAGGCCCGCCGCGATGGTCTTCTCGTCCGCCGGGCGTTCGACGATCTCGCCGAGCGCCAGCATGTCGGCCGTGGACTCGGTCATCGAGACCACCATCACCACGCACATCGACAGGATCGCGGCTACCTGGAACTGCGGTGCGCCGAAGTGGAACGGGGTCGGGAAGCCGATCACGTCGGCGTCCGCCACCGGGCCGAAGTCCGTGACCCCGAACGGTATCGCCACCAGCGTGCCCGCGATCAGGCCCAGCAGGACCGCGATCTGCTTCACGAAGCCCCGGGTGAAGCGGCGCAGGGCCAGGACGATCAACAGGGTGATGCCGGCCAGGCCGAGGTTGGTGGCCGAACCGTAGTCGTGCGCGGCGGGGTTGGGGCCCTGGGCCCAGTTGAAGGCGACCGGCAGGAGGGAGACGCCGATCAGGGTGATGACCGTACCGGTGACGACCGGCGGGAAGAAGCGGACCGCCTTGCTGAAGAAGGGGGCCGCGACAAAGCCGAGGAGGCCTGCGACGATCACGGCGCCGAAGATGACCGGCAGCGCGTCGGACTTGTCGTGCGCGGAGGCGGCGATCGCCGTCATGGGGGCCACCCCGGCGAAGGTGACGCCGTTGACGAAGGGCAGCCGGGCGCCGATCTTCCAGATGCCGAGGGTCTGCAGGAAGGTGGCGAGGCCCGCGGTGAACAGGCAGGCGCCGGTGAGGAAGGTGAGTTCGGTGCCGGAGAGGCCTACGGCCGCGCCGACGATCAGGGGTGGGGCGACGACTCCGGCGTACATGGCGGCCACGTGCTGCAGGCCGCTCGTCGCCATTTTGAGTGCGGGGAGTTTCTCGTCGACTGGGTGGGTCTCGTCGACGGGGTCGATGATCTGAGCGGACACGGCGGCTCCTCCGGTCGGTTAGACACGTCGGCTCTGACGTGGGTTTCAGGGAGGTGGTGCGCGACGGTCGTGCGGGACCGGAGGCCCGTCGGTGGGCCTGGGGACGGTGACCGTTCCGGGGCGCGCGCGTGAACACGCGCCCCGGAGACGGCCGCCATGGACCCCGCTCGGGTCCACGGCTGCCGACCGGGAGCCGTCCCTCCCGGCCGGAGTTCGGCGGTGGCTCAGCTCTGGGCGGCGATCCGCGCCAGGCGCTGGGCCTCGTCCCGCGTGGAGCGGGCGATGGCGTCCTCGTCGACGGTCAGCAGGCGGCCGTCCTCGACGATCTGACGTCCGTTCACGAAGGAGGCGGTGACCGGGGCCGCCGCTCCGAAGACCAGCGCGGTCACCGGGTCGGCGATGGAGGCGTGGGCGAGGGTGTCCAGCTTCCACAGCACCAGGTCGGCCAGCTTGCCGGCCTCCAGCGAGCCGGTCTCGGCCGCGCGGCCGAGCACCTGGGCGCCGCCGTAGGTGCCGAGGCGCAGCGCCTGGCGGGCGTTGAGCGCGGCCTCGCGGTGGCTGCCGAGGCGGTTGATCAGCAGGGCGTTGCGCAGTTCGGTGTGGAGTTCACCGGACTCGTTGGAGGCGGTGCCGTCGACGCCGAGGCCGACCGGGACGCCCGCCTTCAGCATGTCGGGGACCCGGGCGATGCCGGCCGCGAGGCGGGCGTTGGAGGAGGGGCAGTGCGCGACACCCGTTTTGGTGCGGGCGAAGGCGGTGATGTCGGAGTCGTTCATGTGGACGCAGTGCGCCATCCACACGTCCTCGCCGAGCCAGCCGGTGGACTCGAAGTAGTCGGTCGGGCCCATGCCGAACAGCTCGTGGCAGAACTTCTCCTCCTCGACCGTCTCCGAGCCGTGGGTGTGCAGGCGTACGCCGAGGCGGCGGGCCAGCTCGGCGCCTTCACGCAGGAGTTCGGTGGAGACGGAGAACGGCGAGCAGGGGGCCACGGCCACCTGGGTCATCGCGTCGAAGGAGGCGTCGTGGTGCTCCTTGACGGTGGCCTCGGTCGCGGAGAGGGCGCCTTCGAGGGTCTCGACGGCGAAGTCCGGGGGCAGGCCGCCGTCCTTCTCGCTGCGGTCCATGGAGCCGCGGGCCAGGGTGAAGCGGACACCGGTCTCGCGGGCGGCGCGGATGATCGCGCCGGACAGGTCGCCGGAGCCCTGCGGGTAGACGTAGTGGTGGTCCATGGCGGTGGTGACGCCGCCGCGGGCCATCATCGCGAGCGAACCCTGGGCCGCCGCGTACGCCATCGGCTCGTCGATGCGCGCCCAGGTGGGGTAGAGCGCGACCAGCCAGTTGAAGAGGTTGTGGTCCGTGGCCAGGCCCCGGGTGATCCACTGGTAGAAGTGGTGGTGCGTGTTGACCAGGCCGGGGGTCACGAGATGCCCGGTGGCGTCGATACGGCGTACGACGTTCTCCAGGCCCTCGGGGGCCTTGCCCGCGCCGACCGCCTCGATGCGGTTGCCGGCGATGACCACGTACCCGGAGGCGTACTCGGTGTCGGCGGCGTCGACGGTCGCGATCGAACAGTTCTCGATGACGATGCGCTGGGCTGCTGCCATGATTCGTCCTTTTCGCTCAGCGGACTGAAGAGGGAGGGCACGGCAGGACCCTAGGAGTTTTGAGTGCCGTGACCGGGGAGGCGCCCCCCGGCCACGGGTGCCGAAAAATCGGGATGTGTCAGAGGTTGGTGAGGTCCACCGGGATCTTCGGCTCGCAGCCGTCCCGGAGGATGGTCGCCTCGATCAGGCCGTAGGGCCGGTCGGCGGCGAAGTAGACCTCGTTGTCGTTCTTGAGCCCGAAGGGCTCGAGGTCCACCAGGAAGTGGTGCTTGTTCGGCAGGGAGAAGCGGACCTCGTCGATCTCGCTGCGGTTGTTGATGATGCGCGAGCCCATCTGGTACAGCGTCTGCTGCAGCGAGAGGGAGTACGTCTCGGCGAAGGCCTGGAGCATGTGCTTCTTGACCTGCTCGTAGGACTTCTCCCAGTTGGGCATCTTCTGCTCGTCGTCGGTCCAGTTGAACCGCCAGCGGCCGGAGACCTGGGTGGCCAGGATGCGGTCGTACGCCTCCTGCAGGGTCGTGTACTTGTCCTTGACGTAACCCCAGAACTCGGAGTTGGTCGAGTTCATCACGACCAGGTCCTTCAGGCCGGAGATGACCTCCCACTTCTCACCGTCGTAGGTGATCTGGGTGACGCGGGTCTCCTGGCCCTTGCGCACGAACGAGTGCTTGACCTCGTCCGCGCCGATGAACTTGGAGTTGGCGTCGGAGGTCTCGATCCGCTCCCAGGCGTACTCCTCGATACGGATCCGGGCGATCTGGATCGGCTCCTGCGAGGTGACGAAGTGCCGGGCGAGGTGGATGCCGAACTGCTCGGCGGACTCGATGCCGTGCTCCTTGGCGAACGCGTACACCGTGTTCTTGGTGGTGTCGGTCGGCAGGACGTTGGCGTTGGAGCCGGAGTAGTGGACCTCGTCCATGTCGCCGCTCAGCGCGACGGAGACGTTGAGGTCCTTGATGTGGTGGGTGGCGCCGTCCCGCGTGATCTTTACGACTCGGTTCTCGGCCTTGCCGTACTGGTTCTGTCCCAGGATGGTGGGCATTTAGCTAGCTCCCTCGGTAAACGGAGTAGCCGAACGGGTTGAGCAGCAGCGGTACGTGGTAGTGCTCCCCGGGGTTCACGGCGAAAGTGATCGCCACCTCGGGGAAGAACACGGCACCGCTGTCCCGATTCGCGGGGGCGTCCTGCTGCGCATCGGCTTGCTTCTTCTCGAAATACGCCTCGACTGCGAAGTCGAGCCGTACATGTGTCGCGCCTTCCGGCAGGTCCGGAAGGTCCTTGCACCGGCCGTCGGCGTCGGTCGCGGAGCCGCCGAGCGCCTGCCAGTCCGCGCCGCGCCCGGCGCGGGCGGAGAGATGGACGGCGACGCCCTCGGCGGGGCGGCCGACGGAGGTGTCCAGGATGTGCGTGGACACGGAGGCGGTGGTGCTGGTGCTCATGGTCTCAGACGTCCTCTTCGACGAGTCGGGCCAGTCGGATGCGGTTGATCTTGCCCAGCTCGGTGCGGACGATCTCCCGCTCCTGCTCAGGCGAGTTGCCGATCCGCTCCTTGACCGCGTCCCGCATCTGCTCGCCGGTACGGCCGGTGGCGCAGATCAGGAAGACATGGCCGAACTTCTCCTCGTAGGCCAGATTCAGTTCGAGCATCTCCGCCTTGAGCTCCTCGGTCGCGCCGGCCATGCCGCGCTGCTCACGCGTGGAGGTCGGGTCGCCGGGCTTCGGGCGGCCGATCGGCGGGTGGCCGGCCATCGCCTCTTCCAGGTCCGCGGTGCTCAGCTCGGCCATGGCGGCGTCGCCTGCGGCGTAGAGGTCGTCGGCGGCGGCGTACGGGCGGGCGGCGACCAGCCGCCGGCCCCACTCGGAGGAGGCGCACGCCTCATGGAGGGCGGCGAGGGCCGCGTGCTCCTCCAGGACGTTGAACCGGGCCAGGCCCGGGGGCGTGGAAGTCGTAGTCACGGGAGCCTCCGTGGCCGGAAACGGCCTTCGTGCTGATCGGGCTGCGAACAGCTAACGCCCTCCGAAACACGACGTCAACACTTTGTTGAAAATTCCGCGTAACAAGCCGGGGAAGCACCCAGGGGGGCGTCAGGCACCCTTCTCCCGGTTGAGGTAGTTGTAAACCGTGAAGCGGCTGACGCCCAGCGCGCTCGCCACGGTCTCCACGCCGTGCCGCACGGCAAAGGCGCCGCGCGCCTCCAGTATCCGTACGACCTCCTGCTTGGACTTGCGGTCCAGGTCGGCCAGGGGCCTGCCCTGCCTGCGCTCCATGGCGGCGAGGATGTGGTCGAGGGAGTCGGCGAGCTGAGGCAGGCGTACGGCGACGACGTCGACGCCCTGCCAGGCGAGGACGACGTCCTCGGGGCTGGCCTCGTCGGGCGGGAGCATCTCCCCGCCCATGGCGTCGATCAGCGGCTTCACAGCCGCGATGAAGTTCTCGTCCCCATTGCCGGTCATTCGCCCGCTCCGATCACGTTGACCTGCAGCGAGATCCGGGTGGCACCGGCTTCCAGGGTCTTGCGCAGCAGCGCGTCCACGGCGGTCAGCACCGCGTCGGCACCGCCCTCCGCCGTGTTGCCGAACGGGCCGACGTCCACCGCGTCCAGCTCCGCCGCCTCGATCACCTCGCGGGCCGCCAGCGCGTGCGCGGGCGCCTCGTCCAGGTCGAAGGGCTCGGTCGTGAACTCCACTCTCAGTCGCACTGTGCCCCCATGGCATCTGCTCCTACCCGCGCGTGCCGCCAGGTCCGCGGCGACGGGGGTCGGACCGCCCCGGCCGCTTGGGGAGACCTTAACGGACGTGCGTGCCGACCCGGCTTCCCGAGAAGGTCCGGCTTTCTCGCGACCTTCTGCGACTCCTGCGGCCTTCCCGCGACGGACGGACCGCCCGCCCGCGTAGAGCAGGGGACGGAAAACCGTACAGGAGGGGCCACGAGGTGCTCACATTCGGGACAGACGTGTTCAGAGGTGCCAGGGGTACGGCGATCGCGGCGGCGGCCATGGCCGCGCTGACCGCGTCCCAGGCGCCGGGGGCGGTGCCGGCGCGGGCCGCGGAGCCCGCACGGAAGCCGGTATCCAGGGAACACGGCCCGAGCGTGTCCGGTGACGCCCCGTACCGCACCGATCTCCCGCCGCTCCGGACCGGTACGCCGAAGCCCCGCTCGACGGCGGGAGTACCGGGCGGCGCCCTGCCCGCGACCGTGTTCGCCGCGTACCAGCGCGCCGAGTCGGAGCTGGCTCGCACCGCACCCGGCTGCAGGCTGCGCTGGCAGCTGCTGGCCGCGATCGGCCAGGTGGAGTCCTGGCAGGCGCGGGGCGGCCGGGTGACCCCGGACGGTACGACCGTGACGCCGATCCTCGGGCCCCGGCTGACCGGCGGCGCGTTCGCCGTCGTACGGGACACCGACGGCGGCGCCCATGACGGGGACGCGGTGTACGACCGAGCGGTCGGCCCGATGCAGTTCATCCCGTCGACCTGGGCCCACTGGGGCGCGGACGGCAACGGCGACGGGCGCACGGACCCCGACAACGTCTACGACGCGGCGCTCGCCGCCGGGCGCTACCTCTGCGCGGGCGGCCGGGACCTCTCGAACCCCGCCGACCTGGACCGGGCGATCCTCGGCTACAACCGATCGGAGGCCTATCTGCGCACGGTCAGGGCCTGGTACGCGTACTACCTGACCGGACACCGGGTGGTGCCGGACCGGCCGTCCGAGGCCCGGGACCGACCGGAGCCGTCCCGCCCGAGCACCCCGAAGCCCGCGCCGAAGCCGTCGGACCGCCGGCCGGCCACGGGCGCTCCGTCCCACACGCCGTCCACCCCGCCCGCCTCGCCCTCCCCCGGCCCGTCGCCGACGGCCGGGGCCCCGAAGGAGACGGAGGGGCCGCTGATCCCTGTCCCCGCACCGACCCTCACCCTGACCGGCGGCGGCGTGCTGCCCGGCATGGCCCGCTGACCAGCAACGGCTGGAACACGATGAGCCTCCGCCCCTCCACAACCGCCGATACTCGGCGGTAATGTCGCCACCCGCCGGAAGCACGGACCGGCGGGTGAGCGCAAAGGGGCCCTCATGGCGACGGACATGCCTGCGGACACACAGGCCGCCGAAGAGCGTTGGCAGCGCATGTGGAGCCACCGTGAGCAGCTGCTCAAGGTGGCCCGGCGCCGGTCGATGAGCCTGGAGGACGCCGAGGACGCCGTGCACGAGGCGATGCTGCGCGCGGCGGAGCACCCGGACCTGGACGACGAGCGCCTCGGCGCCTGGCTGACCACGGTGACGATGCGGCTGTGCGTCGACCGCCACCGGCAGGTCAACCGGGAGGCCGAGGTGCGCAGCAGCCCCACGCTCCACGCGCCGGGCCCGGTGCCGGTCGAGGAGGCGGTGTGCGACCGCGCCGAGGCGAAGTGGGTGGCCGTCCGCAGCGGTGAGCTGCCCGCCCGGCAGGCGGAGGCTCTGCGGCTGAAGTCCGAGGACCTGGACGTGGGCCAGGTCGCCGTGCGCATGGGGCTCAGCTACCGGACGGTCGAGTCCCTGCTGGCCCGGGCCCGGCGGACGCTGCGCGCCTCGCTGGCCGGGACGCTCGGGCTCGTGCTGTTCCTGCTCGGGCGCGGGCGGCCGCGCGGGGCGGGCAAGGCGCAGGCCGTGGCGGTCACCTCGACGGCGGCGACCCTGGCGGTGGCGGGGTTCGTGCTGCCGTACGCGCTCGACGGGGGCGGTGGCGCTCAGGCCCCGGCTCCACGGCCGGGTGTCTCCAGCGGCGCGCACGTGCTCCGGACGGACAGCTCCGGGCAGGTGCGCGCTCCGGAGCCGCGCAGGCCGTCGGCGACGGCGGCTCCGAGTCGGGCGGCCGCTCAGCGGCCGGCCGGCGGCTCTGTCGTACCGCTCTCCGTGCCCCCTCTGCCCAAGGTCTCGTCGCCTCCGCTTCCGGACCTGCCGGTGGAGTCCGTGGTGCCGTCGGTGCCGGCCCTCCCCTCGGTGAAGCTCCCTTCGGTCACGGGTGCACCCGCCGTGCCGTCCGTTCCCGTCGTCGTACCCACGCCTTCCCCGAAGCTGCCGTAGCCCCCGGAAACGCCTGCGGAAAAAATCTTGCCTCCGCCGCGACGGACGCCCCTCCCCTCCCCGTAGAGCAGATGTCGGAGCTGCTCCACGGGCGAAGGGTGGGACCGGATGGGTGTCGAGATCTGTGTGGAAGGGCTGACCAAGTCCTTCGGCCACCAGGTCATCTGGCAGGACGTGTCGCTGACGCTGCCCGCCGGCGAGGTGTCGGTGATGCTCGGCCCCTCGGGGACGGGCAAGTCGGTGTTCCTCAAGACGCTCGTCGGGCTCCTCAGGCCGGAGCGCGGGTCGGTCATGGTCGCGGGCCGGGACATCACCGAGCTGCGTGAGCACGACCTCTACGAGGTGCGGAAGCTGTTCGGCGTGCTGTTCCAGGACGGCGCGCTGTTCGGCTCGATGAACCTGTACGACAACATCGCCTTCCCGCTGCGCGAGCACACCCGCAAGTCCGAGAGCGAGATCCGGCGGATCGTGCTGGAGAAGATGGACATGGTCGGGCTGATCGGCGCCGAGGGGAAGCTGCCCGGCGAGATCTCCGGCGGTATGCGCAAGCGGGCCGGGCTGGCCCGCGCCCTGGTGCTGGATCCGGAGATCATCCTCTTCGACGAGCCGGACTCGGGCCTCGACCCGGTGCGCGTGGCCTACCTCAACCAGCTCATCGTCGACCTCAACGCGCAGATCGACGCGACCTTCCTGATCGTCACGCACGACATCGCCTCGGCCCGCCAGGTCCCGGACAACATCGGGCTGCTGTTCCGCCGTGAGCTGGTGATGTTCGGGCCCCGTGAGGAGCTGCTGACCAGCGACGAGCCCGTCGTACGGCAGTTCCTGAACGGCCGGATGCAGGGGCCGATCGGCATGGCGGAGGAGAAGGACGCGGCACAGGTCGAGCAGGAGCTGGCGCAGATCGACGAGGGCGGCGGGGGCAAGGTGCTCACGCCCCGCCTGCTGCCGAGTCCGGGCATCGTCCGGCCGCCCCGCTGGCAGGCGATCGCGAGACGGGAGGCCGAGCTGCACGGCAAGGAGGTGGCGGGCGCATGAGGCTCTCCCCGACCGGAGCGCTACGGCACTCGGGCGACCTGTTCGTGATGGCGCTGGACGTTGTCCGGACTCTCCCCCGACGTCCCTTCCAGGCAAGGGAGTTCATCCAGCAGGCGTGGTTCGTCGCGAGCGTCACGATCCTGCCGACGGCGCTCGTCTCGATCCCCTTCGGAGCGGTGATCGCCCTCCAGATCGGAAGCCTCACCCGGCAGTTGGGAGCGCAGTCCTTCTCGGGTGCCGCCTCGGTGCTCGCCGTACTGCGCGAGGCCTCGCCGATCGTCACCGCGCTGCTGATCGCGGGCGCGGGCGGCACGGCGATCTGCGCGGACCTCGGGGCACGCAGGATCCGGGACGAGATCGACGCGATGCAGGTGCTCGGCATCGACCCGATCCACCGGCTCGTCGTGCCCCGCGTGCTGGCCTCGATGGTCGTCGCCGTGCTGCTGAACGGGCTGGTGTCGGTGGTCGGCGTCGCGGGCGGCTACTTCTTCAACGTCGTCCTCCAGAACGGCACGCCCGGCGCGTACTTGGCGTCCTTCACGACCCTCGCCCAGCTGTCCGACCTGTGGGCTGCCGAGATCAAGGCACTGGTGTTCGGAGCCATCGCGGCGATCGTCGCCTCGTACAAGGGGCTGACCGCGAAGGGCGGCCCCAAGGGCGTGGGCGACGCGGTCAACCAGTCCGTGGTGATCACCTTCATGTTGCTGTTCGTGACGAACTTCGTGATGACCGCGGTGTACTTCCAGCTCGTCCCGCAGAGGGGTTAGCCGATGCGACCACTCAGACTCCTCGAACGCCCACTGCGCTCCCTCGAAGAGCTGGGCACCCAACTCTCCTTCTACGGACGTTCGTTGACATGGACGGGCCGTACCCTGCGCCGCTACAAGAAAGAGATCCTGCGGCTGCTGGCCGAGGTCAGCTTCGGACGCGGTGCGCTGGCCGTCGTCGGCGGCACGGTCGGCGTCATCGCCTTCCTGTCCTTCTTCACCGGCACCGAGGTCGGCCTCCAGGGCTACGCGGCCCTCAACCAGCTCGGCACCTCCAACTTCGTCGCGTTCTTGTCGGCGTACTTCAACACCCGGGAGATCGCCCCGCTGGTGGCCGGGCTCGCCCTGTCAGCGACCGTCGGAGCCGGCTTCACCGCGCAGCTCGGCGCGATGCGGATCAGCGAGGAGACCGACGCGCTGGAGGTGATGGGCGTGCCCTCGCTGCCGTTCCTGGTGACGACGCGGATGATCGCCGGTTTCGTCGCGGTGATCCCGCTGTACGTCATCGGGCTGCTGTCGTCGTACCTCGCCGCCCGCACCATCACCACCGGCTACTACGGGCAGTCCACGGGCACGTACGACCACTACTTCCACCAGTACCTGCCGCCCGTCGACGTGCTGTGGTCCTTCGGCAAGGTGATCGTCTTCGCCGTCCTGATCATCCTGGTGCACTGCTACTACGGCTACTACGCGAGCGGCGGTCCGGCAGGCGTCGGCGTCGCGGTGGGGCGTGCGGTACGGACGTCGATCGTCGCCATCAACGTCCTGGACTTCTTCCTGAGCCTCGCGATCTGGGGCGCCAACACGACTGTACGGATCGCGGGGTGAGGCCGATGAGGGTACTGAGACTCCGGTTGTACGGCATCGCGTTCATCGCGGTGCTCGCGCTGCTGCTGTCGCTCGCCGTCGCCGTCTACCAGCAGGCGTTCACGCCCGTCGTGCGGATCACCCTGGAGGCCGACAGCCTCGGCAACCAGCTCGATCCGCGGGCCGACGTCAAGCTGCGGGGGCTGCTGGTCGGAGAGGTGCGCGAGGTACACACGGACGGCACGAAGGCCGCGCTGGACATCGCGCTCAAGCCGGAGTACGTCCGCTTCATCCCGGCGGACGTGCACGCACGGCTGCTGCCCAAGACGCTGTTCGGCGAGAAGTACGTCGACCTCGTGACACCCGCCCGCTCTGCGCACTCGTCGGCTCGGCCCATCCGCGCCGGGGACGTCATCACCCAGGACCGTACGAAGGTCGGTACCGAGGTGCAGCAGCTGATGAACGACCTGCTGCCGCTGCTGCGGACCGTCCGGCCGGGCGAACTGGACGCCACGCTCTCGGCGTTCGCCACCGCGCTGGAGGGCCGCGGCGACCGGATCGGCGACAACCTGACCCGGGTCGAGGGCTATCTGCACCGCCTCAACCCGCATCTGCCGTCCCTGAAGGAGGACATCGCGCGCTTCGCCGACGTCGCCGAGGTGTACGGCGACGCCGCGCCCGATCTGATGCGGATCCTGCGCAACACGCTCACCACCAGTCGGACGATCGTCGAGAAGAAGGACCAGCTGGCCTCCGCGCTCCGCTCGACCGCTTCCGTGGCGGGCACGGCCGACGACTTCCTGTCCGAGAACGGCGACCGGCTGATCACCCTGGGCCGGGTCTCCCGTCCGACGCTGGAGCTGTTCGCCCGCTACTCCCCCGAGTACCCCTGTGTGTTCGAGGGCGTGGTCCGGCAGGAGAAGGCCTCGGAGGAGGCGTTCCGGGGCGGCGAGATGCGGATCACCCTCGAGGTCGTCCGCCCGCAGGCCGCGTACCGGCCCGGCGAGGAGCCGCGCTACGGCGAGCGATCGGGACCGAACTGCCGGGGCCTGCCCCATCCGCAGGTGCCCGGTCCGAAACCCCATCTCAACGACGGTACGTCGGCCGGAAGTCCGGGCGGCGCGCTTCCCGGAGGTGTCTCCGTGTCCGCCACCGAGGCCGAGCAGCGGGCCGTCGGCTCGCTCGTGGCCCCCGTCATGGGCGTCCCCGCGGACGAGGTGCCGCCCGTCACGACGCTGTTGTTCGGGCCGCTGGCCCGCGGGACGGCGGTGAGCGTCGTATGAGTACCGCAGGAGCCCGGCAGACCGCCGCCCCGCTGATCAAGTTCAGCCTCTTCGTACTGGTCACGATCGCGGCGACGGCCCTGCTCGCCGCGACCATCGTCAACGTCTCCCTCACCCCGAAGGACACGTACCACGCGGTGTTCACCGACGTGACCGGGCTGGAGGAGGGCGACGACATCCGGGTGGCCGGGGTGCGGGTCGGCGAGGTCGAGGGCATCCGGATCAAGGACCGGACGCTGGCCGAGGTCACCTTCACCGTCACTGCCGACCGCCCGCTGCCGGCCGGCAGCCACGCGGTCGTCCGCTACCGGAATCTGGTCGGGCAGCGGTACATCGCGCTGACCGAGGGTGCGGGCGACGGCACGACCCGGCTACGGCCCGGCGGCACCATCCCGCTGTCCCGGACCCAGCCCGCGCTGGACCTCAACGCGCTGCTGAACGGCTTCAAGCCGCTGTTCGCCGCGCTCAGCCCGAGCGACGTCAACCAGCTCGCCACCGAGATCATCAGGACGCTGCAGGGCGAGGGCGGCACGGTGAACAGCCTCCTCGCACACACGGCCTCCCTCACGACGACCCTCGCCGACCGCGACGAGCTGATCGGCTCGGTGATCGACAACCTCAACACCGTGCTGGCGACGCTCGACAAGCGCGGCTCCCGCTTCTCCGGGCTGCTCAAGCAGCTGCGGCGGGTGATCTCCGGGCTGTCCGCCGACCGCAAGCCCATCGGGGACTCCCTGACGAACATCGGCGCCCTCGCCGACGCCACCTCCGGGCTGTTGACGGACGCGCGCCCGTCCCTGAAGGACGACATCGCCGGTCTGAACGACCTGACCGGAACGCTGAACGACAACGAGAAGACCGTGGAGGGCGTGCTGAAGCGGCTGCCGAACAAACTCGACCGACTGACCGGGACGGCGTCCTACGGCTCGTGGTTCAACTTCTACCTCTGCGACTTCGACGGCCGGATCGTGCTGCCGAAGACGAAGCAGGTGCTGACTCCGGAACTGCACGTGGCACGGGCGAGGTGCGGAGGATGAGCCTGCGCATCGCGCGGCGCCGTCGCCGCCGGCCCGAGCCCCTGATCAAGGTACGGATCCTGCCGCCGAAGCTCCCGAGGCTGCCCAGGCGCAGGTCCCGCCGGCCCGAACCCCTGGTGAAGGTCCGCATCCTGCCGCCAAAGCTGCCCAAGCTGCCCAAGCTGCCCAAGCTGCCCAAGCGCAGGCCCCACCGGCCCGAACCCCTCGTCAAGGTCCGCATCCTGCCTCCGAAGCTGCCGCGGATCCGGCTGAAGCGCCCCCGTCCGAAGCCGTTCCGCGACCGCAAACCCGTCGTCGTGGGCGCCGTCGGCCTCACCATCCTCGCGCTGCTGGCCGTCGCCGCGTTCAACGCCGACAGCCTGCCGCTGATCGGCGGCGGCGAGACCTACGGCGCGGCCTTCTCGGAGGCGGGCGGGCTCAAGCCGGGCGACGAGGTGCGGATCGCCGGGGTCAAGGTCGGCAAGGTCGAGGGCGTCGACCTGGACGGCGACCACGTCAAGGTGACCTTCAAGGTCAAGGGCGACCCGGCGTTCGGCACCGACACCGGCGCGTCGATCCGGGTCAGGACGATCCTCGGCGCGAAGTACCTGGCCCTGTACCCGAAGGGGCCCGGCCGGTTGAAGCCGGGCAGCGAGATCCCGCTGAAGCGGACGGTGTCGGCGTACGACGTCGTGCAGGCGTTCAGTGACCTGACGACGACCACGGAGGAGGTCGACACGGACCGGCTCGCGAAGGCGCTGGACACGATCTCCGTCACCTTCCAGGACTCGCCCGAGGAGGTGCGCGCGTCGGTCAAGGGGCTGTCGAGGATCTCCAGGACGGTCGCCTCCCGTGACAAGGCGCTGCGTGACCTCCTGGACCACGCGAACGGAGTCACCAAGGTGCTGGCCGGGCGCACGAAGGACTTCTCCGCCCTGGTGACGGACGGCGACAAGCTGTTCAAGGAGGTCAGCAAGCGGCGCACGGCGATCCACCAGTTGCTCAAGAGCTCCGCCCTGCTGGGCATCGAACTCTCCGGCCTGGTGGCGGACAACCGGAAGGAGATCGGGCCGGCGCTCAAGAACCTCAACACCTTCGTGAAGATGCTCGAACGCAACCAGGCGAGCCTCGACCGGAGCGTCAGGCTGCTCGCGCCCTACGTGCGGCTCTTCACCAACACCCTCGGCAACGGCCGCTGGTTCGACTCGTACGTCCAGAACCTGGTCGCCGCCCCGGTGACGCCACGGACGGGAGGCACCCGATGACCCGCAGACTCCTGGCGCTGTTCACCGCACTCGCGGTCGCCGTCGCACTCGGCGTCCTCCTGTGGCCGCACCCCGACCCCGTCCGCGTCACGGCGTACTTTCCGCGCACCGTCGGCATCTACCCCGGCTCCGACGTCCGCGTCCTCGGCGTCCGCATCGGCGAGGTCAAGCGGATCACGCCGGAGGGTGGCCGGGTGCGGGTGGAACTGGAATACGACCAGGGTCGCAAGGTTCCGGCGGACGTGCAGGCCGCCATTGTCAACTCCTCGGTGGTCAGCGACCGTTATGTGCAGCTGCTGCCGGTGTACCGGAGGGGCGCGGTGCTGCGGGACGGCGCCGTCATCCCCGAGTCGCGTACGGCCGTACCGGTCGAGCTGGACCGGATCTTCGACAGTCTGCACACCACGGCCGAGGCGCTCGGTCCGAAGGGCGCGAACAAGGACGGCTCGCTGTCGCGGCTGCTCGGGGTGAGCGCGGACAACCTCGGAGGCCAGGGCCAGAACCTCAACCAGACCGTCAAGGACCTCTCGCAGGCGGTCACCACGCTGTCCGACGGACGCGGCGACCTGTTCGGCACCGTGCGGAACCTCCAGGTGTTCACGGCCGCGCTGGCGGCGGACGACAAGAACGTGCGGTCGTTCGACACCAGCCTCGCCGAGGTGGCCGCGCAGCTGGCCGGTGAGCGGGGGGACCTCGCGGCGGCGCTGAAGAACCTCGGCGCGGCGCTCGGCGACGTGTCCGACTTCGTGAAGAACAACAAAAAGGCGCTGACCTCGGACGTGCGGGGCCTCAGCAAGGTCACCAAGGTCCTGGTCACCCAACGGGCCGCTCTGGAGGAGCTGTTGGACGTCGCCCCCACGGGTCTGTCGAACCTGCAGAACGCCTACAACCCCGCCGCCGGCACCCTCGACACCCGCAACAACGCGCAGACACCGCAGGACCCGGCGTCCCTGCTGTGCTCCCTCTTGAAGACGACCGGGGCCGACCACGACAACTGTGCGGGACTCAGGAAGCTCTTCGACTCCCTGCCCGAGGTCCCGACGGCGCCGGCGGCGACGGGCTCGGTCGACAGGACCCTCGGCGGAATCCTGGGGGCACGGGCATGAGTGTGCAGCGCTTGGGTCGGGTGGCCGCCTGGACGGCGGTCGGCTCGCTGCTGCTGACCGGCTGCGAGTTCAACGGCTGGTACGACGTCCCGCTCCCCGGAGGTGCCGCCAGGGACGGCCGCGCGTACCACGTCACGGTCGAGTTCCGGGACGTCATGGATCTTGTGCCGCAGTCGGCGGTCAAGGTCGACAACGTCACCGTGGGCGCGGTCGAGAGGGTGGAGCTGGACGGCTGGCACGCGCGTGTGCGACTGCGGATCGCCGACTCGGTGAAGCTTCCCGGCAACGCGGTCGCCGAGCTGCGGCAGACCAGCATGCTCGGCGAGAAGTACGTGGCGCTGTCCGCCCCGGCCGGCACCACCCCGGTCGGCCGGCTCCGCGACGGCGACCGCATCCCGCTGTCCCGCAGCGGCCGCAACCCGGACGTCGAGGAGGTGCTGTCCGCCCTGTCCGCGCTGCTCAACGGCGGCGGGGTGGCCCAGCTCAAGACGATCACCGTCGAGCTGAACAAGGCCCTGGACGGCCGCGAGGACCGGGTCAGGTCCCTGCTCAAGGAGCTCGACACGTTCCTCGGCGGCCTCGACGACCAGCGGGCGGACATCGTCCGCGCGCTGAACGGTGTCGACCGGCTGGCCAAACGGCTGAAGGCGGAGAAGAAGACCATCGCCGAGGCCGTCGACACCATGCCGCCCGCCCTGAAGGTCCTCGCCGACCAGCGCCGCGACCTGACGAAGATGCTCACCGGCCTGTCCAGACTCGGCAGGACCGGCACCAGGGTCGTGAACGCCTCGCGGGACGACACCGTCGCCGACCTCAAGGCGCTGAGGCCCATCCTGCAGGAGCTGAACAAGGCAGGCGACGACCTGCCCAACTCCCTCGAGCTGCTGACCACTTACCCGTTCCCCCGCAACGTGGTGGACGCCATCAAGGGCGACTACGTCAACCTGAAGATCACCGCTGACCTGGACCTCGCAGGTGTCTACGGCAACGTCACCCGCAAGCCGCGCGGGAAGGGCGGCGGCTCCGGCACCCCGGACCTGCCGACTCTGCCCGGCGTCCCCGCACCGACCCCGCTCCCGTCCACCCCGCCCCTGCCGGACACCCCGTCCGCACCCGCCGTGCCCTCGACGCCCACGGACGGCAGCACCCTGCTGTGCCCGCCGGTCTGCACCGCGTCCTACGGCACCGGGGACGGCTCGCACCGCCTCCCGCAGGGGATCGACCTCGGCCTCGCCGAGCTCATGCTGAAGGGGATACTGCCGTGATCACACGTACGGTCAGGGCCCAGCTGCTCGCCTTCGCGACCGTCACCGCCGTCGGGGTGTCGTACGTCGGCGCCGAGTACACGGGCCTGGTGGACGACGTCCTCGACCGCGGCTACACCGTGCATGCGGACTTCGCCGAGTCCGGGGGCGTCTTCCCGGGCTCCGAGGTCACCTACCGCGGGGTGCCGG
This sequence comes from Streptomyces sp. NPDC101165, assembly GCF_044768135.1. Taxonomy (NCBI): domain Bacteria; kingdom Bacillati; phylum Actinomycetota; class Actinomycetes; order Kitasatosporales; family Streptomycetaceae; genus Streptomyces; species Streptomyces sp. NPDC101165. The sequence goes on along the minus strand of NZ_JBIWPG010000001.1, from coordinate 414,588 downwards.
TGGGCCGGGTGGGAGACCTGAAGCTGACCGGTTCCGGGGTCTCGGTGCCCCTGCAGATCGAGGACGGCGCGCCGCGGATCCCGGCCGACACGCTGGCGGTGGTCGCCAACCGTTCGGCGGTGGGTGAGCAGTACGTCGACCTGCAACCCCGGCGCTCGGGCGGCCCGTACCTGATGGACGGCAGCCCGATACCGCGCAGCCGCACCCGGACCCCGCTGCCGGTCACCGACCTCGTCCTCAGCCTCGACCGGCTGGTCAACTCCGTGGGCAAGGACGATCTGCGCACCACCGTCGACGAGCTGGGCAAGGCCTTCGCCGGCACCGGACCGGATCTGAGCCGCCTGGTGGACTCCGGCAACGAGCTGGTCGAGTCGGCGTCCGAGTCGCTCCCGGAGACGGTCTCACTGATCGAGGACTCGCGGAAGGTGCTCAAGACGCAGGCCGACCAGGGTTCGGCGATCAAGTCGTTCTCCCGCGATCTCGCCACGCTCACCGAGCAGTTGAAGTCGAGCGACGGGGAGCTGCGCCGGCTGATCGGCAACACGGCGCCCGCCGCACAGGAGATCAACTCCCTGCTGAAGTCCACGCAGCCGCACCTGCCGGTCCTGCTGGCCAACCTCATCAGCGGCGGTCAGATCACCGTGGCGCGGCTGCCCGGCGTGGAACAGGCCCTGGTCACCTTCCCGCTCAACGTCGCAGGCAGCTACACCGTCGTCCCCGGCGACGGCACGACCCACTTCGGGCTGACCCTGAACGCCGACGACCCACCGGCGTGCACCCGGGGTTACGGCACGCAGCGCCGCGACCCCGCCGACACCGGAACGCGCCCGGCGAACACCGGCGCGCACTGCACGGCGCCGCGAGGCGGCAAGACCTCGGTGCGAGGCGCGCAGAACGCCCCCGGCGCCTCGGCCGGTTCGGGCAGTGCGAACCAGGCCGCGTACGTGGCCCCGTACGACCCGGAGACCGGTACCTCCACCGGCCCGGACGGAACGCCCGTCGAGATCGGTTCGACGGGCGGCGAACAGACCGTGTTCGGAAAGGAGTCGTGGCAATGGCTGCTCGTGGGACCGATGGCATGAAAGGGGGGCGCATGAGGCCGCTGTGGGTGGGGCTCGTCGCCACGACCGTCCTGGCGACCGCGCTGTCCGTCTGGCTGGGGCTGCGGCTGTCCGACCAGCATGCGGCGGAGCAGCGCCGCCAGGACGTCCTGGCGGCCGCCCGCCAGTCGGCGCTGAACTTCACCTCGCTCGACTACCGGCACTACGGCCGGGACAGCGGCAACGTGCTGAAGGGTGCCACCGGCGACTTCAAGAAGCAGTTCACCGCGCAGACGGCGCAGCTGACCCGACTGGTCGCGCAGAACAAGTCGGTGTCCGAGGGGCAGGTCCTGGAGGCGGGCATCGTGCGGTCCGACGAGCGCTCGGCCCGGGTCCTGGTCGTGGCCGACAGCAAGGTGACCAACACCGCCGCGCCCGAGGGACAGGCGCGGACCTACCGGCTCCAGCTCGATCTGGTGCGCGTGGACGGCCGCTGGCTGACCTCCGACGTCGAGTTCGTGGGCTGACCCGGCAGTGACGCCGGCAGTGAGGAGAGACACCGTGGCGAACCCGACCACCCGAACCCGCGGCACCGGCTCCCCGGCCCGCCGCACCATGACCGCGGCCGCCCGCGCGGCGGCCAAGCGCGCCAGGCGGCCGGAGCAGGACGAGACCGCCCCGCAGGCCGAGGGACGGCCCTCGGGACGCACCGTGCTCATCGAGCCCCCGGGCGGCTGGGACGACCCGCCGGAGCCGAAGCCGGCTGCGGAGCCGGAGACCGACGAGCAGGAGAGCGCGCCTGCGCAGCCGCCCCGCCTGCGAAGGCTGCTCACCGCGGCACTCTGCCTCGCGCTCGCGGCAGCCCTGGCCGTGGCCGCCGTACTGGGGTGGCAGTACCGGCAGGGACAGCAGACCGCACAGGCACGCGCCGAAGCCCTCGCCACCGCCCGGAAGGCCGCGCCGGTCGTGCTGTCGTACGACTACCGCCACCTGGACCGTGACTTCGCGCGGGCCCGTGCCCTGCTGACCGGTGCCTTCCGCGACCAGTACGGCAAGACCACGAGGACAGTGGTCGGGCCGACCGCGAGGAAGTACCACGGCGTGGTGAAGGCGGCGGTGGCGGCGCCCACGGACGGCGGCGCGCCCGCGGTCTCCGTCGTGTCCGCCGCACCGGACAAGGTGGTCGTCCTGCTCTTCGTCAACCAGATCACGCAGAGCACGCAGGTGTCGGGCTCCCGCCTGGACCTCGACCGGGTGCGGATGACGCTCGCCCGTACCTCCGACGGCTGGAAGGTGAGTGGCGTGGACGCCCTCTGACCAGGCCACCGGAAGTGCCCCCGCGCAGCCCGCGCGGGGGCACTTTTTCGTGGCCGCTCTTGACAGTCACCCCTGACCACAGGCAATCTTCCATTAGGCAGAAACGAACTTCCACAATACGGAATCTCTAACCGAAGGGAGCGCGGCCCGAATGGGATTTGCAGACCAGCGCTTCAACGTCAACCTGTCGATCCTCTTCACGGAACTCCCGCTCCTGGAGCGCCCCGCGGCCGCCGCCGCGGCGGGCTTCACGGCGGTCGAGCTGTGGTGGCCCTGGGTCGACTCCCCCACCCCCGAGCAGTCCGAACTCGACGCCCTGAAGAAGGCGATCGAGGACGCGGGCGTCCAGCTCACGGGTCTGAACTTCTACGCCGGACAGCTGCCGGGCCCGGACCGCGGCGCCCTGTCGATCCCCGGTGAGGAGTCGGAGAAGTTCCGCGCCAACATCGACGTGGCGGCGGACTTCGCGGCCTCCCTCGGCTGCACGGCGCTCAACGCGCTGTACGGCAACCGGGTCGAGGGCGTGGATCCGGCCGAGCAGGACGCGCTCGCCCTGGAGAACCTCGCCCTCGCGGCGCGGGCGGCCGACCGGGTCGGCGCGATCATCCTGATCGAGGCCCTGAACCAGCCCGAGTCGCCGAAGTGCCCGATCGTGAGCGCGCCCAAGGCGATCGAGATCGTGGACAAGGTCAACGCGGCGACGGGCCTCGGGAACGCGAAGTTCCTCATGGACCTCTACCACCTGTCCATGAACGGCGAGGACCTGCCCTCGGCCATCGAGCAGTACGCGGCGAGGACCGGCCACGTCCAGATCGCCGACAACCCCGGCCGCGGCGCTCCCGGGACGGGTTCGCTCCCGCTGGAGGAACTGCTCGACCAGCTGAAGAAGGCCGGTTACGACGGCTGGGTCGGCCTGGAGTACAAGGCCGGCGACCGTCCGAGCGCCGACTCCTTCGAGTGGCTCCCGCGCGAAGCGCGCTGAACCCCCCGACTTTGCACAGCAGTCAGAGAGGCACCCCGATGAGCAACCTTGCAGATTCCTCCCGCCCGGCCCGCCCTGCGATCGCCTGGATCGGCCTCGGCATCATGGGCTCCCCCATGTCCGAGAACCTGATCAAGGCGGGCTACGACGTCACCGGCTTCACCCTGGAGCAGGACAAGCTGGACCGACTCGCGGCCGCCGGCGGCACCGTGGCCTCCTCGATCGCCGAGGCCGTGCGCGACGCCGACGTGGTGATCACGATGGTGCCCGCCTCCCCGCACGTCGAGGCCATCTCCTACGGCCCCGACGGCATCCTGGAGAACGCCAAGCAGGGCGCCCTGCTGATCGACATGTCCTCGATCACCCCGCAGACCTCGGTGGACCTCGCGAAGAACGCCAAGGAGAAGGGCATCCGCGTCCTCGACGCCCCCGTCTCCGGCGGTGAGGCCGGCGCCGTCGAGGCCGTACTGTCGATCATGGTCGGCGGCGAGCAGGCCGACTTCGACCAGGCCGAGCCGATCTTCGACGCGCTGGGCAAGACCATCGTGCTGTGCGGCCCGCACGGCTCCGGCCAGACCGTGAAGGCGGCCAACCAGCTGATCGTGGCCGTGAACATCCAGGCCTGCGCCGAGGCCGTGGTCTTCCTGGAGAAGTCGGGCGTGAACCTGCAGGCCGCGCTGGACGTCCTCAACGGCGGCCTCGCGGGCTCGACCGTGCTGACCCGCAAGAAGGACAACTTCCTGAGCCGCGACTTCAAGCCGGGCTTCCGCATCGACCTGCACCACAAGGACATGGGCATCGTCACCGACGCCGCCCGCAACGTCGGCGCCGCCCTGCCGGTCGGTGCCGTGGTCGCCCAACTGGTCGCCTCGCTGCGCGCCCAGGGCGACGGCGGCCTGGACCACTCGGCCCTGCTGCGGGCCGTGGAGCGCCTGTCCGGCGCCCAGGCCTGACGGCCTCCCGAGACTTCCGGGCCGCGGTGCCGCTGACACCTGTCCTGTCGCGCCCAGGCGGCACCGCGGTCCGGAATCGACTTCAACAAACTGTTGACGTCTCGTCCACCCAAATCTAGGCTCACGCCAGCGGAAGCTCCATAAAGCGGAAGTCTCTTTCCGAAAGTTCCGAAGATTCCCGCTGCCCTCTCGCACGGAAGGTCCACGATGTCGAAGCGCGTGCTCACGACAGAGTCCGGCGCCCCGGTCGCCGACAACCAGAACTCAGCCTCGGCGGGCGTCGGCGGCCCGCTGTTGCTCCAGGACCAGCACCTCCTGGAGAAGCTGGCGCGCTTCAACCGCGAGCGGATCCCGGAGCGTGTGGTGCACGCCCGCGGCTCCGGCGCGTACGGCCACTTCGAGGTGACCGACGACGTCACCGGCTTCACCCACGCCGACTTCCTGAGCGCGGTCGGCAAGCGCACCGAGGTGTTCCTGCGCTTCTCGACGGTCGCCGACTCCCTCGGCGGCGCGGACGCGGTCCGTGACCCGCGCGGTTTCGCGGTGAAGTTCTACACCGAGGAGGGCAACTACGACCTCGTCGGCAACAACACCCCGGTGTTCTTCATCAAGGACCCGATCAAGTTCCCCGACTTCATCCACTCGCAGAAGCGGGACCCGTTCACCGGCCGGCAGGAGCCGGACAACGTCTGGGACTTCTGGGCGCACGCCCCCGAGGCCACGCACCAGGTGACCTGGCTGATGGGCGACCGCGGCATCCCGGCGTCGTACCGCCACATGAACGGCTACGGCTCGCACACCTACCAGTGGACGAACGCCGAGGGTGAGGCCTTCTTCGTCAAGTACCACTTCAAGACGAACCAGGGCATCCGCTGCCTCTCCGCCGAGCAGGGCGCCGAGCAGGCCGGCAAGGACCCCAACTCGCACCAGACGGACCTGCTGCAGGCCATCGAGCGCGGGGTGCACCCGTCCTGGACCCTGTACGTCCAGCTCATGCCGGCGGCCGAGGCGGCCGACTACCGCTTCAACCCGTTCGACCTGACCAAGGTGTGGCCGCACCGGGACTACCCGCTGCAGCGGGTCGGCCGCCTGGTGCTGGACCGCAACCCGGACAACGTGTTCGCCGAGGTCGAGCAGGCCGCGTTCTCCCCGAACAACTTCGTGCCGGGCATCGGCCCCTCCCCCGACAAGATGCTCCAGGGCCGGCTGTTCGCCTACGCGGACGCCCACCGCTACCGCCTGGGCGTCAACCACACCCAACTCGCCGTCAACGCCCCGAAGGCGACGACCGCGCAGAACTACGGCCGCGACGGCTTCATGGCGTCCAACGCCCAGGGCCGCCACGCCAAGAACTACGAGCCGAACTCGTACGACGGCCCGGTGGAGACCGGCCGCCCGCTGTCGGCCCCGCTGGCGGTCTCCGGCCACACCGGCGCCCACGAGGCCCCGCTGCACACCAAGGACGACGACTTCTCCCAGGCGGGCGAGCTGTACCGGCTGATGTCCCAGGAGGAGAAGCAGCGTCTGGTCGCGAACATCGCCGGTGGCCTCTCGCAGGTCTCCCGCGACGACGTGATCGAGAAGAACCTGGCCCACTTCCACGCCGCCGACCCCGAGTACGGCAAGCGCGTCGAGGAGGCGGTCCGCGCCCTGCGCGAGGACTGAGGCCACTGACAGCGTCCGGGTTCCGACGGGGAGGTCGGGCCCGGACGCCGACGACCCGCAACCGAGCGGTCCGGATGAGGGGTGACCACTCGGTACGGCGGGCAGGGCGAGGACCGCGGCGGTGTGCGAGCCAGTGCGGTGGTGAAGGAATCGAGCACCCTTCTCGACCAGAGGGAAGGGTTCCCGGCTCCGTCGCATCCGCCGCGGTCCCCAGCCACGACCTCGGTGCCAGGTCCCCAGCCACGACCTCGGTGCTGGGTCCCCGTCTCCGTCCGGCGGCGCGAATGTCCTGTCGCGCCCAGCCTCGCGCCGTCGGACGGCCATCACACGGCACCGAAAGCGCCCCCTGGCCGCAGGGGGCGCTTTCGTGCTGTCCGGGCTCCGGGGGTGCGCTCCTGCCGCTTCCGCAGGACGCTGATGCCATGGGCAATCCGACGCAGTACCCGCACATCGTGGTCCATGCTCCGGCCCTCGACGGCTCCCGGCGCGTCACCGAGGGGGACGTGACCCTGGGGCTCGCCTCCCACCTGGACGACGTCGTCGAGATCCTGCGGCTGGCCGACCTGGACCGCATCGAGGTCGAGGAGAGCGACCTCATCGAGTGGCAGGGCGGCGGGCCCGACGACTGGCCGGGCCTGTCCGAGCACGAGATCTAGGGACGGCGGGTACGACAGCGGCCGTACCCGGCCTACGCAACCCTCAAATCAACCTCTGAACACCGCGAGAGAGGCTTCGACCACCGGCACCGGCGGGCACAACACCGACAGACGGGGCCCGCCGGCACGGGGGCGGCGGGTCCCGTACGGGGGTGCGAGATGGCTGGTACGACGAGGATCCCGACGGAACCGCAGGCGCTCGCTCTGCTGCGGGGAGGTGCCCGGGCCGCCGTGACGGTGGCGGTGCTGGGCCTGCATCTGCGGGGTGCGGTGAGGGCCGGGCGGGCGGGCACGATGCGAACCTCGGGTCCGGCGCCCGGAGCGGCCCTCACGAAGCTCGCGAAGGCGGTGCACGCAGGCCTCTACCGCCCTGCCGGCATGCGGCAGTTGCTGGACCGGCGGCCGGTGCGGGAGGCGCTCGGCGAGCTGCGCGCGGACCTGGTCGGTGCGGGCCTGCTGCGGGCCGTCCTCCCGGGCCGTACCCGCGCCGGCCGCCGGGCCCTGAGAGACCTGCGCGCCCGGCATCCGCTGCCCGTCCGCGGCTCGGGCCCGTCCTCCGAGGACACGCTGCTGCTGGTGGCCCTGCACGGCGACAGGGCTCTGACCGTGCTGGCCCCGCGCTTCACCAGGGACGCGGGCCTGACGGGCCGCGGCGGCACCACGGAACACGAGCTGCCCCGGTCCTGGGGCAGCTCGGGCGGTGGGGGGTTCAGCTGCGGGGCGGTGTGACCGGCGTGCACCCGACGGTCGCAGATCCGTGCGCCCGCGCATGCGCCAGGGGCGGCCCGTCCCCCTCGGACGGACCGCCCCTGGCGTGTTCTCGCGCGCTGGTGCCGGATCAGACCTTCAGCGGCTTGATCGACGTCGGCGCGTGGCCGGGCTCGGTGGCCAGGTCCTCGAACTCGGAGATGTCGCTGATGTCCATCGTCCGGCTCATCGAGATGTTGGTGATGCGCTCCAGGATCGCCTCGACGACGACCGGCACCTGGTACTCGGCGGCCAGCTTCTTCGCCTGCTCGAAGGCGGCGCCCAGCTGGTCCGGCTCGGTGACCCGGATCGCCTTGCAGCCCAGGCCCTCGGCGACCTTGACGTGGTCGACGCCGTAGACGCCGATCTCAGGAGTGTTGATGTTCTCGAACTCCAGGTTGACCTGGAAGTTGAGGTCCAGGCCGATCTGCGCCTGCCGGATCAGGCCCAGGTACGCGTTGTTCACGAGAACGTGGACGTAGGGGATCCGGTGCTGGGCGGCGACCGCCAGCTCCTCGATCAGGAACTGGAAGTCGTAGTCGCCGGAGAGGGCGACCACCGGGGACTCCGGGTCGGCCTTGGCGACGCCGATCGCGGCCGGGATGGTCCAGCCGAGCGGGCCGGCCTGGCCGCAGTTGATCCAGTGGCGCGGCTTGTAGACGTGCAGCATCTGCGCGCCGGCGATCTGGGAGAGGCCGATCGTGGTGACGTACCGGGTCTCCGGGCCGAAGGCCTTGTTCATCTCCTCGTACACGCGCTGCGGCTTCATCGGCACGTTGTCGAAGTGGGTCCGGCGCAGCAGGGTGGCCTTGCGCTCCTGGGTGGAGGCGACCCACTCGGCGCGGTCGGGCAGCCTGCCCTCGGCCTTCAGCTCCTTGGCGACCTCGACGAACAGCTCCAGCGCGGCCTTGGCGTCGGAGACGACACCGTAGTCCGGCGGGAAGATCTTGCCGATCTGGGTGGGCTCGATGTCGACGTGGACGAACTTGCGGCCCTGGCGGTAGACGTCGAGCTTGTAGCCGGTGTGGCGGTTGGCCCAGCGGTTGCCGATGCCGAGAACGAAGTCGGACTCCAGGAAGTTCGCGTTGCCGTAGCGGTGCGAGGTCTGGACGCCGACCATGCCGGCGTTCAGCTCGTGGTCGTCGGGCAGGGCGCCCCAACCCATCAGGGTCGGGACGACCGGGGTCTGGGTCAGCTCGGCGAACTCGACCAGCAGGTCGACGGCGTCGGCGCCGATGATGCCGCCACCGGCGACGAGGAGCGGACGCTCGGACGCCAGGAGGAAGGAGAGGGCCTTCTCGATCTGGGCGCGGGTCGCGGCCGGCTTGTAGACCGGGAGCGGCTCGTACGTCTCCGGGTCGAACTCGATCTCGGTGAGCTGGACGTCGATCGGCAGGTCGATCAGGACCGGTCCGGGACGGCCGGAGCGCATCAGGTGGAAGGCCTGCTGGAAGACGCCGGGGACCTGCGCGGCCTCCAGGACGGTGACCGCCATTTTGGTGACCGGCTTGGCGATCGAGGCGATGTCGACGGCCTGGAAGTCCTCCTTGTGGATCACGCTCGTGGGCGCCTGGCCCGTGATGCACAGGATCGGGATGGAGTCGCCGATGGCCGAGTACAGGCCGGTGATCATGTCGGTGCCCGCGGGGCCCGAGGTGCCGATGCAGACGCCGATGTTGCCCGGCTTGGTCCGGGTGTACCCCTCGGCCATGTGCGAGGCGCCCTCGACGTGGCGGGCGAGCGTGTGGTTGATCCCGCCGCCCTCCTTCAGCGCCTTGTAGAAGGGGTTGATCGCCGCGCCCGGCACACCGAAGGCGTCCGTGACGCCCTCGCGCTTGAGGATCTCAACTGCCGCGCGGGCAGCGGTCATACGAGCCATCGAGTACTCCTGCTTCGGCTGTCGGATGCGTACTCCCGTCGCGCCCCGCGGCGAGTACTTCCGTATTGCGGAAAGTAATTTCTACTATCTGAAATCAATGTAGGGGGGTCGCCGAAGGTCGTCAAGAGAGGGACAAGGAGGGTCCGACAGGAGCACGATGGGGGGCGCAGTCCCGATGCGACGCCTGGAGTGGCCATGCCCGAAAGCGTGCCGGTGCGCTGTCCGGCCTGTCGGCGCGAGCACGTCTACGCCGCGCCGCCGTATCCCTGCGCCTGCGGCAGGCCCTGCGCCCCGCGGCTGGACCCGGCGGCCGCGCCGGCCGTCCTCGCGCACCGCACCTGGGACGAGGACTGGGTCACCGTGCGCTGCACCGCCTGCGGTCTCACCCATCAGCTGCCGCACCCGGAGCTGGGCTGCCCGTGCGGCACGGTCCTGCGCATTCCGGTGAGCGACGCCCCGTCACCGGGGGCACGCCCCGGGGCGGCCGTGCCGAGTGACACCCCGGCGCCGACCGCGCGGCCGGGAACGGCCGCCCCGCGGTACAACGGACGGATCCCGTTCCGGCCCGTCACCATCCGCACCGCGCGGGACGCCGTCACCGCCACCGCGCTGTACTTACGCTGGCTCGGCTACCGGGACATACGCCGCGCCGACCAGCGGCCCCCGTCCGGCATAGGCCTGGCCGCGCACGGCCTGGTCGCCCAGGTGGACCCCGCCGTGCGCCCGGCCTCGCTGCGGGACGTGGAGTGCCTGTGGCTGACGGCCATGACGGAGTCCGCGGGCTGTGTCTACTTCTCCCTGGCCGGATACGCCGAGGACGCCCGCGCTCGCGCCGACACGCTGGGCGTCCCCCTGTTCGTCCTCGACCTTACGGGCACCCCGACCCCGGTGAACGGTCCGGGCCGGAAACTCGCCAGATCGGGCGTGGTCTGACCGCCTAGACCCCGTACTTCTCCCGCAGCTCCACCTTGCGCACCTTCCCGGACACCGTCATCGGGAAGGAGTCGAGGAGCTGCAGTCGGCTCGGGATCTTGTAGTGGGCGAGCCGGCCCTGGCAGAAGGCGCGCAGGTCCTCCAGGGTGAGCGGGTCGGCCGTGTCGTGCGGGATCACGCAGGCGAGGACCTCCTCACCGTACTTCTGGTGCGGCACCCCGACGATCTGCACGTCCCGGATCTTCGGATGGACGTAGAGGAACTCCTCGATCTCACGCGGGTAGATGTTCTCGCCGCCCCGGATGATCATGTCCTTGATCCGGCCGACGATCTCCACGTACCCGTCCTCGCGCATCATCGCGAGGTCCCCGGTGTGCATCCAGCGGCCCGCGTCGACGGCCTCGGCGGTCTTCTCGGGCTCGTTCCAGTAGCCGAGCATCACGCTGTACCCGCGGGTGCACAGCTCACCCGCCGTGCCGCGCGGCTGGGTGACCCCGGTGGCCGGGTCGACGACCTTGACCTCCAGGTGCGGCAGGACCCGGCCGACGGTGCCCGTGCGGTGCTCCAGGTCGTCCTCGATGCGGGTCTGCAGGGAGACCGGGGAGGTCTCGGTCATGCCGTAGCAGATGGACACCTCCTCCATGTGCATCTCGGCGACCACCCGCTTCATCACCTCGACCGGGCAGGGCGAGCCCGCCATGATGCCGGTGCGCAGGGACGAGAGGTCGTACGACGCGAAGTCGGGGAGGTTCAGCTCCGCGATGAACATGGTCGGCACGCCGTACAGGGACGTGCAGCGCTCCTGCTGGACTGCGTCCAGCGTGGCCTTCGGGTCGAAGGACGGCGCCGGGACGACCATGCAGGCGCCGTGCGAGGTGGCGGCGAGGTTGCCCATCACCATGCCGAAGCAGTGGTAGAAGGGCACCGGGATGCAGATCCGGTCCTGCTCCGTGTAGGCGATCGACTCACCCACGAAATAGCCGTTGTTCAGGATGTTGTGGTGGGAGAGGGTGGCCCCCTTCGGGAAGCCGGTGGTCCCCGAGGTGTACTGGATGTTGATGGGGTCGTCGCAGGACAGGGCCTCGAACCGGACGTCGGGGGTCGCGCGGCCGAGCAGCGCCTCCCAGGTCGGGTCGCCGATGTAGACGGTCTCCCGCAGCTGCGGGCACCTGCCCCGCACCTCCTCGACCATCGCGCGGTAGTCGCTGGCCTTGTGGCTGAGGGAGGCGAAGAGCAGCGAGACGCCGGCCTGGTTGAGGACGTACTCGACCTCGTGGGTGCGGTAGGCCGGGTTGATGTTCACCATGATCGCGCCGATGCGGGCGGTGGCGTACTGGACCAGCACCCACTCGGGGCAGTTGACGGCCCAGATGCCCACCCGGTCGCCCTTGGCGACCCCGCTCGCGAGGAGCGCGCGGGCCAGCGTGTCGACGTCCGCGCCGAACCGGGCGTACGTCCAGCGCCGTCCCGACGGCACGTCGACGAGCGCCTCGCGGTCCGGCCAGGCGGCGACGGCCCGGTCCAGGTTGGCGCCGATCGTGTCGCCGAGCAGGGTCGTCCCGCTCGTGCCGTGCGTGTACGACGATTCCGAGGTCACCGGAAGTCCTCCTCGCGGTACTCGTCCTGCGAGCCCGCGGCCGTGGCCTCGCGCAGCTCGATCCGGCGGATCTTGCCGGAGACGGTCTTGGGCAGGGCGCCGAACTCCAGACGGCGGATGCGCTTGTAGGGGGCGAGGACCTCGCGGGAGTGCTCGAACAGCACCTTCGCGGTGTCGGGTCCGGGCTGCCAGCCCTCGGCGAGGACGACGTACGCCTTGGGCACGGCGAGGCGCAGCTCGTCCGGTGCGGGCACGACCGCGGCCTCTGCGACCGCCTCGTGCTCCAGCAGCGCGCTCTCCAGCTCGAACGGGCTGATCTTGTAGTCGGAGGCCTTGAAGACGTCGTCCGCGCGGCCGACGTACGTCAGGTAGCCGTCCTCGTCCCGGGAGGCGATGTCGCCGGTGCGGTAGTAGCCGCCGGCCATGGCCTCGGCGGTGCGGTCCGGGTCACCGTGGTAGCCGGTCATCAGGCCCACCGGGCGCTCGGAGAGGTCGAGGGCGATCTCGCCCTCGGTGGCGCCGGGGGCGCCGGAGACCGGGTCGAGGAGTTCGACGCGGTAGCCGGGGCTGGGCCGGCCCATGGAGCCGGTCTTCAGGAGCTGGCCGGGGCTGTTGGAGACCTGGACGGCGGTCTCGGTCTGCCCGAAGCCGTCCCGGATGGTGACGTCCCAGGCCCGGCGGACCTGCTCGATGACCTCGGGGTTCAGCGGTTCGCCCGCCGCGACGACCTCGCGGGGCGGGGTGGCGAGCTGGCTCAGGTCGGCCTGGATGAGCATGCGCCACACGGTCGGCGGGGCGCAGAAGGTGGTCACCCCGGCCCGGTCCATCTCGGCCATCAGCCGGCCCGCGTCGAAGCGCGCGTAGTTGTGGATGAAGACGGTCGCCTCGGCGTTCCAGGGGGCGAACAGGTTGGACCAGGCGTGCTTGGCCCAGCCGGGCGAGGAGATGTTCAGGTGCACGTCACCGGGCCTGAGGCCGATCCAGTACATGGTGGCCAGGTGCCCGATGGGGTACGAGGTGTGGGTGTGCTCGACCAGCTTGGGGCGGGCGGTCGTGCCGGAGGTGAAGTACAGCATCAGCGGGTCGTCGGCCAGCGTGGGCCCGTCGGGGGTGAACTCGGCGGGGGCGGTGTACGCGACCTCGTACGCCTCCCAGCCCTCCTGCGGCACCCCGCCGACCGCGATCCGGGTGTAGCCGCCGGGCACGTCCGCGAACTTGGCGGCGTCCTCGGCCCGGACCAGCACGTGCTTGACCCGGCCGCGCTCGACCCGGTCGCGCAGGTCGGCGGCGCCGAGCAGCGGGGTGGCCGGGATGACGACGGCGCGCAGCTTCATCGCGGCCAGCGCGGTCTCCCACAGCTCGGCCTGGTTGCCGAGCATGACCAGGATGCGGTCCTCGGCGGCGACGCCCCGCGCGCGCAGGTGGTTCGCGACCCGGTTCGAACGCTCGGCCATCTCGGCGAAGGTCAGCCGGATCTCGGTGCCGTCCTCCTCGACGATGTGCAGGGCGGTCCGGTCGTTGCCGTCGGCGATCACGTCGAACCAGTCCAGCGCCCAGTTGAAGTGCTCGGGCCGCGGCCAGGCGAAGCCCTCGTGCGCGGTGGCGTAGTCCTCGCGGTGCTCCAGCAGGAAGTCCCGGGCACTCCTGAAGACCTCGGTCGCCGTCGTCATCTGCGTCCTCCTAGGTTCCGGACCATTGCCGGGCGGCTCTCTGGCATCGTCTAATCCGTGATGCAGGTCTCACTACCCCCGAACGGGGGTGTGGTCCCCCCACGTGACCGCACCGAAGGAGTGAAGAGGTGTCAACACAGGCCGTGGCGGCGGTGGAGATACGCGGTGCGCTGGTCCGGCTGCGGCGCACCACGGGGCTTCCGGTCGCCTTCGGCGGCCTGGTCGAGTACGGGCGGCCGCAGATCCGCATCAGCGAGCTGAGCGGCACGGCCACCGCCGCCCTCAGCTCGCTCGCGGTGACCTCCGGCAACGGGCTGGGCGGCAAGGCGGTCGCGCTGGCCCGGCCGTGCGCGGTCACGGACTACTCCAGCTCCCGTCAGATCAGCCACGAGTACGACGTCCCGGTGGCCGCCGAGGGCATCCGCTCGGTGCTCGCGGTGCCGGTCGTCGTACGGCGGCGGGTGCGCGGGGTGCTGTACGGCGCGCTGCGGACGGCCCAGCCGCTGGGCGACCGCACGCTGGGCGAGGCGGTGGCGGTGGCTCGGGACGTGGAGCAGGCGCTGGTGGTGCGGGACGAGGCGCGGGTACTGCTGGCGGCGGCCCGGCCGGAGCCCGCCGACGGGTCCGAGGGGCAGGGTGCCGCCTGGGAGCAGGTGCGCGAGGCTCATGCGGCGCTGCGCGCGCTGGCGCCCCGGATCGCCGACCCGGGCCTGCGCGCCGAGCTGCTCGCCGCCTGCGGACTGCTGGCCGTACCTCGCCCCGCCGGGGGCGCGAGCCTGGCGCCACGCGAGCTGGACGTGCTGTCCTGGGTGGCGGAGGGCGCCACGAACGCGGCCGTGGCCGAACGGCTGGGCCTGCGCCCGGAGACGGTGAAAGGCTATCTGCGCTCGGCGATGCGGAAGCTGGGCGCGCACACACGAGGGGAGGCGGTGACCGCGGCGAGGCGGGCTGGACTGCTGCCGTAGGCGGGCCCGTGGGGCTCTTCACAGCAACCGTGAGGAACCTTGCCCATTCAGGCAACGTCGCTTTGAATTTACCTATGCGTGACCGTTTGTTATTTCCCTCACCACGGCTTCCGTCCGAATTTAAAGGATCGTTGCTTAGAATTTGGCCCGGACACGACACAGGAGGGGAGCGGTGACCGTGCGACGGGACTTCCAGGAGCCTGCCCGATGCCGCCCCGACCTGCTCATCGGCCGCGAGGAGCTGTTCGCGGCGGCCCGTGACCAACTCGCCTCGGGCGGCAGCGTGCTCCTGCACGGCCCCGCCGGAATAGGGAAATCGACCGTCCTGCGGGCATTGGCCGAGGAATACGGCGCCAGCGCGCGCACCGTCCTGCGCTGCTCCGCCACGGAGTCCGAATCCCACCTGCCCTTCCTGGCCCTCGCCGACCTGCTCGGTCTGGTGCTCGACGACGTCTCCCCGCGGCTGCCCGCGGCCCAGCGCACCGCCCTGGAGTCGGCGCTCACCGGACGCGGCGAGTCCAGCCTCCAGCGCGACGGCCTCGCCCTGCGCCTCGCGGTGCTCTCCGCGCTGCGCGCACTCGCCGCCCGGGGGCCGGTCCTGGTCGTCGCCGACGATCTGCAGTGGCTGGATCCGGCCAGCGCCGAACTGCTCGGCTTCGCCGCCCGCCGCCTCGAGGGCACCCCGGTGCAGCTGCTGTGCGCGGTGCGCACGGAGGGCCAGGAGAGCCAGGAGTACGACCGCCATCTGCGCGCCTGCCCGCCGGACACGCTCGCCGTCCGGCTCGGCCCGCTCACCCGCACCCAGGTGGCCCAGCTGCTCGACCACCGCGGCCACGGCAGCCTGCCCCGCTCCACGGTGCGCGAGATCCATCGCACCAGCGGCGGCAACCCGCTGTTCGCCCTGGAGCTGGGCCGCGCCCTCGCCGAGAGCCCCACCCCGCCCCGGCCGGGCGAACCCCTGCCGGTGCCGACCTCGCTGCGCGCCCTGGTGCTCAGCCGCCTGGACATGCTCTCGGTCGAGGCCCGCCGCACCCTGCTGGTGGCCAGCGCCGGCGCCCGCCCCACCCCGGCGCTGCTGCACGCGGCCGGCCGGGAGAACGCCGAGGCCGAGTGCGCCCAGGCCGCCGAACTCGGGCTGCTCGCCACCGAGCCGGACGCGCCGGCCGTACGGTTCGCGCACCCGCTCATCTCCGCCGCGCTGTACGCCGAGGCACCCGCTCAGGAGCGGCGGGCCGCGCACGCGGCGCTGTCCACCGCCGCCTCCGACCCGATCGAGCGGGCCCGGCACCTCGCCCTCGCCACCACCGGCACCGACCCCGACGTGGCCGCCCGGCTCGCCGAGGCCGCGGCCCTCGCCCGGGACCGGGGCGCCCCGTCGGTCGCCGCCCAGCTGGGGCTCCTCGCGGCCCGGCACACCCCCGCCGACAGCGTGCCCGGACCCGACGAGCGACGACTGCAGGCCTCCGAGGACGCGATCACCGCGGGCGATCTCGACCTGGCCCGGGACATCGCCCGCGAGGTGCTCACCCGGGCGACCGTGCCCGCCGAGCGGGTGCGGGCCTGGATCATCGTCATCGACACCGCCGGCCACACCATGGCCGAGGTCGATTCCGTCTTCCCGCAGGCCCTCGCCGACGCCGGCGACGACCCGCGGCTGCTGGCCCTCGTCCACTACCAGCTGGCGTGGCGGGCGCTGATCGTGGCGGGCGACTTCACCGAGGCCCGGGAGGCGGCCGCGCACGCCGCCGAGCTGGCCGAGCGCGGCGGCGACCGGCGCACCGAACTGCTCTCCCTCGCCTTCCAGGCGCAGACCGAGACCCTGATGGGCCATCCGGAGGCCCCCCGGACCATCAAGCGCGCCCTGAAGGAGCCCCAGGACCCGACGGTGGCCTGCCACCACAACGGCGCGGGCAGCGCCCGGTTCCGCTGGCTGATCATGGGTGACCAGCTGGCCGAGGCCCGGGCGACGGTCACCGCGCTGCTGCGCGAGGTGCGCCGGCGCGGCTCGGTGGAGAGCGAGGTGCACTTCCTGCGCGGCCTCGCGGAGACGGAGCTGCACGCCGGGCACTGCGGCCGCGCCCTGGAGGTGGCTCGCGACAGCCTGCGGCTCGCCCGGGACTCCGGTATCGGCGAGACCGCCTCGGCGATGCTCACCTCGCTCGCGGAGGCCTCCGGCGGGGACGTGGACCGCGCGCTGTCCCTGGCCCGGGAGGCGGTGGAGCACGCCGAGGAGGACGGCGACCAGATGTACCTGTCCCGGGCGCTGGGCGCGCTCGGGTACGCCCAGTTGGTGGCCGGCGATCCGGCGGGCACGGTGCGCTCGCTGCGCCGGGTGCGCCGCCTGGAGCTGGGTCTCGGCATCACCGACCCGGCGCGCGGCCGCTGGCACGGCGACCTCGCCGAGGCGCTGGTCCGCATCGGTGAACCGGCCGAGGCGCAGGACGTCATCGACGCCAGCCGCGAGCACGCCCTCAGGCTCGGCCGGGACAGCGTCATCGCCGTGCTCGACCGTGCGGAGGCGCTGGTGCGCGCCGCGCACGGCGACCACGAGGCGGCCGTCGCCCAGCTGACGTCCGCTCAGGACCGGCTCGCGAAGCTCGGTTACGGCCTGGAGGAGGCCCGGGCCGCGTTCGCGCTGGCCCAGCTGCGCGCCCGGCGCCCGGAGGGCGGCCCGCGCAGGTCGACGGCGTACGACGAGGCCACCCGGCTGTTCCGCCGCTGCCGCGCGCTACCGTGGCTGCGCCAGGTGGACGAGGCTCTCGCCGCCCCGGAGCCCGAGCCGGCCCTCGCCGTCCCGGACACGATGGACGCGCTGGCGGGCCTGGCCGCGATGGAGCGTCAGGTCGCGGCGCTGGTCATGGAGGGCGCCACGAACAGGGAGATCGCGTCCCGACTGTTCGTCAGTGTGAAGACGGTCGAGGCGACGCTGACCCGGGTCTACCGCAAGCTGGGGATCCGATCGCGGGTGGACATCGTCCGTTTGGCGGCGGCGCGGCGCGCGAAGTGACGGCGCGCCAGGTTAACTGAGCCGGACCGAGGGTTTTCCCTCACCCAACCCCCTAGGGGGTTCCCTCATTGGGAGCCGAGGGATCCGGGTCCTAGCGTAAAGGGCGTGCCGCTCGCCCGGGCATACGGGGGTCGGTCCCGCGCCCCCCGTGCACAACCCCCGCCCGCGCGACCCCCCACCGGCAGCAACCCCCACTGAGGAGACTCATGTTCGGGTCAAGACGTGCCAGAAAGACCGCCGCGACCCTGGTGGCCACCGCCGCCGCCGCGGCGACCGCGCTGATCGCCTCCCCCACGGCGACCGCCGCACCCCAGCCCATCGTGGGCGGTACGACCACCACCACGACGGCGTACCCCTTCGTGATGCAGATCACGGACGCGTCCGGTAACCAGTTCTGCGGCGGCACCCTGGTGGCCGCCAAGAAGGTCGTGACGGCCGCGCACTGCATGATCGGCGAGTCGACCGGCAGTGTCCGCGTGGTCGGCGGCCGGACCTACCTGAACGGCACCAACGGCACGGTCAGCCGGGTCAGCAAGATCTGGATCAACCCGGACTACACCGACGCCACCAACGGCGACGACGTGGCCGTCCTGACCCTCTCGACGTCGATGCCGTACACCGCGGCGAAGTACGTCTCCTCGTCCCAGACGGGCGTGTACGCGGCCGGCACCACGGCCCGCATCCTCGGCTGGGGCACCACCTCGGAGAACGGCAGCTCCTCCAACCAGCTGCGGACCGCGACCGTCCCGATCGTGTCCGACTCCAGCTGCAAGAGCTCCTACGGTTCGGACTACGTCCAGTCCGACATGGTTTGCGCCGGATACACATCCGGTGGCGTAGACACCTGCCAGGGCGACAGCGGCGGTCCCCTGCTCATCGGGGGCGTCCTGGCAGGGATCACTTCCTGGGGCGAGGGGTGCGCGGAGGCCGGTTACCCGGGTGTGTACACCCGGCTGACCGCCTTCTCGAACCTCGTGACCACGCAGGTCAACTCGTGACCCGGAAGCAGCACACCTGAGCATCCCTCAGGTAGATACCAGGGGGGGGGGGGGGGGGCCCCCCCCCCCCCCCCCCCCCCCCCCCCCCCCTCTCCACGCGCGTACGGCGCTGAGACGTCCGGGGGGCGGCTCAGCGCCGTACGACGGTGCCGAACCGGATGTCGTACGACGTCCCGGGGTGCAGCGTCGTCAGCATCCGGGCGCCCTCCGCGGTCACGTCCTCCCGCTGGGCCTTCGTGAGCTCCCCGAAGGGCTCGATGACCAGGGTGTCGCCGTCCGGCTTCCACAGGCCGGCCAGGAAGCCGTCGACGAGGAGGGTGCGGTAGGCCTGGTTGCCCTGCCAGCTGCGGCCCCAGTGCTCGGGGGGTATGACGCGTGTGCGGTCGGCGTGGGAGAGGAGCAGGTTGTCGAACTCGGGCAGGAAGCGCGGCGGGGCCGGGGTGTCGGGGTCGGGGCGGGGCGCGTCGGGCAGGTCGAACAGTTCGACTCCGTTCGGGTCCCGGAAGGTGAGGAGCCGCGGGCGCAGGCGTTCGAAAGCGTCCTTGAGCCGGGTGAGTCCGGCCCAGGTCTGCATGTCCTTGACGGAGGCGGGACCGAACGCGGCGAGGTAGCGCAGGACCACGGCGTCGGGGGCGGGAGCCGGCTCGGCCGGACGGCCCAGCCAGCGCTCGGCCGTCGTCAGCGCCACCTGTCCGCTGCGGCCCCACAGACCGCGCGGGGTCACCTGGACCAGGGGCAGCCGGCAGCGGGCGGCGACGCCGAGGGACTGCGGGTCGGCGTCCGGCCACTCGGCGCCGAGCGCCTCGCGCAGCTGGGCCATGGTCCGCGGCTCGGCTTCGACCAGCTCCCGGGAGAGTGCGGCCAGCCGGTCGAGGTCGACTCCGGCGAGGCCCTTGCGGAAGTTCGTCAGCTCCCGGTCCCGGGCGGGCTGGACGAGCGGCCGGAGCGTCAGGCAGTCCTCGGCGGTGTGGGTGTGGATGGTGGACCGCAGGGTGACGATCCGGACGACCTCGCGGTCGGCCAGGAGCGCGGACAGCTGCTCGGGGGCGAAGCCGTCGAGGCGGGCGGCGAGGGCGTAGTACGGGGGCCTGACGTTCTGTGCCTGCAGGCCGAGGAGGTGCCGTACGGCGTCCGCGGCGGACAGCGGGGAGCGGCGCAGCAGGAGCTGCCGGTCGAGGGTGGCACGGTTCAGGGCACGGGTGTCCAGGAGGGGAGTCCGCGCCGCGCTGCTCTTCGTCATGCCCGCACGCTAGCGCCGATTGCGGACACCTTCTGTCCGTAACTCTCACCGAACCCTGTCCGGGTCCGGGCGCCCGGAGCCGGAGACCGCGGCTATCCTGCACGTATTCCGCTTCGTGATCACGCCGTACGCAGGCTCGACGGAGAGGCCGGCCGATGTCCGAGCGCCCCAACGGCAAAAACGGCGGCCGCAGGTCCGTCTGGCGCCGCGCCGTCACCGCGGCCCCCTCCGCCGAGACCACCACGGCCGCCCCGGAGCCCTCGGAGCCGGCCGGGCCGGTCAGTGTCGTCCAGGCGGCGCTGTACCGCGACGGCGTCCGTGTCTCCTCCCCCACCACGCTCGCCGAGACCTTCCGCGAACTGCGCGAACAGCCCTCGGGCATGGCCTGGATCGGCCTCGCCCGGCCCACGGCGAAAGAACTCCTCTCCCTGGCCGCCGAGTTCGATCTGCACCCGCTCGCCGTCGAGGACGCGATGGAGGCCCACCAGCGGCCGAAGCTGGAGCGCTACGGCGACACGCTCTTCGTCGTCCTGCGTGCCGCCCGCTACCTGGACGCGCCGGAGGAGGTCGACTTCGGCGAGCTGCACGTCTTCGTCGGCGCCGACTTCGTCATCACCGTCCGGCACGGCGCGGCCCCCGACCTGTCCGCGGTCCGCCACCGCATGGAGGACTCCCCCGAACTGCTGAAGCTGGGCCCCGAAGCGGTCCTGTACGCGATCCTCGACGCGGTGGTCGACGGCTACGCGCCGGTCGTCTCCGGCGTCCAGAACGACATCGACGAGATCGAGACGGAGGTCTTCCGCGGCGACCCTGAGGTGTCCCGCCGCATCTACGAACTCTCCCGCGAGATGGTCGAGTTCCAGCGCGCCACCCGCCCCCTGGTCGGCATGCTGCACGGTCTGATGGCGGGTTTCGCCAAGTACGAGACCGACGAGGAACTTCAGCGCTACCTCCGTGACGTCGCCGACCACGTCACCCACACCAGCGAACGCGTCGACGGCTTCCGCCAGGCCCTCACCGAGATCCTGACCGTCAACGCGACCCTGGTGACCCAGCAGCAGAACGCGGAGATGCGGGCCCTGGCGGAGGCGGGGTTCGAGCAGAACGAGGAGGTCAAGAAGATCTCCTCGTGGGCGGCGATCCTGTTCGCGCCGACCCTGGTCGGGACGATCTACGGCATGAACTTCTCGCACATGCCGGAGCTGCACTGGGCGTTCGGCTACCCCTTCGCGATCGGGCTGATGGGGGTCGTCTGCGTCAGCCTGTACGTCATCTTCAAGCGGCGGGACTGGCTCTAGAGGCCTCGGTCCCCGCTCGGCGCGGTCCGCCATGTCACAGACGGACCGGCTGTCTCGTCTTGGGTAGCGAACACAGTCTCACCCGGACAGGAGCTTGATCGTGAACGAGCCCACCACTCACCGGAAGGTGGCGTTGATCACCGGCGCGAACAAGGGGATCGGCCGTGCGGTCGCCGAGCAGCTCGCCGCGTCGGGCATGAGGGTCCTGATCGGCGCCAGAGACCCGCGGCGCGGCGAGGAGGCAGCCGCCGAGGTGTGCGCGGCGGGCGGCCACGCGCACGCGGTCACCCTGGACGTGACCGACGCGACGACCGTCCGGGAGGCCGCGCGGGAGATCGAGGAGCGATTCGGCCACCTCGACGTGCTCGTCAACAACGCGGGCATCACCGGCTCGGGGCAGGTCTCGCCCGAGGACGCCCGGGATCAGATCCCCAGCACCGTCGACCTGGACATGGTCCGGTCGGTGTTCGAGACCAATGTCTTCGGGGTGATCGCGGTGACCAACGCGATGCTCCCGCTGCTGCGGAGGTCACCGGCGCCGCGGATCGTCAACGTCAGCAGCGCCGCCGCGTCGCTGACCCTCACCAGTCAGCCGGACGGCCCGATGGCGGGGCTGCCGACGTCGGCCGCGTACATGCCCTCCAAGACCGCGCTGAACGCGCTGACCGTGCAGTACGCCCAGGAGTTGCGCAAGGACGGCTTCCTGATCAACGCCGCCGACCCCGGTTACGTCGACACGGACATCAACGACCACCGCGGGTACCTCACCCCCGCCCAGGGGGCCGAGGTCGTGGTGCGGCTGGCCACGCTCACGACCGACGGGCCGACCGCCTGGTTCTTCAACGCGGACGGACCGCTGCCCTGGTAGCGAAGCCGATGACTGCAATCGACATACGTGCCACCGCGGAGTTCGAAGAGCTTCGGCCGCTGCTGTTCTCGATCTCCTACCGGATCCTCGGCAGCGTCGGCGAGGCCGAGGACGCGGTCCAGGAGACCTGGCTGCGCTACGAGACGTCCCCGGCCCGCCCCGAGTCGGCGAAGGCCTTCCTCTCGGCGGTGGTGACCCGCATCTCGATCGACGTGCTGCGCTCGGCCCGGGTCCGGCGCGAGGAGTACGTCGGGCCGTGGTTCCCCGAACCACTGCTCACCGACCCCTACCAGGACCCGGAACGCTCAGCGGAACTGACCGACTCGCTGTCGATGGCCGCCCTGTTGCTGCTGGAGCGGCTCAGCCCGCTGGAGCGCGCGGTCTTCGTCCTGCGGGAGGTGTTCGGCTTCGGCTTCCCCGAAGTCGCTTCGGCCGTCGGGCGGTCGGAGGCGGCATGCCGTCAACTCGCGGTGCGGGCACGCCGTCACATGGACGCGGGCCGGCCCCGCTTCGAGGCCGACCGGCGCGAGCGCGAGGAACTCGCCCGACGCTTCCTCGACGCCTTCCGGGAAGGGGACGTCGACGGACTGCGGGAGCTGCTCGCGGCCGACGTGGCGATGGTCGGCGACAGCGGCGGCAAGGCCCCGCAGTGGAAGCCCGCCTTCCGTGGCGCCGGAGACGTGTCCCGGGTGCTCGGCGTGATCGTCCTGTCGTACACCCGGATCGGCGGCGTCATGGAACCGCACGAGGTGAACGGGCAGCCCGGCGCGATCTTCCGCGACCGGGAGGGCCGGGTCATCAACACCTGGGCGCTCGACGTCGTCGACGGGCGGATCCAGACGATCCGCTCGGTGCTCAACCCCGACAAGCTCGGGCACGTGGGCCCGGTGGCGGACACCTGGGCGATCCTCCGCGAGGCGAACCAGGGACCGAGCCGCCACGGGTTCGGCACACCAGAAACGGAACAGGAGAATCGGACATGATCAGGACCGGTGTCATCCTCGGCAGCACCCGCCCCGGCCGGAACGGCGAGCAGGTGGCCCGGTGGGTACGCGACATGGCGGCCGAACACGCGGGCGACGCCGCGGACTTCGAGCTCGTGGACCTGAAGGACCACGCGCTGCCGCTGCTCGACGAGGCCGTCCCGGCACGCAGGGCACCGGGACAGCAGCCGCACACCCGGCGATGGGCCGAGCGGATCGGCTCGTTCGACGCCTTCGTCGTTGTCACGCCCGAGTACAACACCGCCCCGCCCGCCGCCCTGACCAACGCCATCGACTACCTCTACGACGAGTGGGGCGGCAAGCCGGTCGGCTATGTCGGTTACGGCCTCTACGGCGCGGTCATGGCGGTGCAGAAGCTGCGCGCGCAGGCGGGGCCGCTGCGGATGGCGGACATCGGGCCGCAGGTGGCGCTGTCGCTGCGCGAGGACTTCGTGAACTTCGCCGAGTTCACGCCGCAGGAGCTGCGTACGGCGGAACTGCGCGGACTGGTGGACGAGTTGCTGGCCTGGGCGGGGGCGCTCCGCCCGCTGCGGGCACCCGCCTCCCCGGCCGCCGTCTGAAACCCGCGGGCGGCGGCAGTCAGCGGTTCTCCAGGGGCGTCAGCTCGGTGGTGAACGCCTCGACGAAGGCGCGGCGCGAGGTCACCGGGCCCGCCGGGCGCACCACGAACTTCGACAGGCCGGCGTCGGTGAGCCGGCGCAGGTGCTCACGGGCGTCGGCCCAGCCCCAGCACAGCAGGGTGCGCGGGTCGGCCACGTCGGGGCGGTCCTGGCGCAGCCGGGCCAGCAGGGCGTCCACGGCGTGCTCGTCGGCGTCGTCCTGGACGATCGTCAGGTAGGTGCCGTAGTGGTCCTCCTCGATCGTGCGGGCCGCGCGGTCGGCGGCGCTCACGATCCGGGCCCGGCAGCCTTCGGCCTCGGCCGGGGTGATGTTGCTGCCGAGCCAGCCGTCACCGAGCCGGCCGACCCGGTCCAGGGCGGCCGGGACCCGGCCGCTGAGCCACAGGTCCAGGGGCCGCGCGGGCAGCGGGGCGACCGAGGCCCCGTCCAGGTGGAAGTACCGGCCGTGGTGCGTGACGACCGGCTCGGTCAGCAGGGCCCGCACCACGCCCAGTGCCTCCTCGAACACCTCGGCGCGCCGCCCGTCCGGCACGGGGAACACCGCCCGGTCGGCGTGCCGGGCGGGGCGGACACCGAAGACGGGCAGGACGCGGCGCGGGGCCAGCGCGGCCAGACTCGCCAGCTGCGCCGCGAGCACCGCCGGGTTGCGGCCGGGCAGGACCACCACGCTCATGCCGAGCTTGAGCCGCTCGGTGAGACCCGCGGCGTAGCCGACGCCGACCAGCGGATCGACCACGCCCGGCGCGGAGACCAGATCGGACAGCCACACCGAGTCGATCCCGTGCGTCTCCAACTCGGTCACCAGACGGGCGAGATCGGGATCGCCGGGCGGTGTACCGCGCTCGGGCACGTTCCCCACGCCGATGCGAATCTTCATACCGGTATCAGATCGCCTTTCCCGCCGACCGTCACTTCCGTGCCTCGGTGTCGGCGCGCCGGAGCAGTCTGCCGAGCGTGGTGGCCGTGGACAGGACGGCGCCGTCGGCGGTCCGGCTGGCGGCGGATGTGGACGCGGTCGCCGTAGCGGTCGTTCAGCTCGGGGTCGCAGGACAGCGCGACCTCCGGGGCCTCGTTGTGCACGCCCTTCACCTCCTTCCTCCGGGTGCGGGTGCGGCACCCCCGCGGCGCCGCATGCCGTCGAGCATCGGCCCTGACGCACCCGCCGCCCCCATAAGCGGAGTCGATGGCCATAAGCGATGGTTGGGAGCGTGCCGGTTATGCTCCGGAGGTGCCCACGACGCTTGCCATGTTGCGTGCCTTCGCCGCCGTCGCTCGCACGGGTTCGTTCCAGCGGGCGGCCGACGCCCTCGAGGTGCGGCAGCCGGCGGTGAGCGACGCGATCCGCCGCCTGGAGGCCGAGGCCGGCCGGCCGCTCCTGAGCCGCACCCGCGACGGCGTTCATCTCACCGACTTCGGGCGGCAGTTGCTCGGGGACGCCCTCGCGGCCGTGGACGCGGCCGCCCAGGTCGACGCGCTGCTCGCGGACCGCGGACCGCGGCTCACGATCGGCTTCATGGGGGAGGCGGCCGGCCGCCGCACCTCGTGGCTCATGAAGCTCGTCCGGGACGAGACGAACGCCGACATCACCCTGCGCCGCTACGACTACGCCGACCCGAGCTGCGGTCTGACGTCCGGTCAGTCCGACCTCGCCATCGTGTGGCCGCCGCTGGACGACCCCACGATCCGCAGCCTGACCGTGGCCAGTGACCGGCGGGCGGTCGCCCTCCCGCTGGACGATCCGCTGGCCGGGCGTGACCGTGTCGAGCCGTCCGAACTCGCCGGGCGCACCTGGGTCGTTCCCCTCTCCGAGGACCGGGCCTGGGCCGAGTTCCGCACGCCGCAGGCCGTGGGCATCACCGAGCCGCCGGACATGGTGAGGTCACGGTCCATCGAGGAGACCCTCGAACTCGTCTCCGTAGGCCGCGGTGTCGCGCTGGTCTCGGAGAGCACCGACGAGCACTACGCCCGCGCCAACGTCGTCATCGTGCCCCTGTCCGGGAACATCCACTGCTCGACCGCGCTCGCCTGGCGCAGCGCCGACCGAAGGACCGTGGTACGGAGGGTCGCCCAGGCGGCGCTCGACGCCACCGAGCCCTGAGGGCCGGGCACCAGGCCCTGGGAGTCGTTCATGGTCCTCTCTTCGGGGTGCGGTCGCATACGGAGGTCAGCCAGCTCAGGCTCTCCGCGCTGCCGAGGCTGTCCAGGTTCTTCAGCAGGTCGTCCAGTTGCCGCGGATCGGCGAGGAAGTCGATGGTCGCCTGGGTGAAGGCGTCGCGCACCGGCGGCGGCATGGCGTCGGAGGCGTCGAAGCAGTGGACCGCCCCGGGGTCGAGGAGGGTCCGGGCCAGCGAACGGCGCCAGGAGGGGGTGGAGTCACCGGCCGTGGGCTGTGCCCGGTCGTTGGCGGAGAGGCCGGCCTCCTTGACGCTCCACGCCCGCTGGGTCCCGGCGGCGGCGAGGTGGCGGATCAGCTCCTTCGCCTGCGGGGTGGCGTGCAGCAGGGCGACCAGGTCGCCGGAGACCTCCCACGCGTTGTCCTGGGTGGCGCCGGGGATGAGGCGGGCCGAGCGCTCGTAGCGGCCGCGCGCCTCCTGCCACGGATCCAGGTTGCGGATGAAGGAGGCCTGATGCTCCAGGGTGCACTGGGGCGGGTTCGTCGTCACCAGCTCGGACGCCTTCTGGTACTCGGTCTGCAGCGCGCGCAGGACGAGGTCCCTGGAGCCGCCGGCGCCCACCATCTTCCCCCAGGTGATCCAGGCCCCCTCCACCTCCTTGGACTGCCAGGGCAGCAGGCCGCGCGCCCACCGCTCGTAGACGCCCGGGCCGTACCGCTGCAGCAGGATGTCCTCGATCCAGTCGGTGCCCGGCCAGCCGCTGGTGGCACCCGAGCCCATGCCGAGGCACCACTGGTCCGGCCGCTTCGCCGCGTTCCGGCGCTGCTGCGCACCGACCTCCGGCCGGTACCAGACCATGCTCTTGAGGTCGGCCTTGAGCGGGAACCAGTACACGTGCCCGTTCCTGGGAGTCACCCAGGAGTTGCTGAAGTCGCCGTGCGGGACGAGCTTCTCGAGCGGCTGCAGCTGCTGCTGGTCCGCGTAGGCGGCGAGTTCACCGGGACCGGTGAGCACCACCACGTCGGGCGGGGTGCCGGCCTCGACGTCGGCGCTGAGCACCTGACTCTCCGCGGAGCTGCCCTGGTAGTCGACGTGGACGTGGTACTTGCGCTCGAAGGGGTCGATGACCGCCTCCCGGAAGTACTGCTCGTCCTTGCCCGTCCAGTTGGCCAGCAGGGTGACGGTCGGTTCCTGTCCGAGGGCCTGTACGCCCAGCAGGACGGCGACCGCCAGCACGGCCAGGGAGATCACCAGCACGGTGACCGTACGCACCGGGCGGCGCCGGGTGGCGGCCGCGAGGCCGCTGCCGGGGGCGCTCACCGGGGCCTGAACCGGTAGTCGTTGATGTGCTGCCGCAGACCCGTCTCGGTCAGCGCCATGAGCGCGATCCCTCCCAACACGATCCACGCCGAGGCCGCCGCGCGGAAACCGGTGTGCGCCAGGTATCCGGCGGTGTGCTGCCCCGCGTCCGTGACGGCCTGCCCGGACACCAGCCGGTCGAGCAGACCGCGGGTGTCCGTCATGCCCCGGCGCGTCCACACCGTGAACAGCGCGAGGGTCGTGAACCCTCCGGCCAGCAGGGCGCATGCGGCGACGAGTTGACGGTTGAACCTGCGCCGGAAGCGGCGGCGCAGGAAGAGCTGTGTCTCCACCAGGGCGGCGCCCAGGGCGAGAGCGAGCAGTACGGTCGCACTCCAGCCGAGCCACAGCGCCCATCCGAAGGAGGTCTGCCGCCCGACCACGGCGCGATGCTCGTCCTGCAGCCGTCTGAGCCGGTCCTCGATGCCGGTCTTCGCGGTCTTCAGAATGCTGGTCGCATAGCTCAGGTAGGCGTCCCTCGACACGCTTCCCTGGGACTGGAGTTGGGCCTTCTCGACCATGCCGGTGTACCCGATGATCAGTCCGGCGACCGTCTGCAGGGCCTGCCGGCCGCCCGGGCCGCCCACGTCGTCGGCGGCGGCCAGGGCGAGGCTCTGCGCGGCCACCGAGATCTGCTTCTGGAACTCGCTGGTCGACGGGGTCCCGCCGGTCGCGTCCGCCTGCGCCTCACCGAGCGCGTACAGCGCGGTGTCGATGGCGACGACGGCGGGGGCGCTGGAGGTACGCAGCGGGTTGGCGTCCGCGTGCACACCCTCGTAGGACAGGAACAGGGACAGGGTCAGCAGCGCCGTCAGCGCCAGCAGCAGGCGGCGGCGCACGCCGAGTTCGTACGCGGTCGTGCTGCCCGGGTCCGGCGGTCGCGGACCGGCGCCGAGGAGGCGGCCGAGGAAGCGGGGCAGCGGGGCCCGGTCGCGGGGGCCCGCGGTGGCGTGCACCCGCCGGCCGGGTCCGGTGCGGGCGTCGACGCTCACCGGGTTCCCCCCAGGAGACGTCCGCACCGGCCGCAGTACACCGAGTCCGCCGGGCCGAGCCACTTGCAGTCCGGGCAGTCGATCAGCTCGTCGGCGCCGGGCGGGCTCTCCGGGCCGACGGCCGGCGGACCTGCCGCGGGCGGGTCCGCCGCGGGCTGTTCCGGTGGGGTGGTCATGGCGCTGGAGAGGATCAGGTGCTGCCAGTCGACGTCCTTGAGGCCGTCGCGGACCCGGCCCGTGCCGGGCTCGGCCTCGATCCGGCGCAGGGCGCCCAGCAGGTGGGCGTCACCGAGCTCGCCGGCCAGCGCCAGCGCCCGGGCGAGTTCCCGGTCCGCCTCCGCCCTGCCCTCCGCGCGGCGCAGCCAGGCCCGGTAGGCCTGGGCCACGGCGGCGCTCGCCTGCTGGTAGAGCTCGTGCCGGCGGACCCCGGGATGCTGCCGGGACGCGTCGAGCGGGTTGTCGGTCCAGCGCACCAGGACAGGCTGCGGCGCGGGCAGCCGTACGACGGGCCCGAAGTCGGGTACGACCACGTCCACGGCGGCGAGCTGGAGGTCCTCGTCGATCTCGCGGCCGGTCGGGTCGGCGGTCAGCACGACCTGGAAGTGCCGGGTCTCCTCGCCCCAGGCGCGGGTGACGTACTCGGCGCCGCGTGCGCCCAACTCCGCGCCGGTGGCGAGGAGTTCCTGCTCGCTCGGCACGACCTGCTTGACCTGGCGGATCACGGTGCCGGGCGTCGGGGTGATCTTGATGCGCAGCTCGGGGACGGCCGTGCCGAGCAGTCCGTTCACCAACTCCTCGTACGCGGCGGGCAGTTCCGACTCCCGGCGGACGGCTCCGGCCCGGCCGTGCAGCCGCCGGGTGATGCCCAGCAGGAGGTCGGCGTCCCAGTCGTCGCCGATGCCCCACGCGTCACAGACGAACCGGCCGTCGCACGCCTCCAGGGCGGTGTCCAGACGCATACCGGCGCGGTGGTCGTGCTCGTTGCGCCCGTCGGTGAGCAGCAGGACGTGTTTCACGGGCGCGGACTGCTTGCTCAGCAGCCGCCGGGCCAGGTCGAGCCAGTGGCCGATGGCGGTGCCGCCGTTCGCGTCCAGGATCCGTACGGCGCGTTCGGCGGCCTCCCGCTCGGCGGTCCCGGCGACGGCCATGCCCTCACGGTGCGGGCCGGGGTGCACCACGGTGGCGTCGAACCGGCCGGAGAGCACGGCGAACGCGGTGCCCTCGGGCAGCAGCCGCAGGGCGGCGACCGTGGCGTCCTTGGCGGCGCGCAGCTTGGCGTCCGGGTGGAGCATGGAGCGGGAGGTGTCCACGATCAGGACCTCGGCGAGGGCGGGCCCGGCCCCTCGGGCGCCCCCGGTGGCGATGCCCGGGGCGCCGTTGTTGCTGACCCCGATCTCCAGGATGGCGTGCATCTCCCGGTCGTGGGACCGCCCGGCCGCGGTCGGCACGACGGGCAGTTCCTTCTCCTGGCCGACCGCGAGGGTCACCGTGATGTCCTCGGTGCGCTCGCTTCTCCCGGCCACGCTCATGGTTGCGTCCCCCTCGCTTCCCCGATGTCGTCCGCGTCTCAGAATCTGCTCATCGGCCGCACGGCATGGGCCAGGTCGAGCAGCCGGCCGTGTTCGCCCGCGGTGCGCGCCTGTGCGGCCAGTTGCCGGAAGGACTGCTCCAGCAGCGTGCGCAGGGCGTCCTCGGCACCGGCTCCGAGCAGGTCGCCGGCCGGGAACTCCGGCCCCCAGCCGGGCTTCGGGCGGCAGTGCAGGACGTTCTCCCGGACCTCGGCGACCAGCCGGGCCCGCGACTCGCCGCCGGCGGCGCCGCCGTCCAGGTGCAGCTCGGGCAGCCTGTGGTCCGCGTCCCGCAGGTCGGCCACGGACGGGGCCCGGCCGTGCAGGACACCGGCGCGGACCCGGACGGCCGCGATGCGGGCGGCGTCGTAGTGGCGGGAGGTGGCGGGCACGTCGTCGAGGACGCGTACGGCCGCGTCCCGGTCCCCCGTGGCCAGGTGGCCGCGGGCCAGGCCGAACGCGGCGGCGGTGTGGGCGAAGTCCCGGGCCCACACCGCCTCGTAGAACCGCATGGCCCGGGCCGTACGTTGCTCACCGCCGTGTTCGGCGCAGTACCCGAGGGCCAGTTTGGGCACGTACTCGCCGGGCAGCGCCCGGTAGACGGCCTCGAAGCAGCTGCCGGCCCGCCGTACCTCGGCCTTGCTCAGGTGGAGCACGCCGCGGTGCCAGGCGATGCGCCAGTCGTAGGCGGCGGCGCGCTCGCCGAGCAGGGTCTCGGCCTCGGCCAGCCAGCTCTGGGCCTCTTCCTGTGCGCCCTGTCTCAGGTAGGCGCGGCACAGCCACAGCGCGGTCTCGGGGGTGCCGAGGCGGGATTCGCGGGGCCATTGCCGGGCGACCCGGTCGGGGGCGTCGGGCGGGAAGGTGTCGAGCAGCAGGGCGGCGCCGTCGTCGGGGTCGGGGACCGGTTCCGGCAGGGCGCCGGCGACCTCGGCGGCCGCGGGCGGGGAGACGTCGAGATCGGCGGGGTGTGCACCGGGCCGACCTGTCCAGTGGTCCAGGGAGGGGATCGCGCCGAGTCCGGCGTCGAGGCTGGCCTCGGTGGCGCGGAACCGGGTGCTGCTCTCGGGCAGTTGCTCGCCGAACTGCAGCGAACGGAACTCCCGCAGGACCTCCCAGAGCTGGCGGGACATCTCGGCGGCCGAGCGGAACCGGGCGCGGGGTTCGGCGTGGGTGGCGCGGTCGATGAGGCGGCGGAAGGAGTCGGGGGCGAGACCGCGGGCCGCGTCGGTGCCCCGGGCCAGGGCCTGCAGGGTCATGCCGACGGTGTAGAGGTCGCTGTCGACGTGCCAGCCGCGGCTGTCGACCTCCTCCTTGGGCGGGGCGAAGGTCGCGGTGTAGACGTAGGCGGAGCCGCGGTCGCCGATCGCGCGGACCGCGCCGAGGTCGATGACCTTGATCGCCCGCCCGAAGTGGATGACGTTGGCGGGCTTCATGTCGCAGTAGAGCAGCCCGCGTTCGTGCATGTACTGCAGGGCGCCGAGGATCTTGCAGCCGTAGGTGAGGACGTGGTCGAGGCGGGGGCGGCCCTGGAAGACGCGCTCGGCGTCGTCGGCGTCGAAGAGCTGCTGCAGGGAGCGGCCGCCGATGTAGTCCATGACCAGGTAGCCGGTGGGCGAGCTGCCGGGGGCCTGGTGTTCGACGTAGGTGATGATGCGGACGATGTCCGGGTGGTGCAGTCCGGTGAGCGAGCGGCGCTCCTCGACGGCGTTGCGGCGGGCGAGCGCGTCGTGGACGTCGATCAGCCCTTTGAGGACGACGCGGTGGCCGTCGGCGCTGGTGTCCTCGGCGAGGTGGATCCAGCCGAGGCCACCGCGGGCCAGACAGCCGAGGATCCGGTAGTGGCCGGCGACCAGGTCGCCCTTGTCCAGCTGGGGCAGGAAGGAGTAGGGGGTGCCGCAGCGGGGACATCGGCCCTTGACCGGGGCGGGCTGGCCGCCGTAGCCGATGCCGACGATCATCGTGCAGCCGTTCGCGCCGCAGCGGCGGCCGCCGGTGGGCGGCCGGGGGTCCTCGACCAGCCCGCCCTCCGGGGCGGGGAGGTCGGGCAGCAGGACCAGTCCGTGCTGGTCGAGTTCGCCGACTCCGGCGACGGCGTGGGTGGGCTGCGGTCCGGGCGGCTCCTCGGGCACGGGCGGCGGGGGCGGCGGCTCGGACCGCGACTCGGTCCGTGGCTCCAGGTGCCGGTGCCCGCAGGTGTCGCAGTAGCCGGTGCCCATGATGTGGCCCGCGCAGCCGGGACGGATGCACGAGGTCATGGGGTGCCCTCCCTTCCGGGTGCCGTGCCGGAGCAGAAGCCGACGAAGCGCCGGACGGCGGTCTCCGCCTCGTCCACGTCGCAGGGGCTCTGCCGCAGCAGCGACAGGGCGAGTTCGTAGAGCCGGTAGGCCTCCATGACCCGGTCGCCGCCCTGGGCGGCGGCCCGTTCCCGGCACAGCGGCCACTCGGCGGTGACCCGGCCGAGGAGTTCCTCGCGGCGGCGCAGCCGGTCGTCGAGGAGCGAGATCGCCTGTTCCAGGCGCTGGCGGCGGCGCTCGGCGGCGTCCTCGAAGGTGAACAGCAGGTCGGCGTGGCGGGGTTCCCGCTCCCGCTCGGGCGTGTGGGCGACCCAGGCGAGCAGCATGCGGGTGCGCCGTACGCCGGCCTCGGCCTGGTCCAGCAGCTGCCGGGTGCCGGGGTCGGCTGCCACGCGGTCCCGGCGCTCGTCGAGTGCGGGTCCCAACTCGTCGACGATGTGGTCGAGTTCGCGGTGCAGTCGGGTCCAGCGGTGGCGCAGCGGACGATGGACAAAGGATTCGGCAGCCTGGGCCGCGCGGCCGCCCCGGCGGCGGAAGACCAGGAGCAGCCGGGCCCCCTGTTGAGCGAGCCGGTCCAGCAGGCCCAGCAGGGCGTCGGGTTCGGCGGCCTGGTCGACGCCGACCAGGACGGCGGCGAGCGGCACGCGCAGGGCGCCGAGCCGTTCGGGCCTCGGGTCGCCGCGGATGCCCAGCCGCTCGGCGATCCGGTCCATGACCTGACTTTCCGTCATGCCCTTCACGTCCAGGGCGAGATCATGGCCGCCGGCCGGCGGTACGGTCTCGGGCGGGTCGTGGCTGAAGGCGCTGGTGTTCTGCTGGGTGCGCAGCTCCCGGTCGGCCAGGGTGACGGCACGGGTGAGGGTCCAGGCGCGGCCGCTGCGGGCGGGGACGACGGTGACGAGCACCGGCCAGCCCTCGCCCCGGAACCAGCAGGCGAGTTCGGTGGCGAACGGCACGTCGAGCCTGCCGACGGTGCCCGTCGCGCCGGGGCGCAGCGTCGGGTCGACGGCTTCGGCGCCCTCGCTCCAGGCGGCGGCCTGCGGCAGATGGCTCAGGACGGTCTCGGTGGGGCTCATGTAGCTGAAGACGGAGCCCGGGCCCTCGTCGACGCTGAGGACGATCCCGATGACCTCGTCGGTCTCGTGGTCGACCACTCCCCCGCCGCTGAAGCCCGGGGCGGCCAACTCACCCTGGGTCTGCGGGCGCAGCTGCACCTGGTGGTCCCGGCCGCGGGCGGCGACCAGGGTGGCGCCGTGCCAGCGGCCGCCGTCGTCGCCGGCCGGGAAGCCGTACATGCTCACCGGTCCGTGCGGCGAGGCCAGCCGGTAGAGCCGGGTGGTGTGTTCGGCGGGCAGCGGCTCCGCCAGCCGCAGCAGGGCCAGGTCGCCGATGCGGTCACCGAAGGTGTCCTCCCGTTGCGGCACATGCTCGTCCGCCCGGACCGTGGCGGCCACGCCCGGTACGCCGGGCACGCCGACGAAGTGGACGACGTAGGGCCGGCCGGGCCGGACGACATGGGCTGCGGTGAGCACCCGGTCAGGGGCGAGGAGCACCCCCGCGCCGAGCACGTGTCCGTCCTGCTCTTCGATGCGAGCCACCCAAGGTGGCGTCCTTAACCGCGACTTGACGGCTCGCTCCCCCGTGCGCGTCATGTCACGAGAGGTTACTCCGCGTGCCCTTCCGGTACCACTGGTGTGCACGGGGTTGTCGCGGACGGGCGGGTTGCGCGCGTCCGCACCGGATGCCTCGCCGGGTCCGGCATCACCGCGCGCGGGCCTCCCACCCGGTCCAACTCCGCACGCCGACGGCGATCACCGGCCCGTCCGGCGGACGGTCCCGATACTGCGGATACTTCTCGCGCAGCAGCCGTACGGCGGTCTCGTGGGCGTCACGGACGGCCGGGTCGGCCGCGTCGGGCGGCAGGACGCGGGCCTCACCGTCGGCGCGGACCCACCACAGGTGGTCCCAGTTCTCGTCGTAGGCGTCCGCGAGCAGGCACACGGCCGGGTGTGCGGCGATGTTGCGCAGCCGCTTGAGACGGGCGGTGGTCTTGGGTTTGTGGTCGACGGCGGTCACGAGCCGGTCGGTGCCGTCGAGGGTGTGCCGGGCGAAGACCACCGGCACCTGGTGCGGGCGGCCCGCCGCGTCGACCGTGGCCAGCCGGGCGACCCGGGCGGCGGTGAACCGGCGCCGCGCCTCCGCCGCGTCCAGTGCGGGCATGCTCGCTCCCGGTGTTCAGCGCGCGTGCAGTGCGTCGAGCACGTCCGTGTCGGTCAGCTGCCCGAAGTCGACGTACCACTGGCCGACGGCGCTGAACCCGGCCGGCCGGTGCGGGCACACGATCAGGTCGGCCTCTTCCTCCAGCAGGGCGAGGGAGTCCGGGGCGCCGACCGGGACGGCCAGCACGACCCGGGCCGGGCCCCGGCGCCATACGTGGCGCAGAGCGGCGCGGGCGGTGGCGCCGGTGGCCAGACCGTCGTCCACGACGATCACGGTACGGCCCTTCAGTTCCGGGGGCGGACGGTCGCCGCGGTAGCGGTGCTCCCGCCGGGCCAGCTCGGCCCGTTCCCGCTCGACGGTCGGGGCGAGGCGCTCCTCGGTCAGGCCCAGGCGGTCGAGGGTGTCCGAGTCGAAGAGGGGAGGATCGTCGGCGGCGAGGGCGCCGACGGCGAACTCCGCGTGGTGCGGGGCGCCGATCTTGCGTACGACGAGCACGTCGAGCGGGGCGTCGAGGGCGCGGGCGACGGGCGCGGCGACCGCGATCCCGCCGCGGGGCAGGGCCAGGACGACGGGGTCGGGAAGTTCGCCCGTGTCGCGCAGGTCTCTCAGCAGGCCGGCGAGTGTGCGGCCGGCCTCGGCGCGGTCCCGGTAGTACATGGACCCGTCCTCTCGCCGGGGTCCTCCCCTCCCCCGTACCTCCATGGTGCTACGGCGGCCGGACCTGCCGTCGGAACACCCCGAAGAATTCGAACGCACTGACTATACACAGAGTGTATAGTCCGCGCATGCCTTTTTCGACTTCGACCGAGACGAACCCGGCCCGGCAGCACGCGCCCAAGAAGATGCGCACCGGGGGCCGAAGGTTGCGTCTGTCCGCGCTCACGTCGGCCGCCGCCTGCCTGGCGCTGACCCTGTCCGGCTGCGCGGAGGTCGACACGACCGCGCCGAGCACGGTGCGGGCCGAGGCGGCGCACGGGGCGCCGGCCCACTTCGGGACCGTCGACTGCCGCGAGGCCAAGTGCATCGCGCTCACCTTCGACGCCGGGCCCAGCGAGAACTCGCCGCGGCTGCTGGACATCCTCAAGGAGAAGAAGGTCCCGGCGACCTTCTTCCTGCTCGGCAAGCGGCACATCGAGAAGTACCCGGAGCTGGTCAAGCGGATGGCCGCCGAGGGCCACGAGGTGGCGAGCCACACCTGGGACCACAAGATCCTCACCCGCATCTCCGACGCGCAGATACGCGAGGAGCTGAAGCGGCCCGACGACGCGATAGAGCGGCTCACCGGGCACAAGCCCACGCTGATGCGCCCGCCGCAGGGCCGTACGGACGCGAACGTGCACAGGATCGCCAAGCAGCTGGGCCTCGCCGAGGTGCTGTGGAGCGTCACCGCGAAGGACTACACGACCAACGACTCCGCGCTGATCACCAAGCGGGTCCTCGCGCAGGCGTCCCGGGACGGGATCATCCTGCTGCACGACATCTACCAGGGCACCGTGCCCGCCGTGCCCGGCATCATCGACGCCCTGAAGCAGCGCGGCTACGTCTTCGTGACGGTCCCTCAGCTCCTCGCCCCCGGCAAGGCGGAACCGGGGAAGGTGTACCGGCCCTGAGGCCGAGGCGGTTCAGGCGGCGCGGGCAGCCGCGAGGCTCTCGCCCTCCGCGTCCGCGCGGCGCGCGGTGTCCTGCGCGTCGACGAACTCTCGCAGGTCCGCGGTGAGTTGCTGCGCGTGGGTGGCGAACAGGCCGTGGCCGCCGTTCTCGTACACCTTCAGCGTGGCGTGCGGCAGCAGCCGCCCGGCGCGTTCCCCGGTGAGCGCGAGGGGTGCCGAGGTGTCGTGGGTGCCGTGCACGACGAGCACGGGGACCGGCACGTCGGGCAGCTCTTCGGTGAGGTCGAGCGCGGCCACCACGGCCCGCACCCCGTTCGCGGCGCGGGGCGTGGCGGCCAGGCAGCGGTCGACGAGGTGGCGGACATAGGCGGCGGACAGCTCGTTGCCGGGCCGGCTCACGGCGAAGAAGTCGCCCGCCGAGGCGGTGAAGTACCCCGCGCGGTCGCGCCGGAAGATCTCGTCGTCGGCACGCACGACCGCCGGGTCCACGCCCTGGGGGAGTCCCGGCGAACGGACGAGTCCCGGTGTGACGCCGGCGACGAGCGCGGCCCGTGCCACCCGGTCGGCGCCGTGCCGGGTCAGGCAGCGCACCACCTCGGCGGTGCCGACGGAGTGCCCGACCAGCGTGACCTCCCGCAGGTCGAGGTGGTCGAGCAGACCGTGCACGTCGTCGGCGAGGGTGTCGAGGTCGTAGCCGAGCCAGGCGTCGTCGGAGCGTCCGTGGCCGCGCCGGTCGAGACCGACGCACCGGTAGCCGGCCTCGGCGAGCGGCAGCATCTGGTACTCCCACAGCTCGTGCCCCAGGTATGCGCTGCTGACGAAGACGACGACGGGGCCGCGGGCGGGGCCGTGGTCGACGTAGTGCAGCCGGGTGCCGTCGACGGGGCTCTCGTAGTACGGCATGGGGCCTCCTCGGGATGGTCCGGACGGGGTCGGACGGGACGGGGCGTCCCGTCGTGCTGTCGATCCCGATCCTTCCCGGAGCCGGTCCCCGGGTCGATTACCTGCCACGTCAAGCGCTCGGAGCCGGACCGGTTCCGGGTCGGCGCAACGCCTTGGTGAGCAGCGTGCCGGCCACGACGAGGGCCGCGCCCAGCCACCACATGGTGTCGAAGATCAGGACGGCGATCCCGATCGGGACCAGCAGGCCGGCCAGCGGCAGCAGCAGGTCGGCCACCGGGGGCGGGTCCGGGCCGGGGCGGCCCATGTCGCGCCGGGCGCGGGCGCGGACCACCTCGGGGTACCACTCGGTGAAGCGCAGAGCCGCGACGATGGCCAGGATCTGGATGATCCAGCCGGTCCAGAGGTTGTCCGGGTTGTGCAGGACGACGTCGCCGTAGCCGCCCGCGAGCGCCGCCACCAGGAAGGCGAGCCCCCACGCCCCGGTGATGACGTAGTTGGTGCGCAGGAACGCGGGCGTGTCCCAGAGGGCCGGGTCGACCTGTTCGCGGGCGTACTGCAGGGTGAACGGCGTCCGGAACGCCATCGAGCCGAAGGCGATCAGCACCAGCGCGATGTTGGACACCTCCCCGGCGTACGTCTCCAGCCAGCGCAGCGTGCCTTCGCTCGCCAGGGCGCCGACGACGGCCAGGCCGGCGAAGAAGACCACGTCGCAGAGTTCGAGGAGCTTCCAGGAGCTGCCCCGGTGGGCCAGCCTGCCGAGAAGGACCAGGGCGACCGAGCCGGCCAGCGCGAGCGCGACCGAGATCTCGAACCGGCCCGGTCCGACCAGCAGGGAGAAGATGATCCACGGAGCCATGCCGACGACGGGGCTCTCCAGGAACCCTCTCCAGCCGGAGGCCGCCGCGGTGCCGCCCGCGGTGCTCATCCTTCCAGGGTGGACACCTTGCGCCCCATCGGCCACTCGTGGGCTCACACGTTCACCGGCCGCCGCACCGCCGCTGGGCCAGGGAGGTGACCCGGGGCCGAACTCGCAGGTGGCGGGCGCCGATTCCCTACGATCGTGCCGTGCCCTTCTTCTCTTTCGAACGCACGGTGCCGCTCCCCCTCGACGAGGCGTGGCGCCGGCTCACGGAGTGGCCCCGCCACGGTGACGTGGCCCCACTGACCCGGGTCACCGTGATCACACCCCCGCCGACCCGGGAGGGCACACGTTTCGTGGCCCGTTCGGGCCTCGGTCCCCTCGCCTTCGACGACCTCATGGAGGTCACGCTCTGGCATCCCCCGGCGGACGACGAGCCCGGGCTGTGCCGGCTCGAGAAGCGCGGGCGGGTCGTCCTGGGCTGGGCGGAGATCGAGGTCCGGCCCGGGCCGGGGGGCCGTGCCCGCGTGGTGTGGCGGGAGGAACTGCGGGTGCGGTTCCTCCCGCGCCTCGTCGACGGTGTCGTGGAACGCACCGCGCGCTCGGTGTTCGGGCGGGCGGCCAACCGGTTGCTCAGGATGTCATGACAGCCGGTCCCTGATCGCGGCGAGAGCAGCGCAGTCACGGACACCGGAGCCGTGTGCGCAGGTTCGAATCCTGCCGGGGGCACCCCTTATGAGGTGCCCAAAGATCCCGTCACCAGCGGAAACGCCGAGTACGGGGTCTTCGCGTATGTGCAGGCGTGTGCGGTCCGGACCGACCGTATGTCGGTGTCTGTGGACGAGGCGTGGACGGGATCTTGAAGCGTTGCCCCAGGTGAGATCTCGAAATCGACGAGGCCCCTGGACGTGACGCCAGGGGCCTCGGATGCGGTCGCTGATACTCGCAAAGCAGGCCGTCACTGTGTCTCAGCGAGCTGTCGGAGCCAGCTGGCACGCTTCGGGTGACTGCGCAGGTCCCGTCGCGCCCACGGGTCGCGTTGGAGACCGTCTCCGCTCGCTTGATGGACTGGGAGTCCACGTTGTCGACGATGTAGCGGATCGCATCCACCAGGGCGCACCGCGGGGCCTCTTTGCGTGAGTATCACCAGGCGGCGGGATCTGTCGGCCCCGCTGCCGCCGCGCCGGTGTGTTGGCCCCGTCGGCGATGGTCGGCGGGGCGCTGCTGGTTTCAGGGCAGTTGATCGTAGGTGCACCAGCTGCTCTGGTCCAACATGTTTCTCGGCGTATAGGGGTAGTTTGTGGGGAGGGCGAGCCTGTCGTCGATCCGTTCACCCGCATATGTATCCGGGGCTGTCATGTCCGGGGTGTACATCCGGCCATAGCTTTGCAGCCAGCTCTCCCAGGTCCGGTCCACGTTGCAGTGGTGCAGGAAGAACACCGGGTCGTTGGGGGAACTCAGAGGCAGCATGTCGCCGCCTGTCCACAGGTGAACCTGATTGTGCGTCCAGGGCCGCCCCGATGGGTGCCAGCCTTCGAGCCGGCTGCGGAAGCCGTCCGAGTTGACGCTGAAGTCGAGGACGTCGTACCGGTCTTCCGGTTTGGGGTTGGGACTGTCCGGCGCGAAGTCGAGGGCCGCTTTCACATCCGCGCTGGTCGGCAGGGTCTCCCAGCCTTCCGGCCAGGACCGGGCGAACTCCCGGACCAGACCCCG
This sequence comes from Streptomyces sp. NPDC101165, assembly GCF_044768135.1. Lineage (NCBI taxonomy): Bacteria > Bacillati > Actinomycetota > Actinomycetes > Kitasatosporales > Streptomycetaceae > Streptomyces > Streptomyces sp. NPDC101165. The sequence goes on along the minus strand of NZ_JBIWPG010000001.1, from coordinate 375,517 downwards.
TCCCTGGCCGTTCCCGGCCTGGGACGGCCGTCCGTCGGGGCCGCTTTCGAGGCGGACGGTGAAGTTGTTCGGGTCGTTCGGGTAGAAGCCGAACGGTCCGTCGGAGACGGGGTTGCCTTGCCCGCCCATGTACTCGGGCGTCCAGATCGGGGCATCGGTCGGCGAGCCGTCGTCGCCGTCGGCCGACCAGTCCCAGTACGGCAGCGCAAAGCTGTTGTCTTCGCCGAGTATCCGTTGAATGTTGCGCTCCACGAGGATGAGCATCAACCGGTGCCACGGCAGAAAGACCGGCCCTCGGTGGGCGTAATTGCGCACCATCGGGTCGCCGTTCCGCGGAATGGGGAAAGTTCCCGCCTGAATGTGCCAGATCACAAACAGGTCGTAGGTGTACACCGGGTTTTCCGGGCCGGGGATGCCGAAGTTCCTGGTGGTGCGTCCGGTCCGCTCCTTCTTGAGCAGTTCGACGCCCGTGACGTACTTCTTCAGCGCGTTCTCGTCGTGCAGGATGTTTCTCCGGACCAGGGCCATCTCAGGCGCCTCCTCCGAAGTGGTCGGGATAGGTGGACATCAGTGCCCGGACGGCGTCCAGTGCCGAGGTGAACTGGTGATAGGGCAGGCCGGGGCTGTACAGCATGCCGCTGTCAGCCACGTGCAGCCGGGCCGTCACCGGTGTCCCGTCCACGACGACGTCGTAGGTGGTGGTGACCGCGATCCGGTGCCCCTCGTGCTCCGTCGTGCGGACGGAAGGCGCTGGCTCCGACGTCTGCTCTCCAGCCGACTGGGCCAGCTCGGCCAGGTAGCTTCCGAGCGTGTCGGGCGCGGCGGCAGCAGCGATTTCTTCCGGTTCGATGGCTGTCATGACGGACTCCCTGATGATGGTGGTTCGCAGGGGCCGGGGGAGTATGGACATCCCTCCATTTCCACCATCCCCGGCCCGGCCCCGGCTGTCCAATCGGCCATCCGGTCAAGAGCCTTGTCAGCCTGTAGGCGGATTCCATCCGCAGGCTCGAGCGCCCGTTTCGCCTCGCGACAACGGCTGATCCTGACGGCACACAGCGGCACGACGTGTCACTCGTATTCGCGCAGTAGGCCTTCGATACGCCGGTTGGCAACGTCCTGCCGCCCGTCGAGACACTTCGCGTAGCGGGTCAGCAAGACCTCAACGCTGTTGCCGGCGCGTTCGGCAACCTCGGTGGGATCGACTCCAGCATTGAGCCACGTCGACAGCGCCGAGTGGCGAAGGTCGTACGGCCGACTCGCGAGCGGCGAGCCCGCGGCGTTCGGCGAAAGCGCCAGCAGCCGAGCTTCCTGCCACACGCGGTAGTACGTCGAGGACGGAACAACCGAGCCCTTCTCGCTGAAGAAGAGCCGCCCATCGTCCGCCGTGCCGAACGTGGAGAGGTGCTCGCGCAGCACTGCAACAAGCTGAGGCGGAATGGGCGCATGCCGAACGTCCTCAGTCGGCCGATTCTTGAGCCCGCGGTCGTCGTGGGTCTCCCCCGAGTCGGTCCACTCCTTGCCGACCGAGGGACGAGTCCGGTGCAGCAGCGCCGATCCCCAGCCGCCCTCGGGGAGGAGAACATCAGTCTCGACCAGACCGACCGCCTCAGCGGGGCGCAGGCCGCCGAAGTACATCGCCGCGAACAGCCCGACGAGACGCCGGCCGCGAGCACGCCGGTAGCCGCCCACGTAGGACACCGCCGCCAGGAGATTGCGAGCCTGCTCCGGGTTGGCCACGACACGCGGATCGATCTGGTTGGACACCTTGGGTTTCTGCCAGCGAACAGCCGTGATGGGGTTCTCGCGCAGCTCCCCCAGGTCGACCGCGTAGTTAAAGCGGGTGTCGCAGGTTCGAATCCTGCCGGGGGCACAGACAGAAGGACCAGCCCAGGAGGAGTTTCCTCCCAGGCTGGCGCTTCGTCATGTTCGCGGGCGTGTCACACGCGCGCTAACCAACCGATCAAAGAGACTCACGGCCCAGCACCTGGCCAGGGCAGATGACGAGGGGTGACGGGGGATGCCGCGTCCACAATCGTCACGTCATCCCCCGTCGCCCGCTCTGTGCGGACGATCTCCAATTACTGTCTGCAAGAAGCAATCACCAGCGCGTACATTCGACCGGACACGCCGAGTTGTCGCGCCGGCGCATGCGCACGGGAGTGAAGGGGCACGTCTCCGTGAAGCCGAGCAGTGTCCGCTTACGTGAGGCTCGAACCGGCCGGGGCTGGAGCCAGCCACGGCCGGTAAGGGAGTTACGCCAAGCCGCCGCTCAGCGCGGGCATCAGCTTCCGTCGGACGCCAGCGTGAAGCGCCGCATCGCCAGTTGGGAGAACGGCCACAGCACCCCAGACGACTTCTATGGCCCGCTGCTGTGCGATGCCTTCACCGCGAGTGCCGCAGAACTCGGCCTGAATCACGGAGAACCAAAAGACGCTCCAGTCCTCGACGCCGCGTATCCCGCCAGCCCCGATGACGCCATTCAGACGGTCGGCCAGTTGTGGCGCGCGGATCTCAACCAATATGACCCGCTGCTCACGGCGGAGCCGTCCGAGCCTGCGTGGAGCGAGGCGTCCCTTCGGTGGTTGGTTGCGCCCGAGCCGGGCATCCCCCGCCCGCGTACCGAGGGAATGCGAGTCGGTCTCGGCGACGTGGCAGCCGTCAAGACCACGGCGGACATGTTCGCCCGGCTCGACGACCAGTTCGGCGGAGACCACGCGCGTCACTAGGTCATCCAGTACCTCAACAACGACGTGACCCCACTTCTGCGAGGCCGGTACACCGAGCAGGTAAGCCGGGCCCTCTTCTCCACCGTCGCGGAAGCCACGCTCCTTGCCGGTTGGATGTCGTACGACGCCTGCCGCCACGGGCTCGCCCAGAGGTATTTCCTCCAGGCGCTCCGCCTCGCCCAGGACGCCAATGACCGCCGGCTCGCGGGCAGCATCCTGTCAGCGATGAGCCATCAGGCAACCTTCCGGCCAGTAGAACCTCGTGCAGTCGCTGCCAGACGCCGGCCTCGTTCCAGTCCCGCAGCCGCCGCCAGCAGGTTATGCCCGAGCCGAAACCGAGATCCTGCGGCAGGTACTCCCACTGGATCCCGGTGTGCAGCACGTACAAGATCCCGCACAGCACTTCCCGGTCCGGCAACGGCTTGCGACCCGGATACCGAAAGCGCCGCTCACGCTGCGGCAGCAACGGCTCAAGGCGATCCCACAACTCTGCGCACGGTGGCCGACCGAGCGACGGCGCTGTGGCAGGTTCTACAGCCGCAGCGTCGCCTGACGCTGCTGGGCCAGACCAGACCCGCCGTTCTGGAGGATCTCGTGAGCGCTCCTTGCACGATCTCCTCGACGCCGTCTCCGAAGGGGCGTCTGCGCTGTCGGTCTGACCACGCTGCCGACCTCAGGCCACCGACCCGATCCGCCCCGCCGGCAGCGACGTCGTGTCGTGGTGGATCGGGGTGTGCGCTCCGGTCAGCGAGATCCCGCTGCCTCCGCGCCGGTTGGCGACGATCTCCGCGGCGATGGAGAGTGCCGTCTCCTCGGGCGTACGGGCGCCGAGGTCGAGGCCGATCGGGGAGCGCAGACGGGCCAGTTCGAGTTCGGTGACGCCGACCTCGCGCAGGCGCTCGTTGCGGTCGAGGTGGGTGCGGCGGGAGCCCATCGCACCGACGTAGGCGACCGGCAGGCGCAGGGCCAGTTCGAGCAGCGGTACGTCGAACTTGGCGTCGTGGGTGAGGACGCACAGGACGGTGCGGCCGTCGACCTCGGCGCGCTCCAGGTACTTGTGGGGCCACTCGACGACGATCTCGTCGGCCTCCGGGAAGCGGGTCGGGGTGGCGAACACCGGGCGGGCGTCGCACACGGTGACGCGGTAGTTGAGGAACTTGCCGACGCGGACCAGGGCGGAGGCGAAGTCGATGGCGCCGAAGACGATCATGCGGGGTGCGGGGACCGACGACTCGACCAGGAGCGTGAGCGGGGCGCCGCAGCGGGAGCCCTGTTCGCCGATCTCCAGGGTGCCGGTGCGGCCCGCGTCCAGGAAGGCACCGGCCTCGGCGGCAACCGTGCGGTCCAGTTCGGGGTGGGCGCCGAAGCCGCCGTCGTAGGAGCCGTCGGGGCGGACGAGGAGGGCCCGGCCCAGCAGTTCGGCCGGTCCCTGGACGACACGCGCGACCGCCGCCGCCTCCCCAAGGGCGGCGGCGGCCAGCGCGGCCGCGAGCACCGGCCGGGCGGGACCGTCCGCCCGGACCGGTGTGACGAGGATGTCGATGATGCCGCCACAGGTCAGACCGACGGCGAAGGCGTCCTCGTCGCTGTACCCGAAGCGCTCCAGCACGGTCTCCCCGTCCTCGAGCGCCTGCCGGCACAGGTCGTACACCGCTCCCTCCACGCACCCGCCGGAGACCGAGCCGATCGCCGTGCCGTCGGCGTCCACCGCGAGGGCGGCGCCGGGCTGGCGCGGGGCGCTGCCGCCGACGGCCACCACGGTGGCGACGGCGAAGTCACGGCCCTGCTCGACCCACCGGTTCAGCTCCTCGGCGATGTCCAGCATCTCTCGGTCTCCTTAACGGGGTTGCGTGGAAGGGGAGTTCGGCGGGCCGGCTAGTGCACGCCCAGCCAGCCCTCGATCGGATGCAGTGCGAAGTAGATCAGGAAGATGACCGTCAGACCCCACATGAAGGCGCCGATCTCGCGGGCCTTGCCCTGGGCGGTCTTGATGGCCACGTAGGAGATGACGCCCGCGGCGACACCGGTGGTGATGGTGTACGTGAACGGCATCAGGACGACGGTCAGGAAGACCGGGATCGCGGTGGCGCGGTCCGCCCAGTCCACGTGCCGGGCGTTCATCAGCATCATGGCGCCGATGACGACCAGGGCGGCGGAGGCGACCTCCTGCGGGACGATCGCGGTGACCGGGGTGAAGAAGAGACAGGCCGCGAAGAACAGGCCCGTGACGACGGAGGCCAGACCCGTGCGGGCGCCCTCGCCGACGCCGGTCGCCGACTCGATGAAGACCGTCTGGCCGGAGCCGCCCGCCACACCGCCGATCGCACCGCCGGCGCCGTCGATGAACAGCGCCTTGGACAGGCCCGGCATACGGCCCTTGTCGTCGGCCAGCTTGGCCTCGGTGCCGACGCCGATGATCGTGGCCATCGCGTCGAAGAACCCGGCGAGCACGAGCGTGAAGACGATCATGCCGACGGTCATCGCGCCGACCTTGCCCCAGCCGCCGAACTCGACGTGCCCGAAGAGCGAGAAGTCGGGCATCGAGACCGCGCTGCCGTGCAGTTCGGGGGCGCCGTTCGCCCACTGCTTGGGATTGATGACGCCGGCGGCGTTGAGGACCGCGGCGACGATCGTGCCGGAGATGATGCCGATGAGGATGGCGCCGGGGATGTTCCGGGCCTGCAGCATGAAGATCAGCAGCAGGGTGCCGGCGAAGAGCAGCACCGGCCAGCCGGCGAGTTCGCCCGCGGGGCCGAGGGTGACGGGGGTGTGCGCACCCTGGTGCACGAAGCCGGACTTGTAGAAGCCGATGAGGGCGATGAAGAGGCCGATGCCCATCGTGATGCCGTGCTTGAGCGCCAGCGGGATCGCGTTCATGATCATCTCACGCAGGCCGGTGACGACCAGCAGCATGATGACGACGCCGTACATCACGCACATGCCCATGGCCTGCGGCCAGGTCATCTCGGGGGCGACCTGCGAGGACAGGACGCCGGAGACGGAGAGGCCGGCGGCGAGGGCGAGCGGCACCTTGCCGGCGAAGCCCATCAGAAGCGTGGTGAAGGCCGCCGCGAACGCGGTCGCGGTGATCAGCGCCTTCTGGCCGAGCGTGTCCCCCGCCGCGTCCTTGCCGGACAGGATGAGGGGGTTGAGCAGGAGGATGTAGGCCATCGCCATGAAGGTGGTGATGCCGCCGCGGACCTCTGTCGAGACCGTGGACCCTCTCTTGGATATGTGGAAGTACCGATCGAGCCAGGAACGCCCGGCCGGGACGCGGCTGCCATCGCCCGCGTCGTCGGCTGCGGTCCTGGGCTCCACTGACTGCTGGGTCATGGTGCCATCTCCCAAGGTTCACAGGGGCACCCGTGCAACCGCCTTTACGGTCACGGGATTTGGGAATGGACGACCCGGGGGACGGCCCGAGACGAACGAATTTCCTGGTACTTCAAGGACCGCGAGCGGTGCGGAACTCAAAGGGGTTCCTCCGGGCGGCGCGGCGGAGTGTGTGACGTTCCCTCACGCCGCCCGGAGAGCTGGGGTGTTACGCGGTCCCCGTCAGGTGCTCGGGCCGCACCGGAGTGCGGTTGAGCTCCAGCCCGGTCGCGTTCCGGATCGCCGCGAGGACGGCCGGGGTGGACGACAGGGTCGGGGCTTCACCGATGCCGCGCAGCCCGTACGGGGCGTGGTCGTCGGCGAGTTCGAGGACGTCGACCGGGATGGTCGGCGTGTCGAGGATGGTCGGGATCAGGTAGTCCGTGAAAGAGGGGTTCCTGACCTTCGCCGTCTTCGGGTCGACGATGATCTCCTCCATCACCGCCACGCCCAGGCCCTGGGTGGTGCCACCCTGGATCTGGCCGATCACGGAGAGCGGGTTGAGGGCCTTGCCGACGTCCTGGGCGCAGGCCAGTTCGATGACCTTGACCAGGCCGAGTTCGGTGTCGACCTCGACGACCGCGCGGTGCGCGGCGAAGGAGTACTGGACGTGCCCGTTGCCCTGGCCGGTGCGCAGATCGAAGGCCTCGGTCGGCCTGTGCCGCCACTCCGCCTCGATCTCGACGGTCTCGCCCTCCAGGACGTCGACCAGATCGCCGAGGACCTCGCCGCCGTCGGTGACGACCTTGCCACCCTCCAGCAGGAGTTCGGCGGTGGCCCAGGCGGGATGGTAGGTGCCGAACCTGCGGCGGCCGATCTCCAGGACCTTCTCGCGGACCAGCTCGCAGGCGTTCTTCACGGCGCCGCCGGTGACGTACGTCTGCCGGGAGGCCGAGGTCGAACCGGCGCTGCCCACCTGGGTGTCGGCCGGGTGGATGGTCACCTGGGCGACGCCCAGCTCGGTGCGGGCGATCTGCGCATGGACGGTGACCCCGCCCTGGCCGACCTCCGCCATCGCGGTGTGCACGGTCGCGACCGGCTCGCCGCCGATGACCTCCATGCGCACCTTGGCGGTGGAGTAGTCGTCGAAGCCCTCGGAGAAGCCGACGTTCTTGATGCCGACGGCGTAGCCGACCCCGCGTACGACGCCTTCGCCGTGCGTGGTGTTGGACAGACCGCCGGGCAACTGCCGCACGTCGGCGCCCTCGCTGGACTCCCACTGGCGCTCGGGCGGCATGGGCATCGCCTTGATGCGGCGCAGCAGTTCGGCGACCGGGGCCGGGGAGTCGACCGGCTGCCCGGTCGGCATGAGGGTCCCCTGCTCCATGGCGTTCAGCTGCCGGAACTCCACCGGGTCCATGCCGAGCTTCTTCGCCAGCTTGTCCATCTGCGCCTCGTAGGCGAAGCACGCCTGGACCGCGCCGAAGCCGCGCATGGCGCCGCAGGGCGGGTTGTTGGTGTAGAGGGCGATGGCCTCGATGTCGACGTCCTCGACGACGTACGGGCCGACCGCCAGCGAGGACGCGTTGCCGACGACCGCCGGGGAGGCGGACGCGTAGGCGCCGCCGTCCAGGACGATCCTGCACTTCAGGTGCGTGAGCTTGCCGTCCTTGGTGGCGCCGTGCTCGTAGTAGAGCTTCGCCGGGTGCCGGTGGACGTGCCCGAAGAAGGACTCGAACCGGTTGTAGACGATCTTGACGGGCTTGCCGGTGCGCAGCGCCAGCAGGCAGGCGTGGATCTGCATCGACAGGTCCTCGCGGCCGCCGAACGCGCCGCCGACGCCGGACAGCGTCATGCGCACCTTGTCCTCGGGCAGGCCGAGGACGGGCGCGATCTGGCGCAGGTCGGAGTGGAGCCACTGGGTGGCGATGTAGAGGTGGACGCCGCCGTCCTCCTCGGGCACCGCGAGGCCGGACTCGGGGCCGAGGAAGGCCTGGTCCTGCATGCCGAAGGTGTACTCGCCCGCGACGATCACGTCGGCCCGCCGGCGGGCCTCCTCCACGTCGCCGCGGATGATCGGCTGGCGGTGCACGATGTTCGGGTGCGGGACGTGGCCGATGTGGTGGTCGTCGCGGTTCTCGTGGATGAGGATCGCGTCCGGGGCGGTCGCGGAGGCCTCGTCGGTGATGACCGGGAGTTCCCGGTACTCGACCTTGATCTTGGCGGCGGCGCGGCGGGCCGTCTCCGGGTGGTCGGCGGCGACGATCGCGACCGGCTCGCCGTGGTGGCGTACCTTGCCGTGGGCGAGGACCGGGGTGTCCTGGATCTCCAGGCCGTAGTTCTTCACCTCGGTGGGCAGGTCGTCGTAGGTCAGGACCGCGTAGACGCCCGGCGTGGCGAGGGCCTCACCGGTGTCGATCGACACGATCTCGGCGTGGGCGACGGTGGAGCGCAGGATCTGGCCCCACAGCATGTCCTCGTGCCACATGTCGGACGAGTACGCGAACTCGCCGGTGACCTTGAGGGTGCCGTCCGGGCGGAGCGTGGACTCGCCGATGCCGCCCTTGGTCTGGGAGCCCTGCGTGATCTTCGTAGGAGCGCCGTTGGTCGGCATGTCAGACCCCCTCGGACTGGCGGGCTGCCGCCAGACGGACCGCGTCCATGATCTTCTCGTAGCCCGTGCAGCGGCACAGGTTGCCCGACAGCGCCTCGCGGATGTCCGCGTCGGACGGGTTCGGGTTGCTCTCCAGCATCTCGTCGGCGGCGACCAGCAGACCCGGGGTGCAGAAGCCGCACTGGACGGCGCCGGCGTCGATGAACGCCTGCTGGATCGGCGAGAGGGCTGCGCCCGGGGAGATGGCGCCCTCGCCGGTCTGCGAGTCGGTGCCCTTGGCCTGCCACTGCTGGGCGTCCTGCAGGCTCGTACCGCAGGCGCCGGTCGCGCAGCCGCCCTCGGCGCGCTGCTTGGCGTAGTCGGCGAGGCCCTCGACGGTCACGACCTCGCGACCCTCGACCTGGCCGGCCGCGACCAGGCAGGAACAGACCGGGACGCCGTCCAGGCGCACGGTGCAGGAGCCGCACTCGCCCTGCTCGCAGGCGTTCTTGGAGCCGGGCAGGCCGAGGCGCTCGCGCAGGACGTAGAGCAGGCTCTCGCCCTCCCAGACGTCGTCGGCTTCCTGCGGACGTCCGTTGACGGTGAAGTTGACGCGCATTACGCAGCTCCCTCGGTGGTGCGGCGGGCGCCGCGGTACGACTCCCAGGTCCAGGTGAGCGTCCGGCGAGCCATGACGCCGACCGCGTGGCGGCGGTAGCTCGCGGTGCCCCGGACGTCGTCGATCGGGTTGCAGGCGGCCGAGCACAGGTCCGCGAACTGCTTGGCGACCGACGGGGTGATGATCTTTCCGTTGTCCCAGAAGCCGCCCTCTTCGAGAGCCGCGTTCAGGAAGTCTTCGGCGGCCTTGGCCCGCACGGGGGTCGGGGCGGCGGAGCCGATGCCGGTCCGGACCGTGCGGGTCTCGGGGTGCAGGGCGAGACCGAAGGCGCACACCGCGATGACCATGGCGTTGCGGGTGCCGACCTTGGAGTACTGCTGCGGGCCGTCCGCCTTCTTGATGTGGACGGCGCGGATCAGCTCGTCGGGCTGGAGCGCGTTGCGCTTGACGCCGGTGTAGAACGCGTCGATCGGGATCAGGCGGGTGCCGCGGGCCGCCGACTCCACCTCGACGTCGGCGCCGGCCGCGAGGAGGGCGGGGTGCGCGTCACCGGCGGGCGAGGCCGTGCCGAGGTTGCCGCCGACGCCGCCGCGGTTGCGGATCTGCGGGGAGGCGACCGTGTGCGAGGCGAGCGCGAGGCCCGGCAGCTCGGCACGGAGATTCTGCATGATCCTGGTGTACGGGACGGAGGCACCCAGCCGTACGGTGCCCTCGCCGACCTCCCACTCGGTGAGGTCGCCGATGCGGTTCAGGTCGAGCAGGTACTCGGGCCGGCGGTGGTCGAAGTTGATCTCGACCATCACATCGGTGCCACCCGCAATCGGCACAGCGGTGGGGTGCTCGGCCTTCGCGGCGAGCGCCTCCTCCCAGCTGGCGGGGCGAAGGAAGTCCATGACCGGCTCTCTTCTTCGTCTCGTGGGTCGTACGTATTGAGCCAATCCGTGTGCGGCGGGCCCGGCTCGTTCATGTCCTGTTAACGCGGAGTGGACTCAGTACACCGCCCCGTACTCCGACCCGGTCAGTCACCGAAAACATGAAGGAGTTGGCTGGCCACGGCGGGCATCTTGTAGATTCGTATGAACGGAGGTCATCGGTAACCTCTCCGTTTTCCTCGGGAAACGCAGGACACAGCCCGACGACCCCGGAGAACGGCCTGTGCGCCCCGCGTCGGGTCCCTCCCCCGTCACCCATCCAAGATTCATCGTAGGTTTCGAGACAAAGAACGGCGGCGACGAGATGCGGCTTCGCGCACTTCTGGACACCGATGCGCTGGGCCTGCGGCTGCTCGGCGGTGAGGACGAGCTGGACCGCTCGGTACGCGGAGTCATGACCACCGACCTGCGCGACCCCAGCCGCTACCTCTCCGGCGGCGAGCTGGTGCTGACGGGCCTGGCCTGGCGTCGGGACGCCGACGACTCCGAACCCTTCGTGCGCCTCCTGGTGCAGGCCGGGGTGGCGGCCCTCGCGGCCGGCGAGGCCGAGCTGGGCGATGTGCCGGACGACCTGGTGCTGGCCTGCGCCCGGCACCGGCTGCCGCTGTTCGCGGTGCACGAGTCGGTGGCGTTCGCGACCATCACCGAGCACGTCGTACGGCAGGTCTCCGGCGAGCGGGCCGGGGACCTGGCGGCCGTGGTCGACCGGCACCGCCGGATGATGACCTCGGGCCCGGCCGGCGGCGGCCCGGACGTGGTCCTCGACCTGCTCGGCTCCGACCTGGACCTGCGCGCCTGGGTGCTCTCCCCCACCGGTCGGCTGATCGCGGGCTCGAAGGTCTCGAATCCGGAGCTGCCGCCGGAGACCTGCGCCAAGCTGGCCGCCGAGCACCTGGCCGCCGCCCGCACCGGTCGCCGCGGACCGCACCGGCTGCTGCTGGGCGGCACCCGCTACTCCCTGTTCCCGATCCGCTCCTCCGGGCGTTCCCCGCAGGCCGCCCGCGACGTGCGCGAGACGGTCCTGTCGGACTGGCTGCTGGCCGTCGAGGCGGACGCCGGGGACTGGCCGGAAGAGCGCCTCGACCTGCTCCAGGGCGTCACCCAGCTGATCGCCGTCGAACGGGACCGCCGGGACGCGGCGCGCACGGTACGGCGCCGGCTCGCCCAGGAGGTGCTGGAGCTGGTGCAGACGGGTGCCGCGCCCGCCGAGATCGCCGCGCGTCTGCGGGTGGCCGCACCCGTGCTGCTGCCCGGGCTCGGGGCGGCCCCGCACTGGCAGGTCGTGGTGGCCCGCGTGGAGTGGGAGGGCGACGGGGTCGAGGGCGGTCCGGTCGCTCAGTCGCTGCTGGAGGAGGTCCTGGTCGACCCCATGGCCACGGGCCCGGAGCCTTCGGACCGCATCGCCGTCGCGCACACCGGCGACGAGGCGATCGCCCTGGTCCCCCTCCCGGCGGTCTCCACGGAGCACGACGGCTCGGAGACCGGCCTGCTCGCCGACGCGCTGCTGCAGGCGGTGCGGGAGCCGCTGTCGGCGGGCCTGAACGACGACGGGCGGCTCACGCTCGGCGTCAGTGCCGCCGTGCACTCGGCGGAGGGGCTGCGCGGCGCCCTGGAGGAGGCCCGGCACGCCCGCCGGGTGGCCGCTGCCCGCCCCGGCCGGGTCTGTGCGGCCGGCCACCAGGAACTGGCTTCCCACGTCCTGCTGCTGCCCTTCGTCCCGGACGACGTCCGCCGCGCCTTCACGGCACGCCTGCTGGACCCCCTGAAGGACTACGACCGCCGCCACCGCGCCGAACTGATCCCGACCCTGGAGGCGTTCCTGGAGTGCGACGGCTCCTGGACCCGCTGCGCCACCCGGCTCCACCTGCACGTCAACACGCTGCGCTACCGGGTGGGCCGCATCGAGCAGTTGACGGGACGGGACCTGTCGCGCCTCGAGGACAAGCTGGACTTCTTCCTGGCGCTGCGCATGAGCTGAGGTCAGGCGGGCGTGCGGCGGCCAAACCAACTCACGCCAATGCCCCACCACTTTGTGAAATCTTTCACCCACCCTCTTGGCCCGGCCCCGCCATTGGTGCTGGAATGCCGCCACCACTCAACAGCTCGATGGCGTGCTCGGGGAGGGCAACGTGGCGCATTCCGCCATGTCTGGTAACGGAACGACCGCCGGTGACGATCCGCTCCAGACCGCGGTATGGCGGTTGCGCTCGCGGGCCTGCTGGGCCGATGCGGCGGCGCTGCTCCCGGCGGACACACCGGCCACGACCCTCCAGCGCGCCGCGCTGCTGGTCGAACGGTGCCTGTACACCGAGCGGGGCTGGGAGGAGGCGGAGGACGCCCTCCGTACGGCCGAGGCGCGGGCGCACACCGACGAGGAGCGGGGGGCGGCCGCCTGCGAACGCGGCCAGCTCGCCTACGCGGCCACGCTGCACGGGGTACGGGACCGGGCGGACGAGGCCCGGGCCGCGCTGGGCCGGGCGGCCGCGCTGATCCCTCCGGGGGCCGCGGGCCGGGCCCTGCTGGACTTCCGCCGGGGTCTGCTGGCCGAGAACCTCGCCCGCTCCCCGCAGGCGGCCCGCGCCGCGTACCGCCGGGCCCACGCGGGTGCGACGGCGCACGCCGACCCGCTGCTCCTGTCCTTCACCTGGCGCCACCTCGCCGGACTCGCCCTGCAGGAGGGCGAGTTGGCAGAGGCGCGGCACGGCTTCACCGAATCACTGCGCATCCGCGAGGAGTTGGGCTACCTGGTGGGTACGGCCCCTGCGCTGGCGTCGTTGGCGGACGCGGAGTCCGAGCCGGAGGCCTCACGGCTGCGGGAGGAGGCTCGGCGGCTGTTCCGGCTGCTCGGCGGTGTACCTACGTGGCTGGCCCGCCAGCTGACTCCGCCGGCACCTGGTGCTGCCACGGCTTAGCGGCGGATTCGTATGGGTCGGTTGCCGGGTGCGGGTCCGTTGTGGCTGATCGCGCAGTTCCCCGCGCCCCTTTGGGTAGGCCAGCGCAACGTACTTAAGGGGCGCGGGGAACTGCGCGATCAGCCCCCACCGGGCCGCACCCGGCAATCGACCCATACCCCAACGGCGAAGCCCCGCTCAGCTCGCGCCGGCGAAGTGCTCCCCCACCAGCACCCGCACGACATCGAGATCCCGAGCGATCAACGCGTCAAGCAGCGCAGCGTGCTGCGCCGCGTCCGCCACCAGGTCCGCGCTGCCGTGCCGTACCTGTGACCGCCGGTGCAGGTCCTCCGCGATCTGGACCAGCTGCTCGTTGCCCGCCAGGGACAGGACGGCCCGGTGAAAGGCCCGGTCGGACTCCGCGTACGTGGCCATGCAGCCGGAGGAGGCCGCGCGTACCGTCTCCTCCGCGAGGGGGCGGAGTTCGGCCCACCGCTCGGCCGGGACGGCGCGGGCCAGCCGCAGCATCACCGGCACCTCGATCAGCGCCCGCACCTCGGCCAGCTCGGCCAGCTCGCGCGCACCCCGCTCGACGACCCGGAAGCCACGGTTGGGCACGACCTCGACGGCCCCCTCCAGCGCGAGCTGCTGCATGGCCTCCCGCACGGGTGTCGCCGACACCCCGAAGCGTTCGCCGAGGACCGGCGCCGAGTAGACCTCGCCGGGCTTCAGCTCGCCCGCCACCAGCGCCGTACGCAGCGCGTCCAGGATCTGTCCGCGCACCGAGGAGCGCTGCACGACGGCCCGTGGCTGCGGGACGGGCTGCTCGCAGTGCGTGTGCTCGCCCCGCGCGCCCGGCAGGGTGGTGCCCCTCTCCCGGGTCACGTCCACAGCGCGCTGCTGCGCAGGCACCCGGGGGGAGCCCTGCACACCCTGCTTCACGGGGCCCTCCTCCGGCTGGTCGGTACTCGGGTCATTAACGGCGGGTTGTTACTTGTCCGTCAAGCACCATAGGCGCACAAGGCGACAGTTCAAACTCCCTCAAGGGCGGGTAAGGTTAGCCTTGCCTGAGCGGAGTCGACACCCGGGAACGAGGGGTGGGTCACCGGCACCGGGTCGGGCGGCGCCGGCCTCGACGCCTTCCCCGCCCGGGACGAGGCGCAGGTCCCGCGGGACCACGGGCGGCAAGCCCGCGCGGACGTCGTCGCGAGCCTGGTCTGCACCGCTACGCCTGGCCGGCCTGCCTGCTGATCACCGTCCCGTGATTCCTGCACCGCCGGGTGCCCCGGCTGCCCGTGACGCAGATCTCGTGCGACCGCACCGCCGGCCGCGGATGCGCAGGCGCGAGCGCGGGCGGGCATCGTGGGGCACGGCGACCGACGAGGTCGTGGAGGGGCTGTGGTACGTCGCCCATCTGCCGGGCGCCGCCGAGGAGGCACGGGCCGTACGCGAGCCGGAGCCGCTGCCCACCCGGGACCGGGCCGGCTGCTGCATGTTCTGCACCGTGCGCCCCGAGGACACCTGCGCCACCCGCCCGCGCACCTGCGACAGCGACCGCATCGCCAAACGTGCTACTACTGCTGCCGCCTGATGGTTCCTCAGGTCCGGAGCAGTACCCCGGGTCCACTAGGATCATCGCATTCGTACCACCCACCGCCCGACAGGCAATTCACAACTTCCTCACTTGCCTCGGGAACTTTCCGCGGAACCATCCGTACGGGTAGTCTTATTCGAACTCAACTCCCGCCCCTCAAGCGGCAGTTCGAGCAGATCGCTGCCCTGGGCATCCCCTTGCACTTCCTTGGCGGCCTCTTGCCCCGAAACCCTCTGAGGGCCGTCGGGAGTGGGCCACTATGGCGGGCGTTACGCCCTATCCCAATGCAAGGGACCCCTGATGAGACTGACCGACATATCGCTGAACTGGCTGCTTCCGGGCGCCGTACTGCTCCTGGGGATGCTGGCGGCGGTGGCGGTGCTCGCGCGCGGAAAGCGCTCCTCCGGGGAGAACGCGAGCGCGGACGACTCGTGGGAGCGCAGCGAGGAGCGCCGCAGGCGCAAGGAGGCCATCTACGGCACCGCCTCCTACGTGCTTCTTTTCTGCTGTGCGGCGGTCGCGGCCGCACTTTCCTTCCACGGCCTGGTCGGCTTCGGCGAGCAGAACCTCGGCCTGACCGGCGGCTGGCAGTACCTGGTGCCGTTCGGCCTCGACGGCGCGGCGATGTTCTGCTCCGTCCTCGCGGTGCGCGAGGCCAGCCACGGTGACGCGGCGCTCGGCTCCCGGATACTCGTATGGATGTTCGCCGCGGCCGCGGCGTGGTTCAACTGGGTGCACGCGCCCCGGGGCGTGGGGCACGACGGCGCGCCGCAGTTCTTCTCCGGCATGTCGCTGTCCGCGGCCGTCCTGTTCGACCGCGCGCTGAAGCAGACCCGCCGGGCCGCGCTGCGCGAGCAGGGCCTGGTGCCGCGTCCGCTGCCGCAGATCCGTATCGTGCGCTGGCTGCGGGCCCCCCGCGAGACGTACAGGGCCTGGTCGCTCATGCTGCTCGAAGGCGTGCGCAGCCTTGACGAGGCCGTCGAGGAGGTCCGCGAGGACACCCGGCAGAAGGAGCAGGCGCGGCAGCGCCGGCGCGACCAGCAGCGGGTGGAGCGCGCCCAGCTCAAGGCGATCAGCCGGGGCCACCGCGGTTTCGTCGGCCGCACCGCCGGCCGGCAGATGGAGATCCAGGCGCTGGAGCGCGAGCCCGCGTCGGCGACCGCGGAGCCTGCCATATCGACGCCGGAACAGCTGCCCGTGCGCTCTCGGCCGTCCCTCCAGCCGGTTCGCAAGGCTACTGAGTCGCTCACGGTGGACCTCACGGCGGAGGACGACACCATGGCCCTGCCGCGCCTGGACTCGCTCGAGCGCAAGCTGAAGGACCTCGAGCAGCAGTTCGGCTAGGAGGCCGGGACTTCGGCTCATCACGGGACGGGGGCGTGACCGCGCGGGTCACGCCCCCGTCCCGTTCCCGTCTCCGGTCCCTCTCACGCGGCCTCGGCGCCGAGTTCGAACCACACCGACTTGCCCACCCCGTGCGGCCGTACGCCCCAGGCGTCCGCGAGGGACTGCACCAGGACCAGGCCCCGGCCGTGGGTGTCGTCGCCGGTGTCCGGCGCGCGCAGGTGCGGCCTGCGGGCCACGAAGTCCCGTACCTCGACGCGCAGTCCGCGCGGTGAGACGACGGCGGTCAGCACCGCGTCGTCGTCGGTGTGCACGAGCGCGTTGGTGACGAGTTCACTGGTCAGCAGTTCCGCTATCTCCGAGCGGCCCGGCCTGCCCCAGTGCCGCAGCAGTTCGCGCAGCTCCCGTCGGGCCTCGGGCACCTCCCTGAGGTCCGCCCGCCCCAGCCTGCGCCTGAGCTGGTGCCGGTGCGCCCGTTCCGTGATGGTGTCGGTCTCTTCTTCCCCCGCCTTCGCCGAGGAGGCCCCGATGGCCACGGGACCGCCTCCTCGTGCCTGCCTCTTCATGACCCCCGCCTGCACGTTGCCGGACCTGCCCCTCCTGATCGAACACGTACACGGCAATCCATGCCCAACCGTCCTGCGGGCACGCATGGCGGTCCGCCGACGGCCGTCTGTTCGGCCACCCCCGTACGGCCGTCCGGCCGGCCCTCCGACACCCCCGCAACCGCGCCGGACCCGCCAAGCCCGCCGTACGACGTCACGCGCGCCCCATCGCGGCAGGGCTCGGCCGTCCGGCAGTGGAGGCCGACGGGTCGTCACCCGGCACGAAACTGGCCGGAAACCATCGCTCCGGTCGGCCCGCTCAGGGCCCGGCGGGGAATATTCCCCGGGCCCTCAGGGCCTGGGGACGTTCCGCAGATTGGAGCGGGCCATCTGGAGCATGCGGCCGACCCCGCCGTCGAGCACGATCTTCGAGGCCGAGAGCGCGAAGCCGGTGACCATCTCGGCGCTGATCTTCGGCGGGATGGACAGGGCATTGGGATCGGTGACGATGTCCACCAGGGCCGGGCCCTTGTGGCGGAAAGCGTCCTTCAGCGCCCCGGCGAGCTGCTTGGGCTTCTCCACCCGCACCCCGTGGGCACCGCAGGCGCGGGCCACCGCCGCGAAGTCGGGGTTGGTGTTGGCGGTGCCGTACGAGGGCAGGCCCGCGACCAGCATCTCCAACTCGACCATGGAGAGCGAGGAGTTGTTGAACAGCACGACCTTGACCGGCAGGTCGTGCTGCACGAGCGTGAGGAAGTCGCCCATCAGCATGGCGAATCCGCCGTCCCCGGACATGGAGACGACCTGCCGGCGCCGGTCGGTGAACTGGGCGCCGATCGCCATGGGCAGCGCGTTCGCCATCGAGCCGTGCGAGAAGGAACCGATGATCCGGCGGCGGCCGTTGGGCGAGATGTAGCGGGCGGCCCACACGTTGCACATGCCCGTGTCGACGGTGAACACGGCGTCGTCGTCGGCGACTTCGTCCAGGACTGCGGCCACGTACTCGGGGTGGATCGGGACGTGCTTCTCGACCTTCCGCGTGTACGCCTTGACCACGCCCTCCAGCGCGTCGGCGTGCTTCTTCAGCATCTTGTCGAGGAACCGCCGGTCGGTCTTCTCCCGCACCCGTGGGAGAAGACAGCGCAGGGTCTCGCGGACATCGCCCCACACGGCGAGGTCGAGCCGGGAGCGGCGGCCGATCACCTCGGGCCGTACGTCGATCTGCGCGATCCGCACGTCGTCCGGCAGGAAGGCGTTGTACGGGAAGTCGGTGCCGAGCAGGATCAGCAGGTCGCACTCGTGGGTGGCCTCGTAGGCGGCGCCGTAGCCGAGCAGACCGCTCATGCCGACGTCGTACGGATTGTCGTACTGGATCCACTCCTTGCCGCGCAGGGCGTGCCCCACGGGTGACTTGACCCGCTCCGCGAACCGCATGACTTCGGTGTGCGCGCCGGCCGTGCCGCTGCCGCAGAAGAGGGTGACCTTGTCGGCCGCGTCGATCATCTCCACGAGCTTGTCGATCTCGGCATCGCCGGGCCGGACGGTGGGCCGGGAGGTGACGAGGGCGCTCTGGGGAGCCTTGTCCGGGGCGGGTTCGGCGGCGATGTCGCCGGGCAGGGAGACCACGCTCACCCCGCTCCGGCCGACCGCGTGCTGGATGGCGGTCTGCAGCAGCCGGGGCATCTGCCGGGGGCTGGAGATCAGCTCGCTGTAGTGGCTGCACTCCTGGAAGAGCCGGTCCGGGTGGGTCTCCTGGAAGTAGCCGAGGCCGATCTCGCTGGAGGGGATGTGCGAGGCGAGGGCGAGCACCGGGGCCATGGAGCGGTGGGCGTCGTAGAGGCCGTTGATGAGGTGCAGGTTGCCCGGGCCGCAGGAGCCGGCGCAGGCGGCCAGGCTGCCGGTGATCTGGGCCTCGGCGCCGGCCGCGAAGGCGGCGGTCTCCTCGTGGCGTACGTGGATCCAGTCGATGGCGGAGTTGCGGCGGACGGCGTCGACGACCGGGTTGAGGCTGTCGCCGACGACGCCGTAGAGGCGGCGTACGCCGGCGCGGACCAGGATGTCGACGAACTGCTCGGCGACGTTCTGCTTGGCCATGGCTCTCGTCAGCCCCTTCGATGTCCCGGGATCCGCCCCTCCCGTTCCATCAATCCACAGGGGCCGCGGTTACGCCTCCCAAACGGCCGCCGCCGTGCGGTCGTCGGAGTAGCCCTTCACCCGCACCTGGGTGTCCGCGAGGAACGCGGCGAGGCCGGGCGGGGTGCGGCCGGACCAGCGGCGGGCCAGGTAGGCGCAGAAGGCGGGCTCGCCGCGCAGCGGGTCGGCGAGCCCGCCGGTGCCCATCACCAGCACGTCACCCGGGCGGGCTACCGAGGCCCGGAACCGGAAGGGTTCGCGCGGCGGCTCGGGCGCCGGCTCGTACGGGCTCGGCGGGGTCGGGATGCCGAGGTCCATGGTGAGGCGGTCGCCCTCGGGGGTCTCGGCCGGCGGGGAGCCGAAGCCGAGGACGGGTTCACCGGTGGTGTCGTCGGGTGACACCCGCGGCTCGATGTCCTGCCACTCGCCGTCCCGCAGCCGGAACAGACCCCCCTCGCCGACACCGAAGAACACCCGGGTACGGCAGTCGGGGTCGGCGGGCAGCAGCAGACAGCGCAGGCTCGCCGCGTACTCCTCGGGGTCCAGGCCCTGCTCGACGGCGCTGCCGCGCAGCTTGCCCAGACTGCGGTCGGTCAGCCGGTGCAGCCCCGACTTCAGGTCGCCGCGGCGGGCGGCCCGGATGTCGTCGACCAGCCGCTGATGGCTGCGGCCCACGGCCCGCCCGATCAGCCAGCACGCCTCGGCCGCCGCCAGGTGCGCACCCGGCGTGGCCCGCGCGCCGGTCGCCATCGCGACCAGCACCAGCGCCTGCTCCCCCACCCCGAACCGCGCGGTGAGCAGCGCGTCCCGCCGCGGCTCCCCCCGGTACCGCGCCGAGTCCCCGCGCAACGACACGGCCCGCAACGTCCAGGCCCCGTACCGGGCACCGTCCAGCACGGTGTCGGCGACCAGGTCGCCGAGTTCGTCCGGATCGGCGGCGGGGAGCGCGGTGGGCTCGGGGTCGTAGGTGGGGGGCCCGGAGCCGACGTAGTCGAGGGCGGAGGGCGGTGGGGGTGGAGCGGAGGTGGCGGCGAGGTCGAGCTGGGTGGCCACGGGGGGCGGGCTCGCGAAGGCACCTCCGGGGGCCCGGGTCGCCTCGGGCCGCTCGGACGCCTCGGGGGCGGGGGCACGCTCGGGCGGAACGGCGGACGGGCCGCCGGAGGCCGATCGGGGTCCGGGAAGGGGTGCGGGTGCCTTCTCCGCCCGTCGGTCCGTTCGCCCCGCCCCGGGAGGCGAGGCTGCGGGCACCTCGGGCACCTCGGGCACCCCGGGTCCGGCGCTCCGCGCCGACGTGCGCTCCGCCTCCCCGCGATCCCCGGCGCCGCCCGCCAAGGGCGGCCAGGCGTCGGACTCTTCGCGATCGGCGTTGCGGGCTGGAGCGGGCGCGGACTCCGCCCATCCGTCCGCTCGGCCCGCCACGGGCGGCCAGTCCCCGGGTGCCTCGGGTTCGGCGGGCGGGGGTTCCCAGGGGGCGACCTGTCCGGGTGGTGCGCCGGTCCGGGCGGTGCCGGGGCGTGCCGTGGGCGTCGGGGGTGACGCGGCTCGCTGTGGTGGTACCGCGGGCTCGTGCGGCGGCTCCTGACTCGGTGTCCGAGGTGTCGTGCCCCCGGTGTGCCCCGTCGTCCCGCCCGGCCCCCCGGCCACCGTGTCCTTCGCCGAGGCGAAGCGGTCGTCCAGGGAGTCGGGTGCGGCCGTGGGGCCCGTGTCCTCGGTGGAGTCGTCGTACAGCTGCCCCCACCAGTCGTCCTCGTGACGGGTGGGCCTACCCCCCTGCTGGCTCATGCCCCTAATTGTCCACCGCGCGGGCCGGATGAAAACGGGGCATCAGGAAATTCCGGCGCACGTGGCCGTCTCGAACGGTGTGTCGAGGGATCGCGCGAACGGGCGTACGAGGAACGGAGGTTGATGGCCGCCGGGCGACCCCACCCCCCACGGGAGGGCCGCCCGGCGACATCGGAAGTGACCCGGCCCCGCATCCCCTCGTGCGCTCGCGCACGCGCGGGCCCGGGTCACCGTCTCGCACGACCGGGCCGCCGAGGGCGCCGGCCGAATGGCCTGATTGTGGCTTGGTTTCCTGGGACGCGGCTGTGAACCGTGCGCGGGGCCCCGCGTCCTTCGGTGCCCCCACCTTGGCAGAGTCACCCGAGGTACGGCGATGATGGGCGGCGGCGGGTTTGCGCCGTGGCCGTTTTCCGCCAGGCCGTACGACGCGGACGGCTGGTTCTCAGGGGAGGGACGTGGGCCGATGCTGGCAGCGATAGGCCTGGACGAGACGCACGAGTCGGCGTACCGGGCACTGGTGTCCGCGGGCGCCGCCGAGGTGGCCGATCTGGCCCGGCGCCTGTCGCTGGCCGAGCCGGACACCGAGCGTGCGCTGCGCCGGCTGGAGCGGCAGGGTCTCGCGGCCCAGTCCCCCGCGCGGCCGGGCCGCTGGGTGGCGGCCCCGCCCGGGGTGGCGCTGGGGGCGCTGCTCACCCAGCAGCGACACGAGCTGGAGAAGGCGGAGCTGGCGGCGGCGCTGCTGGCCGAGGAGTACCGGGCGGCGGCCGCCGAGCCGGAGGTGCACGACCTGGTGGAGGTGGTGACCGGCGCCTCGGCGGTCGCCCAGCGCTTCCTGCAGCTCCAGCTGGGCGCCGCCGAGGAGGTGTGCGCGCTGGTCACCGGCAATCCGGTGGTGGTCTCCGGGACGGAGAACGACGCGGAGGAGCAGGCGGCCGGGCGCGGGGTCCGCTACCGGGTGGTGGTGGAGCGTGCGGTGCTGGACCTGCCGCACGGGCTCACCGAGCTGACGGCCGCGCTCGGCCGGGACGAGCAGGTGCGGGTGGTGGACCGGGTGCCGACCAAGCTGGTGATCGCGGACCGCTCCCTCGCCCTGGTGCCGCTGACGTCACGGACGGCCGAGCCGGCCGCGCTGGTGGTGCACGCGAGCGGTCTGCTGGAGCTGCTGGCGGGGCTGTTCGAGTCGGTGTGGCGCGAGGCGCTGCCGCTCGGACTGGGTGCGTCCGGGGTGACCGAGCAGCAGCCGGACGGCCCTGACGCCACCGACCTGGAGGTGCTGTCGCTGCTGCTCGCCGGACTGACCGACGCGAGCGTGGCCAAGCAGCTCGACCTGGGCCTGAGGACCGTGCAGCGCCGGGTGAAGCGGCTGATGGAGCTGACCGGGGTGACGACCCGGCTGCAGCTGGGCTGGCAGGCCTACGAGCGCGGCTGGGTGTCCCGAGAAGGCTCCGGGTGACCTGCGGGTTCTTGCGTCCTCCGGCACTCTGGGCAGATGGGAGCGTGGGAACTCCTGCTGGTCGGCGTGGTGCTGGTGCTCGGCCTGTGCGGAGTGCTGGTGCCCGGGGTGCCGGGGTCGTGGCTGGTGTGGGCCGCGGTCCTGTGGTGGGCGCTGCAGGACCCGCAGCCGGTGGCCTGGGGCGTTCTGGTGGGGGCCACCGGGGTGCTGCTGCTGTCGCTGGTGGTGCGCTGGGCGCTGCCGCCGCGGCGGCTGCGCGCGAGCGGCGCCACGCCCCGCATGGCGGTGTACGCCGGTGTCGGCGCGCTCCTGGGCTTCCTCCTCATTCCGGTGGTGGGCGCGCTGCCGGGCTTCATGGCCGGGATCTACCTGCACGAGCGGCTGCGGCTCGGCCGGCACGGCGAGGCGATGGCCGCGCTGCGCACGACGATGCGCTCGGGCGGCTCCAGCGTGCTCGCCGAGCTGTTCGCGTGTCTGCTGATCGCGGGGGCGTGGCTGGGTGCGGTGCTGTGGGGCTGACCGGTCAGCCGGCGACGACCGCGGCGCTGCCGGCCAGGGCGCCGGTCACGATGTCGGCGACCGCCCTCATGCCCGCGTCGTTGAAGTGCAGGTGGTCGCCGGGGTCGTAGCCGGGCAGGAGGCGCTCGGGGGCGGCCGGGTCGCGTACGGCGGCGTCGGCGTCGGCGACCGCGTCGAAGGCGCCGCCGCTGCGGATGAACGCGTTGACCTGCTGCCGTACCGCCTCGCGGGCCGGCGTGTACGCGGAGTAGCCCCCGAAAGGGGTGAGGGTGACACCGACGACCCGGATGCCGCGGGCGTGGGCGCGGGCGACGAGGGTGCCGTACGCGGTGGCGTAGGCGGCGGGGTCGTTCGCCTCGGGGGTGCCCTTGATGTCGTTGATGCCCTCGAACACGATCAGGGCCCGTACCCCGGCCCGGTCCAGGGCGTCGGCGTCCAGGCGGGCCAGGGCGCTCGGTCCGACGCCGTCGCGCAGCAGGCGGTTGCCGGCGAGGCCGGCGTTGAGGACGCCGAGCCGGTCGGCGCTCAGATGCCGGGCGAGGCCGTCGGGCCAGCGCTGGTTGGTGTCGGCGGTGGAGCCGGTGCCGTCGGTCAGGGAGTCGCCGAAGGCGACGACGCTGCCGGCGCCGGTGCCGAGGACGTCGACGCCGGTCACGTAGTACCAGTAGGCGATGGGCGTGGTGTACGCGGACCCGTCCTCGTCGGCCGCGTGACCTGTGCCGGCGGGGGCGAGGTAGCTGGTCTGCAGGGCGGTGCGGTGGTAGGTGGCCGGCCCGGAGTCGACCGGGGTGAGCACGGTGACCAGCAGGTCGGCGGCATCCGGTACGGGCAGCAGGACCGGGTCGGTGACCAGGTCCTGTCCCGCCGGCACGACGGCCGTCGGGGCGCCGCCGAAGGTGGCGGTGCGCAGGCTGCCGAGCACCGCGTCCGGTCCGGCGCCCCGGCGCAGCGCGACCGTGACCGCACCGAGTTGCAGGGGCGCGCTGCCGAGCCGGTTGCTGAGCCGGATCCGCACGGCCGTGCCGCCGACGCTGAGGTGGACGACGTTGCGGACGGCGGCGCCGGGCAGCGCGGATGCGGTGCCGGAGGGGGCCGTCTCCCAACTGCCGGTCCACACGGGCGTCGTGGGCTGGGCGACGGCCGTCGCCGTCGGGCCCGGCAGCACCGCGAGCAGAAGCGCCGTGAGGACCCGTCCGACCTTGCCCATGCCTGCGCCCGCCCTTCCCGTGCCCGTCGCAGGCGACCGTCCCACACGCCCGCCCCGGGACGCCGGAACATCCGCACCGGTCCACCCGCTCGGCGTAGGGCGTCGGGCACGGGCCGGACGCTCAGGGCCGCCTGCGCGGTGCCTGGGCGTCCGGCGTGAAGGGGCTCGCGAAGTGGAACGGGACCGAGAGACGGGCGGCCAGGGCTGTGCCTGCCCTGGCCGCTGCCGGGGGATGCAGCGGGCCGGGATCCTCGCGCGAACCCTAAGCCGACAGCGCGCCCTCCAGTGTCAGCAGCCACACCTTGCGTTCGAGTCCGCCCGCGTATCCCGTCAGCGAGCCGTCCGCGCCGATCACCCGGTGGCAAGGGCGCACGATGAGCAGGGGGTTGGCGCCGATGGCTCCGCCTACGGCACGGACAGCAGCGCGCGGGGCACCGATGCGGGCGGCGATCTCGCCGTAGGTGGTGGTGCCGCCGTACGGCACGGAGTCGAGCGCGGCCCAGACCCGTTCGCGGAACTCGGTGCCGTGGGTGTGCAACGGCAGCTGGAATTCCTTGAGTTCGCCCGCGAAGTAGGCCGTGAGCTGTTCCTCGGCCGCGCGGAAGGGGCCGGGGTCCTGTCGCCAGCCGTCCAGGACGGTGCGTCCGCCCTTCTGACCCGGCATGGACAGTGAGGTGAGCGCGCCGTCCGGGTCGGCGGTGAGCAGGAGCCGGCCTAGCCGCGTGTCGATGTCGGTCCAGTAGGTCGCTTCCATCAGTCTCTCAACTCTCCCGTGATGCGCAGATGTTGGGCGGCGTAGGAACGCCACGGCCGCCAGCTGTCGGGTACGGCCACTCCGGGTGGACTCACGTCGGGGTCGCCGAGGGCGCGGACGCGCAGGGTGGCCACGACGGACGGGGCCAGGCCGGGCAGGGCGAGCAGCGCCTCCTGGGCGGCGTCGCGGTCGGCGCCGGGGTCCAGGCGCAGGGTGCCGTCGGCGAGCGCGACGGCCAGTGCGCCGAGCGGTCCGCCCAGACCGGCCTCGGCGAGGGCGGCGGCCTCCGGGAAGAGGTGGGTGAGGCTGCCGCACGGGGCGTCGAGTGCCTTGCCGTACCGGCGGACCAGGTCCTCCGCTCCGGCCACGCCCACCAGCGCCCGTACAGCGGGCTCCAGCGGGTCGACGGCGCCGGGTGAGCGCAGTCCGGGCCGGGCGGCGACCAGCGGGGCGAGCGCCGGGTCGGCGCCGAGCCGTTCGTCCACCGCGTACGGGTCGGCGTCGAGGTCGAACAGTCGCCGCAGCCGCTGCACGGCCGTGGCCAGGTCCCGTGGGTCGGTGAGGTGCAGGCGCGCGTCGAGCCAGCCGCCCGGATGCGTGCCGCCGCCCGTCTTCGGCCCCTGGGTGCGCTCCTCGACGGCGACGAGCGCGGTGCCGTAGGGCAGTCGAAGGGTGCGCCGGTAGGTGCGGGCGCCGGGGATACCGCTCACCTCCTCGACGCCGGGTACGGCCTCCCGGGCCAGCTGGTCGAAGACGGCGGTGGCCTGGTAGGGGCCGCGGTGGGCGAGCCGGAGGGGGATGCCCGCGCCCGGGGTGGCCCGGCGGGTGCCCCGGCCCCGGGGTGCTGCGGCCCGTACCTCGGTCGGCGTGGAGTCGTACACCTCGCGCACGGTGTCGTTGAACTGCCGCACGCTGGCGAACCCGGACGCGAACGCGATCTCGGTGATCGGCAGCTCGGTGGTCTGCAGCAGCACCCGGGCGGTGTGCGCCCGCTGGGCGCGGGCGAGCGCCACGGGTCCGGCGCCGAGTTCGGCGGTGAGCTGCCGCTGCACCTGCCGGGCGCTGTAGCCGAGCCGGGAGGCGAGGCCCGCGACGCCCTCGCGGTCCACGACCCCGTCGGCGATCAGGCGCACGGCCCGGCCGACGGCGTCCGCGCGGACGTTCCACTCGGCGGACCCGGGCACGGCGTCCGGCCGGCACCGCCGGCAGGCCCGGAAACCGGAGCCCTGCGCGGCGGCGGCCGTCGGGAAGAACCGCACGTTGCGCCGCTTCGGGGTGACCGCCGGGCAGCTGGGCCGGCAGTAGATCCCGGTCGTCTCGACGGCGAAGAAGAACGCTCCGTCGAACCGCCCGTCCCGGCTGCGCACCGCCTCGTACCTGGTGTCCTCGTCCATCACGTGTTCCAGTGTGCGGCGTGGCGCAGGGGTGGGCTGGCGGAAATCGGACGCGCAGCTGGGCGGTGGCCGCCGGGGCTAGAGGGCGGTGTCGTCCCACTGGTCCAGGAGCTCGTCGGCCGTCCGTGCGGGCTCGTGCCGGTCCTCGTGCAGGGGCAGCTCCGCCCAGATCACCTTGCCGCGGGCCGTGTAGCGGGTGCCCCAGCGGGCGGCGAGCCGGGCGACCAGGAACAGGCCGCGGCCACCCTCGTCGGTGTCCGCCGCACGGCGCAGGTGCGGGGCGGTGCTGCTGCCGTCGGAGACCTCGCAGATCAGGCTGCGGTCGTGCAGCAGCCGGACCCGGATGGGCGGGGAACCGTACCGGATCGCGTTGGTGATCAGCTCGCTGAGGATCAGCTCGGTGGTGTATCCGATGTCCGTGAGCCCCCAGGTGTCCAGGGTGCGGGCGCACGCGGCACGGACCGGGGCCACGGCCGCCGGGTCGGCGCGCACCTCCCAGTCGGCGATGCGGTCGCGGTCCAGCAGCCGGGTGCGGGCCACCAGCAGGGCCACGTCGTCGCTCGGCCGGGCCGGCAGTACCGCGCCGAGGATGTCCGCGCAGGTCTCCTCCGGGGTACGGTCCGCCGTGCCGGCCAGGGTGGCGCGCAACTGCTCCAGGCCCGTGTCGAGGTCCCGGACGCGGTCCTCCACCAGCCCGTCGGTGTACAGCACCAGCCGCGTTCCCTCGGGCAGGGTCAGCTCGCGCGCCTCCACGGGCATGCCGAAGCCCAGGCCCAGGGGCGGGGAGACGGGCACCTCGGGGAAGTCGGCGGTGCCGTCGGGCAGCACGAGGGCGGGCCCGGGGTGGCCGGCCCGGGCGACCGTGACCCGGCTGGCGACGGGGTCGTAGAGGGCGTACAGGCAGGTGGCCCCGGTGATGGCCGAGCCGTCGTTCTGCTCGCCCGTCTCGTCGCTGTCGATCCGGCTGACCAGCTCGTCCAGGTGCGCCAGCAGTTCGTCCGGGCTCTGGTCGAGGGCGGAGAAGTTGTGCACGGCGGTGCGCAGCCGGCCCATGGTGGCGGCCGCGTGCAGCCCGTGCCCGACCACGTCGCCGACGACCAGCGCCACCCGCGCGCCCGGCAGCGGGATGACGTCGAACCAGTCGCCGCCCACCCCGGCCTGCGCGGGCAGATAGCGGTAGGCCACGTCGAGCGCGGACTGCTCGGGGACGCCGTGCGGCAGCAGGCTGCGCTGCAGGGTGACGGCCGTGGTGTGCTCGCGGGTGTAGCGGCGGGCGTTGTCGATGGCGAGGGCGGCCCGGGCCACCAGTTCCTCGGCGACCGTCACGTCCTGTTCCTCGAAGGGTTCGGGCCGCTCGGAGCGCCAGAAGCTGGCCACGCCCATGAGGATGCCGCGGGCGCGCAGCGGGATCACCATCATCGAGTGGATGCCGTGCTCGATGATCCGGCGCGCGTTGACCGGATCCTGTTCCTGCCAGCCGGTGAGGTCGGGCAGGTGCGCCTCCAGTACGGGCTCGCCGGTGCCGAAGCCGATCGCCTGCGGGGTCTCGGAGCCGAAGTCGATGAGGGTGCCGACCGGGAACAGCGGATGGTCCTGGTGGAGGCCGGTGAGGGCGGTGCGCCGCATCATCGTGCCCTCCGGCTCGTGGCCGCCCCGCAGGATCGAGTCGACGAGGTCGACGCTGGCGTAGTCGCTGAACCGGGGGACGGTGAACCGGGTGAGTTCCTCCGCCGTCCGCTCCACGTCGAGGGTGGTGCCGATCCCGGTCATGGCGTCGTACAGCAGGCGCAGCCGCCGCTCCGCCACGGCGGCCTTGCCGGTCAGGGCCCGCAGTTCGGTGGTGTCCCGCAGGGTGACGACGCTGCCGGGCGGGCCGCCGTAGGGTGCGGTCGGCCGGACGCTCACCGCGAGCATCCGGTCGCCGGCCTCGCGGACCTCGTCGGTGGCGGGCTGTCCGCCGGCCAGCAGTGCGGCGAGGCCCGGTTCGAGGCCGAGGTCCCTCAGGCGCCGGCCGCGCACGTCCTCGGGCAGGCCCAGCAGGCGCCGGGCCTCGTCGTTGACGAGCAGCAGCCATCCGGCCTCGTCGACGATGAGGACGCCCTCGCGGGCGGCGTGCAGTACGGCGTCGTGGTGGTCGTACATGCGGCGCAGTTCGGCCGGATCCAGGCCTCGGGTCTGCCGCCGCAGGCGGTGGCTGACCAGTCCGGATCCGGTGGTCGCGAGCAGCAGCGCAGCGCCGGCGGCGGCGAGCACGAGCGGCAGGTGCTGCGCCACGCGCGCGTGCTCGCTGCGGACCGTGATGCCGACGGACACGATCCCGACGACCTTGCCGCGGTTGTCGAGGACCGGCACGGCGGAGTCCACCGCCTGGCCCACGGGTGTCTCGAACGTGGAGGTGGACGGATGCCCGGCGAGCGCTTCGCGGTACGTGCCGGTCACGTGCTTCCCGATCAGGCGCGGGTCGGGATGGGTCCAGCGGTGTCCGGCCGGGCTGAACGCGACGATGTAGTCGACGCCGGAGCCCCTGCGGGCCGCCTCGGCGCGGGGTTGCAGCAGCGCGCTGGGCTGGGCGGAGCGCATCGCGTCGAGCGTGCCCGGGGCGTTCGCGAACGTCTCGGCCCCGGCGAGCGCACGTTCCCGCGCCGCGGTCAGGCTCGTCTGCTGGGCCTGCAGCACCAGGGCCGTCACGGCGGCCGCGCCGAACAGCAGCAGGATGACGAGCTGCAGGACGAACATCTGTCCCGCGACACTGTGCACACCCGACGGCAGACGGCGGGGCCGCCCGGCGGCGACCGGGGACGCCTCGGCAGGGGCGGGAGCGTCCCGCACCCCGAACAGGCCGAAACGCCTCTTCATGGTCTATTTCTACATCAGCGGCAGGAAATGGACGCGCCGCCCGCGCTGGAGCACCGCGGCTCCTGGCGGGGGCCGAAGCCACCCGCCAGGAACGCGCTCTCATCCTCGGGCGCCTAGCTCCACCGGCCCCGCTTGGCCTCCATCGCCGCCCTGCCCTCCGCCCCCTTCCGCTTCCAGTCCTTGCGGATCTCGGAGCGCAGGCGGGCGTCCGTCTTGGCGACGATCCGCTGGTTCTCCCGCATCAGCTTGCGGTAGCTGTCCAGGCGGCGGACCGGGAGGGCACCGCTGTCCACCGCGGCGCGGACCGCGCAGCCGGGCTCGCTCTCGTGGACGCAGTCGTGGAAGCGGCACTGCTCGGCCAGTTCCTCGATCTCGGAGAACACCTGCCCGACCCCGCTCTCGGCGTCGAACAGACCGACGCCCCGCAGCCCGGGGGTGTCGATGAGCACGCCCCCGGAGGGCAGCGGCAGCAGGTTGCGGGTGGTCGTGGTGTGCCGCCCCTTGCCGTCCACGTCACGGGCGGCCTGTACGTCCATGACGTCGTCGCCGACGAGGGCGTTGGCGAGCGTGGACTTGCCCGCGCCGGACTGCCCGAGCAGCACGGACGTGCCCGAGCCGACGAGGGAGACGAGCACGTCGAGGCCGTCGCCGTGCAGGGCGCTGACCGTGAGCACGGGCACGCCGGGCGCGGTCGTCTCGACGTCCTGGACGAGGTGGGCCAGCACCACCGGGTCCGGCACGAGGTCGGCCTTGGTGAGCACGACCACGGGCTGTGCCCCGGACTCCCAGGCCAGCGCCAGGAACCGTTCGACGCGCCCGAGGTCGAGTTCGACGGCGAGGGACACGGCGACGACGGCGTGGTCGACGTTGGCCGCGAGGATCTGCCCCTCGGACCGCTTGGAGGAGGTGGAGCGCACGAAGGCGGTGCGGCGCGGCAGATACGTGCGCACGTAGCGGGGGTTGCCGCCGGGTTCGACGGCGACCCAGTCGCCGGTGCAGACGACCCGCAGGGGGTCGTGCGGGGTGACGAAGGCGGTGTCGGCGCGCAGCACACCGCCCGCGGTGACCACGTCGCACTGACCGCGGTCGACCCGCACCACCCGTCCGGGCAGCAGCCCCTCGGACTCGTGCGGGGTGAACGCGTCGGCCCAGGCGTCGTCCCAGCCGTAGGGAGCCAGCGCGGTGAAAACAGCAGAGCTGGAAGTCAAGGGAGACCCTTCACAGGGGTGGCCCCGGCGGGCGCGTTCAGCGCAGGTCGGTCAGCCGGTGACCACGGAGGTGGACTTGAGGAGTTCCTGGATGAGGGCAGCGCCCAGCGCAGTGACAGCCATTCGGTCGACACCTCCAAGTTCAGCTCGTGCGTACACACGCCACCTCGACGCGTGTGATCACTGTAGCCCGCCTCCGGCGGCTCACGTCAACGCACTAAATTTCCGGCACCCGTCGCGAACGGGTGGGCAGCCGCCGTCAGTTCGTCGCGCAGGCCGCCCCGTTGAGCGTGAAGTCGTACGGCACCCGGTTCTCCCCCTGCCAGGAGGCCAGGAACCCGAACGTCAGGGTCTCCTGCGCGGACACGGACTTGTTGTAGTCGGCGGCGGAGGCGGTGACGCGGGAGCCGTCCTGGCGGACCGTCGCGTCCCACATCTGGCCGACCTGCTGGCCGTCGCGGAAGCGCCAGGCGACCTGCCAGCCGGTGAGGGCCTTGTCGGTGGTGACGGTGACGGTGGCCTGGAAGCCGTCGGGCCACTGGCTGTCCAGGTTGTAGTCGACCCGGCAGCCGGCCGCGGGGGCGGTCGTACGGGTCGGGCCGGCGCTGGTGGTGGCGGCCGAGGTGCCCTGGGGTTCGGGGTCGGGGTTATTGCGGTCGGACCTGCCCTTGGAGGCGGTCGGGGAAGGGGTCGTGGAGGGGGTGCGGGAGGGAGCCGGACCGATGGCCGTGGCGGTGGCGGTGTCCGGGCCGGCGGGGTCGGCGACCGGCTGCCGGTCGTCGCGGGCTGCGGCCGCCCTGTCGTCGCCGGAGTCGCCCGAGCCGTCGAACGGCATCATCGACACGCCGAGGGCCAGTACCGACAGCAGGACGGCGGCGGCGAGCAGGCCGTTGCGCAGGACGCGGCTGCACCCCTCTTTCTCCTCGGAGTCGCCGCCGTCGGCCTCGACCGCGCCCGGCCGGCCCGCCCCGAGCCGGACCTCGGCGGCCCGGCGCCGGCGCTCCAGATAGGCGAGACCGCCCCAGCCGATGACCCCGCCGGCCAGCGCCGCCGGCAGTCCGCCCCCGTGCAGCCGCAGACAGGCGGCGGCCTCGGCGCACTGGACGCAGGTGGCGAGGTGCCGGGAGAGGTCGCCCGGAGTCTCGGCGGCCGGCGAGCGGGTGACCGCGTCCAGCAGGCGGGCGTAGCTGCGGCACTGCGCGTCCATCGGCGTGTCGAGGTGCGCGCGGTGGCAGCGGTCCCGGAACAGGCCGCGGACCTGGTCGAGTTCCTCGGCGATGGTGGCCGGGTCGAGGCCGAGCCGGCGGGCCACCGTCGGCAGCGGCAGCGCCTCCACCTCGGCGAGCCACAGCAGCGAGGCGTCCGCCTCCTGCATGTCCCTGAGGCCGCGCAACGCGACCGGGCGCTGCAGCGGCGGACCGGTGTAGCGGGCGGCCTGGCCGGAGTTGAGCCACAGCCTCAGGTCGGGGTCCAGCTTGTGCCCCTCGCCGTCGGCCTCCCAGCTCGCGGCCGTGTTGCGCACCGCGGCCAGCAGCTCCGGGATCGTCGGCAGCCGGCCGGCCCGTCGGCCGTGCCCGCGCGCGGGCACGGTACCGGCGGCGCGCACCTCGCGCATGCCGAGGGTGAACGCCTCGGTCGCCAGCTGGTGTGCCGTCAGGGAGCCGGAGGTGCACAGGTCGGCGTACGAGAGCACCGCGTCCCAGCACTCCGAGAACAGCGCGGCCTCGGTGGCGTCCTGGGGGGTCGGCAGGTCGGGCATGGGACTCCTGCATCCAGGTGCGAGGTCAACTCACCATAGAGGAAATGGAGTTGGGGGGAACCTCGCGGCGGCAGGAGCCTTTCACGTCTTCGCCACAACTGACAAGCGTCGTATTCAAATTCGGTGACCAAGAGGTCGCACGACGTGACGGCATCCGCGCAGGACCGCAACTCCGGCCTCTGATACGGATGCGGTCGCCGATCCACTCACCGTCCCGCCGGTTCTTTTCCGGAGCGGATCACACCTCCGCCGGCTCGGCGGCGGGCAGGCTGTCCATGAAGGAACTGACGGAGAACACCGCGCGGCCGGGTCCGGGCGGGCCGTAGCCGGGGGGCGAGGAGAGGCCGAATTCGTCCATGGTGGCCCGGTAGGCCTCCAGGAGCCGGATGTGGTACTCCAGCGGCGCGCCCTGCGGGTTGGCCTTGCCGAGCGGGGTGGTGGGCTCCGGGCACCAGGTGGTGAAGCGGGGCGTGATGCCCTGCGACATGAAGAAGCGCAGGCCCTCGGTGGTGGAGGCGATGGCCTCGTCGACGGTGGTGAAGCCGAACGGCTCGGCCATCTCCACGCCCGCGACGAAGTTGGGGATCACGTTGCGCGCGCCGAAGATCTCCGCCGAGTCCAGGATCCGCTTGTGCCACTCGTCCCGGCCGACGTACCGCTCCTTGCCGGGGCAGTACAGCTCGAACAGCCGGCGGTCCCACACCTCGAAGTTGGGGTGGTAGATCTGCACCCCGTAGTCCTTGAACCGCTGCACGTCCGCCTTGGGCAGCGCCTGCGCGACGACCTTGCCGATCCAGCGGCCCGGGAAGCGCTCCTCGATGGCCTTGGCGTAGTGGCCGTAGAAGTCGGCCTCGTCCCGGCCGGCGACCGTCTTGGTGATCGCACCGCCGGTGAGGGTGTAGGCGGTGGACGCCTTCTGGGTGTCGTAGCGGTCGATGATCTCGAGGGCTTCGAGCACCTCCTCGACGTCCTTGACCCCGGTGTAGGGCCGCCCGGCCGCCTTGTGCTGGCGCCAGTTGTGGTTGATGTCGCAGTACTGGCACTCCTCCTTGGCGCCGAAGTACTGGCAGACCCGGAAGACGGTGAGGTAGATCAGGTAGCCCCACTGGATGGTCGGGGCGACCTCCATGACGGACTTCCCGTTGGACAGCTTGTGCCGGTAGTACTCGGGCATCGGCGGCACACCCACGTCGGCGATGCGCTTCCCGTCCAGGTACAGCCCGAGCAACCCCTCGTCGTCGGCGGCGACCCGGTACGGCGAGGCCGGGTTCACCCGCACGGAGACCACCGTGCGGCGCAGGTCGTACGGGCCGCCGGTGAGGATGATCTCCTCCGGGGGCCGGCGCAGCGCGGCCTCGCCCAGCTCGGGCAGGGTGCCGTGGTCGAAGGAGAAGATGAAGTACGACTTCGGCTTGACCTCGCCGCTCTCGTTGTCACTGAGGGCGGATGGGTCGAAAGCGACGCCACCCCGAAGCAGGTCCTCCTTGAAGACGGCCTCCCGCGGTACGTGCGGGAACCTCTCCAGCAGATCCTCGACCAGCGCGGTGCGACTGCCCATCCGTCATCTCCTCCCGGCTCAGGCGTTCGCCTCTCACCGTATGCCCCCGCCTCCGGGTCAGCCGTGCCGGGTCCCCGCACGGCGCGCGACGTGTCCCGGTACGGCGGTGCCGGACGGCAGCGCCGGGTCGGCGACGGGCTCGCCCCAGACGGAGGTGAGCGGCAGGACCCCGGCCCACAGGCCGAGTTCCGCGTCGGGCCCGTCACCGTCGTCGGGAGCGCCGCTCCGTATCTTGACGGAGGCCTCTTCGAGGGAGAGCGCGAGGAGGGTGGTGGCGGCGAGTTCCTTCCGGTTCGGCCGCCGGGCGTACGACCACTGCCCCGGCGTCGCGTGCTCGGTGAGCCGGCGCAGTCCCTCCAGCTTCTCCTCGGCATCGGTGACCTTGCGGGCGGTGCCGTGGATCATGGCGCTGCGGTAGTTCACCCCGTGCTCGAAGACGGACCGGGCGAGCACGAGCCCGTCGATGTGCGTGACGGTCACACAGACCGGGAGATCACCGGCCAGGCTGCGACTGGCCACGGACCCGTGCAGGTACAGCTCCCGCTCGTCCCACCCGTACACGGTCGGCACGACCAGCGGCCGCCCCTCGACCACCACACCCAGGTGACAGACGAACCCGGCGTCCAGAATCGCCTCCAGCTCGGCCCGCTCCAGACTGCCCTGGCCGCGGAGGCGGCAGTGGCGGGTGAGGTCGGTTTCGGGGAGCCGGGCGGAGAAGGCTTCAGAGGGCATGCAACGGAAGCTACCGAAACAGTCGCTATACGGCTAGATATTTTTCGGATTTCGCAGATATAAGTTATCGGAACAACGAAATCCGTTCTACTGCCGGGACAGGAAGGCTGACGCCGCAGCCGCCAGGAGCGGGCCGACGACGACCAGGTTGGTCTGGATGTCACCGAAGGCCGTGCGGTCCACACCCAAAGCAGTTTCCAGCCGGGAACGTTTGTCCAGGGCATCAGCCAATTCATCGGGGGCGAGCGGTGCCAAAGGATGGCATATGTCGACTAGTTCGCGCCCACGCTGACGTAGTTTCGCCGCCACCGGTGCGTACACGATCGCAACGAGCGCGGAGCTGCCGGCTCCGAAGACCAGGGTGGTCTCGCTGCTGGTCTGCGCGTGCATGCGCTGGCTGGTGGCCTCGGCGACCACGAGCAGGGCGACGATTCCACCCATGACGGTCAGCAGTGACTGCAGCAGACGTCCGGCCGAGAGCAGAGTGGCGAGTTGGAGTCCGGGTGCGGCGGGGGCAGCGTCGGCGCGGATGCGCGCCACATGGCCGACACCGACCATGGTGGCGGCCCCGGGGGCGAGCCCCGCGGCGGCGAGCGCGATCAGTACCAGTGCCCGCCAGGCGTGGGCGAGATCCCCGTGCAGGACCAGGACCAGCACCGCGCCACTGATCGCATACAGCAGGGCCAATGGCCGGGCCACCACCTGCGCCGGTACGTCACCGAGCGCGGCGAGTTCTGCCCAGCGCCGCAGACCGTGGACGAAGGCGGCCCCACTCGCGGCGGCCAGCGCGACCGCTGCACAGCTCCAGATGAGCCAGGCATCGGTACCCCGGTAGGCGGACGTCAGCACCACAGCGAACCCCGCAGCGCCGGCCAGGGGAACCGTCAGGCCCGCAAGCCGGGGGAACGGCGGACAGCTCCGAACACTCATCACAACCCCCCATGGCAGTACCGCTGCTGCTTACTGCGCTCTGCGCGTCGAGTCCCGCAGCACCACATGCGTCCCCAGCACCAGATGCTGGCTGTCGGCCAGTTCCTCGTGGTGGAGGGCCAGGCGGACTGCGGCGCGGCCCAGTTCCTCCTGCGGGACGTGGACCGTGGTGAGGGCGGGGTGGACGTCGCGGGCGACCGGGATGTCGTCGTAGCCCGCCACCGCCACGTCGTCGGGGATGCGACGGCCCGCCTCGCGCAGGGCCTGGATCACGCCCGTGGCGATCATGTCAGTGGCGGCGAAGATCGCGGTGAACTCCGGTCCGGAGGCTAGGAGTTCGCGGGTGGACCGGTAGCCGTACGAGCGGGAGAAGGTGCCGTCGACGAGCAGCCGGGGGTCGGGGGTGAGGCCGAGGAGTTCATGGGCCCGGGTGAAGCCGCTGATCCGCTGGGCGCTGGTGGACAGGCCGGGGACCCGGCCGAGGTAGGCGATGCCGCGGTGGCCGGCGGAGAGCAGGTGGGTGGTCAGGGCGAAGGCGCCGCCCTCGTTGTCGTAGTCGACGACCGTGGCGGGGACTCCGGGGCCGAGCGGCGGGCGGCCGACCAGGACCAGCCGGGATCCGGCCCGGTCCAGGGCGTGGGCGAAATGGGTCATGCGGTCCTGGTAGGCCTTGTCCTCCCAGGCGCCGCCCACCACGATGACCGCGTCGGCACGCTGCTCGCGCATGGTCTCGACGACGGCGAGGATGCGCTTCGGGTCGCCGTGCGTGGTGCACAGCATGCACAGCCGGCCCTCCGCCGAGGCCTGCTCCTCCACCCCGCGGGCGATGTGCGCGTAGAAGGGGCCGGTGACGTCGTCCACCACGAAGGCGACCGTGTGGTTGGTCGCGCCGCCGAGCGCCCGGGCGTGCGCGTTGACCACGTAGTCCAGCTCGCGCATCGCCTTGAGCACCTTGGCGCGGGTCGCCGGGGCCACCGGATAGGTGCCGCCCAGCACCCGCGAGACGGTCGACGCGGACACCCCGGCCCGCGCGGCGACGTCCCGCACGGTCGAGGCGTCCCCGCCCGGTGCGGGCTGTGTCCGCTTGACCACCGCTCGGCCCCCCTTCCTCGCGTCTTCGGCTCACCTTACGAGGCGGGCACCCCGTCACGCCGCCCGCTCCAGCGCCGTGTGGTCGATGGCGTAGGCCAACTCGCCCCCGGACAGCAGTCGTTCGGCCTCCTCCACGACGGTCAGGCCGAGCCGGGCCAGCTCATTGCCCTGGGAGCCCGCGAGATGCGGGGTGACGAAGGCGTTGGGCAGGTCGAAGAGGGGTGAGTCGGCGGGCAGCGGCTCGGGGTCGGTGACGTCGAGGACGGCGTTCAGGCGTCCGGTGCGCAGTTCCCCGATCAGGGCGCCGTGGTCGACCAGGGCGCCGCGCGCGGTGTTGATCAGCACCGATCCGGTGGGCATCAGGGCCAGTTCGCGGGATCCCACGAGGTGCCGCGTCTCGGGGGTCTGCGGGGCGTGCAGCGTGACGATGTCCGAGGTGCGCAGCAGGTCGTCGAGGGGCAGCAGGGGCACGCCGAGCCGCGCGGCCTCCGCCGCGTCCACGTACGGGTCGGCGAGGCTCACCCGGAGGTCGTGGGGCCGGAGCAGTTCGATCAGGCGGCGGCCGATGCGCGAGGCGCCGACGACGCCCACCCGGCGGCCGTGGTTGCCGATGCCGGGGACGATGTCGCCGTAGGGGAAGGTACGGCGTGCCCGCAGCAGGTCGCGGAAGGCGAAGACGTCCTTCCCGGCGAGCAGGATCATCGCGAGGGTGTACTCGGCGACCGGCAGCGCGTTGGCGGCGGCCGCCGAGGAGACGACGATGCCGCGCTGCCAGACCTCGGGGGAGGTGAACCCCTTGACCGAGCCGGCCGCGTGCAGCACCGCGCGCAGTTCGGGGGCGGCGTCCAGGGCGGCCGCGTCGAGGCGGGGGCAGCCCCAGCCGGTGACGAGGACCTCGGTGCGGGAGAGGGCCTCCCGGACCCGTGGCTCGGTGAAGTCGTGCGCCACCAGAGTGGGATCGATTTCCACGCAGGCACGCAGCCGCGCGAGCACCTTCGGCGGAAAGATGTGCGGCATGTTCTGGGCGGTCATGGCGAACAGTGCCTGGGGACGCTCGGGCAAGGAAGTGACCTTCCGGCTCGGTGACGCGCGGATAGCAACCGCTCTCTACGGTAGGTCGCCGCGAATGAGAGGGTCAACGGACACGCACTCACCCGGAGGGACGACAGGGATGACCGGAACGGCCGGCACGGCGACCAACTGGGCGCGCAACATCACCTATACGGCGAAGGAGTTCCACCGTCCGCGCTCGCTCGACGCGCTCCGGGCCCTGGTGGCCGGGAGCCCGAAGGTGCGGGTGCTGGGCAGCGGCCACTCCTTCAACGAGATCGCCGACCCGGGGGCCGACGGCGTCCTGCTGTCGATCGCCGACCTGCCACCGGTGTTCGACGTGGACACCACGGCCCGTACGGTACGGGCCTCGGGCGGTGTCCGGTACGCCGAGCTGGCCCGCACGGTCCACGCCCACGGCCTCGCGCTGCCCAACATGGCCTCCCTGCCGCACATTTCGGTGGCCGGCTCGGTGGCGACCGGCACCCACGGCTCGGGGGTGGGCAACGGGCCGCTCGCGGCGGCGGTGCGGGAGGTCGAGCTGGTGACCGCGGACGGCTCGACGGTGTCGATCGCGCGGGGGGACACCCGCTTCGACGGTGCCGTGACCTCCCTCGGCGCGCTCGGTGTGGTCACCGCGCTCACGCTCGACCTGGAGCCGTCGTACGAGGTGGAGCAGTACGTGTTCACCGAGCTGCCGCTGGCGGGGCTGGACTTCGGGTCGGTGGCGGGGGCCGCGTACAGCGTGAGCCTGTTCACCGACTGGCGGGAGCCGGGCTTCCGGCAGGCGTGGGTCAAGCGCCGCACCGATCAGGCACCGGTGGACTTCCCGTGGGCCGCGCCCGCGACCGAGGCGCTGCACCCGGTGCCGGGGATGCCGGCGGGCAACTGCACCGAGCAGTTCGGGGTGCCGGGGCCGTGGCACGAACGGCTGCCGCACTTCCGGGCGGAGTTCACGCCGAGCAGCGGTGACGAGCTGCAGTCGGAGTATCTGCTGCCGCGGTCGGCCGCCGTGGACGCGCTGGCCGCGATCGACGGCATTCGGTCGACGGTCGCCGCTGTCCTGCAGACCTGCGAGGTCCGTACGGTCGCCGCCGACCCGCAGTGGCTCAGCCCGGCCCACGGCCGCGACTCGGTGGCCCTGCACTTCACCTGGGTCGAGGACACGGCGGCCGTGCTGCCGGTGGTCCGCCGGGTGGAGGAGGCACTGGACGCCTTCGACCCGCGCCCGCACTGGGGGAAGGTCTTCACCGTGCCGGCGACCGTGGTGGGCCGACGGTACGAACGCCTTGCCGACTTCCGCGCCCTGGCCCAAGCCCTGGACCCCACGGGCAAGTTCACCAACGCCTTCGTCCGGGACGTCCTGGCAGACTGACGGACGGCCACGGACGGCAGACTTTCTCCACCCCCTTTCCTAACCCCTTGTCGAAAGTCCCTCCCAGCCCATAGCCTGACGCCGCGCCGGTGCCGACCTCGCCCCGGCTGGTCCGACGGGATGGGAGGGGCAGCTCCGTGAAGCGCACATCGCGCGACATCCGCACCGCGAACCGCTACGAGGTGCTGCGCCAGATCATCGCCGAGTCTCCCACCTCCCGGCAGGAACTGGCCGCGGCCACCGGACTGAGCCTCGCCACGGTCGCCACGCTCGTCGGCGAGCTGCTGGACCTGCGCATGATCACCGAGGTCGGTTTCGAGGACTCCGCCGGCGGCCGCCCCCGGGGCCTGGTCGCCGTCAACGCGTCGGGGGGCGCGTTGATCGGCGTCGACATCGCGGAGACGTACGTCCATGTCGAGCTGTTCGACCTGGCGCTGAACGTGCTGGCCCGCGCCGACGAGGACATGCGGCCCGGCGAGAGCCGTCCCGAGCAGGTGGTCGGCCATGTCGCCACCGCCGTCGGCTCGGTGGTCGCCCAGGCCGGGGTCGAGGCCGCCCGTGTGCTCGGTGTCGGGGTGAGCGTGCCGGGCCAGGTGGACCGGGACACCGGCATCGCCGAGTACGCGCCCAACTGGAACTGGCACGACGTCCCGCTGCTCGACCTGCTCGCCGAACACATCGCCTATCCCCTGTACCTGGACAACCCGCTGCGCGCCTGCGCGGTGGCCGAGCTGTGGTTCGGGGCCGCGCGGGGCCGCGGGGACGCCGTGGTGGTCAATCTCGGCACCGGCGTCGGCGCCGGTCTGGCGCTCGGCGGTGGGCTGCACCGGGGCGTGAGCAACAGCGCCGGCGAGTGGGGGCACACCACGCTCGTGCTGGACGGGCGGCTGTGCCACTGCGGCAACCACGGCTGCGTGGAGACGTACGTGGGCGCGCCCGGCATCATGCAGAACCTGCGCGAACTCAGCCCGCAGTCCACGCTGTTGCACCCCGAGGACCAGACGGCCACCATCGACGCGCTGGCCCGGGCGGTCGCCGTGGACGACCCGGTGGCGCTCAAGGTGGTCCGGGACACCGCCCGCTACCTGGGCGCCGGGATCTCCGACCTGATCAACCTCCTCAACCCCGAAGTGGTCGTGCTCAGCAGCTGGGTGGCGTCACGGCTGGGCGAGCCGCTGCTCGGCGAGGTACGCGCGGCCGTGTCCCGGCACGCGCTGCGGCGGCCGCTCGCCGCCACCGAGATCGTCCTCTCCCCGATCCCCACCGACCCGGTGTCCCTGGGCGCTGCCACGTTCGCGCTGGAGGGGGCCCTGCAGTCCGTCGGACAGAGGGCTGGCACGAAGCGCACCACCGCACCCGCAAGGAGCCGTACCGCACCGCCTTCATGACGACGGAAGGGATGCACGTGTCTCACCCCCGCACCGGCCACCCCCGCACCAGGAGATCCGTCCTGCTGACAGCCGCTGCCGCGCTGGTTGTCTCCGGAGCGCTCCTCACCTCCCCGGCCGCGAGCGCCGCCGAACCCGCGACGGCCGAGGTCTCCCCCCACGCCGCCCAGACCATCGACGACTTCGGCGCCTCGGGCGCCTGGTGGGTCAACGACCTCAAGAACTTCGACCCCAAGGTCCAGGCCCGGGTCGCCGGGCTGCTGTTCTCGCGGCAGGGCCTGGACCTGAGCGCGTACCGCTACAACATCGGCGGAGGCGGTACCGGCGTGACGTACGCCCCGCGTGCCCCCGAGGACTTCCTGACCTCCGACGGCGGTTACGACTGGAGCAAGGACAAGGCGGGCCGGTACTTCCTGTACGCGGCCGCCAGGTACGGCGTGAAGGACCTGATCGGGTTCGTCAACAGCGCGCCCGCCGCCTGGAAGACGAACGGCAAGAGCTGCGGCGGCTATCTGAAGGCCGAGAACGAGCAGGACTTCGCCACGTACATGGCCGACGTCACCGCCCACTTCGCCCGCCAGGGCGTGAACCTCGACTACATCAGCCCCTTCAACGAGCCGACGAACAGCTTCGACTCCTGCGGCCAGGAGGGCATGCTCGTCGACCCCTCCCAGCGGGACGACATCGTCCGCGCGCTCGGCGCCGAACAGCGGGCCCGGCACCAGAAGACGGGCATCATCGCCGACGAGTCGACCAGCACGGTCAAGTTCAACGAAGAGGTCCCCCAGTGGATCTCACAACCGGGCACGGCCCAGTACGTCTCCAAGCTGGCCCACCACACGTACGACAACCCCGGCGACGCCAACCGGGCCAAGGTCTACGAGACCTCCAGGGCGGCCGGAAAACAGTCGTGGTCGACGGAGATCTGCTGCTTCGGCAAGGGCGGTACGGGCTGGGCGCAGGAGTACGACCCGACGATCGACGGCGGGCTGAACCTGTCACGGATCATCTACAAGGACTTCGCGACCGCCCATGACTCGGCGTTCCAGTGGTGGGTGGCACTGTCGGAGATGATCGGCAGCGACCCGCTGGCGAGGAACGACGACGGCTGGAACGACGGCCTGATCTACTACGACCCGGACTACGCCACGAACGGCAACCAGACCCTGTACTTCACCAAGCGCTACTACGCGCTGGGCCAGTACAGCAAGTTCGTGAAGCCCGGCTCGGTCGCGCACAACGTGACCGGGGCGCCGGACGGCGTCGAGGTGTCGGCCTACGACCGGGACGGACGGTGGGTCGT
Organism: Streptomyces sp. NPDC101165; assembly: GCF_044768135.1. NCBI lineage: Bacteria > Bacillati > Actinomycetota > Actinomycetes > Kitasatosporales > Streptomycetaceae > Streptomyces > Streptomyces sp. NPDC101165. The sequence continues at coordinate 334,468 of NZ_JBIWPG010000001.1, read as the reverse complement.
CGTGGTGAACAACCACAACACCACCGACACCGCACTGAACCTGCACTTCAACAGCGCGACCCCGGTGCGGGCCGCCCAGGCCGTGCGCACCTCGGCCGACGAGAACTGGGCCGAGGTCGCGAGGCCGGCCGTCCGCGGCGGTACGGCCACGGCGACGCTCGCGGCCCGCTCGATCACGACGTACGTCTTCGACCAGCGGGGTCACGGCAGTTCGGCACTGACCGGGGCGCTGGTGGGCAAGCAGTCGGGCAAGTGCCTGACCGCCGACGCCAGGGGCGCGGCGCTCGCCACCTGCACGGGCTCGGCCGGGCAGTCGTGGTCGTACGACGCGGACGGCACGCTCAAGGGTGCCAACGGCTATCTGACTGCTGGGAGTTCGGGGCTGACCTCGTCCGCCGCGACCGGTGACGGCGCACAGCGCTGGCTGCTGAACTCCAACGGGCAGATCGTTAACGAGGCCTCGGGCACATGCCTGGACGTCAGCGGGCAGGCGACCGCCGATGGCAGCAAGGTGATCCTCTACAGCTGCAACGGCGGCACCAACGAGGCCTGGACCAGGCAGTAGTCCGCGCCACCCCATGACCGAGGGCCGCCGGCCACACTCCTGACCCGGCGGCCCTCATCTCCCTTTCCCCACAACCCCGTTCGGGATTCCGAACCGGGCACAACGCTTCGAACAGGCTTCGTCCAACCCCTTGCCGAAGCCTTAGCCGAAGGTTAACGTCCCGGCACCGCAAGGCAATTCGAGCCAACTGGCTCTCAGGCGGAGAGCCGCAGCAGCACTCGACAGACAAGGACGTCAGCATGTCGGCACTGAGCAGCAACTGGGACCGCCGATCGATATTCCGGGCCGCAGCGGGCCTGGCCGCCGCCGGCACGCTCGCCGCGTGCGGCGGCAACAACGGGCGTGGTGGCGGCTCCGGTTCGGGCAAGAACCTCGTCCAGTACTTCCACGCGTACGGCGAGGCCGGCACCGAGCAGGCCATCAAGCGCTACGCCAAGGCGTACTCGAAGGCCGACGTGACCACACAGTGGATCACCGGCTCGAACTTCGAGAGCAAGCTGTTCGCGTCGCTGCTCACCGACCAGGCCCCGGACCTGTTCGAGTTCCACCCGCAGATCCAGCTCGTCAAGAGCGGGCAGGTGGCGGACCTGACCGACATCATCGATCCCGTCAAGAACGACTTCAACCAGGCCGACATCAAGTCGCACACGGTCGACGGCAAGATCTACGGCGTCCGGATGATCGACGACCCGCAGTTCTTCTTCTACCGCAAGTCCCTGCTGGAGAAGGCGGGCATCCAGCCGCCCACCACCCTGGACGAGCTGATCGAGGCGGCCGCGGGGCTCACCACGAGCAAGGTCAAGGGCCTCTTCCTCGGCAACGACCTGCACGCGGTGATCAACCCGATGATCTGGTCGGCCGGCGCGGACACCCTCGACGACAAGAACCGGATCGCGTACCACACGGACGGCGTGGTCGAGGGTCTGAAGAAGATGCGCAAGCTCTTCACCAGCGGTGACCTCCTGCTCGACGCCCCGGCCGACTACTGGGACCCGTCCGCGCTCAACCAGGGCCTGTGCGCGATCCAGTTCTGCGGCATGTGGGCCATGCCGCAGTTCCAGCAGACCCTCGGCGACGACCTCGGCATCATGCCGTTCCCGAAGGTCACCGACGCGGGCAAGCCCTCCGTCTACAACGGCGGCTGGTCGATGTTCGTCAACGCCAAGGGCAAGAACGTCGAGGCGGCCAAGGAGTACGTGAAGTGGCTGTGGATCGACCAGAAGAAGTACCAGGAGGACTGGGCGACCTCGTACGGCTTCCACATCCCGCCGCGCACCTCCATCGCGCAGTCCGCCACCAAGCTGAAGTCGGGCCTGCCGGCCGAGGGCGTGAAGCTCTTCGACGAGTACGGGCACTTCGACAACATCGGCTGGACCCAGGCGATGATCACCGCCACGGAGAACGTCTTCGCCGACTGCGTCCGCAAGGGCGGTGACCCGGAGGCCGCGCTCGACACGTGCGACAAGACGGTGAACGCCGAACTGAAGAAGCTGTTCGGATAGGCCGCCGGACGGACCACGACATGTCGACGACCACCACGCGCGGTCTCGCGAGCCCCGCCCCGGCCGAGGTCACCAGGACCCGTCCGCGGCGGGGGCTGCGCGGCAGCCGCACCTTCAACTTCTGGCTCTTCACCAGCCCGTTCCTGATCGGGCTGATCGTCTTCGTCTACATCCCCATCCTCTGGAGCCTCTACCTCAGCTTCTTCGAGGCCCGCTTCACCGTCACACCCAGCGACTTCGTCGGCCTGGACAACTACCGGGACATCTTCACGGACAGCCAGTTCACCGGCTCGCTGGTCACCTTCACCGTCTTCGCCGCGTTCATCGTGCCCACCACCTGGGCGGTCTCCCTGGGCCTCGCCCTGCTGGTGAACCGCCTGAAGTTCATGCGGGCGTTCTACCGGTCGGTGTTCTTCCTGCCGACGGCGTGCAGCTATGTCGCGGCCTCGCTGATCTGGAAGATGTCCCTCTTCAACGGCGTGCGCTTCGGCCTGGCGAACACCGTCCTCGGCTGGTTCGGCGTCGACAACATCGCCTGGCTCGCCAACCCCGACCCGCCCTGGTACTGGCTGGTCATCGTCACCGCCCGGCTGTGGCTGCAGTCCGGCTTCTACATGATCCTGTTCCTGGCCGCGCTGCAGAACATCCCGCAGGAGCTGTACGAGGCCGCCGCCATCGACGGTGCCAAGCCCGGCTGGCAGACCTTCCGCCACATCACGCTGCCGCAGCTGCGGGCCACGTCCACGGCCGTGATCCTGCTGCTGCTCGTGGCCGCCTATCAGGCCTTCGACGAGTTCTTCAACCTGCTGTCCAAGACGACCTGGGGCCGCCCGCCGCTCGTCGACCTGTACTACACCGCCCTCGGCCAGGACCAGAACTACGGCAAGGGCAGCGCCGGCGCCATGGTGCTGACCGTGCTGATCTGCGTCGTCACCCTGTTCCAGGGCAGGATCATGGGATTCGGAAGGGGTGACGAGTCCAGGTGACCACCACCGTGCCCGAGACCCGCAAACGCGCCAGGCGCGGCGGCCTGATGAGCTCCACCGGCCTCTACATCGCCGCCGGCGTCGCCGCACTCCTCTTCCTCATCCCCTTCTACCTGCTGGTCCGCAACGCCCTGTCCACGGACCCGGAGATCACCGGCGAGAACTGGAAGTTCTTCCCCACTCACGTCCAGTGGGGCAACCTCACCGAGCCGTTCGACGATCCCACGGTCGACTTCGGCCGGTCGATGTGGAACTCGCTCGTCGTCGGCATCCTGCACACGGTCGGCACGCTGCTCGTGTGCTCCCTCGCTGGCTACGCCCTGGCTCGAATCCCCTACCGGCACGCCAACAAGATCTTCTACGGCGTCCTGGTGACCCTCATGGTCCCGACGGCCGTCACCTTCGTCCCGAGCTTCGTCCTCGTGTCGTCCCTCGGCTGGGTCGACAGCTACCGCGGCCTCATCATCCCGGGCCTCTTCAGCGGTTTCACCTGCTTCCTGTTCCGGCAGTACTTCCTCGGGTTCCCGAAGGAGCTGGAGGAGGCGGCGCGCGTGGACGGGCTCGGTCACTGGGGCGCGTACTGGCGTGTCGTGGTGCCGAACTCGCTGAACTTCTTCGCGGCGATCGCCACGATCACCTTCATCAACGGCTGGAACTCGTTCCTGTGGCCGCTGGTCATCGGCCAGGACCCGAGCGCCTGGACGGTCCAGGTCGCGCTGTCGTCGTACATGACCAACCAGACCGTCAACTATCACCTGATCTTCATGGCGACCGCCATTTCCATCCTGCCCCTGCTGTTCGTCTTCCTCTTCCTCCAGCGCTGGCTGGTCCAGGGAATCGCGCAGACCGGCATCAAGGGCTGAGCTAGGAGACCGATGTCCTTCCGCACCACCACCGAGTACGTCGAGAACGTCTCGCCGGGATCCGGGGCGCTGCCGCCCCGGGGCCGGTACGCGTCCTCGGACGCCACCTCCCTCTCGCTGAACGGCAGCTGGCGCTTCAGGCTGTCGGACACGGCCGACGCCGAGGACGACTCCTTCGCGCAGGAGGGGTACGACGCCGGTGGCTGGGCGGAGGTGTCGGTCCCCGGCCACTGGGTCCTCCAGGGGCACGGCTCCCCCATCTACACCAACCACCTCTACCCGTTCCCGGTCGACCCGCCCCGTGTCCCGACCGAGAACCCGACCGGCGACCATCTGCGCGTCTTCGACCTGCCGGCCCACTGGCCGGCCGACGGGGGTGCCGTCCTGCGCTTCGACGGTGTGGAGTCCTGTGCCCGGGTCTGGCTGAACGGCACGGACATCGGCGAGTTCAAGGGCTCCCGGCTGCCGCACGAGTTCGCGGTCGGCCATCTGCTGAAGGCCGGGGGCAACGTCCTGGCGGTCCGCGTCCACCAGTGGTCGGCGGGCTCGTACCTGGAGGACCAGGACCAGTGGTGGCTGCCCGGCATCTTCCGTGACGTCACGCTGCTGCACCGCCCGGCAGGCAGCGCCCTCGACTTCTTCGTGCACGCCTCCTACGACCACGTGACCGGCACCGGCACGCTGCGCGTCGACTCCGACGTGGACGGCCGGGTGACCGTCCCCGGTCTCGGCATCGACACCGCGACCGGCGAGCCGGTGACGGTGCCGGTCGAACCGTGGACGGCGGAGCGTCCGCAGCTGTACGACGGCGTGCTGGCCACCGAGGGCGAGCGGGTGCCGCTGCGCATCGGCTTCCGCACGGTGGAGCTGGCGGACTGCCTGATCAAGGTCAACGGCAGGGCGGTGCTCTTCAAGGGCGTCAACCGGCACGAGTGGCACCCGGAGAAGGGGCGCGCGCTCGACCTGGAGACCATGCGGGAGGACGTGCTGTTGATGAAGCGGCACAACATCAACGCCGTCCGCACCTCCCACTACCCGCCGCACCCCGCCTTCCTCGACCTGTGCGACGAGCTGGGCCTGTGGGTGATCGACGAGTGCGACCTGGAGACCCACGGCTTCACGGAGCAGGCCTGGCAGGACAACCCCGTCGACGACGACCGCTGGACCCCGGCCCTGCTCGACCGCGCCGCCCGCATGGTCGAGCGGGACAAGAACCACCCCTCGGTGGTCATCTGGTCCCTCGGCAACGAGGCCGGCACCGGCCGCGGCCTGACCGCCATGGCCGAGTGGATCCGTGGCCGGGACTCCTCGCGCCTCGTGCACTACGAGGGCGACCTCGGTTGCCGTGACACGGACATGTACTCGCGGATGTACGCCGACCACGCCGAGGTCGAGCGGATCGGCCGCGGGCTGGACGGCGGCACCCACAGACGCCGCGAACTCCCCTTCATCCTCTGCGAGTACGCCCACGCCATGGGCAACGGCCCCGGCGGACTCGCCGACTACCAGCGGCTCTTCGAGTCGTACGACCGGCTCCAGGGCGGCTTCGTCTGGGAGTGGATCGACCACGGCATCAAGGACGAGCGGTACGGCTACGCGTACGGCGGCGACTTCGGCGAGGAGCTGCACGACGGCAACTTCGTCTGCGACGGCCTGCTCTTCCCGGACCGGCAGCCCTCGCCCGGACTGGTCGAGTTCAAGAAGGTGATCGAACCGGTCGCCCTCGAGGGCGACGGCAGCGGCGGCACCGTCCGCGTCACCAACAAGTACGACTTCGCCGACCTGTCCGCGCTGGCGTTCACGTGGTCGTACCAGGTGGAGGGCGAGACGGTCGGCTCCGGCGCCCTGACGGTGCCCGCGTTGGCGCCCGGCGAGTCGGCCGAGGTGAAGCTGCCCGAGCCGCCGGCCACCGCCCCGGCGGGCGAGGCCCACTGGACGGTACGGGCGGTGCTCGCCGCCGACACCCCCTGGGCGCCGCGGGACCATGTCGTCGCCTGGGGGCAGTTCGCCGTGTCCGCGCGCCAGGCGCCGGCGGTCGCGGCGACCGATGGTCCGGTGCTCGGGGACGGCCTGATCACCCTCGGCCCGGCCTCCTTCGACGCCCGCACCGGCGCGCTGCGCACCGTCGGCGGGGTGGCCGTCACCGGGCTGCGCCTGGACGTGTGGCGGGCGACGACCGACAACGACGACGGCGCGGCCTGGCAGACGGACATCCGCCACGGCCTGCTGTGGCGCAAGCTCGGCCTGCACCGCATGCGGCACCGCCTCGACGCGGTGGAGCTGGGCGACGACGCGCTGACGGTCCGCACCCGGGTGGCGCCGGCGGCCAGGGAGGTCGGGCTGTCGACCGTGTACCGCTGGACGTCGGACGGCACCCGTCTGCGGCTGACCGTGTCCGTGACACCGGAGGGCGACTGGACCGTGCCGCTGCCCCGGCTCGGCATCCGCCTGGGGCTGTCCGCGGCCGACCGTGTGCGGTGGTACGGCGGCGGCCCCGGTGAGGCGTACCCGGACAGCAGGACGGCGTCCGCGGTCGGCCGCTGGGAGTCGACCGTGGACGATCTGCAGACGCCGTACGTCCGTCCGCAGGAGAACGGCGCCCGGGCCGACGTCCGGTGGGCGGAGATCGGCGGTCTGCGCGTCGAAGGCGACCCGGAGTTCTGGTTCACCGCCCGCCGCTGGACCACCGAGCAGCTGGACGCGGCGGCCCACCGCACCGACCTCACCCCCCTCGACACGGTCTGGGTCAACCTCGACCACGGCCAGCACGGCCTCGGCTCCCAGTCCTGCGGCCCCGGCCCGCTGCGCCAGTACTACCTGGCGGCCGAGCCGGCGGAGTTCTCGTTCGTCTTCTCCGAGGCCCCCGCCTCGGAGACCAGGTGACCGACACGGTCCTGACACCTTCCGCGGTCGGCCGGCTGTTGATCCCCGGCCGACCGCGGTCGCGTCCCGCGTACGTTGGATCCGGCAGACGAGGAGACATATCGAGTGCGGTCCCTGATCGCCCCGGAGCGCGTCGCCAAGCACGCCGTCTCCGACATCACCTTCGACGTCGCCGCGGGCGAACTCCTCGCCCTGCTCGGCCCGAACGGCGCGGGCAAGTCGACCACCATCAAGATGCTCACCGGCATCCTCACGCCCACGTCCGGCGAGGCACGGGTCGCGGGCGTGATGCCGTACCGGGAGCGAGAGCGCAACGCCCGTAACATCGGTGCGGTGGCGGTGCACCGTGTGCGGATCAGCGGGCGATCGAGATCGCGAAGGGCGCGAATCCGCTGGACCGGATCACGTGCGGTACGAACAGTATTGCGGCCTCCGTGGCGCGGGCGGTTTGGATCCCGCCGAGATCGGTGATCCACTCCTTGCGCCAGCCGAGGTTGATGAGCAGTTCACCAACGGTCTGCTTGGCCTGCGGGTCGTCGCCGGAGAGGAAGACGTCGGGCGCCTGGGTGAGCGTGGCCGGCGCGGTCATCACCGGGAAGAGCATGGTGTTGAGTGTCTTGACGACGCGCGTTTCGGGGAGCGCTTCCTGGAGTTGCTCGGCGAGGCTTGAGCCGGGGTAGATCAGGTGGGCAGGCAGTCCGTCCGGTCCGTCGACGGTGGCGTTGGAGACGTCGACGAGAATCTTGTCGCGCAGTTCCTCGCGCAGGGCGACGAGCCGTTCCAGCGAGCCGGCGCCCGGGGTGGCGTTGATGACGATCTGGGCTGTCCGGGCGGCGTCGGCGGCGGCGCCCGGCGCACGGTCCGCCACGGTCACCTCATGCCCTGCCCGGGTGAGGGCTGTGGCCAGGTTGCCGCCGACACGGCCGTTTCCGAGAACTGCGATCGTGGTCATGATGATCTGGTCCTTCCGTGCGTGCAGTTGTGGTGCGCGGTCAGCGTGAGAGCGTGGCGACGGCCTCGGCGTGGACGCCGGGCGCGGCGGCCAGGAGGCTCTCGCTCTGCGGGGTCCAGGGGCGGCCCTCGGCGTCGGAGATCTGTCCGCCGGCCTCGGTGACGAGCAGCGCCCCGGGCAGCAGGTCCGCGCGGGCGCCGGCGAACTGCCAGAAGGCGTCGATCCGGCCGGCGGCCACGTTCAGCAGGTGCAGGGTCGCGGGCACGGCGGTGCGGACGACGAGCGCGTCGAAGAGCATCGCGGTGATCGAGGAGCCGACGCGCCGCACGACCGTCTCGTCCTCGTCCGGCCGGGCCTGGCTGGTGGCCACGATGCTCAGACCGAGGTCCGCGGTCGGGGAGACGTGCAGCGGTCGGCCGTCGAGGTAGGCGCCCGCGCCGGTGAGCGCGGTGTAGGTCTCGCCGGTCAACGGCAGGTGGACCGCGGTGAGCACCGGCTGGTTCTCACGCACGAGGGTGGCGGTCACCGCCCACTCCGGCAGGGCGTGCAGGTGGTTGACGTTGCCTTCGGCCGGATCCACGACCCACCATTCGCCGGACGGCAGCGCCCCGCCGTCCAGCTCGTCCTCCACCCAGCCGGCGTCCGGGCGCAGGCGCGTGAGGCGGGGGCGCAGGATGTCGAGGGCCGTGTCGTCGTTGGCGGCGAGCGCGCGCATCAGCTCTTCGCGGGTCTGGTGGCGGACCACCTCGCCGAAGCGCTCGCGCAGCGCCGAACCGGCCGCGCGTACGGCGATCGCGGTCTGGCCGAGCAGGTCGGCGTCGGAGGCGGCGACGTCAGTGGTCTGAAGCGTTTCGGACATGGTGAACTCCCTTTTGAATAGGAGGTGATGAGGCCGCTCGGGCCGAACTGTGCGCTGTGTTCTGCGCTCTGGCCTCGAAGGTATACAGCCCCTTGATTAACTTCAAATGCATGTAAAGCACGGCTAGGATTACTCACATGCAATTGGATTTGAACCTGCTCGCCGCGCTCGACGCGCTGCTGGAGGAGGGCAGTGTGGCCGGGGCGGCCGCACGCATGCATGTCACCGCCCCCGCGATGAGCCGGAGTCTGGGCCGAATCCGGCGCACGACCGGGGATCAGATCCTGGTGCGCACCGGCCGCACGATGACCCCGACGCCGTATGCGATCGCCGTCCGGGAACAGGTGCACGAGCTGCTGCACCAGGTCCAGGGGGTGCTGGCACCGAGCCGTGAACTCGATCTGGCAACGTTGGAGCGCACTTTCACACTCCGTTGGCATGATTCCCTGGTCGCCTTGAGCGGCCCCACACTGCTCTCGGCCGTGCGCGAACAGGCGCCGGGTGTGCGTTTGCGCTTCGTCGCGGAATCGAGCATCGACACCCCCGAGTTGCGGCGCGGCGAGGTGGACCTGGAGGCGAACGCCAACCGGCCGAGCGCGCCGGACATCCGTGCCGAGAGCGTGGGCGAGACTCGCCTCGTCATCGTCGTGAGGCAGGGGCACCCCCTCACCCGCGTCAGGACCGTCACCGCAAAGCGGTACGCCGCCGCTGAGCACGTCACCGTCTCGCGACGTGGAAACCTCGGCAATGCCCTCGACGACGCCCTCGCACGGCTCGGCCTCACCCGCCGCGTGGTGGCGACCGCGCCCACGGAAGCGGCCGCGCTGGAGTTCGCGCGCGGCTCCGATCTCCTGATCTGCGTCCCCGAAGCCACCACGCGGTCAGCGGTCGCCGACCTCGGCCTGGTCGTGCTCCCCCTCCCGCTCGAACTGCCGTCGGCACCGATATACCTGTCATGGCATCAGCGCTACGACACCGACCACGCCCACGCCTGGCTGCGCGGGCTGGCGCGAACCGCGCTGGCCATGTGCGGAACGTCGTCGTAGTCGGCGCCGTCCGGCCGCTTCACCCATACGTCCACGCGACCACCTCGATGCCGCACGGCCGGCCCTGTTCGGACCCGCATCAGATCACCAGCCCCCGGCGGTAGGCGTACACGACCAACCTGAACGGGGTCGCGAAGCCCGAGTTTGCCGAGACTGCAGGACACGAACGTCTTGACGGTCTCCTGGCTGCCTCCACCCCAATGCTGCCGGCCCGCTGCCGCCACGCCTCCGTCCGCTCCCTGGAGCGGTACGCACGCCCCAGCGTCGGCGCGGTCGCTCGGCACGTCGCCGAACGCGGCGGCGATCTGCTTCAACGTCAGCAGCGGCTTGTCCGTGCGGGTGCCGGCCGTGGGGGCGGCCAGACCGACGCCTGCGGCTCACGATCGCGGATCTGTGGGCCCTGCTCACTCGGTCGGCTCCTGGCCGGTGAGCAGGTTGAGCAAGCCGGCGGGGGCGTTGTCGCCGAAGATGAGCTGGTGGTTCTTGTCGGATTCGGCGGCGAACCGGGCGCTGCGGGAAAAGAGAGCCTGCTCGTACTCCGCAAGGGCGGCTTCGATGTCGTCGGGATGTGCGGCGATGGCTTTGCCGAGTTCGGCGCCGTCGAGCATGGCGAGGTTGGCGCCCTCGCCGGCGAACGGTGACATGAGGTGGGCGGCGTCGCCCAGCAGCGTCACTCCGGGAACGCGGTCCCACCGGTGGCCGATCGGCAGGGCGCTGATCGGGCGCGGGGCGAGGGCGGTTTCCCCGTCAGTGATGAGTGCGATGAGTTCAGGAGCCCATCCGGTGAATTCTGCCGCGACCTGGGCCGCCGCCGTTTCGGGACTGGCGAGGATGGCGGCGATCCATTCCTGCGGTTTATTGAGCGCGACGTAGGTGTGCAGAACGGCGTCGGCCTCTCGATGACTGAGGATCCCCTTGCCAGTCGTGACGGCGAACAGGGAACCGTCGCCGGCGGCCTTGGCCGCTGCGGGGTGGCGCTGGTCGGCGTCGTACAGGTAGGTCTCGATGAACGACGTGCCGACGTACTCGGGCTTCGCGTCGGAGAGCAGCGGCCGGACCCTCGACCAGGCGCCGTCCGCGCCCACGAGGAGGCCGGTCGTCACGGTCGGCCCGTCGGCGAACGTCAGCTCGTGCCTTCCGTCTCCGAGGGGGCGGACACTGGTGACTTTGTGTCCCCACTGGATCATCTCGCCGGGCAGCGAGTTGATCAGGATCCGACGCAGGTCTCCGCGGAGCACCTCGGGGCGCCCGCCCGTGCCGTCGTCGGGCTGGTCGAGCAGGACCGCGCCGTGCTGGTCGAGCACGCGCACGGCCTCGCCGCCTTCGTGGATGATCGCGCGGAACTCGTCGGTGAGGCCGGCCGCTTCGAGGGCGAGCTGCCCGTTGTACTCGTGGATGTCGAGCTGGCCGCCCTGCGTGCGGGTGTCCGTCGATGTCTCGGCTTCGTAGATGGTCGCGGGGATGCCGTGCAGGTGCAGGACCCGGGCGAGGGTCAGGCCGCCGAGCCCGGCGCCGATGATCGTGGCGGGAGTGGTCATGGTGGTTTCCCTTTCGGCTGGTCACGCTCTACTCGGGTACAGTGTTCGCAGTAATGGTGGCACGATAGCACTACTGCGAACAGTGAGCGCAGTAGCGAGGAGGGAAACCCGATGGACGACGCTCACACGGTGGTCTGGAACCGGCCGGAGCGGGCCGCGAAAGGCCCCGCACCCTCACGCACCCGGGCGGAGATCACCGCCGCCGCCATCGCGATCGCCGACGCCGAGGGCATCGAGGCACTGTCCATGCGGCGCGTCGCCAAGGAACTGGGAACGGGCACAGCCTCGCTCTACCGCTACCTGGCATCCAAGGACGACCTGCTCGACCTCATGCTCGACGCCGTGGCGGCCGAAGACGGCGGGCTGCCTGCCCCCACCGGCGACTGGCGCGGCGACCTGCGAGCACTGGCCCATCGCTCCCGGGCCACCATCCACCGGCATCCTTGGATGGCCTCCCTCGCGGCAGGGCGCCCATCACTTGGACCGAACTCCCTCGATGCCACCGAACACGCACTCGCCGCCCTCGATCCCCTCGGCTTCGACATCGACGTCATGATCACCGTCGTCAACACGCTGCAGGCATTCGTCCGCGGTTACGCCATTGGCGAGCTCGCCCAGCAGGAAGCCGTCCGACGCTCCGGAGTCGGCACCCAGGAATGGATGGACGCCCACGCGCCCTACCTCGACAAAGTCGTCAGGGCCGGGCGCCATCCACTCCTCGCCCGCGTCATTCGTGATGCCGAACTTCCTCACGCGGCCGACAGCGCCGAGCGCGGTTTCGAACTGGGACTCGAACGACTTCTCGACGGATGGGAGGCCAACCTCCCCGTCCGGCCCTGACGATTCGACAGCGCCAACTGGGGGTTCATCGGGGAACTCCGCACCAGCCCCTCGACGGCACCCTGGGCGCGCAACCTGGGCAGCTCGTTGGTGACGGTGAGCTCGTCGCGCTGAAGGTCGTCCGCCACCCCATGATCACGGCCGAGATGCGCGACGGCCACTCGGTCACTCTCCGCCGCTACTGGGCCCGTCTGCAGCAGCGAGTCGGTGCTGCAATTCGAGGTGCCGGAACTGGTGGACGGCACCGACCCGCCGGAGCACACCCCGGTCGTAGGCGTCCGCGAGGAACGCCATGAGGTCATACGGCAGTCCCTGGCGCAGGGCCAGATAGCAGCGGGCAACCGCGTAGTGTCCCCAGGCAGCCTGTCGGATCCCGATGGCCAACCCGGTCAGGACGGCCGGGATCAGTCCGACCACGAACGCCCACAGAGGCCCGCCGACCGCCCCGGCGCCCCACACCCGCGTCGAGCCCGTCAGTACGGCGCACCAGCCCTGGAACCCGATGATCACGGCGCCGACGACGGCCGCGGCCGATACGCAACTGACGAATGTACGTCGGTCGTTGGCGAGCAGGGCTCGGCCGTCGATCGAGGTGCCCAGATCGACCGGGACGGCGCGCAGTCCGTGCACGAGCACGCAGGACACGGCGAACACCGCGCCGGTCTGCTCGGCCGACCAGAACGCCGCGAGCGAATCCGGCGGCGCAATGTACTCGACGCCGTCGCCGCCTGACAGGACATCTGCAAGCAGTCCTTCCAGCAGGATGCTGCCGCCGAGCAGCATGCCGACCAGGAGTCCGCGGCCGAGACCCCGCAGACTCCAGTGCCAGCGCACCCGGGCGGCCGGACAGGCGGGGTCGGCGAGCACGCCGTCCGCGCCCACCGCAGCTGCGGCCACACCATAGAGAAGGGCGCTGACCGTGCCGCAGCCGTTGCCGAACGCCGCCGCATAGCAGCCGGCGGCCACGACTCCGGCCGCCAGGGCCCGTCGATCCCAGTCGGCGGGCCGCCGCAGACCTGGCCGGCTACCGAAGGCGAAGCCGGAGATGATCGCTCCGACCAGGGCCAGTGAGGTGCCGTCGGCCACGCGGTTGAGCACGAGCGCAGCCGTGACGTCGGGCGTGACAACGAGAACGCACAGCACCATGACGGTGAAGCCCGCAGCGAGCCCGCAGGTCAGGCCGCCGCAGATCCCGGCCGCCACGACGCCGAGGCCGCCCCGCTCGTCCCAGCGCACCGGTACCCGGTCCGGGGTGAAATGGTGGGTCAATTCCATGATCAGACCCTCGAACAGCCAAGCCGCGATGCCCAGCAGCACTCCGGCCAGCACCTGGGGCAGCGCGGCAGGAACGGCGTACCGGAGCTTCCACCAGGCGAGTTCGGCAGCGCCGTCGCGTCCGCGCCCCGTGTATCGGGCGAGGAAGCGAAGGGCAGGGCGAGCCCGAGTAGCGCTCCACCGGGAGAGGCGGCCTGCGTGCGGCCGGTACGCGGCGTCGAGGAAGGCGTCGAGGAGGTGGTGCTCCACGGCCGTGCGGGTGCGTAGCCGCAGCAGTTCTCCGGGATCCGGCAGCCGCTCGTGCCCCTCTTGCGGGCGCGGGTTGTAGATGGACCGCGCCAAAGACACCATCAACGGGCTGGTCAGGGCCTGCCCCACCGGCTCGGCCGTCCCCAGCACCTGGGTCACCGTGCTCCAACGCCCGGCTGCCGGGGCGCCAGGGCCGCCTGCGTCCCGTTGCAGGTAATCCGCGACTTCCCCGGCGCCGAGAGGCAGGAGGTGGATGCCGGCCAAGTCCGCGAGCCGGGCGGGAACCGCGCCACGCGGCCGCAGTGCCGCACGGTACTCGCCCGGACGACTCGACAGGACCATGCCACAGCCGTACGGCAGGGCCTCGTTGACGCGGTGCAGGGCCAGCGCCCCCATCGCAGCCGGGAGTTCGTCGAACCCGTCGAGCACCGGCAGGACCAGCCGCCGTTCCAGCAGCAGGCCGGCCAGGGTGACCCGCCCCCCATAGACATCGGACGCGGGGGTACCGAGCTCCGGGTGGTCCTGCACGAGCCGACGCTCCATCCAGGTCCGCAGATCCAGCGCGGCGGGGTCCCAGGAGGCCAGCGAGAACAGAACCGGCACCGGCTCGTCGGCCTGTCGTCCTTCGATCAGCGCCAGCACGAGCCGCACCAGCAGGAGGGTCTTGCCCGACCCCGGCTCGCCCAGGACCAGCAGCCGCCGGGCCGTGACGCGCCGTGTGAAGACGTCGGCGATCTCATCGTCCCGGCCGGCGAGCCGCTGCGGGTCCGAGGCCTCGGCCAGGTCGCGGTCGGTGCCCTGCCAGGCGACGGGCAGCGGATACGGGTCGGCCAGGCGCCGTATCGCCGCCTCGGCCTCCCACTGTCGTCGTACGGCGTCGGCCAGCCTGTCGGCCGCCTCGGCGGGGCTCGGTGCCACAGCCGCCTCGACCCGGTCGGCCCGGTAGGCGCTCCAGGCCAGATAGGCACCGGCCCAGGTCGGCAGGATCGCCGCTAGCACGGACGCCGGGTCCTCCAGGTGCGGGGCGACCAGGAGCGCTCCTGCGGTGCCCGCGGCCAGCAGGGTCAGGTACACGATCCCGGCACGCCGCACCCGTGCTCCAGGGACAACACCGCTCATCCAAGCAACAGTTGCCTACGCGAGCCGCGACGGGCATCCGTTCGGAGCGTCGCCACACTAGTGGGTGAAACTGGATGAGTTGAACAGTTTTCCCAACTATCCTTCAAAACCTAACACGTTGGCATGAACATGGTCCCCATGCGACCCATGAGACGACTCCTCACCGCCCTCGCGGCCGGCGCCCTGACCCTCGCCGGACTCACCGCCTCCACCGGCACCGCCCAGGCCGCGACCTCCGGCACGTTCAACGTGCTCACGTACAACGTGGCCGGCCTCCCGGAGGGCCTCAGCTCCAGCCACCCGGCCACCAACACCCCGCTGATCTCACCGCGGTTGGCGGTCTACGACATCGTGAACGTCCAGGAGGACTTCAACTACCACGCGGCGCTGTACGCGGGCGACAACCACCCGTACCGCACGGCCACCAGCGGCGGCGCCGGTATCGGCGACGGTCTCAACACCCTCTCGAAGTACCCCTTCGAGGACTTCGAGCGGGTGAAGTGGAACGACTGCACCGGCACCAACTGCCTGACCCCGAAGGGCTTCACGCTGGCGCGGGTGCGTCTGGCCGAGGGCGTCTTCGTCGACCTGTACAACCTGCACCCCAACGCCGACGACACCGACGACGCCCTCGCCGCCCGCCGCGCCAACATCGCCCAGGTGTCGGCGTTCATCAAGGCCAACTCGGCGGGCAACGCGGTGATCGTCATGGGCGACACCAACACCCGCTACACCCGCGCCGGCGACAACATCCGCACACTCGTCGACGACAACGGCCTGACCGACGCGTGGGTGCAGCTGGTGAAGGGCGGTACGGCACCCGCGCAGGGCGCCGACCCGCTGCTGTGCCCGACGTCGGCTCCGCCGAACGACTGCGAGGTGGTCGACAAGGTCCTCTATCGCGGCAGCGACCTGGTCTCCCTGAACGCGACCCGCTACAACGACGAGTGGGCCACGTTCCTGGACGCCGGCGGCGGAAACCTCTCCGACCACTTCCCGCACACCGTCGGCTTCTCCTACACCCTCAGCCCGAAGCTCCGCGCGAGCGACTTCTTCGGCGGCCCGCACGGCAGCGCCTTCAACGACGCCGACGACCTCCCGGCCGCCCTCGCCCCCCGCACGCTGACCCTGCGCGGCGACGCCCGTCTGGACGCGGTCTCCCTCACCCACGACGGCGGCACGGTCCTCTCCCACGGCGGCACGGGCGGCACGGCGACCTCCCTGACCCTGGCCTCCGGTGAGCACCTCACCTCGGTGAAGCTGACGGAAGGCCAGAAGGACGGCCGTACCCGGATCTTCTCGGCCGCCTTCGGCACGGACAAGGGACGCACCCTCTCCGCCGGTACGTCCACCACGGACACCGCCACCTTCACCGCGCCGTCCGGCCGGCAGATCGTCGGCTTCACCGGCCGCTCCGGCAACGAGATCGACAAGCTGGGGGTGCTGTACGCGCCGATCAGCTGAGCGGGACATCCGCCCAGACCGTCTTGTGCACGCCGTCCGGGCGGAGTTCCACACCCCACTTCTCCGCCAGCGCCTCGACCATCAGCAGCCCGCGCCCGCCCTCGTCCGGCTCCCCCTGCGCCCGCATGGGGAGCCGTTCCACGCGCGCGTCCAGCACCTCCACGCGCACGACACCGTCCTCCAGCAGCAACCGGACGCGGAAGCCGCGCCCCCGGACCCGACCGTGTCGTACGGCGTTCGCGGCGAGTTCGGCGGTGATGAGGGTGACGGTGTCGCTCACCTCGCTTCCGTGTGCGAACCCCCATACATTCATCCGGTTCGCCACCAGTTGCCGCGCCTGCCGGGCGCCGTGCGGTGTCGCGCTGAAGAGCTGGGTGAACGTACGTTGCATGCCCCAACCGTCCCGCCGGGCACGGAAGTCGGCCAGCGACAGAACTCGTACGCTGCCCACTGTACGAGTTCACGCTCTGGACAGTCGCCGTGACGTTCCGTGACCCTTGGTCGACATGACCGACAGCACCATCAGCATCGAGCAGACCACCAACGAGCCCGAACCGTCCGACAGCCTGAAGGCGTTCGGCACGGCACACAAGGCCTTCCGCAGGCGGGCCGGTTACACGCAGGAGCAGTACGCGCCGCTGGTCCGATACCAGCCGGGGACGATCGCTTCCATCGAGCAGGGGCGGCGGTTTCCGCCCCGGGTGTTCGTGGAGCGGGCGGAGGAAGTCCTGGACGCGTTCGGCGTGTTGAAGGGGGTGTACAAGCACGCGACCAGGGAGAAGGGGCTGGCCTCGTGGTTCCGGCAGTGGGCGGAGCTGGAGGAGCAGGCGATCAGTCTGTACACGTTCGAGAACCGGTTGGTGCCGGGGTTGTTGCAGACGGAGGAGTATGCGCGAACGTTGTTCCGTGACCGAGTGCCGATGCTCAGCGACTCGGAGATCGAGGCTCAAGTAACCGCTCGTCTTGAACGCCAGTCGCTGCTGAGGGAGCGCCCCAACACGGCGTTCAGCTTCATTGCCGAGGAGCATGTGATCCTGCGGCAGACCGGCGGCGCGGAGGTCATGCGCGAGCAGATCGACCACATCCTGGAGGCGACGGAAGCGCGCAACATCGAGTTCCAGGTGATGCCGATGTCGCGCGGCAATCACGCGGGGACGGACGGCCCCATCCAACTGCTGGAGACTCCGGAAAACGAGTGGTTCGCCTACTGCGAGGGACAGGAGAACAGCCAGTTCCTCACCGACGCGAAGAAGATCAGCGTGCTTCACATGCGCTATGCGAAACTGCGTTCACAGGCTCTGACCCCGGAGGATTCCCGGAGCCTGCTGGAGCAGATGCGAGGAGCACTATGACCACCACCGAACCGGCCTGGTTCAAGAGCAGCTACAGCAGCGGCAGCTCCGGTGACTGCATCGAAGTCGCCACCTGCCCCACCACCATCCACGTCCGCGACTCCAAGAACACCACCGGCCCCCGGCTCGCCCTCGCCCCGGCCTCCTGGACGGAGTTCGTGGCGTTCGCCGCCCGCGACCGCGGGTGAGGCCGGAGCCTTTCAACCGCCGGGTACGTCTGGTCGTCGAAGTACGTGACGACCGGGACGAACTGGAGCTGGCGGACGGCGTGTTCGCCGCTCAGGGATGGCGAGTACGCCCGGCGCGGGACGGCGACGCGGTCAGCGCGGACGACGGATACTCCGCGCTGGTCGTCGAAGTCCCGCTCCGGGGCTCCCGCTTGACGGCCAGGTCGATGGCCTGCGAGCAGGTGACGACACTCGCCGCCCGACGGAAGCTGGACGTCTGGGTACGCGAGGCCAAGCTCGTACGTCCCAGGCCCGCCGAGCCGAACACGACGTACCACGTCCATCACAAGGTGCCGGACGGCGCGAGCCCCGCTCTGCGGTGGCTGGCCGAGCACTGGATAGCCGTCGGTGGGTGGGACGTACGCCATACCCTGCATCTGCGCGGCGAGTACACCGAAGAGCAACGCGACCGCGCACTGGCCGAGTTGAACGCGCGGAACATCGGCGGCTCCCCGTTCGACCCCGCTGCGCACGACATCCGTCGGGCGATCGGTCCCCGGCCCCGCGACGGATCGAGGGATCGACACCGTAAGGCGCTGCAGTTCGCCGTCATCGGCGTGGTCGTACTCGTCAGTCTCGCGTGCGGCATTGTCCTCGGGGCGTCGACCACGCCCTGGCGGTTCCTGGCACTGGCCTGGCCGCTCGGTATGTGCTGGCCGGTGGGCACGTGGGTGTCCGCCAACGAGCCCCGGCCGTGGCTCGTCCGGCTCGGGATCGGCGTGGCCCTGGTCTGGGGCCTGACCGCCTTCGGGTTCATGTGGGGGGACTCCCAGCCGGCGGGACCGTCCAGACAGTTCGCCGGGGTTCTCCTCACCCTGCTCCTCGGCTTCACGGTCTTCGGCCTCTGGTACGCCCTGAGCGAGTCCTGGTTCAGCCGCAACATGCAGTGGTTCCTGCCCGTACTCGCGGCGCCGTTGCCGTTCGTACTGCCGTGGGCCGGGTCGTATCTGCACTCCATGTACCTGGAGGAGCGCTTCGGGATCCCGGCCGACTCGGTGCACGTGGCCTTCTACTGGCAGTACGCCGTGGCGCTGCGGCCGCTCGGGCTGGCCGTGGCGTGTTCGCTGGTGCTGATCGCGATGGGCGGCTGGGCCCGTCACTTCAACCTCCAGACGGGGGCGAGCGGGCTCGTCCGATGGGTCCTGCCGTTGATGGTGCTGGTCTCGGTCCTGTCCGTGGCGATCGAGGCGCTGACCGGTGTGGACCGGGCCGCCGACAGAACGATCACGGACGCCACCGCCGGGAAGCGCTACCCGGCCGGGTACTTCGGCATCCGGGGCGAACTCGTCTGCGTCGAACCGCTCGACCCGAGGATTCCCGTCATCAACGGTCCGGTACCGACGACCCACCCGGTCCTCGTCTTCCAGGCGAGCGGTGACACCGTCTGGCTCTGGGACCCGGACCCGGCCCGGGGCGAGGACACGTCCCGCCATGCGCTGCGCGTGAGGGCGGAGGACGTGCAGTTGTCCGCCGCCGGCGGCAGGCGCTGCAGCGCCTGAGTGACCACCTGAACCTAGATCACCTAGGATTGCCCCTAGGTGACCAAGGAGGAGGTGTCAGATGGCCCGTGCGGGACTCACCGTCGACCGGCTGGTCGCGGCCGCCGCCGACCTCGCCGACGAGGTGGGCTTCGAGAGCGTCAGCCTGTCCGCGCTGGCCCGGCATTTCGGGGTGAAGGACGCGAGTCTGTACTCGCACGTCCGCAACCTGAACGACCTGCGCACCCGGCTCGCCCTGCACGCGGGCGGCGAGCTGATCGACCGGATCGCGGTGGCCGTGGCGGGCCGGGCCGGGAAGGACGCGCTGGCCGCGTTCGCGGGCGCGTACCGGGCGTACGCGCTCGACCACCCGGGCCGGTACGCGGCCACCCAGATCCGCATCGACCAGGCCCTGATCGCCGACTCCCCCGCCCTGCGCCGCACGGCCGAGATCACCTACGGCATGCTGCGCGCCTACGGCCTCGACGAGCCGGATCTCACGGACGCCGTACGCCTGTTGCGCAGCACCTTCCACGGCTACTGCGCCCTGGAGTCCGCGGGCGGCTTCGGCGCGGACCGGGACGTCCAGCTCTCCTGGGACAAGGCGGTCGACGCCCTGCACCTCGCCCTCACGCACTGGCCCCGGGAGATGAGGAACGGAGAAGAGGAACGATGACTGAGCCCCTGTCCTACGACGTCACGGGCAGCGGTCCCGTTCTCCTGCTCGTGCCCGGCGGCGCCGGGCACCCCATGGGGCTCGGCCCGCTCACCGAGCGGCTGGCACACCGCTTCACCGTGGTGACGTACGACCCGCTCGGCCTCGCCCACGGCCGGCTCGGCCTGGCGGTCCCGGACCAGCGCCCGGCGGACTGGAGCGAGGGGGCGTACCGGGTGCTGGAGGCGGTACTGCCCGCGGACGAGCAGGCGTACGTGTTCGGGACCAGCTCCGGCGGCATCGCCGTCCTCGACCTGCTCGCCCGGCACCCGCGGCGGCTGGCGCACGTGGTGGCGCACGAGCCGCCGTGTGTGACGGTGCTGCCGGACGGCCGGGAGCGGCGGGAGGAGCTGATCGGCGCGCTGGACGGTCCCGGACGGCCGCCCGCCGAGGGCGCCGACGCAGCCCCGATGGGCGTCTTCCTCACCCATGTCCTACGCCCGTTCACCGCCTACGTCCCCTCCCTCACCTCCCTGGAACGCCGCCTCACCCTCGCGGTCGGCGCCGAATCACGCGGTCAACTCCTGTATCGGACAGCGGAGTTGCTCGCTGATCGACTCGGCAGCCGCTTGGTGGAGTTCCCCGGCGGGCATCTCGGCACCCTGGATCACCCCGTGGAGTTCGCCGACGCCCTCGCCGACACGTTCCTCTCCAGCGCGCACACCTCGTCGTAGGAGGGTGTCGTACCGCCCGGCACCCGCCCGGCCGCGATGTCGGCCACCGCGTCCAGGGCCGCGCCGAGCGCCCGCCGGTAGAGCAGCGAGCCGAGACTGACGCGGCGGACGCCGAGGTCGGCCAGCTGGGGCACAGTGGGTCCGGCGGGTGAGTAGAGGACGTTGAGCGGGGCGTCGACGCGCCGGACGACGTCCGCGATCCGGCCGGGGTCGGTGAGCCCGGGCACGAACACCCCGTCGGCGCCCGCCTGTCGGTAGGCGTCGAGGCGGCGCAGGGTGTCCGTCTCGTCGCCGTCGCCCAGCCAGTACGTGTCCGTGCGGGCGTTCACGAACAGGCCGGGCACGGCGGCTTTCACCGCGGCGATCTTCGCGGCGTGCAGGGCGGTCGGTCCGAGCCCGTCCTCCAGGTTGATGCCGACGGCCCCGACGGCCCACAACTGGTGTGCCAGCCCGGTGACTTCGGCGGGATCGTCGGAGAATCCGTCCTCGGCGTCGACGGAGAGCAGGTAGGGCTCCGAGCCGAGGGTCAGGGCGAGGCGCAGGGTGTGCTCCCGGGTGGCGGCCTCACCGTCGGGCAGTCCGACGGCCGCCGCCACGGCGAGACTGGTCGTGCCCAGCGCGGAGAACCCGCGGGCCGCGAGGGCGGCGGCCGAGGCGTGGTCCCAGGCGTTGGGCAGGAGCAGGGGCTCGCCGGGGCGGTGGTGGAGTCCGGCGAAGGAGGTCGCGGCAGGCTCTGCGGTCTCTGCGGTCATACGCCCACGCTAGGGGCGGAACGTTTCGGCCCTGGCCGAACTGTGCGCATCGGCCGCCGTCCGGGGCCTCCGCCCCGCCGTTCCGGGTGCTACGCCCCGCGCTCGGCCTCGCTGCGCTCCACGCAGAACTCGTTGCCCTCGGGGTCGGCGAGGAGCGCCCAGCCGGTGCCGTCGGGCTTGCGGTGGTCGGCGACCAGGGTAGCGCCGAGGACGAGCAGCCGCTCGACCTCCTCGTCACGGGTGCGGTCCTGCGGCTGGAGGTCCAGGTGAACCCGGTTCTTGACGGTCTTGGGCTCCGGCACGGTCACGAAGAGGACGCCGGCGGCCTCGATCAGAGCCATCGGATCCCCCGGCTTGTCGTCCTCGTGCAGCGGCTCGCCCAGGACCTGGGCCCAGAAGCTGCCGAGGGCGTAGGCGTCGGCGCAGTCGATCGTCACGTGGCGGATCTTGGAAGTCATGCCTCGGATTCTGCTGGCCAACCCCAGGAATGCAAAGCGAGTTCGGCAACCTTTCGCGGTCCGGCGGCCACCGAAGGGCATGACATCTGCACGACGCACGACACGTCACCGCCGCGTCCGGGTGGCGCGCGAGCCTGCCATCGGCGCCCTCGCGGCCGCCGGACTGCTCGCCGGCGCGTGGTACGCCACCGCCGGGGCGGCGACGACCACCGCGCCCGACCTCACCGTCACCAGCACAACGGTGCATCTGAGCGCCAAGTACCCGTATCTGTCGGCCGGTTACAACAACACCCGGGAGTGGAACCGCACGTCCACAGCGGTCGCCCCGAACGGCACCCTGCGGGTCGCCTGGCCGGCCGCGGACGGCATCCACGTCACCCCGCTGACGGCGGCCGGCCGACGCTCCGGCGCGGACACGGTGGTCAAGGGCGCCAAGGAGGTCGGCAGCCTGGTCGCGCACAACGACGGCTTCGCGCTGCTGACCCGGGTCTCCGACAGCAACAAGTGGAACGAGACGGCCGCCGCGATCGTCCGTTACACCGGCGGCAAGCAGACCTGGCGCACCAAGCTCACCAGCACCGCCTCCCACGACACCGCCCCGACGCTCGACGGCCTGCTCACCTGGAGCGGCGCCAAGTACGGCGCCTACTTGGTCGTGCACGGCGCGGGCGGCTTCGCGGACGGCCACTACGGCGACAAGCTGTCGTACATCAGCACCAAGGGTGCCAAGCTCAGCGGCGGTTGGAGCTGGGGCTGCAGCCACAACGAGGGCATCGCCCTCCACGCCGAGAGTTCCGGCGCCTTCACCTCCCTCTGCTTCGACGACTGGCGCTCGGGCCTGTTCGTCTCCACCGGCATCGGCGCCCCGGACGAGGCCCCGGTGGTGCAGCGCGAGCAGTGCTGGGCGGGGTACTGCGGCGGTACCTTCCCCAGCCGCACCGGCGACCTGGTCAAGTCCGCCACCGGCAGGTACGCGACGGCCTTCGCCTCCCGCGGTGCCACCGCCGCCAAGAAGAACCCGGACGACTCAAGCGGACGCGGCTGGACCGTCACCCCGAGGACCGGCACCCACCAGGTGGCGATCGCCTTCCTCAAGAACCGCAACTCCGGCCCCGGCAAGGCGGTCTACCTGTCGAACACCAAGGGCACGGAGCACGTCAACGTCCATCTCGCCCCGTACGGCAAGGACAAGCTGCTGCTGTCCTGGGAGTCCCTGAACAACGCCAAGTGCTCGGCAGGCACCTGCACCGGCACCTTCGCGGGCACCCACCTCCGACTCGTCTACTGGAACGGCAAGTTCGTAGGCGCGGACAAGGTGGTGAACGCCCGCATCACCGGTGACATGGCGGTCTCCAAGAACGGGTCCTTGACCTGGGCGTACGCCCCGGTCACCCCGTCCTACGCGACCAGGCTCAGCGGGGCGTCACCGACCACGACGACGTTGCGGATCGCCCGTCTGAAGCCGTGAACCGGAAGTTCCTGACCTCGCCCGAGGCCCAGCGGACGCTCAGGTCGTAGTCCCCCCGCACCTCCACGGCCGCCAGGTCCCGGAGGGGCAGGGGGTCGGGGTCCTCGGTGAGGCGGGCGAGGGCGACGAACAGGGTGGGGGTGTCGCAGGTCGTGCCGGAGAGGGCGAAGCCGTGCGACAGGCCGTGGACCGGGACGAGTTCGGCCTGCTCGTCCGCCCAGGGCACCCATCCGGTGATGTGCACCTCGGTGCCGGGGTCCGCTCCCGCCACCAGATGGGCGCGCACCTCCACCGCGCCGTCGGCGACGACGAGGCTGGTCACCTCCGCCCCGGAGCCCACCGTGTACCGGGAGGCCGCCCAGTCCTCCCCCACGCCCAGGGGCACGATGCCCGTGCGGAGCGGGTCGCCGCCGACCGTGACGATGTTGTCGGGCGGGGACCCGAGGGGCCGCGTGACCGTGGAGTACGCGAAGCGCGTGTAGTACGGGTCGTAGCGGATGTCCTCGCTGCCGTGGTTGTGGAGGCGGACCAGGCCGTCCGAACGGGTTGACTGCAGAAGCCAGTTGGGGCCGGCGATCGCCGTCACCGCGTCCGCCCGCTCCGTCGGCCCCGGTTCCTCGGCCGCCGTCCAGACTTCGTGGTCGGGAGGCAGCAGGAGCCCCAGGAAGCCCTTGCTCGCCCAGTACGGGGACGCGGGCCCCGAGTAGGTCTGCAGGACGCCCTCGTCGGGGCCGTGCCAGCCGAGGGTCAGCAGACCACGCGCGTCCACGGCGCCGCGGTCCAGGAAGTACTTCAGGGCTCCGGAGGCCAGCCGTCGTGTCTCGCCCGCCGCGAGGGGCGTACGGCCCGTGAGTGCGCCGAGCCACAGCGGGGCCGCGGTCGCGAACCGGTACGTCAGCGAGCGGCCCTGGTGCAGGGGCGCGCCGTCGCCGCCGAACAGGCGGGCATAGTCGGCGAGATGGCGTTCGAGGCGGCCGCCGTACAGGTCCAGCAGTTCGGCGTCGTCGGCCAGCCAGGCGTGCAGCACCGGATACAGGTGCATGGCCCAGCCGTTGTAGTAGTCGTACTTGCGGCCGTCCCCGTCGGTGTACCAGCCGTCGCCGACGTACCAGTCCTCGATGCGCTCCAGACCGCGGTCGATGGCCTTGCGGGCGGCCTCGGGTGCGTGGTCGATCTCCGCGAGGAAGCCGCCGACGGTGACCGGGAACAACTCCCAGTTGCAGGGCCATGGTTCGGCGGTGAGCGCGTCCGTGAGCCAGGCCGCCGTCCGCTCGCGCACCGACTGGTCCAGGCGGTCCCACAGCAGGGAGCGGGTCAGCCGCAGGGCGAGGGCGATCGAGGCGGCCTCGACCAGCGGCTGGCTGCGGTCGGCGACCTGCGGCCAGACGCCGCCGGGGCCGGCCGCGAGGCCCTCGGCGTAGCGGCCGAGCGCGGTCTCGTCGCGGCGGAAGGCGGCCAGCAGGAGGGTCCGGGCGTATCCCTCCAGGCCGTCGGAGAGGTGGCCCGCGTGGCTCACATGGTCGCCGGGGAGGTGGTAGAGGGCGCGGTCGGCGGTGGCGTAGGGCTCGACGGCGGCGAGCAGGGCGCCGGCGGCGGCTTCCCAGTGGGCGCGGGTGTAGCCGGTGTACGGGCTCGCGGAGCGGTCGTCGGCGGGCAGTTCGATCACGGCGGTGACTGTCCTTCCTGGCGGGCCTGGAGCACCCGGGATCCGGCGGGCCTGGGACGCCCCGGTTCCGGTCGGGGCGCCCCAGGAGTTCATCCCACCCGCACCCTGCCCTCAGGCACCAGATGCCGGGCGAGAAGTTCGTCGCGGACCAGCCCCGCGTAGACGGTGGCGCCGTGCACGGAGGTGTGGGTGTTGTCCCGCTTCTCGTTGTAGAGGTAGAGCGCCTTGGAGCCCTCGACGCCGAGGGACTCCACCAGCGCCCTGGTCTTCGCCGTGAGGTCGATCAGCGGGACGTTCTCGGCGGCGGCGACGGAGCGGATGACGGCCGGGTGGTCGACACCGAGGCCGTTGACCAGCAGGGCGGTGTTGTTGTTCAGGGTGCCGTCGGCGTTGAACCAGCGGCGCACGATCGGGGTCACGAGCACCGGTTCGCCGCCCCGGTCCCGGATGCCGGCCACCAGGGTTTCGAGGTTCGCCCGGTAGGTCGCCTCGTCGGTGGTCTTGTCGTTGTGGGCGAGCTGCACGAGGACGAGGTCGCCGGGGCGGATCAGCGGCTGGACGGTGGCCCACAGCTGCGGGTTCTGCAGGTAGGTGACCGTACTCTCCCCGGAGTCCGCGTAGTTGGCGACGGAGACGCCCTTGCGGAGGTACTGCGGGAGCTGCTGGCCCCAGCCGGAGTACGGGTCGCCCGGCTGGTCGCAGACCGTGGAGTCGCCGATCAGGATGATCTGCCGGGTGTGCCGGGCCGGGGTGACCCGGATGCCGGCCAGGGCAGGGGCGGAGCCGCCGAGGGTGAGGTCGAGGCCCGGGGTGCCGTCGGGGCCCGTCGGTTCGCCCTCGGGGGTGCGGACGTTCACGGTGAAGCTGCGCGTGGCCTGCTCGCCGGCCGCGACGGCGGTCTCCGGGAGCAGGGAGCGACGGGTCTCACCGGCGGCACTCGTGCTCGACGCCGCCTCGCCGCCGAGGGTCACCCGGACGTCGTACGTGCCCGGCGGGACGTCGAAGTGACAGGCGGTCGCGGTGCACTGGTCGATGCCGAACGGCCGGCCACCGCGGGCGTGTGCGGGTGTCGCGGTCAGCGCGGCGCCCAGGGCGGTCGCCACCAGCGCGGCGGCTGTGGCACGTCTCATCGCGGCTCCTCCATCGGTCGAACCTCGGCCAACCCGAGACCGTACCCCTTGTCGACAAGCGCTTTCTAGACTCTGCACCGTTTTCTCGTGATTGCCAACTCAAGGCGTACGAAAGCCCTTTCGCGAAATGGATTCGACTGACACCCTGCCAACACCCGCACCCCCACCCGCTTCCGAAGGAGGCACCCCCATGTCCGGATCCGGCAGCAGCACGGTCCGACGCCGTACCTTCGTCCTCGGCTCTGCGGCCGGGGCCGCCTCGGCCGCGCTGGCCGGCCCACTCGTCGGCTCCGCGGCAGCGGCCGGCTTCGGCTGGAGCGACGACGGCTCGAACTACGTCGTCGACACCGGCGCGAGCCTCGTCTTCAAGGTCAGCAAGACCAACGGCGACCTGACCTCGCTGGTCTACAAGGGCACCGAGTACCAGGGCTACGGCGGCAAGAACTCACACGTCGAATCCGGCCTCGGCACCTCGACGGTGACGATCGGTCAGTCCGGCTCGACGATCCTGGTCTCGGTCGCGTACGGCACGCTCAAGCACTACTACGCGGCCCGCAGCGGCGAGAACAACGTCTACCTGTGGACCAACAAGGCGGACACCTCGGTGAGCGCCACCCGCTACATCGTGCGCGTCAAGGCGGGACTGTTCCTGAACGACGAACCGGACTCCTACACGTACACGACCGGCACCGTCGAGGCCTCGGACGTGTTCGCGAAGTCCGACGGACAGACACGGTCCAAGCACTACTCGAAGCTCCGGGTCATCGACTACGACTACCTCGGCTGGACGACCGGCAGCGTCGGCCTGTGGATCGTCCGCAGCAACCACGAGAAGGCCTCCGGCGGCCCGTTCTACCGCTCGCTCCTGCGCCACCAGAGCGCGGACGGCGGCGGCCTGTACGAGATCCTGTACTACGGCGAGAACCAGACGGAGGACCAGCGCTTCGGCCTCCAGGGCCCGTACGTCATCGCCTTCACGGACGGCGGTGCCCCCTCCTCGCAGCTGTACCACGCGAACCTCACCACCTCATGGGCGGACTCGCTCGGCATCTCCGGATACGTCGGCGCGAGCGGCCGGGGCCGCGTGGCGGGCGTCGGGATCTCCGGCCGGAACACGGCGTACGCGTACACGGTCGGGCTGGCCAACTCGGCGGCGCAGTACTGGGGTTCGGCGCGCTCCTCGGACGGCTGGTTCTCCATCGCGGGGGTGTTGCCCGGGACGTACACCCTGACCGTCTTCAAGGGTGAACTCGCCGTCCACACAGGCTCGGTGACGGTCTCGGCGGGCGCGACGACCACCCTCAACACCATCCCGATCCCGTCCTCCAACGATCCGGGCAACGCCACGGCCATCTGGCGCATCGGCGACTGGAACGGCACCCCGAGCGGCTTCAAGAACGCGGACTTGATGACGTACGCGCATCCGTCCGACGTACGGGCCGCCTCCTGGACCGGAAACGTGGTGATCGGCAGCGGCAGCGAGACGTCCGCCTTCCCCTGCTACCTCTGGAAGGACGTCAACAGCGGTCTGCTGGTCTACTTCAAGCTGACCGCGGCCCAGGCCGCCGCCGCGCACACCCTGCGGATCGGCGTGACGACGGCCTACGCCAACGGCCGCCCGCAGATCACCGTCAACGACACCTGGACCTCGGCGATCCCCTCCCCGCCCACCCAGCCGAGCACCCGGTCCCTGACCGTGGGCTCCTACCGGGGCAACAACCACACGTTCACCTACAGCATCCCGGCGAGCGCGTGGCTGACGGACACCAGCCGGTACAACGTGCTGAAGATCAACGTGGTGAGCGGTTCGGGGACGACGAGCTATCTCAGCGCGGGCACGGCGATCGACGCGATCGATCTGCTGGCCTGAGCGTCATGCGGAGTCGAGTTCGGCGAACTCCGCTTCGGTGAGCTTCAGATCGGCAGCTGCCGCAGAATCACGGATCGTCGTCGGCCGGGACGACCCCGGGATCGGAACGACGACCGGAGACTTGGCCAACTCCCAGGCCAGGCAAACCTGCTGCGGGCTGACCCCACGTTCTCTGGCGATCCGGGCGAATGCGGCGTGTGATGAACCCAAACCGCCGGCCCGGGAGATACCGCCCAGCGGGCTGTAGGGCAGAAAGGCGATCCCCAGCTCGGTGCACAGACGCAGCTGGGGCTCGCTGTCGCGGGTGGCAGGCGAGAAGTTGTTCTGTACGGACACCAGCCGCTCGCCGAGGATCCCGTGGGCTTCGCGTAGCTGGTCGGAGTTCACATTGGAGATGCCGACCGCGCGGATCTTGCCTGCGTCGTACAGGTCGCGCAGAGCGCCCACCGAGTCGGCGTACGGCACGTTCGGGTCCGGCACGTGCAGCTGGTAGAGCCCGATGGCGTCCACACCGAGGCGTTTGAGCGAGCCCTCGCACGCCTCCCGCAGGGTCGCGGGATCCCCGTTGAAGGTCCATGCTCCGTCGGCTTCGCGTGCTGCCCCGCCCTTCGTACCGATCAGCACCTCCGAGGTGTCGCCCCTGTACGCCGACAGTGCTCGGGCGATCAGCGACTCGTTGTGCCCGGTCTCGGACGAGTTCAGGCAGTACGACATGGCCGTGTCGATGAACGTGATCCCGGCGTCGAGCGCGGCATGGATGGTCGCGACCGCGCGCTCTTCATCCGGCCGCCCTTCGATGGACAGTGGCATTCCACCGAGCCCGATGGCGCTGACCACGGTGCTGCCGATATGACGGTTGTGCATGTCTGTGCCCCCTGGATTCACACGATGCGACGCCCGCGACCTTACGCTTCCGGGCTCGTGTCCATCGCTGTTCCTGTTCCACGGATACGCCTGCCCGGGGCGCGAGAAGCTCTGACGTCCGAACACGACGCACTCTTGCTGTGGCAACGCCCTCCGCGTGCAGAGGTGCGCAGCGACGCTCCCGGCCCCTGCCTGGACCCCGTCCTCGAAGGCTGCGCCGGGGTGGGTCGCTCCAGCCCCCTCCCCGGCGTACCGTCGCGCGGGTCGACTTCTGCGGATCAACTACCCCGCATCCACTGCTGATTGGTTCCGCCGTTGCAGGTGTACGTGATGATCGCGGCCGAGTTGGCGGTGGACGCGCCGGACACGTCCAGGCACTTGCGGCTCGCGCGG
Source organism: Streptomyces sp. NPDC101165 (assembly GCF_044768135.1). Lineage (NCBI taxonomy): Bacteria > Bacillati > Actinomycetota > Actinomycetes > Kitasatosporales > Streptomycetaceae > Streptomyces > Streptomyces sp. NPDC101165. The sequence continues at coordinate 305,280 of NZ_JBIWPG010000001.1, read as the reverse complement.
CCCTCGATGTTCACGTAGGAGCCGGAGGTCACGACCGCCCACTGCTGGGTGGTGGCGCCGGTGCAGTTCTCCTGGGTGACGCCGGAGGTGTTCTCCTGCAGGCACAGGGAGCTGCCCCGGCCCAGCAGCTCGTAGTAGCCGTTGCCCAGGTCCTTGAACCACCACTTCTGGTTGGCGCCGCCGTTGCAGGTGTACTGGCTGATGGCGGTCCCCTGCCAGAGGGACTGGCTCGGCACGTCCGCGCACTTGGAACTGTGCCGCGCGACGAGGGCGTTGTACGTGGCGCTCGTGCCGGTGACCGTGCCGGCGGCGGTGTCGACCGTGACCTCCGGGGACCAGGACAGGGACATCGAGGTGAAGGTCGGGAAGGTGAGCGGCAGCCACACGTACCGGGAGTCGTTGACGGTGCCGCCGAAGGAGTTTCCCCAGCGGTCGCCCATGTACAGGTACGAGGTGCCCGAACTGCCCTGCAGGGGAAGGACGTACGCGGTCTGGGAGCCGTAGGCGGTGGAGTCGCCGACGTTCGTCCACGCGGTCCAGGGGCCGGCGAGGGAGGTGGCGGTGGCGTACTGCTGCTGGTTGGGGTTCCAGCCGGTGGCGCCGGACGTCAGCATGAAGTACACGCCGTTCCGCTTGAACAGCGCCGGTGCCTCGCGGTGGCCGCCGGGCCAGGGGTTGGCGAGCAGGCTTTCGATGCCGGTGTAGTCGGCGGTCAGCCGGTAGATGTTCAGGTCGTAGTTGTTGTTGGCGGCCGAGACCATGTAGGCGGTGCCGTCGCTGTCGACGTAGGTGGTCAGGTCGCGGGACATGTACTGACCGAGCGGGCGGAAGCTGCCCTGGTAGGTGTAGGTGCCGTCGACCGTGTCGGAGACGGCGACGGCGGCGCGGGCCTCGCTGTAGTCGACGCCGTTCTCCTTGTGCATCCACATGACGAACGTGCCGGAGGACGCGTTGTAGATGACCTTGGGGCGCTCGATGTAGGCGGTGGCGAGCTCCGTGGCGGAGGACTGGGACAGGACGTGGCCGCGGAACTCCCAGCTCTTCAGGTCGGTGGAGCGGTAGGCGTCCACGGAGCGGAAGGTGTTGTCGGCGTTGCGGTCCTCGCCGAACCAGTAGTAGTACGAGCCGGCCTTGATGACCCCGCCGCCGTGGGCGTGGACCATGTTTCCCGAAGTGTCCGTGAACCGGGTGCCGTTGGTGATCGTCTGCGGTGCCGCCTGAGCGGGGCCGGCGGTCGCCAGGGCGGCAGCGAGCGCACAGCACAGGGCGAGCAGGATCGCGTACGCGCGTCTCATCTCACGCACTCTCCTTCACGGTGTCGGCGACGGGGACGCCGAAGTCCGGGCTGCCGTCCGGCTTCCAGCCGAGCCGCTGGATCCGGGTGTGGCGGTTGGGGTCGTGCAGCGGGTCGCCGGTGATCTCCTTGTACGGGCGGGCGTGGTAGACGAGGACGTCGCTGTGCCCGTCCTCGGCGACGGTGAAGCAGCTGTGGCCCGGCCCGTACTGCTTCGTCGTGTCATTGCTGGTGAAGACCGGGGTCGGGGACTTGGACCAGCCAGCCGCGTTCATGAGGTCGCTGTCCGCGTCGGCGGTGAGCAGGCCCATGCAGTAGTGGTGGTCGGTGGCGCTGGCCGAGTAGGTGAGGAAGACGCGGCCGTGGCGCTGGATGACGTACGGGCCCTCGTTGACCTTGTAGCCGACACACTCCCAGTCCAACTCCGGTGTGGACAGCCTGACTTGGGGACCGGTCAGCGTCCAGGGGTTGGCCATCCTCGATATCCACAGCGCGGTGTTGTTGTCCATGCCGGGCTCGTGCTGGGCCCAGACGAGGTAGCGGGTGCCGCGGTGCTTGAAGGTGGTGGCGTCCAGGGAGAAGGTCTCCCAGGCCGTCCTGATCTGCCCCCGCTCCACCCAAGTGCCCTGGAAGGGATCGGGGTTGGCGTTCTCCAGCACCCAGATGCGGATCGCCCACACGTCCTCGGCGGGCGCGGAGGCGAAGTAGATGTACCACTTGCCGCCGATCCGGTGCAGCTCCGGCGCCCAGATGTGTGCGCCCATCGGACCGGTGGTGTGCGCCCGCCAGATGACCGACTCGGCGGCGGTGGCCAGCCCGTTCAGGGTGCGGGATTGGCGCAGGACGATGCGGTCGTACTCGGGGACGGTCGCGGTGAAGTAGTACCGGCCGTCGGTGTGGCGGGTGATGTGGGGGTCGGCGCGCTGGAGGACGAGGGGGTTCACGAAGGGGGCCGCCTCGTGGGACGTGGACGGGGACGCGAGTGCGGGGATCGTGGACGTGGCAGTGGTGGCCGCCAGGGCGCCGGCGGCTGCGGCGCCCTTCAACAGCAGGCGGCGGGTCGGAGGGTGGGCAGGGTGGGGGTCGCGGCTCATGCGGGCTGCCTCTCGGTGGGGCGAGCGAGGAGGAGTTCGAGATGGTTCGATATTGCGAACGTCATCTGCCATACCGAACGCGGAAAAGGTAAAGGTGGGCAACCGGGAGGTCAACGGGTCCGACGAGACAGGGGGGTAAGCGATTTCCGATGCGCGATTTCTGTTATCGGCCCTCGGTTCGCGCGTCTCCCAGACGTGCGCACCCTCACCCACAGAACGGCAGCGGCCGCAGGCGCCCTCGCGGCCGTCGCCCTCGCGATCGGCGCCCCCTCCCCCTCCGTCGCGGCCGGCACCCGGGACGTCACCGCCGACGTCCTCGCCGGGCGGGACGTGACGCTCGCCTCGGACGCGGTGGTCACCGTCCCGTCCGGGACGACCACGTACGACGGCGTCTTCCGCGGCCGGGGCACGCTCACCGTGCGCGGCACCGGCACGCTGATCCTCACCAGGGACAGCGACTTCACGCTGCCCGAGTCCCGGCAGCGGCAGGTCGTGCGCACCCAGGGCGGCAACCACCCGTACACCACCGTGACCCACCCCGACCCGCCCGCGATCACGGTCGAACGTGGTGCCACCCTGCAGTACGGCACCGGCGGCGGCACCGGCCTGATCGGCCACTTCCCGTACGACACCCCCGGCTACCGGTTGAACCAGCTCAACGTCCGGGTCGACGGCACCCTCCGGCTGTCCCTGACCCGCACCTTCAACATCGGCACCATCAGCGGCTCGGGCCTGGTCACTCAGCCCCGCCACATGTGGGGCACCCTCGACCTCGCCGGCACCCACCCCTTCTCCGGGGTCATCGACAACGGCACCGGGATGACCGTGGGCCGCCCCGAGTACCCGGTGGCGCTGCCCCGTGCCCGCGCGATCCTCAACCAGGGCTCGTGGATCATCGACACCCCGCTGCACCGGACCATCACCCTGCGGCAGGACTTCTACCAGCGGGAGTACGGCAGCGACATCAACGTGCACACCCGGCCGGGCAGCAAGGTGGTGCTCACCGGGCAGTACAGCTACAGCGACCGGGGCGGCGACTCCCACCCCTCGCTGAGCACTCGGTCCCTGAACTGGCGCACCGTTCCACACCGGTCGAACAAGCGGGGCACCAACATCGAGGGTGCCGACGTGCAGTGGGGCGACGGGACCACGCACCGCATCTTCATGCCGGGCACGCGGGACACCGTGTACATCAATCTGCACACCGCCAGTGGTCGACGGTCCCGGCTGACCCTCGACTACGACGGCCCGGTGACGCTGGGCGCCCCCATCGGCGGCGGCAGGTACCACGACACGCTGGCCGCACCCGGCGCCGGTGACGTGGTGATCGCGGGGACGCGCGGGAACGACGTGACCTTCGCGGCCGCGCAGTACTACGACGGCTCCACGACCGTCGGGAAGGGCGCGGTGCTGCGGCTGGGCTCGGGCGCACCGGGCGGCGACGGCTCCCTGCTGACGGGAACGGTACGCCGGCAGATCGTGAACGACGGGACGCTGTACCTGCGGAACGTCTCGACTCCCGCGCAGCTGGCCCATGTCGGCGGGAGCGGCGCACTGGTCCAGTCGGGCGACGCGACGACCGTGCTCACGGGCGACGCGGTGACGTACACCGGGACGACGACCGTCTCGAAGGGCACGCTGGCCCTGCGCTCCGGGGCGACTCTGCTGCACAGCAGGGCGATCAGGCTCACGTCGGCGGGCGCGCTGCTCGACGCGGGCACCTCCGGGCTGCGGGTGGCCACCTCGCTCACCGGCACGGGCACGGTGCAGGGCGCGGTGACGAACGACGGCCTGGTGGCGGGCGGTCTGACGGTGGCCGGGGACTACACGCAGCACGCGAAGGGTGAACTGGAGCTACGGGAGCGGCCGTTGAAGGTGGCGGGCCGACTGAGGCTCGCCGGGTCCTTCGACCCTTCCGCCGTCGGCGCTCATCCGGCGCCCGAGATCACCGTCATCGCGCACGGCGGCCGCTCCCGGACCATGGGCGCCTTCGGCGACCTGCCGGACGGCGCCCGGGTCGAGCTCGCCGACACGCACTACCGGATCGGCTACAACGGCGGCGACGGCAACGACGTCGTCCTGACCGCGGCCGGCCACAGCCCCGGCCCCGGCGCCCACGCCGGGGCCGCCGCCGGTCCGGGTGCCGTGAGCCCCCGGACCGCGAACACCGTGGCCGACGGCTTCGGCTGGTGGCCGTACGTCCTCGCCCTCGGCCTGCTCGGCGGCCTGGTGTTCCCGGCGACCCTGCGCACCCGGGGCAGAGGCCGGCGCGGGGGCGGCCGACACGCGGCACAGGAGTAGCAGTCGTACGACAGCGGGCCCCGGCGGAACCGGATCCGCCGGGGCCCACCGCCTGAGCGCGTATGCGCTCGCAGGCTCAGTCCGTGCCGGACTCCATCGCGGCGCGGTCGAGCATCGTCTCCTCGTCCGCGGCCTCGCCGCGCGAGGCGATCACCTCCGCGCCGCCCTGGTCCATGGCGCCGATCAGGCCGGTCGAGGCCGCCTGGGCCGCGCCGATCGGAGCCGGGTGGTCGGTGCCGACCAGGCCCAGGGTCGCGTACTGCTCCAGCCGCGCACGGGAGTCGGCGATGTCCAGGTTCCGCATGGTGAGCTGGCCGATCCGGTCCACCGGGCCGAACGCCGAGTCCTCGGTCCGCTCCATGGAGAGCTTGTCCGGGTGGTAGCTGAGCGCCGGACCACGGGTGTCGAGGACCGAGTAGTCCTCGCCGCGCCGCAGCCGCACGGTCACCTCGCCGGTGATCGCCGCGCCGACCCAGCGCTGCAGCGACTCACGCACCATCAGCGCCTGCGGGTCCAGCCAGCGGCCCTCGTAGAGCAGCCGGCCCAGCCGCCGGCCCTCGTTGTGGTACGCGGCGACGGTGTCCTCGTTGTGGATCGCGTTGACCAGGCGCTCGTAGGCGATGTGCAGCAGCGCCATGCCGGGCGCCTCGTAGATGCCGCGGCTCTTCGCCTCGATGATCCGGTTCTCGATCTGGTCGGACATGCCGAGTCCGTGCCGGCCGCCGATCGCGTTGGCCTCCATGACCAGGTCGACCGGGGTGGCGAACTCCTTGCCGTTGATGGTGACCGGGCGGCCCTGGTCGAAGCCGACCGTCACGTCCTCCGTGGCGATCTCCACCGACGGGTCCCAGAACCGTACGCCCATGATCGGGTCGACGGTCTCGATGCCGGTGTCGAGGTGCTCCAGGGTCTTGGCCTCGTGCGTGGCGCCCCAGATGTTGGCGTCCGTGGAGTACGCCTTCTCCGTCGAGTCCCGGTACGGCAGCCCGTGCGCGAGCAGCCACTCCGACATCTCCTTGCGGCCGCCCAGCTCGGTGACGAAGTCCGCGTCCAGCCAGGGCTTGTAGATCCGCAGGTGCGGGTTGGCGAGCAGCCCGTAGCGGTAGAACCGCTCGATGTCGTTGCCCTTGAAGGTGGAGCCGTCGCCCCAGATCTGCACCCCGTCCTCGAGCATCGCCCGCACCAGCAGCGTGCCCGTCACGGCACGCCCCAGCGGCGTGGTGTTGAAGTACGGGCGCCCGCCCGACCGGATGTGGAACGCGCCGCAGGCGAGCGCCGCGAGCCCTTCCTCGACCAGCGCGGCACGGCAGTCCACGAGCCGGGCGATCTCGGCGCCGTACGCGAAGGCACGGCCGGGCACCGACTCGATGTCGAGTTCGTCGTACTGGCCGATGTCGGCGGTGTAGGTGCACGGGACGGCGCCCTTGTCGCGCATCCAGGCGACGGCGACCGAGGTGTCGAGCCCGCCGGAGAAGGCGATACCGACGCGCTCGCCGGTGGGGAGGGAGGTCAGGACCTTGGACATAGCAAGAGTATGCAGCATTCCGCATTTTCATGCAAGGCCCGCGGCGTCACCCCATCGACTAGCGTCATGTCATGAGCAGCAACACCTCCCCCAGCCTCGCCGAAGCCCTCGCCGCCGGGACGGTCGTGCTCGACGGCGGTATGTCCAACCAGCTCGAGTCCGCGGGGCACGACCTGAGTGACCAGCTGTGGTCGGCCCGCCTGCTGGCCGAGCGGCCGGAGGCGGTCACCGAGGCACACCTCGCCTACTTCACCGCGGGCGCGAACGTCGCGATCACCGCCAGCTACCAGGCCACCTTCGAGGGCTTCGCCAAGCGCGGCATCGACCACGCGGAGGCGTCCCGGCTGCTCGGGCTGAGCGTGGAACTGGCCCGGGAGGCCGCACGGCAGGCACAGGACGCCGGGGTCGCACGCCCGCTGTGGGTGGCCGCGTCGGTCGGCCCGTACGGGGCGATGCTCGCGGACGGCTCCGAGTACCGGGGGCGGTACGGGCTGAGCGTGGACGAGCTGGAGGCGTTCCACCGGCCACGCCTGGAAGTACTGGCCGCGGCCGCTCCGGACGTACTGGCCCTGGAGACGATCCCGGACACCGACGAGGCGACGGCGCTGCTGCGGGCGCTGCGGGGACTCGGGGTGCCGGCCTGGCTCTCGTACACCGTCGACGGCCGGCACACCCGGGCCGGGCAGCCCCTGGACGAGGCCTTCGCCCTGGCCGCCGACGTCGACGAGGTGATCGCCGTCGGCGTGAACTGCTGTGCCCCGGATGACGTGGAGTACGCCGCCGAGACCGCGGCGCGGGTCACCGGCAAGCCGGTCGTCGTCTATCCCAACAGCGGGGAGGCGTGGGACGCGGAGGCACGCGCCTGGAAGGGGCGGACCACGTTCGCCGCCGAGCAGGTGAAGGGCTGGCGGGATGCGGGGGCCCGGCTGATCGGGGGGTGCTGCCGGGTGGGTCCGGAGGCGATCGCGGGGATCGCCGGAGCGCTGACCGCGTAGGGCGAGCGGGCCGGTACTTGCGCAGGGGGCCTCGGCGCCGTCACCGCTCGCCACTCCTCGGGGGTGACGGTTTCGACGGTGCCGAGCGACGGCGTTCCCGCGTCGCCGATCAGGACGTCGCCCGCGTCCTCACAGAGGTCACCGGCGTGCCGGTGGTCCACCGGCATCTGACGTACGACCAGATGCGTGACCGGCTGGCCGCGTCCGTGCCGCTGGAGTTCGCCGCCATGCTCGCCGGTCTGGAACGCGCCATCGCGCAGGGAGCCGAGGACCGGACCGCCGAGACCGTCCAGCACCTCGCCGGCCGCCCGCCGCACAGCTTGCGGGCGGTGGCCGAACGCAAGTTGGCAGGGGACGGAACCCGGCTTCGGTCGGCCCAGGACGCCGGTCCGGCCCGGTGGGCGAGGACGGCCGCGTACCGCTCAGCGGCGCCGCGCCCCCACCGAGCGGCGCAACCGCCTTACCGCTGAGGCGAGTTCGGCCCCGGTGGCACGGGTGTCGGAGGCGGAGGCCGGTTCCGGGACCGTGGGGGCGGTCGTCCAGAGCGCGAGTTCCGGATCCCGGGGACCGTACGCGGTGTGCGGGACACCCTCGTCGAAGATCCGTACCGGATGGGAGGCGTCCCAGGGCTGCCAGCCCGGATCCCCGGTCGCGGCGAACCGTACCCAGGCCGCGTGCATCGTGGTGCTCAGCTCGTGCGGGGCTCCCTCGCCGGCCAGCTTGGCGGACTCCGGGACGTCGCCGGTGTCGAAGACGAACCCGAGTTCCAGGGCGTGGCAGGCGGCGAGGCCGGGGAGGCGGGACGGCCAGGCGAACTCGTAGAGGTACGAGGTGCCGGGGCGGGCGTCGGCCAGCCGCTGCAGCGGGACGCGCAGCAGGTGGTCGGTGACCATCTGGCCGACGATCTCGGAGGTGCCGGCGTCGGGGTGCAGGGTGCGGTAGCCGCGCGGGACCTCGGGACCGACGCGGCAGCGGGCCATGGCGCCGGCCAGGGCCACGGGGCCGAGCCGGTCGACGCGCTCCAGGAGTCCGCCGGGCACCAGCCACAGCCGGTACTCGTCCCGGGTCCAGCCCATGAGGAGGTCGACGTCCCGGGCGGCCTCGCCGTCGATGAGGGCCTGGAGCGGATCGTCGGGCACCAGGTCGCCGTCGACGACGATGCCGAAGGCGGGGCCGCCCAGGACGGGGCTGCTCAGCCGCCCCACCTCGGCCTGGGTGCGCAGCAGCAGGTCGCGGTCGACGGTGGCGAAGGCCTCGGCGGTGGCGGGGATCTTCAGCCGGGCGGCCATGCGGCGCACCATGCGCCGTACCTTGTCGCGTTCCGACGCTTCCGGCGGCCCGCTCTGCAGGACCGCCCGGCGTATCAGGCCCTGGGCCTGGGGCGCGGCGATCAGGGCTCCGGCGCCGATGGCGCCGGCCGACTGTCCGCAGAGGGTCACGTTGCCGGGGTCGCCGCCGAAGGCCGCGATGGCCCCGTGCACCCAGCGCAGGGCGGCGAGCTGGTCGCGCAGGCCGGGGTTGGGCGGCGCGTCCGGGAACAGCCCGTACCCTTCGACACCCAGCCGGTAGTTGACGGAGACACAGACGACTCCGTCGCGGGCGAAGGTGCGGCCGTCGTAGACGGGGACGGCCGAGGATCCCCGGGTCAGGGCGCCGCCGTGCAGCCAGACCAGGACCGGAAGCCGGGCGCCGGGGCCCGGCTCGGGGGTCCACACGTTGAGGTTGAGGCAGTCGTCGCCGGGGATGACCGGGTCCGACAGGTACTGGGCGAAGGCCTCGGAGTACGGGGGTTTCGGCGCCGTCGGCCCGAAGGCTCCGGCGTCGCGTGTCCCGTCCCAGGGCTCGGGCGGCTCGGGCGGCCGGAACCGCCGGGGGCCGAAGGGCGGGGCGGCGTACGGGATACCCCGGAACACCGCGACCCCGCGCTCGTACCGGCCGCGTACGGCCCCGTGGGGCGTGACGACCACGGGGCCCGTCCGGTCTGCCGTCATCGCCCACCGCCCTTCGCCGTGCTGCGTGCACCGTTCACATCAGAGCACCACATCACCCGGACGTATTCCGGTGCACAGCCCGCGCGCTGGGCCGTTCGGGCTACGTCGGCCCATTTGGCGTACCTGAGGGTGCAGACGCCGAGCTGGTGGTGTCGGGCGGAGGTGGAGGCGCCGGTTGTAGCGGTGATGGAGCGTCGGCACTCGCGTCTACCGCGCCACAACCACCCCACCCCGTTCGAAGTTTCGAAAGTCCCCCCGCCCACCATCCCGCGAATTCCCATGTCTTCACGCCGTGTTGACGCGCACCTATTGTAGGAAGCGCTTTCTGCATGCTCGGTGAGCAGGCCGCGGAAGCAGCGTTGGTCGCAACTTTCGGAGGCCCAAGGGCGGGTCGGAGAGGCGGTTCCCCATGGTCCGTGCGGGGAGTGCGAGTGTGGCGGCCGGGCCGACGCTGGCGGTGGTCGCCCGCGAGGCGGGGGTGTCGGTGCCGACCGCTTCGAAGGTCGTCAACGGACGGGAGGATGTCGCTCCGGAGACTCGGCGGCGGGTCACCGAGGCGCTCGACCGGCTCGGCTACGTGCGCAGACCCCGCTTCGACGCGACGAAGACGCCGGCCCTGGTGGACCTGGTGGTGCACTCGCTCGACAGCTCCTGGTCGGGTGCCGTACTGCACGGAGTGGAGGAGGCGGCTTACGAGGCGGGCCTGGAGGTGGTGGTCTCGGCGGGCCTGAACCGCACCCGGCGCGACCGCCCCGAGCGCGACTGGCTGGACAAGCTGACCGCGCGCGGTTCCTCGGGCGTGCTGTTCAACCTTGCGGAGCCGTCCCCGGCCCAGCACGCCTGGCTGGACCACCACCGCATCCCGTTCGTGATGATCGACCCCGTGCACGAGCCGCCGGCCGGAGTGATGTCGGTGGGGGCCGCCAACTGGCAGGGCGGGGTAACCGCGACCGAGCATCTGCTGGCCCTCGGGCACGAGCGGATCGCGGTGATCGCCGGCCCGCGGCGCAAGATGTGCAGCAGCGCCCGCGTGGCGGGCTACCGCTCGGCCCTCGCCTCGGCCGGGGTGCGGCACCGCGCCGAGTACGTGCGGCACGCCGGGTTCGAGGAGCCGACCGCCCGCCTGCGCATGCACGAACTGCTGGACCTGCCGCAGCCGCCGACGGCGGTGTTCGTGTGCTCCGACCGGATGGCGCTCGGCGTGTACACCGCCCTGGCCGAGCGGGGGTTGAAGGTGCCGGACGACGTCAGCGTGGTCGGCTTCGACGACCTGCCCGAGGCCCGCTGGGTCACCCCCGCGCTCACCACCGTCCGCCAGCCCCTCGCGGAGATGGCGGCGACCGCGCTGCGGCTGCTGGTGCGGATGATGCAGGGTGAGCGCCCGGAGGGGACACGGACGGAACTGTCGACCCGGCTGGTGCGGCGGGCGAGTACGGCCGCGCCGCCCGCCGCCCGTTCGGCCGCATCGCGGTGACCGCCCCGAACCCGGGGTTGTTTACCGGGCATGACTCCCACCACGCGCACCGCAGCGGCCCTCGCCGCGGCCGCCGTCACCCTGGTCACCGCCTACGGCACAGCCCAGGCCGCCGGCCGCACCCTCGCCCCCGCACAGCACCGCACCACCGTGGCCACCCCCTCCGGCGACGAACACGACCCCGAGGAGGACGTCGAAGTCGACGAGAACGGCCGCCCGGACCTGGACGAGTGAGTCCGATGTCTTCCGTGGTCGTAGGCGATCGGTGAAGACATCGGACTCACTGATCTAGGCGTCCTTGTTGGCCTTGAGCTTCTGCCACACCCTGCTGAGCGCCTGCAGGTCAGCCTCGTCCAGGAGGTCCGTGAAGACGGGGGCGAGGCACTCGCGGCGGGTGGCGTCGGCCGCCTCGAAGAGCCGATGCCCCTCCGGCGTGAGCGAGACCTCGACGGAGCGGGCGTCGCGGGCCGAGGGGGTACGGGTGACGAGACCGCGGCTCTGGAGGGCGTCGACGACGCGCGAGACCTGGCTGCGGCTGAGCATGGTGCTGTTGCCCAGGACGGAGGCCGGAACGGGGTCGGGGCTGGAGGCCAGCCAGAGCAGGACCTCGAACCAGGAGACCGGAAGATCGTGCGCCTTGCTGAGGGCGCGGTCCACGCGGTCCGTCAGGACGGTCCCGGCCCAGACCAGCCCATAGAAGGCGTGGTCCGCCACCGGCATCTCCGCCTGCGCGAGCTTCTTCTTCGGCATGTCATCAGCTTACCGGTTGCGTGTACACGCACGTAAGTGCATTATGGTGTGTGTACACGCACTCAAATGTGCCGAGATTCCCCGCCCCGAAAGGCCTCCCCCATGTCTTCCCACCCCCCCAAGGTCGTCCTCATCACCGGCACCTCCTCCGGCATCGGCCTCGCCGCCGCCGTCTCCGCCGCACGCGCCGGCTGGACGACGGTCGCCACCCTGCGCGACGTCAGCCGCTCGGACGCCCTGCGCAAGGCCGCCGCCGAGGCGGGCGTGGAGGTCGACATCCGCCGACTCGACGTCACCGACGAGGCCTCGATCACGTCCGCGATCGACGGCGTGCTCGCCGACTACGGCCACTTGGACGCCGTCGTCAACAACGCGGGCGCCGGGCACCTCGGCACCCTGGAGAACGAGTCCGTGGCCGAGGTCCGCAAGGTCATGGAGGTCAACTTCTTCGGCGTGCTCAACGTCTCGAAGGCCGCCATGCCCCACCTGCGCGCCTCCGGCGGCCGTCTGATCACCGTGACCAGCGTCGGCGGCGTCATCGGGCAGCCCTTCAACGAGGCCTACTGCGCGGCCAAGTTCGCCGTCGAGGGATACATGGAGAGCCTGGCCCCCGTGGCCGCGGCGCACGGCGTGTCCGTCTCCGTGGTCGAGCCCGGCGCCGTCGCCACCGAATTCGTCGCCAACGTCGGCGTCGACCTGGAAGAGGCCGTGGCCGCTGCCGGGGTGTACGCGCCTCAGCTGAATGCCTACGTGAACCGCACGGTCGCGCAGTTCCTCGACGGCGCGCAGACCGCCGAGGGCGCCGCCGAGTCGGTGATCGAGGCTCTGACCGCGGACGAGCCCGCCTTCCGCCTCCAGACCTCCGACTGGGCCCGCGGCTTCGTCGGCACCAAGCTCACCGACCTGGACGGCTCCGCGGTCCTCGGCCTCACCAACGGCTGGGTCGCCTGACCCCCACCCACCCGGCGAGCGGGCGGCACCCCGGGGACGCCGCCCCCTCGGGGCGCTCTCGCCCGGCACGCCCTGCTACTGGACGAATACGTCCGAACCACTGAGGGCTGATCACAAGTCTCTGTCCAGCCGGTGGCCCAGCTCTGCCAGGGCCTTTTCGGCGGCGACGGCTACGGCTGGGTCGGGGTCGTCGAGAGCCGAGCGGATCAGGTTTGCGTATTCGCTCTCGCCTATGGCTCCGAGCCCACGGACCGATGCAGCTCGTACCCGGGCAACCTCGTCCGTCACCAGAGCCGCCAACAGCTCGACCGATTCGGCCAGTTCGTGGATCGTCACCAGCCTCGCCGCTGTTTCCCGCACCCGCCAGGAAGAGTCGGTCAAAGCTCGGCCGATCGCCGGAGCGGCCTCGGGTGTCCATGCATGGCGCAGTGCTCGGACCGCCCACACACGCGGCCAGTGACTCTGATCGGGTCGGGCGAGCCGCCCTGATCGCAGCGCGGCCACGGCGGGATTGCCACCGATCCAGGCCAAGGACGGTTGGCAGGGGTCGTCGGGCGCGATCCGCTCCTCCAGCAGGGACACGCACCACTCGGACACGGTCGCGCGCCCCAGCTGCGCGCACGCCCGGGCGACCAGCACCTGGGGGTGCAGGTCCACGTCGACGGGAACAGGAAGAGCCAAGGCGACCATCCTTCACAGCCATGCGTAGACAAGATCTAACTACACGCAGCCCCGGGCTCTGCGGAGGGATCGCCCGGCCAGGAGTGCTTGACGTGGTGGACGGCCGGTGGGTGGTCAGGAGGGCTGGAACGTCTGGGTACCGATGACGCGCAGCCGGGCTGTCTCATTTCCCGCGCTTCCAGGACGGCAACCGCGAGCACAACCAGGCGCTCGTGGCCCCGCTGCAGGAGATCGCGGACGCGCACGGTGCCTCGCTCGCGCAGCTGGCGATCGCGTGGGTCGCGGCCCAGGGCGAGGACATCGTCCCGGTCGTCGGGGCCCGGCGGACCCCGCAGGTGGAGAGCCTGGTCGGCAGCGCCGACGTCAGGCTGACCAGCGAGGACCTGGCTCGGATCGAGCAGCTGGTCCCCGCCGGAGCGGTCCGGGGGGATCGCAATCCGACCCCGTTCATGGGCCGGCTCGACAGCGAGCGCTGACGCCCGACGGCCGGCTCGTCGCGTGACGACGTGGGGAAGGCGGGCCGGCCACGGACGCCCGCTCGCCACCGCGGCCCGAAGAACCCGGCGCGGGAAGAGCCGGGTACCCCTCGAAAAGGTCGGGCATGGCCCGCAGAAAGGGCCGGGCATCCCCCGCACGGGGTGCCCGGCCCTTCGCGCTCGGCCTGTCTCAGTCCTCGTCGTCCCTCTCGAAGTCGCCGAAGTCGCCGAGAAGGGCCTGGATGGCGTCCACCGCGCTGCCGTCGTGGTCGCTGCCCGCGGTGCCCTTTCCGGTCTGCACGTTGGCCGTCCGGTCGACCTCCAGGATCGAGTCGGCCTGGGAGTTGTCGATGACGGTGATCAGACTGCTCCCGTTCGCCACCGCGGGCGCGGCACCGGTTGCGAGGAGCGCCGCCGCGATCACCGTGGCCGCCCCGAGCCGGGGCCCGGCGCCACCCGTCACACGCCCACGCCCTCGGGCTGCAGCCGCTCGGGGGCGATGTTCCGTTCCAGCAGCGTGGTCGACGCCTTCACACCGACCCCGCTCGCCGGGTCCACCTGCGGCAGCCGTCCGTCCGCCGCCTTCAGCTCGCCGAGCGCCGAGTCCATCGCCTCGTGCGCCGCGAACAGGCAGGGGGTGCTGTAGATCGCGACGTCGACACCGAGGTCGGACAGCTCGGTCAGCGACAGCCGGGGCGACTTGCCGCCGGCGATCTGGTTGAACAGCAGCGGTTTGTCCCCGACGACCTCGCGGATGCGCTTGATCCACTCGACGCTGCGCACCCCGTCGACCAGCACCACGTCGGCGTCGGTCGCGGCGAGCCGCTCGGCCCGGTGCAGGATGTCGTGCTCGTCGGTGGCGTCCGTACGGGCGACGACCACCAGGTCCTGCCGGGCGGCCAGAACCTTGTCCAGCTTCTCCAGGTACTCGTCCAGCGGCAGCACCTGCTTGCCGTCGGCGTGCCCGCAGCGGCGGGGCCGCTTCTGGTCCTCCAGGATCACCCCGGAGGCGCCGATCCGTTCCAGTCCCTCCACCACGTGACAGGCGACCTCGGGGTCGACGTACCCGTCGTCGATGTCCACCAGCAGGTGGTGGTGCGGGAACGCGCCCCGCAGTCGCTGGACGAACGCGACCATGTCCGGCCACGCGATGAATCCGATGTCCGGCAGTCCGTAGTACGACGCCGCGAAGCCGAAGCCCGAGACGAACATGCCGTCGTAGTGATTGGCCGCGATCGAGGCCGAGTACATGTCGTACACGCCGATCAGCGGTGTGGTCCCGGGCCCGGCGATCCGCTCGCGCAGCTTTGTCCCGTAAGTCAAGGTCCGGCTCCTCCGGTGGGTGGGTGACGCGGGACCGGGGGTCGGGTCACCGCGTCTCGACGCCCTTTGCCAAGACAAGAGCACTTCTAGATACGCACGTGACCCTCTCCATACGCCAGCTTTACTCACTCCAACGGCGGAACGGGTTCACCGCAGAAACGTCACTCGCAGAGCCGTTCCGCCCAGGCGATACCGCCGCTCAGGTGGGTCAGGAAGACCTGGTCCCGATAGGCCTCGGCGGCGCGTCCGAGGGCCGTGCAGAACACCCGTCCGTCCCCCTGACGGCGGCACCGGGCCAGCGGGTGGTCGACGGTGAAGTTTCGATGTTCACGGGACTCGAGTCACGCTCCGTGTCCTTCATGCTGCACATGGGCACGATTCGACGCGCACGGAAGAATGCCTCAGCGATGAAGATGGTGGGGGCGCTGCTCGCCCTCCACCGCGAGGCCGCCGGGTACACACAGAGCTCGCTGGGCCAACGGTCCGTTCTCGGCGAGGAGATGATCGCGTCGATCGAGCAGGGCAGACGGCCGTTGAAGCCGGATGTCGCCGCGCAGCTCGACGAACTCCTCGACACCAAGGGGACGTTGTCGGTCGCGGTGAGCAGGATGCCCGAGGTGGATCTCGTTCCGATGTGGGCGGAGGAGTATCTGGATCAGGAGCGGGAGGCGATCGTGATCTCCTCCTACGAGAACCAGGTGCTGCCGGGACTGCTGCAGACGGACTCCTACGCGCGGGCGGTGTTCCGCAGCCGCGTCCCTGTCTACAGCGAGGAGGAGGTTGAGCAGTTGGTGGAAGCCCGCATCGAGCGCCGGGCCATTCTGCGCCGCAAGGAACCGCCGATCACATGCTTCGTGGTCTGGGAGCCGGTGCTGCGTGCTCCGATCGGCGGGAGGAACGTGTGGATCGAGCAACTGCGGCACTTGCTCACCTGCTCCGAACTCCCTGGTCTCATGCTCCAGGTACTGCCGCTGGACCGCACCGCTCACGCGTCGCTGGATGGTCCGTTTGTCCTGCTGGAGACGCCTGACCACCAGCGACTCGTATATACGGAGACTCAACGCGGCAGCCAACTCATCGCCGATCCCTACGAGGTGGCCATCCTTACGCAGAAGTGTGCGATGCTGCGGTCGCAGGCCCTGACCCCCGAGGACACGAGGGACCTGGTGGACCGGCTTCTAGGAGAGCAATGAGCGGCACCGCGCTTCAGTGGTTCAAGTCGAGCTACAGCGGCAGCGAAGGCGGAAACTGCATCGAAGTTGCCACCGAACCCACCGCCATCCACATCCGCGACTCCAAGACCCCGCACACCCCCCACCTCACCGTCACCCCCTCCGTCTGGACCGCGTTCCTCAAGCTCCCCGGCAGCCTCTGAGGACTCGCCTCACGCAGGTGTTCCACACAAGGGTGTCGTTCCCGTACTCTCCCCCGGAATGAAGCCCATTCCTCCGCTGCTGGACCATCTCGTTCTCGCCACGCCCGATCTGGCCGCGACCGTAGCCGAGTTCGCGTCGCGGACCGGGGTGACGCCCGCGCCCGGTGGGGTGCATGTCGAGCTGGGTACGCGGAACTACCTGGTCGGGTTGGGCGGCCGGAGCTACCTGGAGATCATCGGGCCGGATCCTGAGCAGCCGGAGCCGGTGGAGCTGCGGCCGTTCGGGGTCGACGGGCTGGCCGGGCCGGCCACGGTGACCTGGGCGATCAGCCCGCCCGATCTGGAGGCGGCGATCGCCACTGCCCGCGAGCGGGGATACGACCCCGGGCCCATCCACCCGATGAGCCGTCGTACCCCGGACGGCACCCTGCTGCAGTGGCGGCTGACCGACAGCGGCAGCGGGCATCCCTCCGGACTGGTGCCGTTCCTCATCGACTGGGGCGAGTCGGTGCATCCGGCGGCTTCCGGACTGCCCGTCACCCCGCTGCTGGAGGTGCGGGCCACGGTGCCCGAGCCGGACGTATTCCGGCCCATGCTGTCGGCGCTCGGCACCGGACTCACCCTCGGCGAGGGGCCGTTCACGATCTCCTTCACCGTCGGGACGCCGACGGGGCCGGTGACCTTCGGCTGACGGCCCCGGGTGCCCTGCGTGTCGTGGGCCGGGGGTGATTGCCCGCCGCACCGGCGGCTGCCAGCATGACGCCGTGGTGGTGATCCTCCCCGGCTGGGTGTGGCGAAGCGGTCCGGTTCACCGGGCGGTGATCATCGGACTCTCGGCCGCTGCCTTCTTCGGCGCGTTCGTGCTGGCCGAGTCGGGGTCATGGGTGGGTGCGGTCGCGGCGGTTCTCGTGCTCGGCCCTTTCTACGGGATCAGGGTGGCCCGGCGGATGGGCCGGGTCTGGCCCGGGGCCGAGGACCTGGATCCCGCGGAACGGATGGCAGTGGTGCGCGCCGCCCGACGCGGTGAGGACACCGGCGATGCCCGGCTGGCGCCTGCCGTCGTCGACTACTGCAACGGCCTGCGGACAGCACGGGAACACGATCGTCTCCTCCTCTGGGTGGTCCTGGTCTTCACCGCACTTGCTGTGGCTCTCGCGCTGATCGACACCTTCTCCGGATCGGCACGGCAGGCGGGGGTGTCATGGCTGTTCGTGCTGTTCTTCCTGGTGGAGCTGACGTGGTGGCCCCGGAGGCAGACACGCATCATGTCCCGCGCGGAACAGGCGGAGCGGTCGGCCCGTCGCCTGCTGCGACAGCGGGATGCGTCCGGTGGGTGAGACGGGCTAGAACACGCTGAAGTTCGCGGGCTTCTGGAGGTGGAGGTAGATCCCGCGCAGCCACGGCTCGCGTACGGCGGGCAGTCTGGCCAGCGCGTACAGGAACAGGTGACGGTCGGGCCGGAACGTCCATCCCGGGCGCAGTGGCAGCGGGTCGTCGCGCTCGACGCCGCGGGGCAGTCCTCCGGTCACCGGCAGGCGTGGCAGGTCCTCGGGGAAGGCCAGGCCCAGCCACACGTCGACGGGCAGCGGTACGGTCGCCGGGCTGCCGGGCGGCTGCCACGTCCCGCCGGTCTGCGGGTGCACCGGGACCAGGGCGATGTCCGCACCCGACGCGCCCGACACGGGCAGACCCGGGCCGGCCAGGGCCAGCGTGCGGGCCGGCCGCCCGGGCGGGAGCAGGGCGTCGAGTGCCCGGCCGAACATGTCCGTGACGAGCCCGCCGGGCAGGGCCACACGGGCGCCGGCCGAAGCCGCCAGCAGATGGGCCAGGGCCACTCCGGCAGCCGCCTCCCACTGCGGGCTCCAGTGCCCGGGCTGCTCGACGGGCGGCGTGCTGTGCCCCTCCTCGAGCACGGTCTCCCAGTCGGTGA
This sequence comes from Streptomyces sp. NPDC101165, assembly GCF_044768135.1. Classification (NCBI taxonomy): domain Bacteria; kingdom Bacillati; phylum Actinomycetota; class Actinomycetes; order Kitasatosporales; family Streptomycetaceae; genus Streptomyces; species Streptomyces sp. NPDC101165. The sequence goes on along the minus strand of NZ_JBIWPG010000001.1, from coordinate 287,120 downwards.
TCCGGGGAGCGGGGCCCGGAACGCGGCGTACGGCGCTGGGGTTCAACCACACCGCCTGCCAGATCGAGCAGTCGTCCAGCCGGGTCGCCACCGGCCGGCCGCACTCCTCGCAGGCCAGGTTGGGGCCGTCCCTGCCGTCCAGGCCCAGGCAGTAGCCGTCGCGGCCCGGGATCAGCACGGTGCCCCGGACGTCGCCCGGCGCGACCACGACCGCGCCCGGCGGACCGGAGAAGAGGGAGTACACCGGGGCGAACACACCCAGGGCCGCCGCTCCCTCCTCGCCCACCTCGTCCCAGGGAATCCAGGGCCCTCCCCGGGGCTCCGGGTCGACGGCGTACGTTCCCGACTCCATCAGGGCGGGGAGCATGTCGTGCCCGAAGTAGTGCCGGGCCCGCACAGGAAGCGCCACTCTCGACACGGGCACGGTCAGTTCCGTACCGCACCGATCACACACGAACACGTCGGCCAACAGCCACTCCCCCACGATGGAACCGAACGGATGGATCATTCCGACCGGAGGAGACGGGGGCAACCGCTTATCCGCCGCTGCCGCCGTGTCCGATTCCTTCAAGACCCGGCGCCCGGTCCCTGCCTACGGTGAACCCATGACTCCACGATTCGCCGTGATCGGCGTGGTGGCCTCCGACCTGGCCGCCTCGCTCGCGTTCTACCGTCGCCTCGGGCTGGTCTTCCCCGAAGGGGCCGAGAACCAGCCGCATGTCGAGGCCGAACTGCCCGGTGGGCTGGTGCTCGCGCTGGACACCGAGGAGACCGTCCGCTCGTTCCACTCCGGGTGGCGGCCGCCCGCCGGCGGGGGCCGGGTCGGGCTGGCCTTCCGGTGCGGCTCACCGGCCGAGGTCGACACCGTGTACGAGGATCTGGTGGGCGCCGGGTACCACGGGGAGCTGAAGCCGTGGGACGCCTTCTGGGGGCAGCGGTACGCCACCGTGCACGACCCCGACGGCAACGGCGTCGACCTGTTCGCGCCGCTACCCGCCGAGTAGCTCTCCGAGCGGCATGCCGGCCAACTGGCGTACGTCCCGGGCGAGATGGGGCTGGTCCGCGTATCCGGCGCGGGCCGCCGTCTCGGCGTACGGGACGCCGGAGCGGGCGAGGGCCACGGCGCGCTGCAGGCGCAGGACACGGGCCAGGGTCTTGGGGCCGTAGCCGAACGCGGTCAGGCAGCGGCGGTGCAACTGACGGGCGCCGATGCCGAGTTCGCCGGCCGTCGCCGCCACCGGGCGGCCCGCGTCCAGGCACTCCACCAGGCGGCGCAGAAGCGGGTCGGGGGGTGCCGCCTGTGCGGCCCGGCCCAGGGCGATGTCCTCCAGGGCCGTCACCGGGTCGGGCGCCACCTCGATCCGGTGGCGCAGTCGTCGTACCCGGGCGGCGGGCCACAGGTCCGTCAACTCGACGCGGGCGTCACGTAGTTCGTGGGCCGGTACGCCGAGCAGGGCGGGCGCGGTGCCGGGGTAGAAGCGGATGCCCGCCCAGGCGCGGGGCGGGCCCGCGGGGACGTACGGGCGCGTGTCGGGTCCGGCGACCAGCAGCCGGCCCTCGCTGAACAGCAGGTCCATGCAGCCGTCGGGCAGTACCGGGCGAACACCCCTCAGGTCCTCCAGGCGCTCCGGGGTGCGCTGCCACACCACCGCGCCGGTCAGTCGGGACGGCCGCTCCTCGTACACGTACGCCAGGCTACGCCGCGCGGGTGCGGTGCTCCTGGGGGCTGACCCCGTACACCCGCTTGAAGGCGCTGGACAGGGCGAAGGCGCTGCCGTAGCCGACCCGGCGGGCGATGGCGGCGAGCGTGTCCTCGCTGTCGCGGAGCCGGTCGGCGGCCAGGGCGAGGCGCCAGGCGGTGAGGTAGGCCATCGGGGGTTCGCCGACCAGCTCGGTGAAGCGGCGGGCCAGGGCCGCGCGGGACACCCCGGCCTTGGCGGCGAGCGAGGACACCGTCCAGGGGTGGGCCGGGTCGTCCTGGAGCAGGCGCAGGGCGCGGCCGACGACCGGGTCGCCGAGGGCCTGGTACCAGCCGGGTGCGGCCGCCTCGGGGCGGGAGAACCAGGCCCGCAGCGCGCTGATGACCAGCAGGTCGAGCAGGCGGTCCAGGACCACCTCCTGGCCGGGTTCGTCGCGGACGATCTCCTCCATGAGCAGCGGGGTGAGCGGGCACTGCCACACCGCGGCGGGGAGGGTGAGCAGCGGGGGCAGGGCGTCCAGCAGGCGGCCGCTGATCTCGCCCTGCATCAGGTAGGTGCCGATCAGCATCACGGTCGGGGCGTCCGGGCGGTCGCCCCAGGTGCGCACGCCGAGGTCCATGGAGCCGTTCAGGGAGCTGCCGTCGGGGTAGCGGCACTCGCCGCCGGGCAGGATCAGCGCCTGCGGGTCGGTGCCGGGGGTGTCGGCACAGGTGTACGGGTCGGGTCCGCGCGCGATGGCCAGGTCGCCGGGGCCCAGCCGGACCTGCTCGCCGCCGTCGGGGGTGACCCAGGCCTCGCCGCGCGCCATGACCATCACCGTCAGCGGGGCGCGGTCCTCCACGCGGACCGCCCAGGGCGGCTCGAAGCACGCGCGGATCATGAAGGCGCCGTGCGCGCGGGGGCCGTCCAGGAGGCCTGCCAGTGCGTCCATGGGCCCAGCGTAGACGCGCGCATATGCGGGTGAGCCGATCGGCGATGGCCCCTTGGCCGGGGCGGCAGTTGACTGGCGGACATGACGCAGAACACGGGCGGGACACAGAGTTCGACGGTGGTGGTGACCGGCGCGTCCGGTCGTACGGGCAGCCGGGTCGCCGAAGCCGCGCGGGCGGCCGGGCTGACGGTCCGGGCGGCCTCGCGGGCGCGGGGCTTCGACTGGCACGACCGGTCGACGTGGGAGCAGGTGCTGAGCGGCGCGGACGCGGCCTACCTGGTGTACCCCTCGGACGTGGGGGCGCCGGACGCGGCGGAGACGGTCGGGCGGCTGGCGCGTGAGGCCGTCGGTCTGGGGGTGCGGCGGCTGGTGCTGCTGTCGGCGCGGGGCGAGGAGCAGGCGTGGCCCACGGAGGAGGCGCTGCGGGCGTCGGGGGCGGACTGGACGGTCGTACGGGCTGCCTGGTTCGCGCAGAACTTCAGCGAGGGCCCGTTGGTGGCGGAGCTGCGGGAGTACGGGGAGCTGGTGTTCCCGGCCGGGGCGGTGCGGGAGCCGTTCGTCGACGCGCGGGACATCGCGGACGTGGTCGTGGCGGCGCTGACCGAGAGCGAGCGGTACGTCGGACGGGTGGTGGAGGTCTCGGGGCCACGGCTGCTGACCTTCGGCGAGGCGGTCGCAGAGATCGCGGCGGCCACCGGACGGCAGCTGTCGTACCGGACGGTGCCGGCCCGGGAGTACGGCGAGCGACTGGCCGGCTTCGGAGTGCCTCCCGAGGAGGTGGACTTCCTGGTCGGCCTCTTCGAGAGCCTCCTCGACGGCCGCAACGCCCACCTGTCGGACGGCGTACGCCAGGTCCTGGGCCGCGAGCCGCGGGACTTCGCCGACTTCGTGCGGGAGACCGTGACGGCGGGCACCTGGAAGCCGTGACCCGGGTGCCGGCCGGCGGTCCGTCCGTCACCCGGCGTGTGGCGGTGTGCTCCCGTTCGTTCCGTTCGCGCCCTTCACCTCGTGGCTCTTGTGGGTGTGGTGGTGGGGGTTCTTCGCGTGGGTGCGCAGGCGAGCCGTGACGTCCTCCGGGGGGAGGAAGCGGGACCAGCGTTCGGGGAACTCGGAGGGCATGTCGGGGTCGTCGGGGTCGGCCTCGCGGGCGGCGGCGACGCGGGCGACGTACTCGACGACCTCCGCCTCGCGCAGCCGCTCGTTGGCGGCGCGGGCCGCGGCCGTGGCGGCGGCCGGCCAGACCCGGTCGATGGCGGCGTTCACCGCGGCGCCGACGAGCACGGCGAAGGCCGACACACCGATCCAGAGGAGGACGGCGACCGAGGCCGCCAGGGAGCCGTAGATCGTGGCGCCCTCGATGGTGTTGGTGAGGTAGATGCGCAGGAGGAAGCTGCCCAGGACCCACATGGCCAGGGCGACCAGGGCGCCGGGGACGTCCTCGATCCAGGGGGAGCGGACGGGCACGGACACGTGGTACAGCGTCGTCAGGAAGACGATGGACAGGACGATGACGACCGGCCAGTACAGGACCTGGACGACCGTCTCCGACCACGGCACGACCCCCACCACCGCGTCCGGCCCGGCCACCATCAGCGGCAGCGCGACCGAGCCGATCAGCAGCGCCACGATGAACAGCAGGAAGGACATCATGCGTGTCTTGACGATGCCGCGGACGCCGTCGAGGCCGTACATGACCGTGATCGTGTCGATGAAGACGTTCACCGCGCGGGAGCCCGACCACAGGGCGAACAGGAAGCCGATGGAGATGACGTCCGGCCGGCCGCCCCTCATCACGTCGTGCAGGATCGGCTCGGCGATCTCCTTCACGCCCTTGTCGGACAGGACCGTGCGGGAGGCCTCCAGAAGGTTGTTCTCCAGGCTCTGGATGGTGTCGGCGCCGGTCCAGGCGTCGACGTAGCCGAGGAGGCCGATGAGGCTCAGCAGCAGGGGCGGCACGGACAGCAGCGTGAAGAACGCCGCCTCGGCCGCCAGGCCCAGGATGCGGTACTCCATGCAGGAGTTGACGGTGTCCTTGAGCAGCAGCCAGGCGGTCCTGCGTTTGGATACGTTCCGGTAGAGGACTCGGGCCCGGTGGAGGCGGCCGGCGGGCCGCTCGGGGGTTTCACTTCCTGGCTGCACGACCTAACGGTATCCGTCGTACGGGATCGCCCTCACCTTCCGGGGCAGGTGACGGGCCGGAGGCGCCCGCGAGCGGTGCTGTGCGACTCTGGAGACCAGTATCGCCGTGATCCCGGATAGGTTCGCAATCATGGCAGGCAACTCCACCCATACCGTGACGAACCAGCCCCCTCCGCTGGTGGGATACGACGTCTTCGGCGCCGACCTGGCCCTCGTCGAGGCGGTCGAGCGGCACACGGATCCCGAGGTCCTGGACGAGGTGCGCGCCGAGCTGTCCGTGCTGGGCCGGGCCTCGGGTTCGGCGCAGGTGCAGGAGTGGGGCGTACAGGCGAACGAGCATCCGCCGCGGCTGCGCACACATGACCGGTACGGCCACCGGGTCGACGAGGTCGAGTTCCACCCGGCCTGGCACCGGCTGCTCGGCAAGGGGGTCGGGGCGGGGCTGACCGGCGCCTGGGCGCACCCTGCCGGGCATGTGCGCAGGGCGGCCGGATTCCTCGTCTGGACCCAGGTCGAGGCGGGCAACTGCTGCCCGCTCTCCATGACCCACGCGGCCGTGCCCGCGCTGCGGGCCGATCCTGCGCTGGCCGCCGAGTGGGAGCCGCGGCTGACGTCCACGATCTACGACCGTGAGCTGCGGCCCGCCGGACGGAAGCCCGGCGCCCTCTTCGGCATGGGCATGACCGAGAAACAGGGCGGCAGCGACGTACGGGCGAACACCACCGAGGCCCGGCCGCTCGCCGAGGAAGGGACCTACGTCCTGACCGGGCACAAGTGGTTCTGCTCGGCGCCCATGTCCGACGGCTTTCTGGTGCTGGCCCAGGCTCCCGGCGGGATCACCTGCTTCCTCGTCCCGCGCGTCCTCGCCGACGGCACCCGCAACGTGTTCCTCATCCAGCGGCTCAAGGACAAGCTGGGCAACCGGTCCAACGCCTCCGCCGAGGTCGAGTTCGACGACACCTGGGCACGCCGGGTCGGCGAGGAGGGGCGCGGGGTGCGCACCATCATCGAGATGGTGGCGGCGACCCGGCTGGACTGTGCGCTCGGCTCGGCCGGCCTGATGCGGCAGGCGGTGGCGCAGGCCGTCCACCACTGTGCCCACCGGGAGGCGTTCGGCGGGAAGCTGATCGACAAGCCGCTGATGCGCAACGTGCTGGCCGACCTCGCGCTGGAGTCGGAGGCGGCGACCGCGCTCACGCTCCGGCTCGCGGCCGCGTACGACGACGGGGGCGAGCAGGAACGCGCCTTCCTGCGGCTCGCGGTGCCGGCCGCCAAGTACTGGATCACCAAGCGCTGCGCGCCGGTGGCGGTGGAGGCCGCCGAGTGCCTGGGCGGCAACGGGTACGTCGAGGAGTCGGGGCTGCCCCGGTTGGTGCGCGAGTCGCCGCTGAACTCCATCTGGGAGGGCGCCGGAAACGTTCAGGCGCTGGACGTGCTGCGGGCGCTGCAGCGCGAGCCGGGCGCGCTGGACGCCTGTCTCACCGAGATCGGCAGGGCGCACGGCGCCGACCACCGGCTGGACCGGGCGGTGAAGGACCTGTTCACCGAACTCGCGGATCTGGACGCCGTCGAGGGCCGCGCCCGGCGGCTGGTCGAGCGCCTCGCACTGGTGCTCCAGGGTTCACTCCTGGTGCGGCACGCGCCGCCGGAGGTCGCCGACGCGTTCTGCGCCTCCCGGCTCGGCGGTGATCGGGGCGCGGCCTTCGGCACCCTGCCGACGAGCCTGGACCTGGCCTCGGTGGTGGAACGGGCCCGGCCGCTGGTCTGACCCCGCCGCCCTGCGCCTTTGCCGGGGATGCGGCACGGGGGTGGTGCTGCGCCGACACGGCACCACCCCCGCCTACTGGGCCCGTTGAAGGCCACAAAACGCCGCACGAAGGCGGCGCCGGGTCAAGTCTCAGCCAGCCTCGTGCCATTCACCAGGGTTGCAAGGGGTTGCAACTTGTTGGTGACTGTGCGCGGACTCTGTGCCTCCGGCATGCGCCGGACGGCAGTATGGGAGGAAGAGTCGGACCGGAAACCGCCGCCCGGACGGCTTGACAAGTGTGTTCGAGGCCTTTCCGGGAGGACCCCAGTGGCGAACCCGCCGATGAACGTGGCGCGTCTGGCCGCCGTGGACGCGGCGCAGGCGGCGCGGGTGCTGAGCGAGATGCGCGAGGCCACGCTCGCCGGGCAACGTGCGCGGATCGCACCCCGGCCGGTGATCGAGCAGTCCTGGGGACGGATGCTGCGCAGCGGCGTCGACCCCGACCACGACTTCAGATCCCGGCTGCTGCCCGCCGACGAAGTGCGGCGCAGACGCGAGGAGTCACCGCTCAGACACGTTCTTCCGGTGCTGCGCCAGGGGCTGCTTTCGGTCGCCGACGTCGCCCAGCACATCATGGTGGTGGCCGACGCCGAGGGACGTGTCCTGTGGCGGGAGGGATCCCCGCCGGTGCTGCGCAAGGCCGACGGACTCGGCTTCGAACTGGGCGCGGACTGGCGGGAAGACGTCGTCGGCACCAACGGCGTGGGCACCCCCGCGGTCGTACGGCGGCCCGTACAGGTCTTCGCCGCTGAGCACTTCGTCCGCACGCACGCCTCCTGGACGTGCACGGGCGCCCCGATCACCGACCCCAGGGACGGCCGGCTCATCGGGGTGGTGGACGTGAGCGGCCCGCTGGAGACCATGCATCCGGCGACCCTCGCCTGGGTGGACTCGGTGGCCAAACTCGCCGAGGCCCGGCTCCGGGAGCTGCACCTGACCTCGCTGGAGCGGCTGCGCGCGGTGGCGGCGCCGGTGCTGGCCCGGCTGGACGGGCGGGCCCTGGCGGTGGACCGGAACGGCTGGACCGCGACCGTGACCGGGATGCCATACCTGCGGCGTGTGGCGCTGCCCAAGTCCCTGACGCCGGGCCACCGGTGGCTGGCCGCGCTCGGCACCTGCGCGGTGGAGCCGCTGGCCGGGGGCTGGCTGCTGCGGGTGGCGGAGGAGCCGCTGCCGTCCAGCGTCACCAGGATCCTGCTGGACCTGAGCCGGCCGGGCCGCAGCTCGGTGACCGTGGCCCGGGCGATGGGCTCCTGGTCCCGCGAACTGAGTCCCCGGCACGCCGAGTTGCTCTACCTGCTCGCTGAACACCCCTCGGGGCGCGGCGCGGCGGGTCTGGCCGAAGACCTGTTCGGTGATTCATCCAGAACGGTGACCGTTAGGGCAGAAATGTCCAGAATTCGCCGATATCTGGGGGACCTTCTGCGACACCGGCCGTATCGTTTCTGCGAGAACACGGAAATCGAAGTGCTCCTGCCCGACAACCCCCGTGACCTGCTGCCCCAGTCGACGGCACCGGCGGTGGCACGACGCCGGACGACCGGCTGACCCGTTGGGTGACAGGCTGGTTCGATGCGGGCATCTTCCGCATATTTGCGGGTCTTGGCCCTGTGACACCCGCCGCTGCCGTAGCATCCCTACGGGCCTCCCCACCTGCTCCTCGGTCAACGTACGGACCACCAGGCGCAGTTGGCCCGCTCGGGAGGAGACATGAGACATCGCGGCAGACACCGCCGGCGCAGACGAGGCGCAGCCGTGCGCGCGTTCCTCGCCGGAACCGCACTCGCACTCACCGCGACCGCCACGCTGATCAGCGCCTCACAGGCCACGGTCGCCGAGAACCCCGGCCCGCTCAAGCCCCTGACCTCGCAGGCCGACACCGCCCCGCTGCGCCTGCAGGAGCACCTGGTGCCGGCCCGCACACTGAACCGGCTCGCTGCGTCCATGGGCCGCCCGGTCGGCGTGGACACCGTCCTGCAGAGCGCCGACCGCACCCTGAACACGAACAGCGACTGCACCTCCGAGGACCACGCGACCCTGCCCGTCGCCCCGGCCGCCACCCGCGCCTACTGCTGGGACCCGGCCGACACCGCCACCACCGCCTGGCACCCGGCCTCGGTGACCACCTCCGGCGACGCCGACGACGACGGCGTCTGGGGCACCCACCGGGCGATCCTCACCGGCTGGGCCCACGGCACCACCACCGGGACCGCCGCCGAGCGGGGCCTCGCCAAGGTCGCCTTCGTCGATGCCGACGACCCCGACCACCCCGTCTACCGCTGGGTGCTGCTGGTGGTCCCCGTCGACGGCGGCCGCGACTACCGGGGCCTCGTCTCCCGCGTCTCCGGCATGGTCTGGTACCAGGACAAGCTCCTGGTCACCACCACGACCGGCAGCGCCGACGCGCTCTACGTCTACGACCTCGACCGCATCCAGCGCACCACGGTCGACGCGCCCGCGATCGGCCGGGTGCCCGGCGGCTGGTCCGCCGACGGCTACGAGTACGTGATGCCCGCCGTCGGCTCCTACCGCTACCTCGCCGGCCGCTGCACCCCCTCCGGCCCGCCCTGCCCCGCGGCCCTCTCCCTGGACCGCGGCACCGCGCCCGACAGCCTGGTCGCCGGCGAGTGGACCGCCCCCGGCAGCGAGCGGCACGCCCGGCTGTGGCGCTACGCCTTCAGCACGGATCCCGCGCGCAGCGGACTGCTCGCCACCGACGCCGCCGGGCGGGTGGACGCGGTCGAGGCCTACCGGACCCGGGCGGCCGGGATCCGGGGCGTCCTGTCGTACCGGCAGGCCGGGTCGGCCGGTCCGTCCTGGTATGTGGGACAGCTGTCCAGGTCCGGGGACGGGCACGGCGGGCTGTGGCGCCAGGACGCGAAGGGAGCGAAGGCGGCACACTGCAGCTCGGACTCCTCCCACCGCTGCTGGGCCGAGTCCGCGGGCTCCCTGTCCTACTGGCAGGAGACGGGCGAGGTGTGGTCCGTCTCGGACCGGATGCTGTTCGCGGTGCCCCTGGCGGTGCTCGACCGTTCGGTGGGCTGACCCGGGGTGACCTGGTCGATCGACAGACCGCCGGGCGGGATGATTCCCTGGCCCGCATGAGCAGCATCCCTGTCACCACCTGGTCCCTGGAACAGACCTCACCGGCCGATCTCCTGCCGGCCGCCGCCCCCGACGGCGACGTCCGCATCGTCCGCGCCGAGGTCCCCTCCCCCGAGTTCAGCCGCTTCCTGTACACCGCGGTCGGCGGCGACATCCGCTGGACCGACCGCCTCGGCTGGAACTACACCCGGTGGCAGGAACACCTGGACCGACCCGGTGTGGAGACGTGGGTGGCCTACGACCGCGGCACCCCCGCCGGATACGTCGAGCTGGACCCGCAGGACGACGGCGTGGTGGAGATCGCCTACTTCGGCCTGATCCCCGCGTTCCGCGGCCGCCGCATCGGCGGCCACCTGCTGTCGTACGGCACGGCCCGCGCCTGGGACCTGGCCGAGCGGTGGCCGGAGCGGACGCCGACGAAGCGGGTGTGGCTGCATACCTGCAGCAAGGACGGGGAGTTCGCGATGGACAACTATCAGCGGCGGGGGTTCAGGCTGTTCGACACCAAGGTGGAGCTGGAGGCGGAGGTGGCCACGCCTGGGTTCTGGCCGGGGGCGTAGGGGGTGGCGAGGGTGTTGACGAAGAACAGCAACTCATCACTGAGGTTGGCCGTCACCTTGTTGTAAGGCCGACGCATGCACAGGCTCATGACCACGAGCAGAAGGATCGCCACGGCCGCGACCGTTTGATTGTCGAGCAACGCCGAAAGGGCGAAGGCGGTGGAGAAGGGCACACTGAGCGTCAGCCATGCCAACACTCCGTACTTGACGCGCTTCCCCGGATCCTCGATGGACCCCGTAAGCAGCAGGCACACGATCAAGCCCCCCAGGACCTGGGACAGACCGGCCGTGGGCACGATCCAGTGGGGGGCCACGTTCCACGGCCGCCAGCCGAACAGTGCGGCGACGGACCTTGCAATCGCTCCCACTCCGGAGGCCAGGTACAGGGAGAGCCCCCACCAACTTGCGTCGGTCCACTCGGACTTGTTGCGGTCGGCCAGCTCGTCCGTGCACTGTTCCCACATGGCCTTGGTGAGGTAGCCGGAATTCAGCAGGACGTCCAGTGTCCGCCTGGCCTCCTGCGGCGGCATTCGGTTGATCAACCACCCGCGCCAGTGAGGCAGTGCGCCCGCCTCCGTCATCTCGCGCGCAACAAGTCTCTCGGCCTGCTGCCCTGCCCGGACCGACTCCACCGGGTCGGCCAACAGCCCTGTCCACCGGTCGACGGGGCCTCCGATCGGGACGGGTGAGTCGGCGTCCGGATCCACGAGGGCGAGCGGGACGAGAATCCGGAGGTCGGGCCGGACATCATCGGGCACGGTGGCGTGGGGGGCGCGGGCGACGTTGGACAGGAAGTGCGCCAGCACGCTGACGGCCCTCGTCATCTGGTCGTCGCCACGGCGTGCGAAGGGCTTCCACGCCCAATCGAACAGAGTCCCGAACTCCATCCGGATGCGGGCATCGCGGATCACTTCTTCGAGTCCGGGTTCGCGCAGTAGATCCGCGAGGAACGTGGCGACGACCGCGTTATGGGGAGCGTCGTAGGTCATCAGGCCTTTCGACAGTGCGAGCGTCGCCTTCTCCGTACGCACCCGCCACAGCACCCGGGCCACCCGCCCCGGCGCGCTCGTCCACCTCTCCTGCAGCGCGGGCACGGCAAGATCCCCCATCGCCACCAGCGCCTCCTCCGCGCCCGGCAGCTCCGCCATCCCCTCCGCCAGGAACCGCGCCGCCCTCGGCACGTTCGACGCCGCAAGCGCCCGTAACGCCATGTACGCCCGCGCGGGGCTCAACGTGTCTCGAGCCGCCGCACACAGCAATTCGAACACCGCAGCACCCCGCGCCCGCCGCTGCGCCGCCACCACCCCGAACGCCGCCACCACCGCCTCCTGCTCCAGCGAAGCCGACTCGTCACCCAGCAGAGCATGGAAGTGGGCGATGATCTCGTCCGCCAGGGAGTCCTCGATCAGCTGGGCGTCGGCCAGGCACTGGAAGGCCAGCAAGGCGTCGACGGTGAGGATCTCGCGGACCAGCGCAGTGCAGTCGCGGGGCTCGGCTCCGCACCACAGGCGGACGACCTCGCGCCAGACCTGGGGGTCGCCGCGGTAGCGGTCCAGCAGGACGTCGGCCTGGAGGGCGGTTGCCGCCAGGTACTCCTGGAGGGTCAGGTGGGCGAACTGGAAGCGCTCACCGTTGTCGATGGCCAGCAGGAGACCGCTGCGGTCGACGATCTCCGTGAGGATGTCGTCGGTCTCCTCCGGGGGACGGCCCAGGCGTTCCAGGACCGTGCCGGTCTCCCGCCGTACCTTCTCGTACGGCATCGCCAGGCGGTCGTACGCGTCCGAGGGCACGCTCTGCGCGGTCAGCGCGAGCTGTTGCAGGACCGCCCGCTTCAGCGTCGGCGGGAAGCGGCGCACCTTGTCCCGGTCCCGGTCCCGCAGCAGGCTGACCGTGACCTCGTTGTAGAAGTCGGCGCGGTTGTGGGGCAGGACCTGGTCGGTGCCCGCGTACTCGTTGCTGTAGAGGTGGGCGATCATCGTCAGGAGCAGCGGGTTGCGGGCCAGCGGCATCAGCTGGGGTGTGTCCCGGAGCGCGCCCAGCAGCTGCTCCACCGTGTCCGCCGCCAGGCCCCGCGGCCAGGGCCAGCCGTGCAGGAAGCGCTGGATCAGGCGGTCGTCGAACTCCTCCACCAGGAGGACCGGGATGCCTTCCTCCGCGAACTCTCCCCGGTACACCGCCACCCGGCAGGTCACCACCGCGCGACAGCGGTCGTACAGCTTCATGAAGCGCCTGATCTCGGTGGCGACCCGCGGCCGCTGGGCCGTGGGGACCTCGTCCAGGCCGTCGAAGTACACCGCAAGGCGGCCTTCGGCGAGGGCCCGCTCCACCCAGCTGCGGGCGTTCGGGAAGTCGCACTCGGCGAAGTGGCCGACGATGTGCTCGGTGATGTCGCCCGCGTCCAGGTCGACGGAGTGGAGTGACAGCAGTACCGGGATGTCGGTCGGCGTGCCCAGGTCGACGCGGTGTCTGCGCCGGGGGTCGTACCACCTGCGGCGCCCGGGCAGGTCGGGGCGGTAGCGCTCGCGCGCCCAGGCCAGCACGGTGTGCCGCAGGAGCATCGTCTTGCCCGCGCCGGGTACGCCGAGCACCACGGCCTGGCGGGACTCGTGCAGCGAGGCGGTGGCCTCTCGCTGTTCGGCGCCGAAGCCGGCGGCGGTGCGCAGCGGGACGTAGACGGACGCCATGTCCATGGCCTGGTTCTCGTCCGGCCGGAAGGAGACGGAGAAGCTCCGGTTCCGTTCGTGCGTCTTGACCGTGTAGCGGCGCAGCGCCGTCCGGCGGAGCAGGGCGCTGCCGGCCAGGCGGCGGTAGAGTGCGGCGGCCGCCTTGTCCACCAGTCGTTTGAGCCAGTCCTTGAGTTTGAGGACCAGAACCCCGAGGACGAAGGCGCCCACCGCCGGCAGCCACTGCCGCACCTGGTCCCCCACGGCCGTCCCCCGTTCGCCGTCTCACTCCCCGGACCGGCAGGATAGGGGCGCAGATGTCGGGGTGTCCCAGGATCGACCAGAGGTCACGAGCCGGTTCTGACACTCCGCACGAGACCCACATCACAGTGTCTTGCCATTCGAGACACGCATGTCCAGTATGCGGATAACAGTGGACTGCCCAGAGATCCCCGTGACACGCTTCCGTCATGTCTGGAACTGGAATTGCCTTGGTGAGTCGGCGGCACGTCGATCTCGGCCGCATGTCCAGCGCCATCTGTCCGGCGAGCTGACCGCCCCAGCACCGCCGATCTCCTCGTACACCTGATCCCTGCCTGCGCAGAGCCGCGCACGCCTGCCCGCGTGCCCTAATGCGCAGGTCAGAGCATCCCGCCCGCCACCCGACCGCCGCCGCTCATCGACGGCGCTGCGCGCCGACCCAATCCATTGATGTCCGAAGGACGTAGAACCATGGCCGCCAACCCGCAGAACCCCGCCGCGTCCGCGCCCGGCCGCAAGGTGAGCCGTCACCGCGGCGAGGGTCAGTGGGCCGCGGGGCACTTCACCCCGCTCAACGGCAACGAGCAGTTCAAGAAGGATGACGACGGTCTCAATGTGCGGACACGCATTGAGACGATCTACTCCAAGCGCGGCTTCGACTCCATCGACCCCAACGACCTGCGCGGGCGGATGCGCTGGTGGGGTCTCTACACCCAGCGTCGGCCCGGGATCGACGGCGGCAAGACCGCGATCCTGGAGCCGGAGGAGCTGGACGACGAGTACTTCATGCTGCGGGTGCGGATCGACGGCGGGCGGCTGTCGACAGAGCAGCTGCGGGTGATCGGTGAGATCTCGCAGGAGTTCGCGCGGGGCACCGCGGACATCACCGACCGGCAGAACGTGCAGTTCCACTGGATCCGGATCGAGGACGTCCCGGAGATCTGGGAGCGCCTCGAGGCCGTCGGGCTGTCCACCACCGAGGCCTGCGGTGACACGCCCCGCGTGATCCTCGGTTCGCCGGTCGCCGGCATCGCCGCGGACGAGATCATCGACGGCACCCCGGCCCTCGACGAGATCAACCGCCGGATCGTCGGCAACAAGGCGTTCTCGAACCTGCCCCGCAAGTTCAAGTCCGCGGTCTCCGGCTCGCCGCTGCTGGACGTGGCGCACGAGATCAACGACGTCGCGTTCGTCGGCGTGGTCCACCCCGAGCACGGCCCCGGCTTCGACCTGTGGGTCGGTGGCGGCCTGTCCACCAACCCGAAGATCGGTGTGCGGCTCGGCGCCTGGGTGCCGCTGGACGAGGTCCCGGACGTCTACGAGGGCGTCATCTCGATCTTCCGCGACTACGGCTACCGGCGCCTGCGCACCCGCGCCCGGCTGAAGTTCCTGGTCGCCGACTGGGGTGCGGAGAAGTTCCGGCAGGTGCTGGAGGACGAGTACCTGCAGCGCAAGCTGGTCGACGGTCCGGCACCCGCGCAGCCCGTGGAGCGCTGGCGCGACCACGTCGGTGTGCACCGGCAGCAGGACGGGCGGTTCTACGTCGGTTTCGCCCCGCGCGTCGGACGCGTCGACGGTACGACGCTGGCGAAGATCGCCGACGTCGCCGAGGCGCACGGCTCGGGCCGGGTGCGTACCACCGTCGAGCAGAAGATGATCGTGCTGGACGTCGAGGAGGCGCAGGTCGAGTCGCTGGTGGCGGGGCTCGAGGCGCTGGACCTCAGCGTCAGCCCGTCCGCGTTCCGGCGCGGCACCATGGCCTGCACCGGCATCGAGTTCTGCAAGCTCGCCATCGTGGAGACCAAGGCGCGCGGCGTCTCGCTGATCGACGAACTGGAGCGCCGCCTCCCGGAGTTCGACGAACCGATCACGATCAACATCAACGGTTGCCCGAACGCCTGCGCCCGTATCCAGGTGGCGGACATCGGTCTCAAGGGCCAGCTGGTCCTCGACGACAACGGCCGGCAGGTCGAGGGCTTCCAGGTGCACCTCGGCGGCGCGCTGGGCCTGGAGGCGAGCTTCGGCCGCAAGGTCCGCGGCCTGAAGGTCACTTCGGAGGAACTGCCCGACTACGTCGAGCGCGTCCTGAAGCGCTACCAGGCGGAGCGCGAGGACGGCGAGCGGTTCGCCACCTGGGCTGCGCGCGCTTCCGAAGAGGCTCTGTCATGAGGTCGGCGAGTGAGCCGAAGGGGCGCGCCGGTGCCGAGAGGGCATGGGGGTCCCCCCGGTCGAGCGAAGCCGAGAGTGGGGGAGCGCGGAGGCCCGAAGGGGTGAGCACGGTCGTCCTCTCGACACCGGCACCCAGCGCCCCGGAGGCGAACCGAGCCCTGAACAAGAGGAGGGCCCTGTCGTGAGCGAGCGGGCCGCACCTTTCTACTGCCCCTACTGCGGTGACGAGGACCTGCGTCCCAGTGAGCAGGGCCATGGCGCCTGGGAGTGCGGGGCGTGCAACCGCGCATTCCAGCTGAAGTTCCTCGGGCTGCTCACCCGGGGTCTTCAGCGAGCCGACAACGGAGGGGACGACCGGATATGACGACGGCTCAGGAACAGCGTACGACCGAGGAGTTGCAGCGGCTCGCCGAGCAGGCGGGCCGTGACCTGGAGGACGCCTCCGCGCTGGAGATCCTCCAGTGGGCGGTGGACACCTTCGGCAAGCGGTTCTGCGTCACCTCCTCCATGGAGGACGCGGTGGTCGCCCATCTGGCCTCCCGCGTGCTGAAGGGCGTCGACGTCGTCTTCCTCGACACCGGCTACCACTTCCCGGAGACCATCGGCACCCGGGACGCGGTCGAGGCCGTGATGGACGTCAACGTCATCACTCTCACGCCGCGGCAGACGGTCGCCGAGCAGGACGCGGAGTACGGCCCGAAGCTGCACGACCGCGATCCTGACCTGTGCTGTGCGCTGCGCAAGGTCCGGCCGCTGGAGGAGGGCCTGACGGGCTACCAGGCGTGGGCGACGGGCCTGCGCCGCGACGAGTCCCCGACCCGGGCGAACACCCCGGTGGTCGGCTGGGACGAGAAGCGGCAGAAGGTCAAGATCTCCCCGATCGCCCGCTGGACCCAGGACGACGTGGACGCCTACGTCACCGAGCACGGCGTGCTGACCAACCCGCTGCTGATGGACGGCTACGCCTCCGTCGGCTGCGCGCCGTGCACCCGCAGGGTCCTGGAGGGCGAGGACGCGCGCGCCGGCCGCTGGGCGGGCCGGGCCAAGACCGAGTGCGGGCTCCACGGATGACGGCGCCCACAGCAACCCACACCTCGCCCACAGTTCCGGTTGTTACTGCTGTTGACGAAGCGACCACTGCGACCCAGGAGAATTACGTGACCACCGGAGCCACCGTCTGGCTCACGGGTCTGCCGAGCGCCGGCAAGACCACCATCGCGTACGAGCTGGCCGGCCGGCTGCGTGCCGAGGGCCACCGCGTCGAGGTGCTCGACGGCGACGAGATCCGCGAGTTCATCTCGGCGGGCCTCGGCTTCAGCCGCGAGGACCGGCACACCAACGTGCAGCGCATCGGCTTCGTCGCCGAGCTGCTGGCCCGCAACGGCGTCAAGGCGCTCGTCCCGGTGATCGCGCCGTACGCGGACAGCCGCCAGGCGGTGCGCGAGCGGCACACGGAGAACGGGACGTCGTACCTGGAGATCCATGTGGCGACCCCGGTCGAGGTGTGCTCGGTGCGGGACGTGAAGGGGCTGTACGCCAAGCAGGCCGCGGGCGAGCTGTCGGGGCTCACGGGGGTCGACGACCCCTATGAGGAGCCCGAGACGCCCGATCTGCGGATCGAGTCGCAGCACCAGACCGTGCAGGAGTCCGCGGCCGCGGTCCACGCGCTGCTCACCGAAAGGGGACTGGCATGACGACCGTCGCCACGGTCGAGGAGGGTACGGCCAGCCCGTACGCCCTCTCCCACCTGGACGCCCTCGAGTCCGAGGCGGTGCACATCTTCCGCGAGGTGGCGGGCGAGTTCGAGAAGCCGGTGATCCTGTTCTCCGGTGGCAAGGACTCCATCGTCATGCTGCACCTCGCGCTGAAGGCGTTCGCCCCGGCGGCGATCCCCTTCTCGCTGCTCCATGTGGACACGGGACACAACTTCCCCGAGGTGCTGGAGTACCGGGACCGTGTGGTCGCCGCACATGGGCTGCGCCTCCATGTCGCCTCCGTACAGGACTACATCGACCGCGGTGTGCTGAAGGAACGTCCCGACGGCACCCGCAACCCGCTGCAGACCCTCCCGCTGACGGAGCGGATCCAGAGCGAGAAGTTCGACGCGGTCTTCGGCGGCGGCCGCCGCGACGAGGAGAAGGCCCGGGCCAAGGAGCGCGTCTTCTCGCTGCGGGACGAGTTCTCCCAGTGGGACCCGCGCCGCCAGCGGCCCGAGCTGTGGAACCTGTACAACGGCCGCCACGCGCCCGGCGAGCACGTCCGCGTGTTCCCGCTCAGCAACTGGACCGAGCTGGACGTCTGGCAGTACATCGCCCGCGAGGGCATCGAGCTGCCGGAGATCTACTTCGCGCACGAGCGCGAGGTGTTCCAGCGGGCCGGCATGTGGCTGACGGCCGGCGAGTGGGGCGGCCCGAAGGAGTCCGAGACCGTCGTGAAGCGCCTGGTCCGCTACCGGACCGTCGGTGACATGTCCTGCACGGGCGCCGTCGACTCCGACGCGACCACGCTGGACGCCGTCATCGCCGAGATCGCCGCCTCCCGGCTCACCGAGCGCGGCGCCACCCGCGCCGACGACAAGCTCTCCGAGGCCGCGATGGAAGACCGCAAGCGCGAGGGGTACTTCTAAGCATGAGCACGACCACGACCGAGGCGCTCTCGACCACCACCCTGCTGCGGTTCGCCACCGCCGGCTCCGTCGACGACGGCAAGTCCACGCTGGTCGGACGGTTGCTGCACGACTCCAAGTCGGTCCTCACCGACCAGCTGGAGGCCGTGGAGCGCGCGTCCGCGAGCCGCGGCCAGGACGGCCCTGACCTCGCGCTGCTCACCGACGGCCTGCGCGCCGAGCGCGAGCAGGGCATCACCATCGACGTGGCCTACCGCTACTTCGCCACGCCGCGCCGCCGGTTCATCCTCGCCGACACGCCGGGCCATGTGCAGTACACCCGCAACATGGTCACCGGCGCCTCCACGGCCGAGCTGACGGTGGTCCTGGTCGACGCCCGCAACGGCGTGGTCGAGCAGACCCGGCGGCACGCGGCGATCGCCGCGCTGCTGCGTGTGCCGCACGTGGTCCTCGCCGTCAACAAGATGGACCTGGTCGACTACCAGGAGTCCGTGTTCGCCGCGATCGCCGAGGAGTTCACGGCGTACGCGACCGAGCTGGGCGTCCCGGAGGTCACCGCGATCCCGATCTCGGCGCTCGTCGGCGACAACGTGGTGGAGCCGTCCGCCAACATGGACTGGTACGGCGGCCCGACCGTCCTGGAGCACCTGGAGACCGTCCCGGTCACCCACGACCTGGCGCACTGCCACGCCCGGCTGCCCGTGCAGTACGTGATCCGTCCGCAGACCGCCGAGCACCCGGACTACCGGGGCTACGCGGGCCAGATCGCCGCCGGTACCTTCCGCGTCGGCGACCCGGTCACGATCCTGCCCTCCGGCCGTACGACGACGATCTCCGGCATCGACCTGCTCGGTGAGCCGGTCGACGTGGCCTGGACGACGCAGTCGGTGACCGTCCTGCTGGCGGACGACGTCGACGTCTCGCGCGGCGACCTGATCGTGCCGACCAAGGACGCGCCGGACACCACGCAGGACGTGGAGGCGACCGTCTGCCACGTCGCCGACCAGCCGCTGGCCGTCGGGCACCGGGTGCTGCTCAAGCACGGCACCCGCACGGTCAAGGCCATCGTCAAGGACATCCCGTCCCGCCTCACGCTCGACGACCTGTCCCTGCACCCGCACCCGGGACAGCTCGTCGCCAACGACATCGGCCGCGTGAAGATCCGCACCGCGGAGCCGCTGCCGGTGGACTCCTACGCCGACTCGCGGCGCACGGGCTCGTTCATCCTGATCGACCCGAACGACGGCACCACGCTCACCGCGGGCATGGTCGGCGAGTCGTTCGCCTCCCCGGAGCCGGTCAAGGACGAGGCCGAGGGCGACGGGTGGGACTTCTGACATGAACTCCACCGACTACTACTCCACGTTCGCGAAGGAGGGCGGCCGCGTCGGCAGCGGTGTTCTCGGCAGCGGGCAGGGCGGAGTGGCGCGATGTGTGCGTTGACGTACGCGCACCGCTTGCGCGCCCTCACCCCCCACCGCCGTAAACGCAGACCTGCCGACCTCCCGGCCACGACCTGAGAGACCGTGACCGCCGGGCCTCCGAGAGGAACACCTCCCGTGCCTGCTACATCTGCTCTTCGCCGTACCTTCGCGGTCATAGCCGCGCTCCCTCTTCTCACGCTCGCCGCCTGCGGCTACGGGTCCAAGTCCACCGCCGACAACGCGAAGGAGAAGGTCGCCGCCGGGTCCTCGAAGATCGACGGCCTTTCCTCCGTCAAGATCGGCTACTTCGGCAACCTGACCCACGGCACCGCGCTCGTCGCCCGTCAGCAGGGCCTGTTCCAGAAGGAACTGGGGGCCACCAAGGCGGACTACCAGATCTTCAACGCCGGCCCCTCGGAGATCGAGGCCCTCAACTCCGGCTCCATCGACATCGGCTGGATCGGTCCCTCCCCGGCGATCAACGGCTACACCAAGGCCAACGGCACCAACCTGCGCATCATCGGCGGTTCGGCCTCCGGCGGCGTGAAGCTCGTCGTCAACCCGAAGAAGATCAAGTCCCTGAAGGACGTCAAGGGCAAGAAGATCGCGACCCCGCAGCTCGGCAACACGCAGGACGTGGCGTTCCTCAACTGGATCGCCGACCAGGGCTGGAAGGTCGACGCGAACACCGGCAAGGGCGATGTGTCGGTGATCCGCACCGACAACAAGATCACCCCGGACGCGTACGCGTCCGGCGCCATCGACGGTGCCTGGGTGCCGGAGCCGACCGCGTCCAAGCTGGTCGCGGAGGGCGGCAAGGTACTGCTCGACGAGGCGGCGCTGTGGCCGGACAAGAAGTTCGTGATCACGAACATCGTCGTGCGGCAGGCCTTCCTCAAGGAGCACCCGAAGGCCGTCGAGGCCGTGCTGAAGGCTTCGGTCGAGGCCAACAAGTGGATCAACGCCAACCCTGACGAGGCAAAGGCCACGGCGAACAAGCGGCTGGAGGCGGACTCCGGCAAGGCGCTGCCGACGGGCGTCATCGACCCGGCGTGGAAGTCGATCCAGTTCACCAACGACCCGCTGGCCTCCACCCTCAACACCGAGGCGGAGCACGCGGTCAAGGCCGGCCTGCTGGAGAAGCCGAACCTGAAGGGCATCTACGACCTCACGCTCCTCAACCAGGTCCTCAAGGGCGAGGGCGCGAGCACGGTGGACGACGCCGGTCTCGGCGCCAGCTGATTCCCGACCCGAGTTCCCAGGAGGTGACGACCATGGCAACGACCCTCGTCAAGGCCGAAGAGTCGGTGGAGTACGCCGCTCGCCTTGAGCATGTCTCGAAGTCCTTCGCAGGACCGGGCGGGCAGCAGCTCGTCCTGGACGACATCAGCCTCGATGTCGCGCCCGGCGAGTTCGTCACTCTCCTGGGGGCCTCGGGCTGCGGCAAGTCCACCCTGCTGAACCTGGTGGCGGGCCTGGACCGGCCGACCGTCGGCGACATCGCGACGGACGGCCGCCCGGCCCTGATGTTCCAGGAGCACGCGCTCTTCCCGTGGCTGACCGCGGGCAAGAACATCGAACTCGCCCTCAAGCTCAGGGGAGTTCCGAAGAACGACCGGCGCGACAAGACCGAGGAGCTGCTCGAACTCGTCCGGCTCAAGGGCGCGTACGGCAAGCGCGTGCACGAGCTGTCGGGCGGTATGCGCCAGCGCGTGGCACTGGCCCGCGCGCTCGCCCAGGAGAGCAACCTGCTGCTGATGGACGAGCCGTTCGCGGCGCTGGACGCGATCACGCGGGACGTGCTGCACGACGAGCTGACCCGGATCTGGGCGGAGACCGGCCTGTCCGTCCTCTTCGTCACGCACAACGTGCGCGAGGCGGTGCGGCTCGCGCAGCGCGTCATCCTGCTGTCGTCCCGGCCCGGCCGGATCGCGCGCGAGTGGACGGTCGACATCCCGCAGCCGCGTCGCATCGAGGACGCGCCGGTCGCCGAACTGTCCCTCGAGATCACTGATGTACTGCGTGGGGAGATCCGCCGTCATGGCCAGCACTGAGACCACGCCGGCCCAGGACGCCGGAAGCGTCGAGGCGGGCCTCGACGCGCTGGAGACCACGGCCACCGGCCGTACGCCCTTCAGCCAGACCTTCAAGAACAAGATCCTGCCGCCCGTCATCGCCGTCGCCGTGGTGCTGGTGGCCTGGAGCCTGCTCTACCCGGTCGTCGACAACCCGTCGAAGCTGCCCTCCCCCGCCGATGTCTGGGGCGAGGTCGAGGACCAGTGGCTCAAGGGGACCCTGCTCGACTACATCTGGGGCAGCGTGTCCCGCGGCCTGCTGGGCTTCCTGCTCGCCCTGGCCATCGGTACGCCTCTGGGTCTGCTGGTGGCGCGGGTGAAGTTCGTGCGCGCGGCGTTCGGCCCGATCCTGTCCGGTCTGCAGTCGCTGCCCTCGGTCGCCTGGGTCGCGCCGGCGGTGATCTGGCTGGGTCTGAACAACTCGGTGATGTTCACGGTGATCCTGCTCGGCGCCGTCCCCTCGATCGCCAACGGCCTGGTGTCGGGCGTCGACCAGGTGCCCCCGCTGTTCCTGCGAGCGGGCCGCACTCTGGGTGCGACGGGGCTGCGTGGCACGTGGCACATCGTGATGCCGGCGGCGCTGCCCGGCTATGTGGCCGGTCTGAAGCAGGGCTGGGCGTTCTCCTGGCGTTCGCTGATGGCCGCCGAGATCATCGCCCAGTCGCCGGACATGGGCATGGGTCTGGGCCAGTTGCTCGAGGTGGGCCGTACGAACAGCAGCATGGCGACGGTCTTCCTCGCCATCCTGCTCATCCTGTTCGTCGGCATCGCCATCGACCTGCTGATCTTCAGCCCGCTGGAACGGTGGGTGCTGCGCAGCCGCGGCCTGCTGGTGAAGAGCTGAAGTCCCATGTACAACAAGCCCGTCCTCCTCGTCATCGCCCACGGCAGTCGCGACCCGCGGCACGCCGCGACGGTGCACGCTCTCGTACGCCGGGTGCGCTCGCTGCGCCCGGACCTGCGGGTGGAGACAGGCTTCCTGGAATTCAACATCCCGTCCGTGCACGGGGTGCTGGAGTCCCTGGCGGCGGAGGGCGTGCGGGACGTCGTAGCCCTGCCACTGCTGCTCACGCGTGCGTTCCACGCCAAGGCCGACATCCCGGCGGTCCTGCGGGAGGCGCCGCACCAGCTGCGGATCCGGCAGGCAGAGGTGCTGGGCCCGTCCCCGCTGCTGCTGTCCGCGCTGGAACGGCGCTTGCACGAGGCGGGGTTGAGTCCCGCCGACAAGTCCTCGACCGGAGTCGTGCTGGCTTCGGCGGGGTCCACGGACCCGGAGGCGATCGCGGTGATCGCAGCAATCGCGCGGGAGTGGCGGCAGACCGGTTGGTGTGCCGTGCGGCCCGCGTTCGCCTCCGCATCCCTTCCGCGCACCGAGGACGCCGTACGGGAACTGCGGGAAGTCGGCTGCAAGCGGGTCGCTGTCGCACCCTATGTACTGGCACCGGGGTTCCTGCCGGACCGCATCGCGCGTGGCGCGCACGGTGCGGACGTCCTCGCGAGCGTGCTGGGCCCAGCGCCCGAGGTGGCCGCTCTGGTGCTGCGCCGTTTCCACGCCGCGGCGTCGGACATTTC
The DNA here is from genome assembly GCF_044768135.1 of Streptomyces sp. NPDC101165. NCBI lineage: Bacteria > Bacillati > Actinomycetota > Actinomycetes > Kitasatosporales > Streptomycetaceae > Streptomyces > Streptomyces sp. NPDC101165. Next base: position 264,088 of record NZ_JBIWPG010000001.1, on the reverse strand, counting down.
TTTGCCGCGAATCGCCTGACTTCGTGTTTCCACAATGTTAAGTACCTCAGGAGATCCTCAACTCCGTTGATCTGCATCCTATCCATGAGCAAGGATGATGTTGACTAAGAAACGGGGAAAGGATTCATCTTGAGAATCACGAAGAAGCGCACGGCTGCAATCGTCGCACCGCTGGCGGCCGCAGTCATGGCGGCAGGCCTCTCCGCTCCCGAGGCCGTCGCCGCCTCCCAGTCCACGGCCTGCTCCGCGTCGATCAACCCCTCCTCGGACGCGAAAATCACGGTCAAGACGTTCTACATGAAGAAGACCAGCACCACCTGGCAGCACACCGACCGCTACTACTACCCCACCAGCCACGGCTTCAGGAAGAGCCGCTCCGACTTCGAAATCCTCTCCTATCTGCTCGACCGCACCACGCGGAAGGGAATAGACCGGCGAAAGAAGGGTGAGGCGCGCTGGGACCTGGTGGCTTTCAGCACCCAGTTCCCCACGAGCCAGCGACCCATCACGAAGAAGGGCACGACCCGCCTCGTCGCTGAGGGCTGGTACAACATGGACGGGATCAACGGGTGGCCCGTCGACTGCAAGTCGAAGTCGTTCGCGTTCTGACGACTGAAGGATAGATACGGGTGTGCGACTCCGGCCGCACACCCGTAATCGTTCGACGGGGGAAATTCATGGCACTGAAAAGGCAGTTGGCCGCGCTCGTCGCAGCGGCCGCCTCGGCGACGCTGATCGCCGGCTGTTCGAGTTCCGACACCGGCCCCGCAGCCGGCGCACCCTCGTCGCAGGGCAGCTTGGTCCTGGTGGACGGGGACAGTCACGGATACATCACCTTCGACACCGACCGCGAGGTCTTGAGCGGGTATACGCGCGACGGGAAGAAGATGTGGCAGGAGAAGCGATACTTCCCCACCGACGTCCACTGCGCCGCAGCATGCCCGGATGCCGCAATATCGGCCACAGTGGACATGAACAAGTCCGCATCCGAATCCCATGTGGTGTGGAAGCACGGTGAAAGTTCCACGACCCAGCCCTTCACGGAGAAGTCCTTGGTCGTCCAGTGGGCCAGAAGCAAGGACACGTGGGTGGCCACGTCGGAATCCTCTATCATCTGGTCGGACGGCGGCAAGACCCACACGAAACCATTCCCCAAGGGCATCAGTGACTCCATGGGCAGGGTCTCGGCGGACAACACCACACTGCTGATCTCCGTCCAGCAGAACAGCGGCGCACCCTGGAGCGCCTTTCGATTCCCCCTCACCGGGGAGCATCTTTCGCCTTCATCGATATCCACCGGCCTCCCCGGGAGCGTCGGATGCCTTTCTCCGGAACAGGGCACGATGTGGACGTTGGGGGACAGGGCGTCCGAGTTCAGCCTGACGACCGGCAAGAAAATCCGTGACACTGCGCAGTTCGCAAGTGATTGCGCGAGCTCTGACACATCGACCATGCTCGGAGCATTCTCCGCAAGCTCTGACGAATCGACACAGGAAATCTCCATTACTTCAGGTAGCCGATCCACCCCGTTCAAGAAGGTTTCGGTCAAGAGCGCCGGGGAGATCGGCCTGTTCCGGGATTGCAGTGTTCTCCTCTCCAACGGCAAGCTGACCACGTTCTCCGCTCAGGGGAAGAAAACCGAGACGGAGATCGGCGCCCACAGCCTGCTGACCCTCCCGGACGGGCAGATCTACAGCGTCGGCTCGTCGGGCAAGATGGAGCAGCACACCATCGCGGCCAAGGGCCGGAACTGCCGGATCAGCTGACCAGCGTCCGCCGGCCTGGTCACGCTACGGTCCCGACCTGCTCGGTTTCCCCGAAACCGTCCCCAGCGACGGTGGCGAGCCCTGTCTCCAGCACCCACGCTCAGCCGAACGCCCCCGACCGGTCGTGGGCGTTGTCACACATTCGGCACAGGAACTCCTGTTCCCTCCTCGACGCCCTCACTCACCGCAGCCCCGACACTCACTCATGCACGCCACAACCCGCCCTTGGCCAGTCAGCGGCTCGCGCCCCTTTCCTGACCCCCTCAGGATCTGCTGGGATGGTGCCTCGAAGCACTATCGGGGGAGAACGTGCGCGTGGCCGGTCAGGAGTTCGGGCATCACCTGGGGCTGCCCAGGGCCCTGTCGGGTCTGCCGCTGAGCCCCCTCGTACCCGGTTACGGCAGCCTGGCCGCCGCCCAGCACGCGGCGGGGTTACGTCATCTCGGCGAGGTCCTGCACGCCTCCCCCGGGGGGTTACGGGTCCTGGACGGGCTGTTCGTGCCGTCGGGGCCGTGGGGGCGGCGCCGGGTGGACGGGCTGTACCTGGACGGTCTCGCGCACGGGTCGGGACCGGGCGCCCCGCTCGCCCCACGGCTCGCCGAGCTGCACCGGCGCGATCCGCAGGCCCTGCGCCGGGTCGTCCTCTACCAGCTGATAGGTCTGCTGCAGGACCATCCGGCGTCCCAACGCCCCCGTGTCGCGGCCGAGTCGGGGGTGCACGCCGACGAGATCGAAGGGCTGGTGGCGGCCGCCCGGCTGCGCCCCGCCCTCGACCGACGCCGGCGCGATGCCGCCGAGTCGCTCGCCGACGCCCTGGAGCGGCGGAAGCTGCACCGGCTGCGAGCCCTGCTCGACCGGCTGCCCCCGGGCGGCGGTGACCCCGCGCTGGCCGCGCTGCGATCGGAAGTGGCCGAGCGGATGGGCCTGGTCGAGGACCTGTTGCGGTCCGCCCGGCGGGCCGAGGAGCAGGGCGACCGGGACGGCGCGAGCGGCGCGTACCTGCAGGCGCTGTGCGGCGCGGCCGACGACCGCCGCGCCCTGCGCGGTCTGGTCCGCCTGCACCGGCCCGAGTCCGGCCAGCACCCCCTGCTGCGTGCCGAACTACTGCCGGATCAAGTGGAGTTGAGCTGGCAGGACCGGCACGACGTTCCGGGCGTGTGGCGGCTGCTGCGGCTGTACCGCACGGAGCGGGGCAGACCCGCGGTACGGAGTGTGCCCGGCGCGGACCCGACGGCGGCCGGGACCGTACGGGACAAGGACGCCCCGCCGGGCGCCGGGGTGCGGTACGCGGCCCTGCCGTTGCGGGACGGCCGGGTGGCGGGCCCGCCGCTGGTGTCGCGCCGACTGCTGGTCGCCCCGGAAGTGGGGCGCCCGGTACTGACGGACGGCCCGGGCCGCATCCACTGCTCCTGGCAGCGACCGACGGACGCGAGCGACATCACGGTCGAGCACACGGGTCCGGACGAGGCCGCCGTCCTCCACGCACGGAGACCGGCGGGCGCCACCGGCAACACCGCCGAGCCCGCAGGCCAGGACAGGATCCCCCGCCGCCCCACCCAGCGACCGGCGGACGCGCCCAAGCTCCGGGACGCAGCCGCCATCCAGCTCGCCCAGCGGTCTGCAGCCGGCACCGACATCACCGCCGAGCCCACCGTCCCGGCCAAGACCCCCCGCCACCACACCCAGCAACCAGCAGACGCGCCCAAGGGTCCGGGCGAAACCGCCGTCCGGCTCGTTCAGCGGCCCGACGGGTTCACGGCCACCGGGCTGACGGCCGGCCCGCACTCCTTCCGGATCGTCTGCCACTACCGGGCGCCCGACGGCAGCCGGGTCGCCTCCCCAGGGCTGCGGGTGACCGGCACCGTCCACCCCTGGCCGGAGCCCGTGCGCAGCCTCGCCGCGCGAGCCGAGAGCGGGGCCGTGCGGTTCGAGTGGAGCGGTGGAGAGGGGGCCGAAGTGCGGTTGGTGGTGTGGCCCGGGCCGGCGCCGGTGCCGGGCACCGAGCTGCGTGCGCGGGAGCTGCCGGCCGCGCTGGAGTGGCCCGAGAAGGCGGGCGCCCTGTGTCCTCCGCCGGGCACGTACGCCGAGGTCGCCGCCGTCGCCGTACTCGGTGCGCGGGCGCTGGCCGGACCGGTCGTCGGCGTGGAGGCCGTACACGCCGTGCCCGGGCTCTCCGTCGAGCGGCTGCCGGACGGGCAGGCCCGGATCACGCTGGACTGGCCCGAGGACGTCGGGCACCTCCTGGTCGGCTGGACGGCCCTGGACGGCCCGGAGAGCGGCGGGGAACGGATCCTGACCGCGCACGCCTACCGGCGCGGCGGGCTGCGGCTGCCCGTCGGCCCCGAAGCCGTGCGGATCCGGGCGGCGACCGTGCCCCGGGTGCCGGGCGCCGTCGTGGTGGTGCCGGACGCTGCCGAGGCGCTGCTGCCGCCCGACGCCGTGATCCGGTACCGACTGGTGTGCACGCAACGGCGGTTCCTCGGCCGAGGCGGCCGCACCCTGCTCCGGGTCACCCTGGCCGCGCCGGGCGCGCCCGGGGACGTACCGGAATTCGTGTGCGTCGCGCGCAGCGGCACCCTGCGTCCGCGCAGCGCGGCCGACGGCACGACCGTCCTGCGGATACCCGGGCCCGATCTGTCGCGGCACGGGACCGTCGAACAGGAGCTGCCGGCCTCCCCCTGCCCGGCCCCTTACACCCTGCGCGGCTTCCTGCTCGGGGAGCACGCGGCCTCGGTGCGACTCGAAGAACCCTCTCTCGCCAGCCTGGTGGTGCGCTGAGCCATGACGACCGTGATATGCCCCTACTGCTTCGCCCGCGCGTCGGCTGCCAAGCTGCCGTACCGCTGCCTGATGACCCCGGGCGGGGTGCGCGGCGGCGCGCCCTGCGGGCCCGAACGCGACGACGCCTGGGCCGGGTTCATGGGTCCCGGCGTGCCTCCGGCGTCCCGGATGCGCGGGCCCGTGTTCACCCCCGCGCGCAAGGTCGCCGGGCTCGGTGGCGGGGGCAGCAGCGTGCCCTGCCCGCAGTGCGGGGTGCCCACGCCCGTACGGGTGTGCGGGTCCTGCCACAGCGATCTGCCGAGCGACTACTGCGACCAGGACAGCCGGATCATCGCGCTGGTCGGCGCGAAGGCGTCCGGCAAGAGCACCTATGTGTCCGTGCTGGTCAACGAGTTGAACCAGCGGGTGGGTCAGGCCTATCACGCCTCGCTCGCGGCGATGGGGCAGAGCACCCAGACGCGGGACAAGGAGATGGCCGAGGACCTGTACGAGCGGCTGCGGCTGCCGGACGCCACCCGGCCGGCCGCGCTCGGCTTCAACGACCCGCTGCTGTACCGGCTGAGCCTGCCCCGCAAGGGCCTGCTCGGCGGCGCCGGGACCCGGCACACCACGCTGGTGTTCTTCGACGCGGCCGGTGAGGACCTCGCGGGCACCGAGGCGATGGACCGCTACACCCGCTACCTCGGCGCCGCCGACGGGATCATCCTGCTCGTCGATCCGCTCCAACTAGGCTCGGTGCGAGACCGGTTGGTGGTGCACGAGGGGCCGCCGCTGCCCGTGGTGGAGACCTCGCCGCAGCAGATCGCCGCCGACCTGGCCGCCCAGCTGCGAGCCCACGGCAAGGGGAGGACACGGGGGCGGGTGTCCACCCCGATCGCGGTGGCGGTCACCAAGACGGACATGCTCAGACCCCTGCTGGACCCGCACTCCCCGCTGCTGCACAACGCCCCGCACAGCGCGGGCACCTACGACGGTGAGGACCGGGTGGCCGTGCACGAGGAACTCCGCTCCCTGCTGACCGACTGGGACTCCGGCGCGCTGCTGCGCCAACTGGAACTGGACTTCGCCGAGTTGTCCCTGTTCGGGCTGTCCGCACTGGGCGCGCCGCCGCCCGCGGACGCCCCGGCCGACGCGCCGAAGTCGGGTCCGCAGCCGGTGCGGGTGGAGGATCCGCTGCTGTGGCTGCTGTCCCGGCGCGGACTGCTGCCCGTGCGCGCCGCGGGGAAGGGGCGTGCCAAGTGAGCCTCGTCCAGCTGCACTACACCTCGGCGCCGCCCGGCCCGGACGGGTCGGGCTTCCGGTTCACCGCGGTCAGCCCCGGCGTGCCGCAGACGCTGCTGCGGGAGGCGGAGCAGCTCATCGGGTACGAGCCGCCGCGCGACCTGCCCGCCCGCCCGGACGCCGAGCAGCTGAAGAGCTTCCCGAAGGCCTTCAGCTGCAGCGAACTGTCCGACGGAGGACGGCTGTTGAGCCGCTCGGTGTACACCGGAGCGGACTACAGCGGGCGGTGGGGCAACTTCCATGCCCACGCCCTGCATCTGCCGCCCGGGGTACGGCTGCCGGACGGGGCGCTGCCCATCACGGCCTGGGAGTCGCCGCGCTGGGCCGACGCCACTCCCCCGGACGGGCGGCCGGAGCCGGTGGAACGGTTCGAGCCGTCGGGTCTGCTGCGCCGGGACGGGCTCGTGGCCTTCGCCCGGTCCCGCGCGGACCGGCTCGCGGCGTTCTTCGCGGACCTGCGTGCCCTGGCCGAGGAGACGGACACCCGGCAGATCGTCCTCGTGGAGCACGACAGCGCCGACGTGGCCCAGTGGATCGCGCTGGCCTGCACCGTCCTGCCGCGCGAGCGGGCGCACCGGCTGACCTTCACCACGTACACGCGCCGTCCGCAGCAGGCCCGCCAGCAGATCGTCGGGGCGCTGCCGTCCTCCGAGCCGGTCGGCCATGACCACCGGTTCCGCGTGCACGACTGCACTGCCGGGGCCGATGAGGACCCCGTCCAGGACGTCTGGGCCGAGGTGTGCGCGCGGGTCTGGGCGGCCGGCCGGCCCGAACTGTTCCGCGACATCTCGGGCGAGCTGGGCCCGCTCGCGGTGGCCGCGCTCGTCCAAGGCGTCGGGCTGCGCTCCGACGGGCGTGCGGTGGCGGCTCGTTGGGCGGCGGACCACGCGTTCACACTGCCTCCGGAGACGCTCCCCGGGTTGGTCGCGGCCCTGGCCGGCGGGAGCGGCAAGGGCCCGGGCGGGCAGGACACGCGATACAGCCCCGTCGGCCAGGACCGGGGCGGGCAGGACGCGCGGTACAGCCCCACCGGTACGGCCCTGGACGACGAACCGGCCGCGCTGGCGGCCCTGTCGGCCCGGCTGGACGGTCAGGTGCCCACCACCGTGTCGGCGCCGCTCGCCGCCCGCGTGCTGGCCACGGCGGTGCTCGGCCGGGGCCCGGTGCCCCCGCTGGTCGCGGGCTCGCTGACCCCGGCGCTCCGCGCCGAGCTGGCCGGGCACCTGGCCCCGGCCCTGCGGCAGGGCATCGCCGACCCGACCGAACCGGCCACCGGCCGGCCCCTCGCCCTGCTGCGCGTCGCCGACCTGCTCGACGTGGACTGCACGGAGGCGCTCCCGGCGTTCGCGGGGCGTATCGCCCGGGACCTGGTGAGCGAGCGGACCGGGGAGCCGACGGCCGAGGAACCGGCGGTCGAGAAGCCGACGGCCGAGGAGTCGTCCTCCGACGGCCAGGGCGTTCCCCCCGCCCTCCTCGACGCCGTGCACGGTCACCCCGCGCTGCGCACCGCCCTGTTCGGAGCGCTCGACGCCCTCGCCGCCGCCAATCCCCCGGGGACCGCAGGCCGGTTGGCCGGGTCCGGGCTGCCGGTCTCGCTCGACTCCGGCTTCCCGCATCTGCGGATGTGCGTCCAGGCCGACGGGGCGCGGCGGGCCGGCGGCGACCGGCGGCGCCGGTTCCACGAGGTGCTGCGCACCGCCGGGGTCTCGCCGCACGCCGAACCGGCCGTCCTGCGCTCCGCGTTCCTCCTGGTGTGGCCGGACGGCCTGCCCACCGGGGAGGAGGCGAGCCTGCTGCTGAGCGAGCTGGGCTCGGACGCGCACCGGCTGGCCGGTACCCGGGACCTGCTGGTCGAGGCCGCCCTCGCCGCCCCGGCCGACGACCCCGCCGTACCGGTCCTCGCCGCCGACCTGCTGCGCTGCTTCACCACCGAGCTGCGGTCGGCGCACCGGGCGCCGCTGCTCCTGCTGGAGTACGCGGGGCTGCTCGACGCCGACCAGGACGTCGAGGGCTGGGTGGACCAGGTGCGGGGACTGCGGGACGGCGCGGCCGAGCCCGCCCCCGAGCCGGTGACGCAGCGGGTGTACGACGCCGTCGCCCGGCGGCTGCTGGCCGTCCCGGCACCGGGGAGCGAGGCCTACACCGGGCCGCGCCCGACGGCGTCCGAGAGCGAGCTGTACGCGCTGGCCCGCTCGGGCGATCCGGGGCTGCTGGCCGCGTACGAGCGGGTGGCGCACGGGGACCGGGTGGGCGAGCGGCTGCGCACCGTGCCGTCGTACGTGGCCGCCTGTTTCGGCGACTGGAGCGCGTATCCGCAGACGCACCCGGCCTGGGCGGCGACGCGCACGACCCTGCTGGCCAAGGTGCTGCGGCCCGTCGTGCGGGCGCTGCCCGACGAGGACCGGGGCGCGGTCGAGGAGGCACTGCGCCGTACCGGCCGGGGCCGGCTGGACGCCTACCGCGCCTGGAACCGCCCGGGTGCCCTGGGCCGGCTCGCCGGCCGGCTGACCGGGCGGGGGCGGCGCGAGGAGCGGCAGGCGACCTGGTACGGCGATGTGGAACCGCCGGGCGAGGGAGGCCTCCGGTGAACGTGGGCGGGGACGGCAACGCCGGCGTGCTGGTGCTGGTGCTCCTGGCCCTGTTCGGCTGGGCCGGGGTCGTGGCCGTGGCGGTGTGCGTGTTCCGCACGCTGTGGGAGTTCCTCGGGCTCGGGGTGCAGGCCGTGTGGCGCGGGCTCGGGCCCTGGCAGGCGGGCCGCACCGATCCGCGGCTCGCGGCGGTCGGGAGCGGTGAGCCCGCGCATCTCGCCCACTGGTGGCGGCAGTCGTGGGCGGACGCGGTGTCCGCAGGACTCGCCGGGATGCGGGCCGTCTGGTCCGCACTGGCCCATCCGTGGCTGAACCGGACCGTGCGGAACCTGTTCCAGGGACGCCGCGCCTCGGGTGTACGCGCCACGGCGCCGCTGTACCGGTTCCTGCTGGTCGTGCTGATCGCGCCCGGCACCGGCGCGGGCGCGCTGGTCGGCGCCGCGCTGGCCACGCTGCTGCTCGGCGCGGTGCTGGTGCTGTTCGCGCTGCTGCTGGCCGTGGTGTGGCTGAGCTGGGCCGCCGGTGTGCCCGTGCTGCGCGGGGTGGAACGCGGTTGGCTGCTGCTGCGCGGCATCCGCGTCAAGTGCCCGCACCCCGGCTGCTACGCCCCGGTCCCGCTGGCGCTGCACCGCTGCCCCAACTGTCAGGCGTTGCATGCCGAGTTGAGGCCCGGGCGGTACGGGGTGCTGTGGCACGTGTGCCGGTGCGGGCACCGGATGCCGGCCTCCCGGCTGCTGGGGCGCGGAAAGCTCACGGCGCTGTGTCCGCGCTGCGAGCAGTTCCTGCCCCGGGCGGCGGGCACCATGCGCGTGGTGCACACCCCGCTGGTCGGCGGCACCTCGTCGGGCAAGACGATGTTGATGGCGGCCATGGTCGAGGGGCTGCACTCCTGGTCCCGGCAGGGCGAACTGCGCGTCGAGTACGCCACCGTCGACGACCAGCGCACCCAGACCGGCCTCAACCAGGAGCTGAACCGCACCGGTTGGGCCCACGCCACCACCGGCGGCCAGCCGCGCGCCATGATGCTGACCGTGGCCCGAGGCCGCAGGCGGCGCCTCCTGTACCTGTACGACCCGATGGGCGAGCAGGTGAGCGACGCCGAACGGGTGCGCGCCCAGCAGTACCTGGCGCACGCGGACGGGGTGGTCCTGGTCGCCGACGTGCTGGCCGATCCCAAGGTCCGCGGCCGGCTGGGCCCGGCGGACACCGAGCGGACGGACCGGGCGCGGCCCTCGGCGCAGGGCCCCTGGGAGACGTACCAGCGGCTCACCGGAGAGCTGGCGGCGCTCACCGGCCGGCGGTCCCGGATGTCCGTGGCCACCGTGGTCACCAAGCGGGACGTGCTGGACCAGCTCGGCTCGCTGCCGGTGCCCGGCCCGCGCATCGACGACTGGCTCGCCGATGTCGGTCTCGGCGCGCTGGTCCGCGCCCTGGGCCACGACTTCGGGGCGGCCCGCTACTGGGCGGTCAGCGCCCACGCGGCCACCGGCACCGGGCCGCTGGAGAGCGAGCAGCGCCGGGCCGCCGAGCCGGTGCTGTGGCTGCTCGCGGCCTCGGGGCTGCGCACCGGCCCGCTCACCGGGTCCGGCGGCAGCGGCGGCCGCCCGGGCAGGCAGCGGCGGCGGCCGGACGGCGCCGAGGCGGGGAGGTACAGCCCGGCATGAACCAGGTCACCCCCTCCGTCTCCCGGGCCCGGCGGGCGCTGGCGGGCCTGTTCGTCACCGCCCTGGTCCTGGCGGCGGCCGCGCTCGCCTGCGGCGTACGGCTGCTGCTGCCCTGACCGAACCGAACTCCCCTTCACCCGAAAGGAATCACGGCGTGAGCGACATTCCCGGCGGGCCCATGGCCAACCGGCCGGTCCACTTCATCTGGCTGCTCGACTGCTCGTACTCGATGCAGGGCGAGAAGATCGCGCGGCTCAACTACGCGATCAGAGAGGCCATCCCGGAGATGAGGTCGGTGGCCCACGACAACCCGGCGGCCCAACTGCTGCTGCGGACCGTCACCTTCTCCACCACCGCCCAGTGGCACCACCAGACCCCGGTCCCGGTCGACGACTTCACCTGGCAGGACGTACAGGTCGACGGCATGACCAACCTCGGTGAGGCACTGCACCTGGTGGCGCGGGAGCTGCAGACCCCGCCGATGCCGCAGCGGGCGCTGAAGCCGGTACTGGCGCTGGTCTCGGACGGGGTGCCCACCGACGACTGGCGGGCGGGCCTGAAGGCCGTCGACGCGAGTCCCTGGGGACGCAAGGCGGTGCGGGTCGCCGTCGCGATCGGCGCGGACGCGGACCGCGGGGTGCTCCAGGAGTTCCTCGGCAACCCCGAGCTGCAGCCGCTGGACGCCAACAGCCCCAAGCAGCTGGCCGCCGCGATCCGGTGGGCGTCCACGGCGGCCGTGAAGGCGGCCTCCCAACCGGTCCTGGGCGACAGCTCGGGCAAGACCCTGACCATGGCCAAGCAGCCGTACGCACCGCCGGTGCTGGACGACGACGATGACGACGACGTGTGGTGACGCTCGGGGTGCGACGGTGGGAGACGCTCGCGGACAGCGTCCAGGGGGTCAACAAGCGGCGCAACCAGGACTGGTACGAGTGCCGGGGCACCGGATCCGGTGAGGATCCGCTGATCCTCGCCGTGGCCGACGGGCACGGCTCGGCGGTGCACGCGCGCAGCGAGCTGGGTGCGCGGTTCGCCGTGGACCGGTTCGTGGGTCTCGCCGCCCACTTCGGCCGGGCCGCGCACGACTGCCACGAGCCGGGGCGGCTGGCCCGGCTGATGACGTACGCCCGGGACGACTTCCCGCGCGCCCTGGTGCACGAGTGGCGGCAGGCGGCCCTGGGGCACTGGGACCGCAACCGTCCGGTCGTCGAGGAGGCGTCCCGGGAGCCGGGGCCCGAGGAGAAGCTGGTGCTGTACGGCACGACGCTGATCGGTGCCGTGCTCACGCCGTGGCTGTTCGTGTCCTGGCAGCTCGGTGACGGGGACCTCGCGGTGGTCGAGCACGACGGCACGCTGAGCCGGCCGCTCGCACCCGCCGAGGAGGACCTGGGCGACGAGACGGAGTCGCTGTGCGGGCGGGAGGCCTGGCGGTCCGTGCGGATGCACTGGGCACCGGTGTTCGAGGAGGCGCGCGCCCCGCGGCTGGTGGTGCTCTCCACGGACGGGCTGTCGAAGAGCTTCGCGTCGGCCGACGGGTACCGCGCGTTCGTCGCGGGCCTGGCCGGCCGGCTGGCCGAGGAGGGCGGTACCGGGGTGCGGAAGGTGCTGCCCGAGTGGCTGGCGCAGGCCGCCCGCTACTCGGGGGACGACACGACGCTGGCGGCGGCGCTGCGCTCGGCACAGGGCGCCGTCGTGGACGACGCGGAGCAGACCGCGGACGCGGGTGGTCCGGTGGACACGGAAGAACGGAAGACGGAGACGTAGATGAGCGGCATGCTCGATGGCGGGACGCGCCTCGCGGCGGAGACCGGTGACGAGGTCGAGATCGTCGACCTCCTCGGCGCGGGCGGCCAGGGCGAGGTGTACCGGGTCCGCACTCCGGACGGGGAGCGGGCGCTGAAGTGGTACTACCCGACCTGTGCGACCGACGAACAGCAGGCGATCGTACGGGAGTTGGTCGCCCGGGACTTCGCGGACGACCGGTTCCTGTGGCCGGAGGCGTACGTGCCCGCGCACCGCGGCTCGTTCGGCTATCTGATGGGGTTGCGCCCGGACCGCTACAAGGGTCTGCCGGCGCTGTTCCGGCGACAGTTGCGCACCAGCCCGCGCGCGCTGCTGACGGCCTGCCTGTACACGGTGGAGGCCTATCAGGCGCTGCACTCGCGGGGCATCGCCTACCGGGACATCTCCTGGGGCAACATCTTCTTCGACCCGGCCACCGGTGACGTGCTGGTCTGCGACAACGACAACGCGGTGGTGGAGGGGGACGCCAGCGGCATCTCGGGGACCATGGAGTTCATGGCGCCGGAGCTGGTGCGCGGCGAGCCGGGTGCGCACCCGGGCACCCAGTCCGACCTGCACTCGCTCGCCGTACTTCTGTTCATGTTCCTGATGAACCATCACCCTCTCAAGGGCAGGCGGGAGTTGGGCATCCACTGCCTGGACGAGGCGGCCGAGCGCAAGCTGTACGGCAGGAGCCCGCTGTTCGTGTTCGACCCGGCGGACGACTCCAACGCGCCGGACCCGATGGAACACGCGACCGTGCTCGCCACCTGGCACGCGGCGGCGGGGACGCTGCAGGAGCTGTTCCGGCGGTCCTTCACGGTCGGACTGCGCGATCCGGCGGCCCGGGTGCGGGAGACCGAGTGGCGCAACGCGCTGCGCGCGGTGCTGGACTCGGTGGTCGAGTGCGCGTCCTGCGGGCGGCAGAACATGACGGAGCCGGGCGAGAACCCGCCGCCCCGCCTCTGTTGGGGCTGTGGGGCGCCGTTGGTGCTCCCGCCCCGGCTGACGGTGACCACTCCCCCGCCCCGCGCCGAGCACCACGTCCGGCTGCGCCGGGGTGCCCGGGTGCAGGCCCATCATCTGCTGCCGGAACCGGCGCGGCACGACTGCTCGGATGCCGCGCTGGTCGCGGAGCTGGTCGAACACCCCAAGAAGCCGGGCCGGTTCGGCATCGCGAACCGGTCGCGGCAGACCTGGACGGGCACCCGCTCCGACGGCACCGCGCAGAGGATCGAGCCCGGTCAGACCGTGCCGCTCAGGGCGGGCCTGGAACTGGACCTCGGCGACGGGGTACGGGCGGTGGTGCGGGCCGAGTGAGGTGTGGACGGGGCCCCGTGACGGCGGCGGGGTCCCGTCCGCTCACAGGCCCATGACATGCATGAGCTGCTGGGTGAACGTGAGGCTGCCGGTACCGGCGGCGGCGCCGATGCTGATCGCCTCCAGGGCGGAGCGGATGCGGCCGCGGTTCGGCGGACCGCCATCCCCGACGGACTCCATCATCGCGCCACGGATGGTCTCTCCGTGCCGCACGAGGCCCGGGTACTCGGCGTGCAGCTGCTCGAGCAGCCCGTCCGAGAGCCGGACCAGGGCCTCCGAGGCCGGCGCGTAGGGGTTGATCTCGATACGGCCGTGATCGCCGATGTTGGCGGGACCGTTGATGTTCCCGAAGTTGTATGTGCTCATCGTCCTGTCCTGACTCCTGCTTCGTGAGGGCCGGCGGGGCTGGGGTTATGACGTGGGCGGGCGGGGGCCGGCGGGTCCCGGTCCGCCCTGGGGTCCCGGCCCGCCGTGCGGCCCGGGACCCTGCTGACCGCCCATGGCGATCGTGCCGCTGTTGCCGAAGATGCTGGGACCGCTGACGTTACCGATGTTGTAGGTCTGTGTGCTGATGACCTGTAAAGCCTTGTCGTACGAACTGGTGTCGACATGGTGGTCCTGGAGGAACCGCTCCGTGGCGACGAGGACGCCCTGCTGGAGCCGGAACAGGAAGTCCTGCGCGTCGGTCCGCTCGGTGTAGCCCGCCTCGTCCCAGGCGCCGAGATCCTCGCGCAGGCTGCCCTTGGCGCCGTAGTCGTGGCGGACGTGCTGCTTGGTGACCGCCTTGCGCTGCCTGGTCAGCCATCGGTCGTGGTCGCGCCGCCAGCGGCTGCGCGCGACCAACCGGCCCAGGGAGGCGCGCAGTTGGGGGCCGGTATGGGAGCTGGCGTACTTGACGAGGTCCCACCAGCGTTCGCGGGGGGCCACCGGAAGGCGGTCCACGCGGTGGAAGCGGCCGTCCAGCGGGGGTATCGCGTAGGCGGCGACCTCCCAGGTCAGGCTGGGTGGCTGCAGGATCGCCCGCAGGTACATGGAGACGATCATCCGGCCGCCCTCGCCGATGCGTTCCAGGCAGAGGTGGGTGCGCATGCCCGCACCGGGGCTCTGCAGCCCCGCCTGCACCAGCTGCCTGGGTATCCGGGCGCGGGGTCTGCGGGTGCTGTCGGGGACCAGTTCGGGCAGGTAGCAGGCGTTGCTCCCGATGACGTAGAGCCGGTTCTGCGCCCGCAGGTTCGGCAGTCCGGAGATGGTCTCCAGGTGTCGGGCCACGTAGGTGTGCAGGTCGACGGCGTCGAAGGGCAGCAGCGGGAGCTTGCCGCCGGTGGGGTCGTCGGCGGGTCTGCTGACGTCGATGGGCTGCCAGACCAGCTCCTTGATCTTCTCGCCGCTGCCGACGAACGGCTTGGTCTGGGCGGACGCGTCCGCGTACGGCAGGACGTTGGCGCGTTTCAGCTCGCTCAGCCAGTCCTCCGCCTCGGCCTCCACGGGCGGAGCCGTCCGCTCGGGCTTCTCGGCGGAGTGGAACACCTCGCGTGCCGTGTCACGTCCCACGGACTCCTTGTGGTGGACCAGGGTCCAGGCGATCACGTACGCGCCGAGAGGGCCGAAAATCGCCACCCATCCGAGTGATCCGTGCCCGTTGACCAGGGCCCACCCTCCCGCCAGAACGGCGACCGGCACGACCACCGCGAGGCACGCCAGCCGGCGGTCGAGGGCGGCTCGGCGGCGGGTGGCCACGCGCGCGTGACGGGCGAGGGCGACGAAGTTGATCCCGAGGCTCAGCCCCAGGGCGTCCAGCCGGTCCCCGGTGAGCGCCCGGTCCACGTACAGGGCGAAGTCGTCGTCGAGGTGCACCGAGGCGCACAGGCGCCGGGTCACCGAGTCCTTCCGGTACTGCGGCAGCGTGGGTAATGGTCTCCCCGGCACACTCATCCGCCCCCCCTCGGCCGTTCCGCGCGCTTCACCCTAGGGACAACCCGTGGGGTTTGTCGCGGGGTTCCGGGGAGCCGGGCCGCCGCGGTCCGGCGCTCCCCTGTGACGTCGGACCGCGGTCGGCTCTTGGTTCTGCGTCATCTGAGCCGGATGTGTCACAGGCAAGGGGAACCTCTCACACCGGATGAATGATTATCAGCCAACCCCCGCTCATCGCCGATCAGTTGTCGCTCCGGTCCGGTCAGTCGAAGCGAAGGGCTCCCGCGCGGGTGCGCTTGAGTTCGAAGAAGTCGGGGTGACGGGCCAACACCCGAAAACTGTCGAAGAGTTCGGCCGCCTCGGAGCCGCGCGGAATCGCGCGCAGGACGGGGCCGAACCACACCGTGCCGTCGACATGGATCGTGGGCGTGCCCACGTAGGCGCCCGAGTCCGGTTCGGCGCCCGCGTCGTGGCTTCGGCGTACCGCGTCGTCGTACGACGGGTCGTGTGCGGCGGCCAACAGGTCGGCGGGGAGCCCGAGTTCGGCGAGCGACTCGGTGATCACGGCGTCGAAGTCCTTGATCCCCCGCTCGTGGATCCGGGTGCCGAACGCGGTGTACAGGTCGCGCAGCACCTTCTCGCCGTGCCGCTCGGCGGCGGCCACGGCGACCCGGACCGGGCCGATCGAACGGTCGACCAAATCCCGGTACCAGTCCGGGAGTTCGTTGCCGATGTTGTGCAGATACAGGCTCATGGCGTGGAAGCGGAGATCGAGCGGCCGGGTGCGCTCGACCTCCAGCAGCCAGCGGGAGGTGATCCAGGCGAAGGGGCAGGCGGGGTCGAAGTAGAAGTCGACACGGGTCGGGTCGGGGCTCGTCGTACGGCTGTGCTCGCTGCGCGTCATGGCGCCGACGCTAGTCCACCAATGGTGCAGAATCCCCACCCAATCCGATCCCTTTTCAGTGGTCCACTTCCGGTTCTCCCGGGACGGTGATCTCGATCTCCCGCAGGCGGTCCGGCTCGGCGACGACCTCGACCCGGGTGATCCGGCCGTCGTCGTCGAAGGTGAAGGCCAGGACCACCCACGGCCGGCCGTACGGCGCCATGACCAGACCGAACCGGCCGTCCAGCAGGGCGAGGCCGGTGAACTGGGCGCGGGCCACAGCGGCCATGGCGCCCCGGGCGACCGGCTCTGCGCCGTGGACCGTGATCGGTTCGGGCGAGGGGACGACCCGGGCATCGGCGTGCAGCACCACGTCCGGGGCGAGCAGGGCGACCAGGGCCGCGAAGTCGCCGCCCCGGGTCGCGGCCAGGAAGGCCTCGACGGCCTCTCGGCGACGGCCGGCGTCCGCGGTGGGCGCGGGGGTCCGGCCCCGGACCCGGCGGCGGGCCCGGCTGGCCAGCTGCCGGGTGGCGGCCGGGGTCCTCTCCAGCAGCGGGGCGATGTCGTCGAAGGGCACGGCGAACAGGTCGTGCAGGACGAAGGCGACCCGCTCGGCGGGGGCCAGGGCGTCCAGGACGACGAGCAGAGCGACGCCGACCTCGTCGGCCAGCAGCGCCTCCCGGACCGGGTCGCCCGCCGCGCCGCCTTGGGCCGCGCCCGGATCCCGGTGGTCGAGGGGGTCCTCCCGGCGGTTGCGGCGCGTGCGCAGCTGGTTCAGGCACACCCGGGTCACCACCGTGGTCAGCCAGCCGGTGAGGTTCTCGACCTCGCCGAGGTCGGCCTGCTGGACCCGCAGCCAGGCATCCTGCAGGGCGTCGTCCGCCTCGGCGGCCGAGCCGAGCAGCCGGTACGCCACGGCGGCGAGATGCGGCCGGTCCGCCTCGAACCGTGCCGCAAGCCGTGCGCTGTCCTCTGTGACGCCGTCCACCGTGCCCCCGCCCCTTCCTTCGCACCCGCGCCTCGCGAGCCCCCGGGACACGAAACGCCAACCCGGCGGGAAGATCAACCGCCTTTGCGGTCAGTGGCACACCGGTCGGCCGCTCACCGGTCGGATGCTCACCGGTCGGCCGCCCGCTCCGCCTCGTCGGCCAGTCGTGCCAACTCCGCGACCGGCAGGGAGCCCGCCGGCCGCCCTTCCCGGGCGAACCGGTTGGCGAGGCGCTGCAGCAGTTCGTTCAGCGGGGTCGGTAGGCCGTGCAGACGGCCGATGAGGACGATCTCGCCGTTGAGGTGGTCGGCCTCGATGGTGCCGGTGCCGCGGACGAGGGACTGCCAGGAGGAGCCGCCGCCGCGCGGGGCCCCGTCGAGCGGGACCAGGGTGACCTTGTCCCCGCGTGCCTCCTTCTGCTCCTCGGCGCTCGCGTACGCGATCCCGGCGGCGTCGAGTACAGCTTCCCCCTCGGCCCGCACGCTCGCGTACAGGGCCATGGACTGCTCGTTGTCGATGGGACCGCCGACGGCCTCCAGGGCGTTGCCGAGGTTGCCGAGCAGCTTGGCGTACTGCCAGCGGGCCACGTCCGGCACGACCGGCGCCTCGAAGCGGGCGGCCGCCAGGTCGGCGGCGATGCGCCGGGCGGTGTCGTCGGTGCCGTGCGGATACCGGCCCAGGTGCAGGATGCCGGTGAGCGGGGTGCCGGCGGCGGAGACGACCCCGGGTTCCACGAAGGTCGAGGGCAGCCAGACACAGACGCCGTACACGTGCCGGAAGCGGCGCAGCGCCAGGCGCGGGCCCTCCACGCCGTTCTGCAGGCACACCAGCGCCAACCGCTCTGCCGCCGTCCCGCCGCCCGCGACCGGGACTTCGCCCCAGGTCTCCAGGGCGGCCACGGTGTCCTGTGTCTTCACGGCCAGGACGAGCACGTCGTCGGCGCGCAGTTCGCCCAGCGGGTCCGGTCCGTCGACGGCGGGCAGTCGGTATGTCGACTCGCCCTCCGGTACCCGCAGCTTCAGCCCCCGCTCGGCGAGTGCCGCCAGGTGCCGGCCGCGGGCGACGAGTACGACCTCACGCCCGGCCTGGGCCAGCCGCCCGCCGACGGTGCCGCCGACCGCCCCTGCCCCGATGATGACGTAGCGCATGGGACAGAGCCTCGCACACCGGCCGTCGCGCTCGGTCCGGGGCTCCCGTCACGCTTCCGGAGCGGTCAACTCGACCAGTTTGAGAACGGTGTTCCAGTTGCGGCTGGTGGCGATCACGCCCTTGGTGATCCGCGGCCGGGACAGGGCCTCGCCGAGTTTGGAGCGGCCGAGGCCGTCCGGGGCGTACAGGTACAGACACCGGTCGCCGAGACGGAACTCCTCGGGGAGATGGACGGCGGAGTCGATCTCCGCGAAGCGCTCCGCGGTGACCGGCGCGGAGAAGTAGGTGACGTGCAGCTGCTTTGCCTCCAGTTCGGCGGCCGGGAACGGGCAGGCCTCGGCCACCGCCCGCAGATAGGTGTGGTCGCGCACGATCACGTCGACCGGGAAGCCGAACCGCTCCTCGATCGTCCGGGCCAACTCGGCCGCCAGGAACTCCTCGTCGCCCCGGTCGGTGGTGAAGACGGCCTGCCCGCTCTGCAGATGGGTCCGTACGCCGTCGTGGCCGAGGCCGGTCATGAGCGCGCGCAGATCGGCCATCGGGAGCTTCTTGCTGCCGCCGACGTTGATTCCGCGCAGCAGCGCCGCATAGGTCGTCATCCGGCCAGCCTAGAGCGGCCGCCGTGCCCCGTGGGGGTGGGCACGGCGGCCGTACCCGTGCGTACGCCGGGTTGCGCGAAACTCTGTCCGATCCGGAGGGTGCGGATCAACTCCTGGACGCAGCTGTGACTTGTTCAACAACCTTTCGTAATCACAAAGTGGATCTCTGTCGGCGGATCGGACATCCCTGAGCCCCGCCCCCGAGAACCTGCCGCGACAACCCCGATAGATGTAAGGGGCCATGGTCCTCCCCAGCGGTGACCCGGGCCCGCGGCACTTCACCGGTCAGCACGACGAGACGTCCTTATCCGGCCCATACCGTCGATGTCGAGCAAGTAAAGACGTGGCGGCAGGGGGCCGTCACCGCACACGAGGGGGACATCCCGTCATGGGGAACACGGACGTGCGCGTGCGGGGCCTGGCTGCCCGCGCCGGCGGCTGGAGCGCCCGGCACCGCTGGGCCGCCGTCGGCATATGGGTGTTGTTCGTCGTCCTGGCCATGGGACTCGGCTCCGCGGCCGGCCGGGTCGACGTGGACGAGAGCGACCAGCTCAAGGGCGAGACGCACACCGCCGCACGCATCATCGACGACGCGGGCATCGAGCAGCCGGTCGGGGAGACCGTGCTGATCCAGTCCGAGGACGGCGCCGTGAAGGCCACGAGCGGCGAGTTCCGGGCCGCCGTCACCGACGTCGTCAAGGCCGTCGGCGCCACCGGCAAGGTCATCGACGTGACGTCGCCGTACGACACCCGCACCATCTCCCGGGACGGCCGCAGCGCGCTGGTGCAGTTCGACATGCGCGGCGACGCGGACACCGCCCCCGACCGGGTCGCGCCGGTACTGAAGGCCGTGGCCGGGGTCCAGAAGGACCACGGCTCGCTGCGGATCGCGGAGATCGGCGGCGCCAGCATGAAGAAGCAGTACAACGACGCCTTCGGGAACGACTTCCAGCAGGCCGAGTACTCGGCCGTGCCGGTGGCCCTCGGCATCCTGCTGATCGCCTTCGGCGCACTCGTGGCCGCGCTGCTGCCGGTAGGGCTGGCGATCACCGCGATCATGGCCACGATGGGCCTGATGGGCCTGGTCAGCCATGTGCAGCCGATGAGCAACACCGCCAACTCCGTGATGCTGCTGGTCGGTATGGCCGTCGGCGTCGACTACTGCCTGTTCTACCTGCGCCGCGAGCGTGAGGAGCGGGACGCCGGGCGGGACCCGGCCACCGCGCTCAGGATCGCCGCCGCCACCAGCGGCCGCGCGGTCATCGTCTCCGGTGTCACGGTGTGCGTGGCCATGGCGGGCATGCTGTTCACGGGTCTCGCCACGTTCGAGGCGATGGGCCTGGCCTCGCTGATGGTGGTGGCCGTGGCCATGGTCGGCTCGGTGACGGTGCTGCCCGCGCTGCTGTCGCTGCTGGGCGAGCGGGTCGAGAAGGGCCGGATCCCGTTCCTGGGCCGGCGCCGGAGCCGGCAGGGCGCGCCCGCGGAGAGCCGGTTCTGGACGGCCGTCCTGCGGGGCGTGCTCGCCAGGCCCGTGATCTCCGTCGTCGTCGCGGCCGGTGCGCTGCTCGCAGTGGCCGCGCCCGCGCTGGGCATGAAGACCCAGCAGCTCACGCTGGACCAGGAGTTCGGCGACACGCTGCCGATCGTGCAGACCTACAACCGCATCAACGACGCGTTCCCGGGCGGTTCCGAGCCCGCCCAGGTGGTCGTCAAGGCCAAGGACGTCAACGCGCCCGAGGTGCGGCGGGCGCTGGCCGACTTCAAGCAGCAGGCGATCTCCTCGGGCGCCTCGCGCGGCCCGGTCGACATCAAGGTGCTCGAGGCGCAGAACGTCGCCCTGGTCTCCGTGCCGCTGGTCGGCGGCTCCGACATGGACCAGGCGGTCAAGAGCCTCGACAAGCTGCGCGACGAGGTCCGGCCCGCCACCCTCGGCAAGGTCGAGGGCGTCGAGGCGCCGGTCACCGGTCAGGTCGCGGGCAACAAGGACTTCAACGACCAGCTGCTCGGCTCGGTGGTCCCGGTCTTCGCGTTCGTGGTCGTCTTCGCCTTCCTGCTGATGCTGCTGTCGTTCCGTTCACTGACCGTCGCGATCACGTCGATCCTGCTCAACCTGCTGTCGGTGGGCGCCGCTTACGGCATCCTCGTCGCCGTCTTCCAGCACGGCTGGGGTGCCTCGCTGGTGGGCGCGGAGGGCGTGGGTGCGGTCGTCACCTGGCTGCCGCTGTTCCTCTTCGTCATCCTGTTCGGCCTGTCGATGGACTACCACGTGTTCGTGGTCTCCCGGATCCGCGAGGCACGGATGCGCGGCCGTACGACGAAGGACGCCATCCAGCACGGCGTGGTCACCACGGCCGGTGTCGTCACCAGCGCCGCGGTCATCATGGTCGCCGTGTTCGCGATCTTCGGCACGCTGTCCATGCAGTCCATGAAGCAGATGGGTGTGGGCCTGGCCGCCGCCGTCCTCATCGACGCGACGATCATCCGCGGCGTGCTGCTGCCGGCCGTGATGACACTGCTCGGCGAGCGCAACTGGTATCTGCCGAAGTGGCTGCACCGGCTGCCCGACCTCACCCACGACGAGTCGCCGGAGCCGGTCGCGCCGGCCCCGGTGCGCGGTGAGGACGAGCGACTGACTGTCTGATTCCGCCCGTTGACACAGGGCCCGTTGGTTTCCGGGGGGAACCGACGGGCCCTGTCGCGTCCTCTGGGCCGTCCGGACCATGCAGGGCACGGCACGACGAGTCCGACTACCTCTGACGGCGCAGTTCGGCCTCGATGAGGTCGGCCGCCCGCCGGGTGCCGCCCTCCTCGGCCATGCTCGCCCGGACCTCCTTCAGGCGCCGGGCCACCTCCGGATCGCCGGAGAGGGCGAGGGCGGCTTCGCGGAGGCGGTCGGCGGTGGCCTCCTCGGTGGCCAGGCGACGGGCGACGCCGAGGGACTGGAGCATGTCGGCGTTGCCGAACTGGTCGACGGCCTGCGGTACGGCGATCATCGGCGTGGCGGTCGCCAGCCCCTCCTGGCTGCCGCCCGCACCGGCGTGCGTGACGAACAGGTCGGCCTGTCGCAGCACTGCCAACTGCGGGACCCAGCCGTGCAGTTCGACGTTGGCAGGGAGGTCGCCCAGCTCGGTGGGGTCGACATGCCGGCCGATCTGCACGACCAGATGCCAGCCGGGCAGGTCCGCGAAGGCGCGCACGCACTCGCGGTAGAAGGCGGGCTGCTTGGTGAAGGCCGAACCGAGCGACACCAGGGCCACCTTCTCGGCGCCGGGCCGCTGCCAGGCGCCCTGGTCGGCACGGTCCCCCTGGCAGGCGCCGACGAAGGTGTGCACGCGCTCGTCGACCCGGTCGGCGTTCGGCTGGAGCGCCTTCGGGATCAGGACCAGGGAGCGGGCGGGACGGCCGCCGAACGAGTCCGGGTGCTCGGTGATCCCGTTCTCCGCCAGCCAGGCCTCGAAGCGGGCGTAGTAGGCCTGCCCGCGCTCGGTCTTCTTCGGCTCCGCCCACATGGGCTCGGCGACCTCCTCCTCATACCCCTCCCAGGCGACGAGATTCGGCGAGAGGGAGATCGCGGGGACGCCCCAGCGGTGGGCCAGGACACGGGCCGGGTAGGAGGCGATGTCGTGCAGGACGAGGTCGGGCTCGTCACCGTCGTAGGCCCGGATCAGCTGGGGCAGCGCCTGGATCGCGTCCTCCAGGAAGGGTTCCACGTTGTCCAGCAGAGTGCTCCCCCAGGCCTCCGGGTCGGCGTCGGGCCCGGGCAGCGTGGAGGTGTACGGCACGGGCCGGGCCCCGGTCGCGGCCACCTTCTCCGCGAAGGCGGGCGGAATGGCATACGTCACCCGGTGCCCCCGGGCGACGAGTTCACGGATCACCTCCAGGCTGGGGTTCACATGTCCGTGGGCGGCGATGGAGAACATGGCGATGTGGGCGGGTGCGTTCATGCCGCCGAGGCTAGACGAGACGAGACGTCTCGTTCAATCAAATTACGGCTGAGCGCATGCGCACCACCGGGAGGTCGCTCTCCGTCAGCCACATCGCCTCCGCCACGGCGCGGGAGTCGGCGCCGGAGCGTTGTCAGTGCTTGTCGGTAAGGTCCGGACAACTGTGCAATGGGCGTGCGGATCGGCGACGAGGGGGAGGGCAAGGCGTGCTGAACTGGGCCAATGTGAGCCCGCTTACGGCATCAGGGCATCTTCGGATGCGGCCAGGAGACTTTCAGAAGAGAGCACGTCTCGTGGAGTCACGTGTCATCGGCCCGGTGACCGGCATGCTCGTGGGGGCGAGGACCGCACACATCGGCCTGAGGACCCGGAACGCGTGGAAGTGGGATGATCACGGATGGCGACCGGACGGCTTCTACCACTACCTCGGCAGCTCATACTCCCGGCACAATGACCGCCTTGTTGCGGAGGCAGAACAGGGCAAGCCGATCCATCTCTTCGAGATGGGTGGTCAGGTCTACCGGTACATCGACGAATTCACCCTGGAAGATGTCGACCCTCCGGTGACGCTTCCCGACCACAGTGGGAACCCGGTATGTGTACCGGTGTTCAGGCTTCGCCCGACTGAGGCCGTTGCACACGTGCCCGGCCAGCTTGAAAGTTTCTGCGACCCTGGTGTCATCACTCTCAAGCCCGTCGAGCAAAGCGCCCTCATGGGCAGTAGCGGAGCAGCGCGTCAGAGGCTCCGCCCCGAGAATGAACTGGTTCTCCGTTTCTGTGAGTTCCTGGAATCCCGGGGCCACCCCTCACAACGGATTCAGATTCGGCACACCGCCGACCATGCTCCCATGTTCACCGACATCTGGGTGGACTCCGCCCTCCTCCTCATCGAGGCGAAGGTCCGACCCGAGCGCCGCGAGGTGAGCAACGCGATCGGCCAGATGGCCGACTACACCCGCTTCCTGCCCAACCCGCAGCGCGCCATACTCCTGTCCGGACGACCGGACGGCGATGTGATCGAGCTCGCCCATGCTGAACGATGTGCCGTCATCTGGCCTGCGCAGCACAACGGATGGCAATCCAGCGTCGGATGGCTCGACCACCTCGGCATTCGACTGGCGATGCCGTGACAGCACTGTGCCAGCGCGCAGGCGCTCGCGGGGCATACGCACGTAGGTGCCCGAGCCGGCACGTCCTTCGAGGAGACCGTCGATGATCAGACGGTCCATGGCCCTATGCATGACGTTGCGCCCGACGACGTTGCGGATTCACGGCTGCTCGAAAACCTTCCACACCGGGGCCTCAGGCACAGGAAGGCCCTCGGCGAGTAGCAGCAGCGCGAGATCGGTGGGGCTTCCCGCGGCCGGCGACAGCTCGCGCACGTGGCCCGACCTGTGTGAATGCCAGACTTGCCGAAGACCGGACACGCACGGCACGGGACGAACGGCACGGAGGCGGACGATGGACGAGGCACGGGCGCGGGGCGTACTGGCCGCGGCGAAGGTGCTGCCGGGCCCGGCGCGGGACGCGCGGCTCCTCGCCCTCGGTGAGAACGCGGTGTTCGCCACCGGCGACCTCGTCGTCAAGGTGGGCCGTGACGCCGAACTGCTGGAGCGGGCCCGGCGCGAGCTGGACATCGCCGGCTGGCTGGCCGAGGCGGACGTACCCGCGGTGCGGGCGGCCGAGCCGAAGCCGCTGCTGGTCGAGGGGCACCCGGTGACCGTGTGGCACCGGCTGGCCGAGCCGGTGCGACCGGCCGAGCCCCGGGATCTGGCGCAGCTGCTGCGGATCGTGCACGCGCTCCCCTCGCCCCCCTTCGCACTGCCGCCCCGCGATCTGCTGGGCGGTGTCGAGCGCTGGCTGCGGCTCGCGGGCACCGCGATCGACCCCGAGGACGCGGCCTACCTGCGGGCCCGCCGGGACGGTTTCGCCGCGGCCGCGGCCGCGCTGACGCCCCGTCTGGAGCCCGGGCCGATCCACGGCGACGCGCTGCCCCGCAACGTGCACGTCGGCCCCGACGGCCCGGTCCTGGTCGACCTGGAGACCTTCTCCGCCGACCTGCGCGAGCACGACCTGGTGGTCATGGCCCTCTCCCGCGACCGCTACGGCCTGCCCGCCGAGGCCTACGACTCCTTCACCGAGACCTACGGCTGGGACGTACGGGAGTGGGAGGGCTGCGGGGTGCTCCGCGGGGCTCGTGAGACGGCCAGCTGTGCATGGGTGGCCCAGCACGCGCCGAGCAACCCCAAGGCGCTGGCCGAGTTCGAGCGCCGGGTGGCGTCCCTGCGGGAGGGGGACGAAACGGTGCGGTGGTATCCGTTCTGAGCGCCGGTTGAACCCTGCGCCCCTCAGGGAGTCTCCTCGCCCTGGATCGTTCGCGCTGCCCGCCTCAGTTCCGTCAGGACCGTGCGCACCGCCTTTCTGGCCGTGCGCTCGGGGCGGCACAGGACGTCGATGTGCCGCGTGGCCTCGACGCCGCCGAGCGGCCGGAGGACCAGCGCCGGATGCGGGCGCATGGTCCAGCGCGGCATCAGCGCGATGCCGCCCCCGGCGGCGACGGCCTCGGCGACCACCGCGAACTCGTTGATGCGATGGGCCAGACGGAGCCGTCGGCCGGCCGCCGCGGCGATGGCCTCGATGGTGGCCATGACCGGGAACCCGTCGTGCACGGTGATCCACGGCAGGTCGGCGACATCGCGCGGTGTCACCCGCCGCTTGGCGGCGAGCGGATGCCCGGCGGGCATCGCCACGTCGAGCGGCTCGTGCAGCAGGGTGGTCACGGTCACCGTGCGCGGCCAGGGCGGGGCGTGGTCCAGGCGGTGGGCGAGCACGAGGTCGTAGGTGCGGGTCAGCCGGGGGAAGTCCTCCTGCGGTACGTCCTCGTCGGCGAGCGCCACCGTCGGCGCGCCCGGCCCGGTGAGGCCGCGCAGCAGCAGCGGGAAGAACGCCGCGCCCGCGCTGTGGAACGCCGCCACCGACACCTCGCCGTCCGGCCTGTCGGCGAACTCCTCGACCGCGTGCCGGGCCCGCGCCAGCGCCGACTCCACCTCGACGGCCGCGTCCGCCAGCGCCTGCCCGGCGTCGGTGAGCACCAGGCGCCGCCCCTGCCGTTCGGTGAGCGGCACGGGGATCGAGCGCTGCAGCAGCCGTAGCTGCTGCGAGATCGCCGACGGAGTCACCAGCAGCGCCTCGGCGACCGCGGTGACACTGCCCAGCTCGCCCAGCTCCCGCAGGATCCTCAGCTGCCGTTCGTCCACGCCGCCAGTGTAGGGCGACTATGTAGGCTTGCTAAAAGATCGTTTAAGAAAGTGGCTCTGGGCTTCAGATACTCCTGCGGTGCACCGTGGGCGGGTGACCGACGCACGCCGTACCGACGCGGTACTCCTGCTCGTCGCGCTCGTCTGGGGTTCCAGCTATCTGTCCGCCCAGACGGCCGCGAGCGCCCTGCCCGTCCTCCTCGTCCTGTTCGCGCGCTACACCCTCGCCGCGCTCCCCTGCCTCGGCCTCGTCGCCGCGCGGGACGGTCTGCGCGGGTGGACCCGCGACGAGGTGCGCGTGGGGCTGCCGCTCGGGGTCACCCAGGCCGCCGTCCTGGTCGTGGAGACGTACGGCGTCGCGCACACCACGGCCGCCAACGCGGGTCTGATCATCAGCCTCACCATCGTGCTCACCCCGCTCCTCGACCGCGCCGGGCGCCGAGGCGGTCCGCCTCCCGCCTTCTTCGCCGCGGCCGGTGTGTGTGTCCTGGCCGTCGGTCTGCTCATGTCCGGAAACGGCTTCCACGCGCCTCGGCTCGGGGACCTGCTGATGCTCGCCGCGGCCTGCGTCCGGGCGGTGCACGTGGCCCTCGTGGGCCGGCTCACCGCGGGCCGGGCGATCCGCCCGCTGCACCTGACGACGGTGCAGACCCTGGTCGGCACCGCCCTGTTCCTCGTACCCGCCGCCCGCGATCTTCCGGCGCTGGCCCGAGCCGACGCGGCGACCTGGACCCAGCTGGTCTATCTCGCTCTCTTCTGCAGCGTGTTCGCCTTCCTCGTGCAGACCTGGGCGGTGCAGCGCACGTCCGCCAGCCGGGCCAGTCTGCTGCTCGGCACGGAGCCCGTCTGGGCCGCGGCGGTGGGCATCGCGCTCGGCGGCGAACATCTCACCCCGCTCACCGCCCTGGGTGCGGCCCTGATGGTCACCGGCACCTACTGGGGCCAGGCCGTGGAACGCGCCCACCGGACCGCCGGGGCCGCCCTCGGTCCCGGTACCACCGACACCGCCGGCGCATCCGCGCCCGCCACGCCCCCCGAGAGGACCGGAGAAGAAGCCCCATGCCGGACCACGACACTTACCAGCAGCTGATCTCCCTGCTCGACGCCTCCCGCGTCGACTACCGCCTCATCGACCACGCGCCCGAGGGCGCCACCGAGACCGTCAGCGCGCTGCGCGGCCATCCGGTGAGCGAGGCCGCGAAGTGCATCGTGCTGCGGGTCAAGGTCGACCGCCGCACCACGCGCCACGTCCTCGCGGTGGTCCCCGGGGACCGGCGGGTGGATCTGGACGCCGTACGGACCCTGTACGAGGCTCGATATGCCGGCTTCAGCGACGCCGGGACCGCCGAGCGGCTCGCCCGCTCGGTGCCCGGCACCGTGCTGCCGTTCAGCTTCGATCCCGAACTCGAACTCGTGGCCGATCCGGACGTCGTCGCCCGGCCGCGGCTGTACTTCAACGCCGCCCGGCTCGACCGCTCACTGTGTCTCACCGGCACCGACTACGCGCGGCTCGCCGCCCCGCGGGTGGCCCGCATCGCGAGCCCCGCGCCTGCGTGACCTGCCCGGCTCAGACCTTCTCGTCCGCCACGTCCGCCAACTCCCGCAGCGGCCACACCCCGTCGACCACCGCGTCCGCATCTCCCTTGCGGCGCAGGAACGCCTGGAAGTCCGCCGCCCATTCGGCGTACCACTCAATCTGTCCGCGGTGCAGTTCCGCCGGGCCCAGGGATGCGATCTTCGGGTGGCGGTCGGCTATCGCTGAGGCGAGCCGGGCTGCGGCCAGGGCGTCGGCCGAGGCGTTGTGGGCCGCGTCGAGGACTATGCCGTACTCGGCGCAGACCGCTTCCAGGTTCCGCTTGCCGCGGCGGTAGCGGTCGACCCAGCGGTCGATGGTGTAGGGATCGACGACCGGGGCCGGGGCGCGGCCGCCGAGCCGGTCGCAGAGCGACGGCAGGCCGTACCTGCGCAGCTCCGCCGAGAGCAGGGTGAGGTCGAAGGCCGCGTTGTAGGCGACGACCGGGACACCCGTCTTCCAGTAGGAGACCAGGACGTCCGCGATGGCATCGGCCACCTGGTCGGCGGGGCTGCCTTCGGCGGCCGCGCGTTCGTTGCTGATGCCGTGGACCGCGACCGCGTCGGCCGGGATCTCCACGCCCGGATCCGCCAGCCATTCCCGGCGCCCCAGGGGCTCACCGACCCTGACCTCGATCACCGCGCCGGTGACGATGCGCGCCTCGCGCGGATCGGTCCCGGTCGTCTCCAGGTCGAAGCCGATCAGCAGCTCCCGGTGCCAGCCCATGGGCGGCCCCCCTTCTTGGTGGTGCTTTCCCCCAGTGACTTCCACCATCGCACGCGGCACTGACAATCCGAGGACCGTGTTCCGCTTGCCGGGGTGGACGGGTCAGGACACCGGGCGCGAATCCACCCAGGCCAGCTCGAATTCCTCGCGGTATGTCGGGAAGAGTCCGGTTTCGACCACGTCGTTCGACTTGACCAGCCGGCTGCCGTTGCGCAGCACCAGCACCGGCGACTCCATCCCGCGCGCCCCGCGCAGATAGGACTGCACCACGGCGATGCCGTCGGCGCCGTCGCCGTCCACGAGGTAGGCGGTGAAGCGGGGCGTCTCGTCGTAGACCTGGATCTCGAAGGCACCGGGGTCACGCAGCCGGGACCGCACCCGGCGCATGTGCAGGATGTTCATCTCGACGGACCGGCTCAGTTCGCCCCGTTTCATCCCGAGTTCGCGCTCGCGGCGCTTCACCGCGCTGGAGGCCGGGTTGAGGAAGAGCAGCCGTACCCGGCAGCCGGACTCGGCGAGCCGGACCAGACGGCGCCCGGAGAAGTTCTGCACCAGCAGGTTGAGCCCGATACCGATCGCGTCGAGGCGGCGGGCGCCCCCGAAGATGTCCTCGGCCGGGAACTGGCGCATCAGGCGCACCCGGTCGGGGTGGACGGCGACGACGTCCGCGTACCGGTCGCCGACCAGGTCCTCGACCGCGTCGACGGGCAGCCGGCGCGCGGAGGGCACGTCGCCGCCCGCGCCCAGCGTCTCCAGCAGCCGGGCCGAGGCCCGCTCGGCCTGGTCCAGGACCGCCCCGGACAGGGCCCGGTTGCGGGAGACGACGTTACGGGTCACCTCCAGCTCGTCCAGGGCGAGTTCGAGGTCGCGGCGCTCGTCGAAGTACGGCTCGAAGCAGGGCCAGTGCTGCACCATCAGCTCGCGCAGCTGCGGCAGGGTGAGGAAGCTGAGCACGTTGTCGTCGGCCGGGTCGAGCAGATAGCCCTTGCGGCGGCTGACCTCGCGGACGGCGACCGCCCGCTGCACCCACTCCTGTCCGGCGGGCCCGGCCGCGGCCACCACCCACTCGTCGCCGTGGACGGGCTCGTAGATGGGGCGCAGCACGGCGGCCACGACCGCGCGCAGCCGCTGTTCGACGAGGTTCAGCCAGATGTAGGCCCGGCCCGCCCGCTGGGCGCGGGTGCGCACCTCCAGCCAGGCGTCGGCGTCCCAGTCCAGTTCCGGCCCGATGGACCCCGCCGCGTCCATCGGGCGGGCCAGGGACACCGCGCCGGGCGGGACGTCTGTGGAGTTTCCCTCGTGACCCTCGTCACCAGGGGGCAGCTCCAGCCCTCCCGAGCCCACCCGTGCACCGCCTTCCGCCACCCCGGGCCTTCC
This sequence comes from Streptomyces sp. NPDC101165, assembly GCF_044768135.1. Taxonomy (NCBI): domain Bacteria; kingdom Bacillati; phylum Actinomycetota; class Actinomycetes; order Kitasatosporales; family Streptomycetaceae; genus Streptomyces; species Streptomyces sp. NPDC101165. The sequence goes on along the minus strand of NZ_JBIWPG010000001.1, from coordinate 234,499 downwards.
CCGTCTCAACGATCAAGGAAGGGTACTCCGGGAGCGGTCGGCGATGCAGCCGGATGGACAGGTAGGTTTCTCAACTACGCGGCCGCCAGTGGCCGTTCTGCCACGCCAGCGCGTCCGGAGTGAGCGGATTCATAGCCGTGACGTCCCTGGGGGAGATGGCGAAGCCCTGCCAGTGGATCGGCATGGGCTGCTGGTCCTCGTCCCGGGCGATGTGGTGGAAGCCGACGTTCATCCAGACCACCGGGTGAGTGAGCGTCTGGCCGTTGACCCACTTGTCCACGGTCTTGCCCGCCCCGGCCGGGCAGGCGCCCGGGTTGTTGCTGGCGAACTGCTCGCACTTGTTGTACTCGGTGAAGTACACGTCGTGCTTGGTGAAGCTGCGGCCCGGGTACTTCGTGGTGGGGCCGGGGACGATCTCGTACGAACGGGCGTGCCCGTCCTTGTTCTTGCCGGTCGCGCTGACCATCCGCCACCAGCGGTACGTCTTGTAGTCGCCCGCGAGTTCCTTGGTGACCTTGGTGCGGGTGGTCTTGTTGGTGGGCGCCTGCTGGCCGTGGGCGGGGGCGGTGACGGCCGAGTCGTACTGCTCGACCTTCGTCTTGGAGGAGCCGTCGAGGCCGAAGTCCAGCCGCCAGAAGACGTTGTGGCTGTGGCTGGTGGCGTAGGCCTTGGCGCCCTTGCCGATGGGCCAGCCGCGTCCGTCGCCGGCGTCGTAGTCGTCGTACGACAGGCTGCCGGTGGCGCCGACGTTCATGTTGACGGTGCCGTCGTCCTGGAAGCGCCACTCGGTCATGTACTCGTACCAGCCGACCTGGTTGACCGTGTAGACGAGCAGGTCCTTGCCCTGCGCCTGGAAGACCTTGTTGGCGCTGTCGCCCTGCATGCGGTAGGCGTGACCGCGCGAACGCGTGGTCGTGCACAGGCCGTTGACGTCCGGGTGCTGCGGGTCCCAGGCGTCCGGGACCCGAACGCTCTTGATGGTGCCGCCCGGACACTCGCCCGGCGCCAGGTTCATCAGGCCCTGGGCGAAGCCGAAGCCGGTCAGGTCGTCGTACTCGACGCTGCCGTCGTCGTAGGGGACGTCGATCTGGGCGAGGCGGGCGCTGTTGAGGACCTTGATCGGCTGGGTCTCGCCCTTGGGCTGGTACGAGACGTTCTCCAGGACGAGGCCGGCCTTGCTGTCGTAGCGCCAGCACATCCGCCAAGTGGTGCCGCTGGAGAGTTTCTGCTCGATCTTGTAGGCCGCACTGCAGTCGGCGGCCGCCGCGGGCGCGGCCTTGGGCTGGGCGACGGCCGGTCCGGCACCGGCCGTCGCACCGGCGGCCAGTGCCGCCACGGTGACGCCGACGGCCGCCCGCGCGCGGGCACGGCTGATTCGGTTGACGGGCATGACGAAGAGGCTCCCTTGCAGGACGAGCAAGTTGGAAAAGCGAACGGTGGACTGCTGTCGCTCAGCGGCGGTCGAGCTTGGCGACCTTGCGGGCGCTCAGGTCGACGACCAGCCAGCGGGCGTCGATCCAGGGGCCGTTCTTGACCTTCGGGAACAGCCGCACACAGCGGTGTTCGCCGCACTTGTCGAGCACGGCGGGCTGGCCGCCCGGAGTGGCGCGGTAGACGGCGCCGTTGAGCAGCAGCTGGTCCGGAGAGGTCAGCTCGTGGCCGGTGGCGTCCTTGTAGTCCGCCTCGAGGCCCGCGCCGAGCGGGTCGGCGATCAGCAGCTTCGCCGCCTCGGCGTTCTCGGCACGGCTCAGCGGCGGCTGCACGCCGTGCTGGGTGCCGGTCTGCTCGACCTTGCCCGTCTCCAGGTCGACCGTCTTGGTGACGAGCGTGTCGGTCTTGTAGTCGTAGAAGGTCACGTCGGCCCGGCGCGGCGCGTTCGGGTCGTCCAGTTCGTTCGCCTCCGGGTCGGCCAGGTCGACGCTCAGACGCTGCGGGCCGCGGCCGCCGTCGACGTTCTCGCCCGTGTTCAGCAGCTGCTGGTTCATGGCGAGCTTCGCGACGCGGTTGATCTCGTCGTCGGTCAGCGGGTCACGGCCCGTGCCCTTCTTGCCCTCGGCGGGCGCCTGCTCCACGACACCCGGCTGGACCGCGTCCGAGCCCTGTCCCGCCTGCTGCGCGGACTGTGTGCCGTTGCCCGATCCTCCCGATTCATCGGCCCCTGCCGTGCCCGGCAGGGTGATCCCCACCATCACCGCGGTCCCGGCCACTGCCAGAGCCGCGCCCGCCACCACCTTGCCCAGATGGCGGTGCACTATCTCGCGCACATCTTCCCCCTACTCCCCCAAGGTCCCCGGGAGTACGTGTCTGCCCCACTGGTTCGGCACACGGCAGGTAGTGCGGTCGCCGCATGCACTGGTCGGCCGGTAAGAGGGGCGTAAGTCACAGGTGGTTCCCTCACTTTCGGGCAGACTCAAAGTCAACGCGGCCCCGGCGGGGCGGCACACCTGGAAGAGTCGTGTCCATGCAGGTCTGGCCTGGCGAGGCGTATCCGCTCGGCGCCACCTATGACGGCGCCGGAACCAACTTCGCGGTCTTCACGGAGGCCGCGGACCGAGTAGAGCTGTGTCTGCTGCACGACGACGGCTCGGAGACGGCGGTGGAACTGCGCGAGAGCGACGCGTTCGTGCGGCACGCGTACCTGCCGGGCGTCATGCCGGGACAGCGGTACGGGTTCCGGGTGCACGGCCCGTACGCCCCCGAGCGCGGACTGCGCTGCAACTCGGCGAAGCTGCTGCTCGACCCGTACGCGAAGGCGATCAGCGGGGCCGTCCAGTGGGGCGAGGAGGTGTACGGCTACCACTTCGACTCCCCGGAGCGGCGCAACGACCTGGACTCGGCACCGCACACCATGACCTCGGTGGTGATCAACCCGTACTTCGACTGGGGCGACGACCGGCTCCCACGCACCGGGTACCACCACACGGTGATCTACGAGGCCCATGTGAAGGGCCTGACCATGCGCCATCCGGGCCTGCCGGAGGAGCTGCGCGGCACGTACGCGGCGCTCGCGCACCCGGCGATCATCGAACACCTGACCAAGCTGGGTGTGACGGCGCTGGAGCTGATGCCCGTACACCAGTTCGTGAACGACCACCGGCTGGCCGACCTGGGCCTGAGCAACTACTGGGGCTACAACACCATCGGCTTCTTCGCCCCGCACAACGCCTACGCCTCCTGGGGCGACCGCGGCCAGCAGGTCCTGGAGTTCAAGTCGGCCGTCCGCGCGCTGCACGAGGCGGGCATCGAGGTCATCCTGGACGTCGTCTACAACCACACCGCCGAGGGCAACCACCTGGGCCCGACACTGTCCTTCAAGGGCCTCGACAACCCGTCGTACTACCGACTGGCGAACGATCCCCACTACTACACGGACACCACGGGCACCGGGAACTCGCTGCTCATGCGGTCCCCACACGTCCTCCAGCTGATCATGGACTCGCTGCGCTACTGGGTCACCGAGATGCACGTCGACGGCTTCCGCTTCGACCTCGCGGCGACCCTGGCCCGGCAGTTCCACGAGGTGGACCGGCTGTCGTCGTTCTTCGACCTGGTGCAGCAGGACCCGGTGGTCTCCCAGGTGAAGCTGATCGCCGAACCGTGGGACGTGGGCGAGGGCGGCTACCAGGTGGGCAACTTCCCGCCGCTGTGGACCGAGTGGAACGGCAAATACCGCGACACCGTCCGGGACCTGTGGCGGGGCGAGCCGCGGGCGCTCGCCGAGTTCGCCTCCCGGCTGACCGGCTCCTCGGACCTCTACCAGGACGACGGCCGCCGCCCGCTCGCCTCCATCAACTTCGTGACCTGCCACGACGGTTTCACGCTGCACGACCTCGTCTCGTACAACGGCAAGCACAACCAGGCCAACGGCGAGGACGACCGGGACGGCGAGAGCCACAACCGGTCCTGGAACTGCGGCGTGGAGGGCGAGAGCGACGACCCGGCCGTGCTCGGGCTGCGCGCCCGCCAGATGCGCAACTTCCTCGCCACGCTGATGCTCTCCCAGGGCGTGCCGATGATCAGCCACGGCGACGAGTTGGCCCGCACCCAGCGCGGCAACAACAACGCCTACTGCCAGGACAACGAGCTGGCCTGGGTGGACTGGCCCGAGGAGGGGGCCGAGGGCGGGGGCGGGGGCGAGGACGGCGGTGACCTGCTGGAGTTCGTCCGCGCGATGGTCTGGCTGCGTCGGGACCACCCGGTGTTCCGCAGGCGGCGCTTCTTCCACGGGCGGCCGGTGGAGGGCACCCACGACGAGCTGTCCGACATCGCGTGGTTCACCCCCGAGGGCGCCGAGATGACCCAGCGGGACTGGGACTCGGCACAGGCGTCCGCGCTGGCGGTGTTCCTGAACGGCAATGCGATCTCCGAGCCCGGTCCGCGCGGGGAGCGGATCGCCGACGACTCCTTCCTGTTGATGTTCAACGCCTCACCCGGGACGCTGGACTTCCTGGTGCCGGTCGACCACGGCCGGCAGTGGCAGGTCGTCGTCGACACGGCCCGCGCCGAGGGGGTGCCACCGGGAACGGGCGCGAAGGTCGCGGCCGGCGACCGCATCACCCTGCCGGACCGCAGCATGACAGTGCTGCAACGGCCCGCCTGAGGAGGGGTGTCCGCGGGAGGATCGGTCGTATGAGGGGAACAAGCGAGCGGGAGAACGCGGTGACCCTGCTGTGGCAGGAGCACTTGGCCGCGCCCTTCCCGCCGAGGCTGCGCACCGTGGACCCGGCGGGTGTGGACATGGTGCTGCTGGACGCGGGCATCGCCGGGTGCGTGTCCGTCTGGCAGAAGAACGGCGGCCGTCTCGACGCCGGGCGGCAACGGACCCTGCACCACTGCACCAGGGAACTGGACCGGGCCCTGCCGCTCGTCACGGATGCGGCGGAACTTCGGTATCTGCTGCGCCTGCGGCAGCTGGCGGAGCTGACAGCGGCGCACTAGCGGACGGCGTCGCGTCAGCCGGCTCGTCGTGCACGCGCGCGTGGGGGGGGGCGATTTCGGGCTGCCCCGAGTGGGTCGCCGGACAGGCCGTCAGGGCGATGGCGAAGGCGAGCGCGCCGGCCGTACTCGCCTTCGCCGCTCGTCACCGATGCGGAGGAGCTTCGGTATCTGCGGCGACCGGCGGAGCAGACAGCGGCGCTCCAGCGGGCGGCGTCACGTCCGCCGGCTCGTCGTGCACGCGCGCGTGGGGGGCGATTTCGGGCTGCCCCGAGTGGGTCGCCGGACGGACCGTCAGGGCGATGGCGAAGGCGAGCGCGGCCGCCGTGCTCGCTGCCGCGAACGCCGCCGAGGGGCCGTAGGACTCGGCGAGGCGGCCGGTGCCGGCGACCGCGAGGGCCTGGCCGCCGACCAGGGCGCTGGTCGCGAAGGCCATCGCCTCGGACAACCGGGCGGGCGGCACCGTGCGCTCGGTGAGCCCGAACACCGTGATCAGGTGCGGGGCGTAGGCGATCCCGAGGACGGTGACGACGGCGTACAGGCCGGTCATGCCGTCGGTGCGCAGCAGGGGCAGCGACAGCACGAGCGCGGCCCCGGTGGCCAGCCGCCAGCGCGCAGGGAGTCCGAGGCGTGCCGGTACGGCGGCCATGGCGAGCCCCGCCGCGGCGCTCATCACCCCCATGGCGGCGTACACCAGCCCCGCCTGGTCCTCCTGCCCGAGCCGGGCCGTGAGCGCGGTGATCCCGGCCTGGCAGGCACCGAACATGGCGCCCTGGAGGGCGAGGGCGGCGCGCAGGGCGTGGACGGACCGGGGCATGGGGGCGCGGACCGCGGTGGCGGCACGCGCGCGTTCGGGACCGGGCCGGACGGCCCGGGCCGTCGGGTGCAGGGCGAAGGCGGTGCCGCAGGCGGCCACCAGGAGGGCCGCGCCGGCCAGCGCGTACGCCGGATGGGCGAGCACCGCGGCGAGACCGACCAGGGCCGGGCCGAGGACGAAGGACAGTTCGTCCAGGGTGCTCTCGAAGGAGAGCGCGGCGCCGACGGTGGGCTCGGGGGCGCCCGCGCGGCGGGCGAGGGCGACCAGCCGGGTGCGGGCCAACGGGCCGACGAGCGGCACGGTGGCACCGGCAGCGGCCCCCAGGAGGGCCAGGACGGGCGTGGGCAGGCCGGCCAGGGCGCCGGTGACCAGGGCGGCCACGGCCAGCGCGTTGGCGAGCGAGAACGCGAGCACGACCGTCCGCTGGCCGTGCCGGTCCGCGAGCCGCCCCACCGGCGGCCCGCAGGCCACCTGGCCGAGGGCGAGCGCGCCGCCGGTCAGTCCCGCGGCGGCCGGCGAACCGCTCGTACGGGCGACGAGCAGCACACTGCCGAACTGGATGGTGGCGGTCGGCAGCCGGCCCAGGAACGACACGCAGGGCAGCAGCGGCCCCGTCAGGCCGATCACCTCGCGGTACGTGTCCAGCGTGCCGTGCCGTGTGCGGGGCCGTTCGGTCACTCCCATCACCCGAAGCTAGGCACGCGTGCGTGGGTGCGTGCAGAGGGCGATGACACGAAAGACGGCAGGCTGGGTACGTAGGTTTCCATGACTTCTGCGCGACCCGGACCCGGGGTGCCCACGGCCACCTACCGGCTGCAACTCCAGCCCGCGTTCCCGTTCGCCGCCGCGGCGGCGGCCGTACCGTACCTGGCCTCGCTCGGCGTCTCGCACGTGCACCTGTCCCCCGTCCTGGAGGCCGTCCCCGGCTCCACGCACGGCTACGACGTCGTGGACCACGCGCGCGTGCGCGAGGAACTGGGCGGTGAGGAGGGGCTGCGTGCGCTGGCGGACACCGCACGGGAGCACGGCCTCGGTCTGGTGGTGGACATCGTGCCGAACCACATGGCCATGGCACCCCGGCACAACCACGCCCTGCGGGAGGTGCTGCGCGAGGGACCCGGGTCGCCGTACGCGCGCTGGTTCGACATCGACTGGAAGGCGCAGGGCGGACGTCTGCTGCTGCCCGTGCTCGGCGGTCCGCTCGGGACGGAACTGGACCACCTGGTGGTCGACGGCGGTGTCCTGCGCTACCACGACCACGCGTTCCCGCTCCGCGAGGGCACCGAGGAACTGCCGCTGCCGCAGCTCCTGGACGCGCAGTGGTACCGCCCGGTGTGGTGGCGGCTGGCCCGCACCGAGCTGAACTACCGGCGCTTCTTCAGCATCTCGGAGCTGATCGGGCTGCGGGTCGAGGACCCGGAGGTGTTCGACGCCACCCACGCCAAGATCCTGCAGCTGCTGGCGGAGGGCGTGGTCGACGGGCTGCGGATCGACCATCCCGACGGGCTCGCGGACCCCGACGGCTACCTGGAGCGGCTGCACGAGGCGACCGGCGGGCGCTGGACCGTCGTGGAGAAGATCCTCGCCGACGGCGAGTGGCTGCCCGCCTCCTGGCCCGTCGCGGGCACCACGGGCTACGACGCCCTGCACCACGTCGACGGCCTGTTCACGGACCGCACGGGGGCGTATCAACTGCTGGGTCGGTACCGGGCGTTCGCGGCACCGCAGACGGACCGGGGCGGCAACTGGGACGCCACGGCGCGGCGGGCCGCCTACAAGGTGATCACGCACGAGCTGGCCGCCGAGACCGACCGTCTCACCCGGGTGGCCGCCCGGCTGTGCGCCGCCTCCCCGGACCTCTCGCTGCGCGACCGGGCGCCCTGGGCGCTGCGCACGGCCCTGGAGGAGCTGCTGGTCCGGCTGCGGGTGTACCGCCCGTACGCCTCCGGTGACGCGGCCGCCGTCGTCACCGAGGAGGCCGCCGAGGAGGCCCGGCTGGCCTTCGTGGTGCCCGAGGAGGCCGAGGCCGTCGGTATCGTGCGCCGGCTGCTGGTCGAGGCGCCCGGTGACCCGTCGGCGCCGGACCACGCCGACCGGGCGGAGTTCCGCACCCGGTTCGCGCAGACCGCGTCGGCGCTGCGCGCCAAGGCCGTGGAGGACACGGCGTTCTACCGGTACGTGCCGCTGCTGTCGGCGGCCGAGGTGGGCGGCGACCCCGGCGCGCCCGGCGTGTCCCCTGAGCACTTCCACACGTACTGCGCGCGCGTGCAGCGCGACTGGCCGGACACCGGCACGGTCGTGTCCACCCATGACACCAAGCGCAGCGCCGATGTGCGCGCCGCCATGGCCGTGCTCACCGAATGCCCGGACCGCTGGGCGGAGTTGCTGGCCGAGGTGACCCTGGCCGAGGAGGGCGTGCCCGACGGACAGCTCGCCTGGGCGGCCTGGCAGACGGTCTTCGGGCTGGGCTCTGCCGAGGAGGGACGGGTCCAGGGGGCGCTGCTGAAGCATGTGCGCGAGGCCGGCATGTACACGAGCTGGACGGAACAGGAGCCGCCCTACGAGGACGCGGCGGCGGCCTTCGTCACGACCGGGCCGTGCGGGCCGCCGGGAGAGCGTGTGGTGGCGCTCCGCAAGGCGCTGGAGCCGCACGTCCGGGCGAACGTCCTGGGCACCGCGCTGGTCCATCTGACGATGCCGGGGGTGCCGGACCTGTACCAGGGCACGGAGGGCGAGTACCGGGCCCTGGTGGACCCGGACAACCGACGGCCGGTGTCGTTTCCCCCCGCGGCACCCGGCGAGAAGGACGCGCTGACGGCGGCGGCCCTGCGGCTGCGCGCGCGGCGCCCCGACGCCTTCGGCGCGGCGGCCACGTACGCCCCGCTCACCGCGGACGGGCCGGCCGCGGAGCACTGCGTGGCGTTCACGCGCTCCGGCGCGGTGGTCACGGCGGTGACCCGCCTGTCGCTGCGACTGACGGAGTCGGGCGGCTGGCGGGAGACACGGCTGGAGCTGCCGCCGGGGCGGTGGGCGGACCAGCTGACCCCGGGCCGGGAGTTCACCGGGCACGCGCGCGTGGCGGACCTTTTCGACCGGCTGCCGGTGGCACTGCTGGAGCGGCAGGCTGAGGACTGAGGGGCAGACACCCGCAGGAATGAGAGACCGACGCCCGCTCAGCCGACCTGTGCGGCGGGCAGGCTGCGAGCCTCGCACTCCCCCGGCTGGAGCTGCCACCGCGCGGTGGGCAGACATGCAATCGCCGGGAAGGGAGTTCACCAGGTCCGCGCCCATGACGGGCCCAGCCGGGCCGCTGCCGGTGACACTGCTGGAGCGGACCGGTGAAGGCTGGGGGACTGGCCGCCGCTCAGCCGACCTGTGCGGCGGGCAGGGTGTGGTCCTCCTGCTGCCGGGGGGCGGCTGGTCCGAGCGAGGGCCAGGTGGTGCGCAGGAGGTCCACGAAGGACTCGGCGGCTCCGGTGGGCGGCACGCGTGCGTAGACCGTCAGGGCGCGCTTCCAGGCCGGGTCCGGGGTGAGGACGACGCAGTCCTCGCCGACGGCGCCCCGCACGACGTGGGAGGGCGCCACGCACACCCCGACCCCGGCGGCGGCCATGCGCACGGCCGTGGAGGTGTGCTCGGTCCACACGGCGGTCCGGGGGCGGTATCCGGCCTGTCCGCACGCCCAGTCGAGGAAGCGCTCGCCGTGGACGACGGGTTCCATGGCGCAGCGGATCCAGGCGCGGTCGGCGAGTTCCGGCAGCGTCACCGTCGTACGGCCCGCCAGCCGGTCGTCGAAGGGCACGACGAGGACGACTTCCTCGTCGCCGACCGCTACGACGGTGCCGGGCGCGCCGACGGGCTCGGGACCGATCGCGAGATCGGCGGTGCCGCGCTGGACCGCCTCCTCCAGGGCCTCGGAGGTGGCGTACTCGTGCAGGCGCAGCAGGACCCTGGGGTGGGCCGTACGCCAGCGGGCGAAGACGTCGGGGAGAGCGCCGACGGCGATCGAGTGCAGGGCCGCGATGTGCAGCTCGCCGCCCTCGGCGCCGGCGGCGGCACGGGCCGCGCGGCGGGCCTGGGCGGCGCTGCGGACAGCCAGCTCGGCGTGCGGCAGGAAGGCGCGGCCCATCGGGGTGAGGCGCACTCCGCGCGGCATGCGCTCCAGCAGGTCGCCGCCCACCGTCTTCTCCAGGGCCTTGATCTGGTGCGAGAGCGCGGGCTGGGTGACATGCAGCAGCTCCGCCGCGCGCGTGAAGGACGCCTCCTCGACGACCGTCAGGAAGTACTCCATCTGCCGCAGGCTCATCGCGCCGCCTTCCCAGCCTTCCCATAAGGATCCTGCATCGGTTCCACAAAAACATTGCCTTGGACTCATGGCAAGGGAGGGACGGAGGGTGGAGGTCATGAACACACAGGTCATGAGCACAGAGGCAACGCACATGCCGGACGTCGTCGTCATCGGCGGTGGCACGGGCGGGTACGGCACCGCCCTGCGCGCCGCCGCCCTCGGTCTCGACGTCGTCCTCGTCGAGCGCGACAAGGTCGGCGGGACCTGTCTGCACCGCGGCTGCATCCCCAGCAAGGCGATGCTGCACGCCGCCGAGCTCGTCGACGGCATCGTCGAGGCCCGCGAACGCTGGGGCGTGAAGGCCACGCTGGACTCCGTCGACTGGCCGTCGCTGGTGGCCACACGGGACGACATCGTGGCGCGCAACCACAAGGGGGTCGAAGCGCATCTGGCACACGCGGGTGTGCGGGTGGTGCGAGGGAGCGCGCGACTGACGGGGACTCGCACGGTGCGGGTGGAGGGTGTGCGCGCCGACTCCGCGCTCGCGCATGCCGATGCCGTGCACGCCGACTCCGCGCTCGGCGTGCGTGACTTCACCGCGCGCCGCGGGATCGTCCTCGCGACCGGCTCGCGACCGCGCACGCTCCCGGGGCTCGTGCCCGACGGGCGGCGCGTGGTGACCAGTGACGACGCCTTGTTCGCACCGGGGCTGCCGGGGTCCGTCCTGGTGCTGGGCGGGGGTGCGATCGGGGCGGAGTACGCCTCCTTCCACCGGTCGATGGGCGCGGAGGTCACCCTGGTGGAGGCCGCCGACCGGATCGTGCCGCTGGAGGACGCCGACGTGAGCCGGCATCTGACCCGCGGCCTGAAGAAGCGGGGCGTCGACGTGCAGGCGGGCGCGCGGCTGCTGGACGCGGAGGTGCTGGAGAACGGCCTACGCGCGAGGGTGCGCACGGCCCGCGGGGAGACCCGGACCGTGGAGGCGGAGCGGCTGCTGGTCGCCGTCGGCCGGGCCCCGGTCACCGAGGGTCTGGACCTGGCCGCAGCCGGGCTGACGACGGACGAGCGGGGGTTCGTCGTACCGGCGGACTGGAGCCGGCTGGAGACGGCCGTACCGGGGATCCATGTCGTGGGCGACCTGCTGCCGCCGCCCTCGCTCGGCCTGGCCCACGCCTCCTTCGCGGAGGGCCTGCTGGTGGCCGAGACGCTGGCGGGGCTGCCGTCGGCTCCGGTGGACTACGCGGCCGTGCCCCGGGTGACGTACTCGTCGCCGCAGACCGCCTCCGTGGGGCTCGGCGAGGCGGAGGCACGCGCGCGTGGGCACGAGGTCGACGTCAACACGATGCCGCTGACCGCCGTCGCCAAGGGGATGGTGCACGGGCAGGGCGGCATGGTGAAGGTCGTCACCGAGGCCGGCGGCGGGCAGGTGCTCGGTGTGCATCTGGTGGGCCCGAACGTGTCGGAGATGATCGCCGAGAGCCAGCTGATCGTCGGCTGGGACGCCCAGCCCTCGGACGTGGCCCGGCACGTGCACGCGCACCCCACGCTGTCGGAGGCGGTGGGCGAGGTGTTCCTGACGCTCGCCGGACGCGCCCTGCACCAGCAGTGAGCCCCCGGATCGCGGCGGTCCGGCACCGCCCGTGAATGCGTCCGGGCGCCCCCTGGAGCCTCCCGGCCGTGTGCTTGACAGTTCACCCACGCCGTGCGGCACTGGGAGGGCGAAGCCGGGCGGACAAGTCGGGGGTGAGTCTCCTGCCGGAGCTGCGCTACCCCAGCGTTCCCGAACTGGTCGCCTCCGCGCGAGCGTTGGCCGCTCAGGAGCCCGGGCTGTGTTCGCTCAGGCAGGTGGGCCTCTCGCGAGCCGGCCGGCCTCTGCACCTGCTGTCGGTGGGACACGCCCGCCGCGCCGTGCTGGTCGTCGCGGGCGCCCACGCCAACGAGCCGACGGGCGGCTCCACCCTCCGGGTGCTGGCCGAACGGGTGCTGGCCGAGCGCGAGTTGCGGACCGGTACCTCCTGGCACTTCCTGCTGTGCGCCGACCCGGACGGCGCGAGCCTGCATGTCACCCCGGCGCCGCGCAGCCTGCTCGACTACCACCTCGGCTTCTACCGGCCGACCGGCGCGGAGCAGCCGGAGTGGTCCCCCGCGGTGCTCCCGCCGGACCGTCTGCCGCCCGAGACGCGGGCCCTGACCGGGGTGATCGACGAACTGCGCCCCTACCTCCAGGTGACCCTGCACGGCACCGATCTGGGCGGCAGCTGGGTGCAGTTGACCAAGGACGTGCCGGGTCTGGCGGAGCCGTTCGCCAAGTCCGCCGCGGAGCTGCACATCCCGGTCGAGACGGGTGCCTCGGACGCCGCGGGCTGGCCCGCCTCGGGGCCCGGGGTGCATGTGATGCCCGGCCCGGAGACGGGGGTCGCCTACCCGAGCCTGCCGGACGACGCACGGCACAGCACCTGGTACCACGCGCACCGCTACGGCGGTCTGACGGCCGTGGTGGAGGTGCCGATGTGGGCCAGCGACCTGGTGGACGACCCGGCGCCGCACCCGGCACCGGCGGCGGCGATGCGGCGCCTGGCCCAGCGGCTGCTGCGGGACTCGCTGGAGGTGGAGCTGGTGCTCGCCGAGGCGCTGCCCCGGCTGGAGGGTGCGGACGGGCCCTTGCTGCGGGCCGCGCAGTGGGCGCTGGAGCTGATACCGGGCCTGGCGCAGGACTGGATCCACACACCGCCGGCCGGTACGACGATGGCGTACGTCGGCAGTGTGGACGCCTTCGGGCGGCGGCTGCCGCTGCGGGCGGCGGCGATGCTGCTGCGGGTGCTGCGGGAGACGGACGACCGGGCGGCGCCCCGGCTCGAACAGCTGGTCGCCTCCTGGTGCGACGCCTTCGCGGAGCGCTTCCGGGCCCGCTGGGTGCCGTTGGAGAACCAGGTGGAGCACCAGTCCCGGACGGTGCTGGTGGCGGCCCAGCAGGCCCGGGAACGGGCGGCGTGAGGCCTCCACGCCGCCTCCCGCGGGCCGGACTCAGTCGTCCAGCGCGAACACCTCTCCCGTCCGCCCGTTCATGACGCACTTGCTGGAGTACGTCTCCTGGAAGTCGACCTGCCGTCCGTGCCACCGCCCGCGCGCGTGGACGGTGACGGGAGCGAAGATCATCGTGCAGAAGATCTTCTTGGGCGGGATGCGATCGATGTCGCCGTCGGCGGCCGCGAGTTCGGCACAGGCCTCTGCCGCGTGCGCGTGCCCGAGGGGCGGGTCGCACAGCAGCAGCGTGTGGCGCGTGTAGCCGGTCTGGGTGTCACCGCGCGTGACGGTGAGGTCGAGCCAGTTGCCGGTGAGCGTGTGACGGGGTGCCGCCTGGGCCGGGCCCGCGGCGAGCAGGCCGACGGAGGCCAGCAGGGCGCCTGCGGCCGCTGTCGCTCGGGTGATGTACGTCATTCCCGAAGCATCGGCGCGGCGGCCCGCGTTCCGCACCCCGACTCACCCGAACGGGACCGTACGGGCGCACAGCGGTGCGTCAGTTCGAATGCGGGGCGGCGTCTCAGTCCGTCGAGAGCCGGAAGGCGATCCGTCCGAAGCCGACCTGGTCGCCCTCGCGGACCACGACGGCACCCACCACGCGGCGGCCGTTGACGGTGGTGCCGTTGGTGGAGCCGAGGTCCCTGAGGACCCACGTGTCGCCCTGGCGACGGAGTTCGGCGTGTACGCGGGAGACGGTCTCGTGGTTCAGGCGCAGCCCGTTCGCGGGGTCGCGGCCTATGCGCAGGGGATGGCCGTTCGCCGGGTTCGGCAGCCGCAGCTTGGGCAGCCGCTCGGCCTGCCAGGCCCGGCGCAGCCGTACGGTGAAGCCGGAGACGGCCTCGACGGTGCCGAAGACCGCGCGGGAGAGGCGGTTCTCGCGGGGCAGGTCGGCGGTGAGGGCGGCGAGTTCGTCGGCGCGGCGTGCGGCGAGCGCGAGTTCCATGCGGCGTACGAACGTGTCGTGCGACAGGCGTCCCATGGCGGCGCCGTCTCGCAGCACCTGCAGCGCCTTGTCGCGCTCCGCGTCGGACAGTCGCGCGGGGTACATGGGGATCTCGAAAGACGACGTCACGCTGGTGATTGTCGGGCAGTGAACCCCCGGTGTCCAGAAACGCGGAGAACGGTTACCGCACGCGCATCGTTCCACGACACCAGCCGGTAAAGGGCGGATTCGAAAGCGGATTGATCGCTTTCGCGGCACGATGGACGGGCTACATCACGGTGAGCAGACGAAGGGGAACCGTCCGTGCAGTTCGAGGTGTGGGCACCGCAGGCAGACCGTGTGACGCTCCATTGCGACAGCGCCACGCACAGGTTGGAGCGCGACTCCGGACGCGCCGGCTGGTGGACGGGGGAGGCACCGGCGCAGGACGGCTCGCGGTACGGGTTCGCGCTGGACGACGGTCCGGTGCTGCCGGACCCGCGTTCGCGCCGTCAGCCGGACGGCCCGGACGGCCTGAGCGCGGTCGTCGACCACGGCCGGTACGCGTGGCGTTCCGCGTGGGCGGGGCGCGAGCTGCCCGGCGCGGTGCTCTACGAGCTGCACGTGGGCACGTACACCCGCGAGGGCACCCTGGACGCGGCCGCCGGGCGCCTCGGGCACCTGGTGGAACTGGGCGTCACCCATGTGGAGTTGATGCCGCTGTGTCCGTTCCCGGGACGGCACGGCTGGGGGTACGAGGGCGTGTCGCCGTGGGCGGTGCACGAACCGTACGGCGGCCCCGAGGCGCTGAAGCGGTTCGTGGACCGGGCCCACGAACTGGGCCTGGGTGTCGTGCTGGACGTCGTGCACAACCACTTGGGCCCGTCCGGCAACCATCTGCCGCGGTTCGGGCCGTACTTCACGGACACCCACCACACGCCGTGGGGCGCCGCCGTGAACCTGGACGCGCCGGGTTCGGACGAGGTGCGCGCGTACTTCGTGGGCAGCGCGCTGGCCTGGCTGCGGGACTACCGGATCGACGGGCTGCGCCTGGACGCGGTGCACGCGCTCCGCGACACGCGCGCGTGCCACTTCCTGGAGGAGCTGTCGGCGGCCGTCGACAGCCTCGTCGGCGAGCTGGGCCGCCCGCTGTTCCTGATCGCCGAGTCCGACCTGAACGACCCCCGGATCATCACCCCGCGCGCGGAGCACGGTCTCGGGCTGCAGGCGCAGTGGAACGACGACTTCCATCACGCCCTGCACTGCGCGCTGACCGGCGAGTCCCAGGGCTACTACGCCGACTTCGCGCGCGCTCCCCTCGCCGGGCTCGCCAAGACACTCGCCGGCGGCTACTTCCACGACGGCACGTACTCGAGCTTCCGCGGCCGCGGCCACGGGCGGCCGCTGGACCGGGCGAGTGTGGCCGCGCACCGGCTGCTGGGCTACAGCCAGACCCACGACCAGGTCGGCAACCGCGCACAGGGGGACCGCCTTTCGGCCCTGCTCTCCCCCGGTCTGCTGGCCTGCGCGGCCACGCTCACGCTGACCGCGCCCTTCACGCCGATGCTGTTCATGGGCGAGGAGTGGGCGGCGGGCACGCCCTGGCAGTTCTTCACCGACCACACGGACCCGGAGCTGGCCGACGCGGTACGGCGGGGCAGGCGGCGGGAGTTCGCGCAGCACGGCTGGGCCGAGGAGGACGTACCGGACCCGCAGGACCCGGCGACCTGGGAGCGGTCGTGCCTCGACTGGTCGGAGCCGGAAGGCGAGCCCCACGCGCGCGTGCTGACCTGGTACCGGCGGCTGATCGAGCTGCGCCGGGAACAGCCGGACCTCACCGATCCCGACCTGGCCGACACCAAGGTGGCGTACGACGAGGAGGCCCGCTGGCTGGCGTTCCGGCGCGGGGACGTCCGGGTGGCGGTGAACCTGGGCAAGGAACAGGCGGCGATCCCGCTGGGCACCGGGCGGGTGCAGGTCCTGGCCGCCTGGGAACCGGTGGCGGCACCGGGCCCGGACGGGCTGCTGCAGGTGCCCGGGGAGTCGTGCGTGGTGCTGATCCAGCCCTGAGCTACGGCTCCGTCTCGTCGTCCTTGAACTCGGTCACCCGCTCCAGCAGGATCGGCTCCCAGGCGCGCCGCAGCTGGATCCGCAGCAGCGTCAGGGAACCGGTGGCGCGGCCGTCGAGGTGGTCGGTGAGGCGGATGACGGTGTCGCAGCGGGCGAGCCACAGTCCGCGCAGACAGGGGCGGGCGCCGTAGCCGGCGAGGGTGGCGGCGCGGACGGCGGCCGGGGAGCCGACGGCGACGGCGAGCCCGGCGATGTCCTCGGCGGGGTCGCCGATGGCGGCCTCGGTCCAGTCCAGGATGCCGCGGACCCGTCCGTCGGCGCTGACCACCACGTGCTCGCCGGTGAGGCCGTGGTGGGTGAGGACGGCGGTACCCGTCTGTGCGGTGAGCTGGGCGGCGCCGGGCGGGGTGAGCTGGAGCAGGCGGGAGGCGTCGAACTCGTCGGCGGCGGCCAGCCGTTCGGCCGCGTGCACGGCCATGCGGCGCAGCGCTTCCAGGGAGCGCGCGGCGGTGCGCGGCACGCCGAGCGCCTCCGCCTGCCGTGCCGGCACGGCGCGCAGTCCGCTGAGCAGCCCGGCCAGGTCGGCCTCGCCGACGGCGGAGACGTCGTGTTCGTCGGCGGTGCCGCCGGGCAGTTTGGTGTCGAGGGTGAAGGCGAGGCCGGGTGCCCAGTCGCCGTGGGCGACGCTGGTCGGGACGGCGACGGGCACGTGCGGGCGGACCACGTCGCGCAGGCGCAGTTCGCGGCGGCGGCGGGCGGATGCCTCACGGTCGGGGGCGAGGCGCAGCACATGGCGGGTGCCGACCCACCAGGTGTGCTCGCGGCCCTCGGTGACGGGCCGGACTGCGGGGCCCTCGGTACCGTTCGCGGTGTCCTTGCTCTCCTTGAGCAGGGAACGGACCAGTCTGCGGACGGAGTCCGCGGTGGGTGTCGGTGCCTGGGTCATGGGTCGCGCCGTAGCCGTTCCGGGGGGTCGTCGAGGGTGTGTCTCCTGGGCCTCTCAGTCCACTATGACCATCTCACGGGTGGTGTTGTTGAGGCGGCGACCGCCGTCCTCGGTCACCGTGACGATGTCCTCGATGCGTACGCCGAAGCGGCCGGGGAGGTAGATGCCGGGCTCCACGGAGAAGCACATGCCGGGCACCAGGGGCTGTTCCTCGCCCTCGATCATGTACGGCGGCTCGTGGGTGGTGACGCCGATGCCGTGCCCGGTGCGGTGGATGAAGTACTCGCCGTATCCGGCGTCGGTGATCACCTCACGGGCCGCGCGGTCGACCTCCTGGCAGGCGACGCCCGGCCGTACGGCCCGGAAGCCGGCCTCCTGGGCGGCGCGCACGATGTCGTGGACCGTGCGTTCCTCGTCGGTCGGCTCGCCGACGTGGACGGTGCGGGTGGTGTCGGAGCCGTAGCCGTCCTTGAGGCCGCCGAAGTCGAGGACGACCATGTCGCCGTGCTGGATGACGCGGTCGCCGACCTCGTGGTGCGGGTTGGCGCCGTTGGGGCCCGAGCCGACGATGGTGAAGTCGACCTGGGAGTGCCCGAAGCGGCGCAGCAGGTCGGCGAGGTCGTGGCCGACGTCGGACTCGCGGCGCCCGGCGAAGGGAACCTTCCGGATCTCCTCGAACGTTGCATCCGCGGCCGCTCCCGCGGCTGCCAGAAGTTCCAGTTCGGCCGCGTCCTTGACGGCGCGCAGCATGGGCAGGGCATCGGTCAGGGCGGCGTAGGAAGTGCCGGGCAGGGTGCGCTGGAGGCCCAGCAGGTGCATCGCCCAGGTGTTGTCGCTGATGCCGAAGCGGCCGCTGTGGTCGAGGAGGGCGGCGGTGACGGCGTAGGGGTCCTTGCCGTCGGTCCAGTCGCGCACGGTGAACGCGGAGGCGCCGGCCGCGTGCCCGGCGTCCGGGGCCTCCAGGGTGGGCACGACGAGCACGGGGTCGTGCCCCGGGGCGAGGACCAGCACGGTGAGCCGTTCGGTGACCGCGGTGGGCGTGTAGCCGGTGAGCCACACCATGTCCGGTCCCGGCGCCACGAGCAGTCCCGCGAGGCCGGCGTCGGCGGCGGCGTGCGCGGCGCGCTCCGTACGAGCCCTGTAGTCGTCGGCGGTGAAGGGCGCGGGCGTGCTACCGGTCATCCGGGCCTCCGAGCGCGGTCGTGGTGACGGGGCGAAGCGGTCTCGGGCAGCATCCTGCCCGGCCGGACAGGGCGGCGCGAGCCGATCGCGGAGTCCTGTGGTGGCGGTCCGCGGGGACGGGGCTCGGCATGGGGCCATCATGGCGCGTGGGGCGGGGTGCGACCAGCGGGTTTCCCGACGTGTCCGGACACGTCGGGAGGGCACGTCGCCCGCGGTCAGGTCACCACCCCTGGAACGACGGTCAGCTGCTGGTAGCCGCCGCTGGAGTGGCGCACGGTCAGGGTCACCTCCGTGCCGGGGCGCATGCGGGCGACGGCCCGGGCGAGATCGGCGGCCGTGTCGACGCGGGCCCTGCCGAACTGCAGCAGGACGTCGCCGCGGACGAGGCCCGCCGTGTAGCCGGGGCCGGGTACGTGGACGCCCACCACCAGGGCGCCGGCCTTGTCGGCGTCGACGGCCTCCACGCCCAGGGTCGCGCCGGTCCGGGCGTCCGAGGGGCTCGGTGAGGGGTCCGGCTCGGCCGAGGGGTGGTGCGGCGGGGTCTGGCGTTGCAGCTCGGCCAGCCTGCTCATGCCGATGACCGTGGCGCCGACCGTGCCGATGCCGACCCCGGAGAGCACCAGGACGGTGCCGGTGCACAGTCCGAACAGCAGGGTCCTGAGCCGCCGGCCGCGGCGGCGCGCGGCGTGCGGGTGCCGGACGGGGTCGGGAGTGTCGGTCCTCCGCCGCTCCTGACCGGGCATCGGCTTGGGACGCAACGCAGTCTGATCCATGGTTCGCTCGCCTCCGGCTGGTGCTCTACCCGGGGCTCCGCTCCACGACGAGACACGAACGAGTGAGACTGGCCGGAGGGTGGCGGAGGGTAGTCATAGCCGTCGAGGCGATGCACCGGACCCACACTCACGCACGGTCCACCAGCTGCCGGACCACCTCCGCCGCCGTTCCCGTCGGAGCCCCGCCGTGCACGAGTTCGGTGCGGTGGACGACCCGCGGTGCGGTGAGCGGGACGGCGACGGTGCCCGGGACGCCGGTCGCCGTCGAGCGGGGCAGCAGGGTGAGGCCGTGGCCGGCGGCGGCGAGGGCGGTGAGGGTGCGCAGGTCGGTGCCCTCGTAGCGGAGGGCGGGCCGAAAGGCGCCGCCGCCGTTGGCAGCGCGCAGGTGGGCGAGAGGGAGGGACGCGTCGGGTGCGTCGAGCCAGCGGGCGTCGGCGAGGTCGCCGAGGCGCAGGCCGCTGCGGCCGGCGAGCGGGTGACCGGTGGGCAGCAGGACGCTGACGGGTTGCTCGGCGACGCCGTGCGTGGTCAGCGGTGCCACGTCGGGCAGCCGCAGCGGATCGCTGGGAGCGGCGACGCCGTCGACCAGGCCGAGGTCGGCGGTGCCGGTGGCGACGGCGGCCGGGATCGCGTCCCGGGTGAGAACGCGCAGGGTCACGCCTGCTGCCGGGAGCGCGCCCAGGACGCCGGGGCCGAGGGCGGTCGGTGTGGTGGCGAGGGTCAGGCCGTGCGCGGGCACGGCGGCCATGCGGGCCACGTCGGCGCGGGCCGCGTCCAGGCGCAGCAGCAGCGGGCCCGCATGCTCCAGCAGGCGTTCGCCCGCAGCGGTGGGTGCGACGGGCCGCCGGGTGAGCAGGGGCGCGCCGAGGTCCTGTTCGAGGGCGGCGATGTGCTGGGACACCGCGGACTGGGTGTAGCCCAGCTCGCGGGCGGCCTCGGAGAAGGAGGCGAGGCGCGCCACGGTGACGTACGTGCGCAGCAGGTGCGGGTCCATGCGGACCAGGATCGCACCCCATCAGCAGCGCTTATCGACCGTGCAGGAATCATCGTTGGACGTGAACGAGGGGCGCCGCCCAGGATGAACGGCATGACGAACGCCGCGGCTCGTACCGCCACCCTCGCCCTCGTCGGGGACCGCTCCCCGAACGTCGTCTCGCACACCCGTGTCCCGCTCCTGCTGGAGGCCCTCGCCGAACGCGACCGGCTGGTCCTGGACGCCTACTGGATCCCGTCCGAGGACGCGGCGGCCGTGGGCGCGGTGCGCGGCTTCGACGCGGTGTGGGTGCTGCCGGGCAGCCCGTACCGCAGCGAGGCGGGCGTCCTCGCGGCCATCCGCACCGCGCGCGAGGAGGGGATCCCGTTCCTGGGCACGTGCGGCGGATTCCAGCACGCGCTGCTGGAGTTCGCCCGGAACGTGTGCGGACTGACCGAGGCCGCGCACGCCGAGAACGACCCCGACGCCGAGGACCTGCTCATCGAGCCGCTGGCCTGTTCGCTCGCCGGCCACGAGGCCGCGGTGACCCTGGAGCCGGGCTCGCTCGCCCATTTCGTGATCGGTGCGGAGCGGACGGTCGAGCGGTACCACTGCGCCTACGGCCCCTCCCGCCATCTCGACACCCTCCGCGCCCACGGTCTGCGGTTCTCCGGGCACGACGAGGACGGGCAGGTCCGCGTCGCCGAACTGCCGGACCACCGCTTCTTCCTGGCCACTCTGTTCCAGCCGGAGCTGTCCGGCGACGGCTCGCGCCCGCACCCCGTGGTACGGGCGCTGGCGCGAGCCGCGGTCGAGCACGCGGGCCGGGTGGCGGGCCTGCCCGCGTGACCTGACCGGGGTCAGCCGATGTGCCCCCCGCCGTGGCCGCCGTCATGACCGCCGTGCGCCGCGTGGTCGAACTTCATGGCCTCGGCCGGCATGACGACGAAGGGCCGCATCATGCCCATGTCCTCGTGCTCCAGCAGGTGGCAGTGGTACATGAACCGGCCGTACGCCCCGTCGAACCTGCCCATGACGCGCAGGATCTGCCCGCCCGGGACGCGGAAGACGTCCTTGTGGCCCAGCTCGTTGGGCGCGAGCGGTATCCGCGTGCCCGCGTCGTACGCGATGGGGGTACGGGTGCCGCCCACGGCCGGGTCGAAGCCAGAGACGTCGTACGCGTCCCGGCCCAGCAGCTGGAAGTCGGCCAGGTGGATGTGCATCGGGTGCACGATCGGCGCGAGGTTGAGGAAGCTCCACTGTTCGTAGCCGCCCTCGGCGATGGTGAAGCCGAGACCGTCGTTGAACGTCCGTGCCGTGCGCCGGTACGTCTTCGTGGTGCCGTCCGCCCCCGTGAGCTGGATGACGCCGTCGGCGGGGAGCTGGAGCCCGCTCGGGTCCGCCACCTCGGTCATCTCCCAGATCTCCGGGTGGCCGCCGGCGCCCTTGGTGGCGGGCGGTGTGAGCACGATCAGGCGGTGGCCGTGCTCGATGTCGTGCGTGAGGCGGCGGAAGGAGCCGGAGAGCACCTCGGGCAGTTCGAAGGTGTCGCACGTTCCGGTCTCGCGGACGCGGAACTCCAGCACCGCCGGATAGCGCACGTCGCCCGCCGGATCGGGCACGCCCGCGGGCTGGTTGCGGCCCTTGTTGACCAGCCGGAGCTTCCTGCCCGCCAGGCCCCGGAAGTCGACCAGCAGGTCGAACCGCTCGGCCGGGGCCGCGGTCAGCGTGGGCAGTGCCTCGTCGAAGTCGACCGGGGCGGGCCGGGGCAGCAGCCCGCCGTCGCTGCCGATCTGGTGGATGACGCCCGGCACCGGGTTGTCGTCCTCGTCCACCAGGACGAGGTTGAAGATGCGCGCGTTGGATGCGTTGACCAGCCGGAAGCGGTACCAGGCGTCGTCGACGTCGGCGTACGGCCAGATGCGGCCGTTGACCGTGGTGTACGGGCCGCTGAACGGGATGGAGACCGGCTTGCCCGTCTCCGGGTTCTGCTGCTGGACGATCACCGTCTTGTGCAGCAGCCGGCCGTTGAGGCGGCCGTCCTCGTCCGTGTCGAGGTTGCGGTCGGCGAGCAGCAGCGGTATCTCCCGCTCCCCGGAGGGGAGATGGAGGGCGTCCTCCTCGTCGTCACGGACGAGGTAGGTGCCGTACAGGCCCGTCATCACGTTCCACCGCGTGATGTTCATCGCGTGGTCGTGGTACCACCACTGCACCGCCTGGTGGTCGTTCGGGTACTCGGACAGCTGGGCGTCGCCGTGTCCGACGGCGTTGTCGGCCCAGCCGTCGTTGCCGCCGCCGGTCTGGGCGCCGTGCAGGTGGGTCACCGTCCAGGCGGGCAGGGCGGCGACGTCCTTGTTCGGTTCGACGCCCTCGCGGCCGGGCTCGGTGGTGGCGGGCGGGCGGCCGTCGGTGCGCAGCGGCACCTCCACCGAGGTGACCGGGTACTCGCTCTCCTTCGGGATGCGGTTGGTCCAGGCGATGCGGATGCGCTGTCCGCGCCGCACCTCGATGGTCGGGCCGGGCACCTGGCCGTCGTACCCCCACATCAGGGTCGGCGGCAGCTGCGGGTGCAGGCGGACCCAGGTGGGGCGCAGGGCGATCTCCGTCTCCTGCGTCACGTCGGCGGACGCGGCCGCCGGGCGCAGGACGGGCGGAACCGGTAACCGGGTGACGTACGGCGTCAGTTCGCCCGGTTCCGGCGCCTGCTTGCCCGCCGCGTCCTCGGTGATCCTCTCGATGATGTCGGTCAAGGTCGAACACCCCCGTGTTCTGTTGTCTGTTCCCCTTGTCCCAGAAGACTCCCGGCGCCCCGCCGAGGTTCCCTGAATATCCCGTTCCGTACGAGAAGATTCCGAAACGGCCGGTGCGATGTCAGCCGAGGGGCAGCGCCGACCCCAGGTCCGGTACGAAGCCGTGGGTTCTGCGGGCCAGGTAGCCGGCCTTGTAGCGGTCGACCTCCCGGTGCCAGTGCAGGACGCCCGCCATCCAGTTCTGCAGATCGGCCACGTAGTGGCCCATGGCCGTGCGCGCCTCGGCCGACAGACCGAAGTCGTCGTACAGGGCGGGCAGTTCATGGCTCACGATGTGCTCGAACTGTTGGATGCGCTGGGTCATCAGATCGTGGACGATGCCGAGCGCGGCCGGGTAGTCGCAGCCGAAGAAGTTCTGCACGACGAGGATCGCGTTGTGCAGCTCCCCCTCGTACTCGATCTCCTTCTGGTACGAGAAGACGTCGTTGACCAGGCACCCGTAGTCCACGGCGGCGTTCTCCAGCGCCTGGACGGGGCCGCTGCGGTAGACCTCCGGCGGGATCGCGGGTCCCTGGCCCGCGCGGCAGAGGCTCAGGGTGAGGTCGGAGCCGAAGGTGGCGCGGCGCATCTCCAGGTAGTCGACGGGGTCGGGGATTCGGTTCTGCAGCTGGTTGGACAGCTCCCACACCCAGCTCTCGGTCATCCTGTCGACGGAGTCGCGCAGGCCGCGCATCTGGTCGGGGGTCATGTCGGCGGTGGTGCGGGCCCACAGGTCGATCAGGCCCCGCTCGATGCCGTTGACCGGGACGACGGTCGTCTCCTCGCCGTCGCAGGGCATGCACGCCGACAGGCGCGCGGTGGTCAGCCGGGCGGCGGCCAGGTCACGGCGGGCCCCGAAGACCAGTGGGTAGTAGTCGTCGGCGTAGGTGCCCCAGGCGAGCCAGTGGGCGCTGATGTCCAGGGTCTCCGGCGTGGCGTCCGGATCGATTCCGGCCGAGCAGAGCGCGAGGTCGTAGGCGGCGAGCTTGTCCTCGTCCCAGACGCCCTCCTCCAGCATGCCCATGCGGTGCATCCACGCGGTCAGGCGGGGGCGACACTCCGCCAGATGCGGGCTCAACTCGACCTCGTAGGGCATGTGGAAGTCGGGCAGCAGCGACGGGCCGACCTTCTGGAAGGGCACATGCGCGTACGCGCGCAAGCGTTCCGCGGCGGCCGTGGCGAGCAGCGCGCCGATGTCGGCGGCGGAGGTGCCGGGGCCGGTCAGCTTCTGCCAGGGCGCGACGGTGGTGGCGCCCTGGTTCATGTAGCGGCTGGAGCGCTGGTGCCACTCGTGGCCGCCGGACTGCCAGTCCTGAAGTCCCTTGGTGTAGGCGGCGACCGCGGCGACCTCGTCGGGTCTGAGCCCCTTCTCCAGGGCGACGGCGGGCACTTCGGTGAGCGCGGTGTGCTCGAACTGGTGCAGGCGCGAGGTGAGGATGTCGTTGACGGTCTCGGCGGCCTCCTGGGTCGTGCAGCCGAAGAAGGTCTCCAGCACGAGCACGCCGTTGCTGTTCTCGCCCTCGTCCTCGACCTCCCGCTGGTAGGAGAAGAGGTCGTTGCGCAGGTGGACCGCGTCGGAGAACGTCTCCATGAGCACCCTGAGCGGCCGGGTCCCGGCGACGGCGGCGGGCACCTCCGCGGTCGCGTACTCCACGAGCCCCGCCGACCAGGGGGCGCCGCCCACCTTGCGGCGCATCTCGATGTACTCGACCGGGTTGGCGATCCGCCCCTCGTTGATGTTGGACAGCTCCCACATGGACTCGTTCAGCAGGTGCTCGGTGGCCAGGGAGAAACGCCGGCGCCAGTCGACGGACATCGACGGCACCGTCCGCCTCCACAGGTCGGCGAGGCCCGCCTCGACCGGGTTCTCCGGCTCCGGCACGGGGGTCGCCGGGTCCAGCGGCATGAACAGGGGCAGGCGGTCCAGGTGGGCCTTTCCGGCGGCGCGGTCCTGGGTGCGCTTGTACATGTCGAGGAAGTGGTCGTCGAAGAAGAACACCCAGACGTACCAGTCGGTGATCAGCGAGAGGGCCGGGCCGTCGCAGTCGGGGTGGGTGTAGGCGCACAGGAGCCCGTAGTCGTGCGCCTCCAGGTCGGCCTGCTCCCAGATCCCGGAGCCCTCCAGCATGCCCGTCTCGCGGGCCCACGCCGTCGAGTGGGCACGTGCCTCGTCGACATGCGGGTTGAGCCGTGCGGGATACGGCATGTAGAAGTGCGGGAGTTCGAACGGCTGCGTCATGGCCGGGCCCTACCCGGGGCCCGCAAGGGCCATCCACCCTCCGAGCGATGATCACACCATCGCGTGAACCACTGGAGAAACAGGGAACTTCGGTGGCTTTCCGTGGCGTTGGCCTTGGCTCATGCGGGTCCCGTCCGCAGCGCGGTACGCCATCGGGTCGCCCGGCGCCATGTCCCGTCCGCGCCCTTGCCGAGCCCCCGCGCGCGGGTCACGGTAGGCGCATGACCTCCTTCGTGCTGCCCCATGAGGTGCACGGCGACGGCACCCACAAGGTGTTCGCCGTGCACGGCTGGTTCGCCGACCGCTCCGCCTACGAGGCCGTCCTGCCGGATCTCGACCGGACCGCCTTCACCTACGCGCTGGTCGATCTGCGCGGCTACGGAGCGGCCCGGGACGCCGTGGGCTCCTATACGACGACCGAGGCGGCCGTGGACCTGGTGGAGCTGGCCGACCGGCTGGGCTGGGAGCGGTTCTCGGTGGTCGGGCACTCCATGGGCGGCGCGGTGGCGCAGCGTCTGCTGTCCGTCGCCCCGCACCGGCTGCGCCGGATCGTCGGGGTCTCCCCCGTGCCCGCCTCGGGGCTGCCGCTGCCCGGCGAGCAGGGCGTGCTGTTCGCGGACGCGGCGCACCGGCCGGAGAACCGGCGCACGATCATCGACTTCACCAGCGGGAGCCGCCGTCCCGCCGCCTGGCTCGACCGGATGGTGGACCGCTCGCTGGAGCGCAGCGACGCGAAGGCGTTCCGGGCCTGGCTCGGCTCCTGGGCGGGCGAGGACTTCCGCGCCGACGTCGAGGGCAGCGAGGTGCCCGCGCTGGCGGTGGCCGGCGAACTCGATCCGGCGCTGCCGCCCGCGCTGATGCGCCAGACGTGGATGTCCTGGTATCCGCGCGCCGAACTCGTGGGGCTGCCCGGTGCCGGGCACTACGCCATGGACGAGACTCCGCTGGACCTGATCCGGGCGGTGGAGGACTTTCTGCGGGCGGACGAGGGCGAGCCGGCGTGAGCGCACGGGAGGAGGCCCCGCCGGTACCCGACGTCCCCGACGTCTTCGACCCGCGCCGGTACGCCGCCGGGGTGCCGTACGCCGACTACCGCGTCCTGCGCGACCACCATCCGGTGGCCTGGCAGGCCGAGCCGGAGCTGCTGGGCTGGCCGGCCGGTCCCGGGTTCTGGGCGGTGACCCGGCACGCCGACGTGGTCCGGGTGCTCAAGGACTCGGCGACTTTCTCCTCGTACCTCGGCGCTACCCAGATCCGTGACCCCGACCCGGACGACCTGCCGTTCATCCGGCGCATGATGCTCAACCAGGATCCGCCGCAGCACGGCAGGCTGCGGCGGCTGGTGAGCCGGGCGTTCACTCCGGGGCGCGTCGACCGGTTCGCGGCGGTCGCGCGCGAGCGGGCCCGGACCCTGCTCGACCGGGCGGTCGACGAAGCCCGGTCGGGCGACGGCACGGTCGACCTGGTCACCGCCGTCACCGACGAGTACGCGCTGCTCAACCTGGCGGATCTGCTGGGGGTTCCGGAGAGCGACCGGCGGCTGCTGCTGCACTGGACGCAGCGGGTCATCGGCTATCAGGATCCGGACGAGGCCGGCCCTCCGGTGCTGGACGAGGCGGGCAAGCCGGTCAACCCGCGCTCGCCGGCGATGCTGCGGGACATGTTCGCGTACGCCGGGCAGTTGGCCCTGTACAAACGGCGGTATCCCGCCGACGACATCATGACCACACTCGCTCTCCCCCAGTTCTCGGCTTCGCTCGAACCGGGCGGTGCCCCCATCGCCGAACTCGTCGACGCCGAACTGGAGATGTTCTTCTTCCTGCTCACGATCGCGGGCAACGACACCGTGCGCAGCGCCGCACCCGGCGGGCTGCTGGCCCTGGCGGAGCATCCGGAGGCGTACGAGCTGCTGCGCGCCGGGAAGGCCGACATGCCGACCGCGGTGGACGAGTTGCTGCGCTGGCACCCGCCGGTCCTGAGCTTCCGCCGGACCGCCGCGCAGGACACCGAGCTGGCCGGCCGCCGGATCCGGGCGGGCGACAAGGTCGTGGTGTTCCATGCCTCGGCCAATCGCGACGAGCGGGTCTTCACCGAGCCCGACCGGCTGGACCTCGCCCGCACCCCCAACCCGCATGTGTCCTTCGGGGACGGCCCGCATGTGTGCCTGGGTGCCCACTTCGCCCGGCTGCAGCTGCGGCTGCTCTACGAGGAGGTGCTGCGGACTCTGCCGGGCCTGCGCCCCGCTGGACCGGCCGGACGTCTGGTGTCCAACTTCATCAACGGCCTCAAGTCACTTCCCGTGCGGGTCGCTTGAGACGTCCGAGGCGTTCACCTGGATGAGCGCATGGGTGCCGCCGGTGCGCCAGCGCTGTCCCTCGGCCGCGACCAGCGCGCTCTCGGCGGCTGCGGTCAGGCCGGTGATCACGTCGGACTTCAGGGTGCGCAGCGCGGCGACCGGGCCGGGGAAGTAGGCGGTCACCTCCTGGAAGGGCGTGGTGGGCGGCCACAGCCGGTCGCCCACCAGACGGCGGTAGTTGAGGTCGCCCTTGAAGACGGTCAGCGTGGCCGAGGCGAACTCGGCGCGCAGGTCGTCCGGTTGGCCGGCGTAGGGCAGCGGGGCGCAGGAGAAGGGGTGGGCGCGTACCGTGAGGCGGCCGTCGGCCATGGCCGACCAGAGCATGCGGCCGTACCCGGCGGCCGCCCCCGGTGCCGCGGCGAGGCGCTGCAGGGCGTCGACCACGTCGGCGGTCGTGGCGTCGGAGACGTAGTAGGGGTACGGCTTGACGTGCAGGACCGCCCGGCCGATCCGGCCCTCGGCGAGGAGATGGGCGATCAGGAGCAGGTCGGGGACGAGTTCGCGGCCGGCGTTGTCCGCGACCAGCACGAGCGTGCCCGTGCCGGAGGGCGGCAGCAGCGACCACAGGGTCTCGCTGTCGTCGGCGACCAGGGCGGGGGCCGGCTCCGCGGCCTCGGCACCCGCGGCGGACAGCCGGAAGCCGAGGTCGGCGCGGTTGCCCCACAGTGAGCCGTGCAGCAGGGCGCGGGCCCGCTCCGGCTCCGGACCGTCCTGGAGCGCGTCGAGCGCGGCCAGTTCCTCGTCGGTCTCCGGCGCGTCGAGTTCGGCACGCTTGAAGGGGCGGAACGGGTCGATGCCCTGCCAGGCACCCGGGCCGAACCAGCCGACGGCGTCGAGCAGCCGACGGTAGAAGTGGCTCTCGGACCACAGCCACGGCACCTCGAACCAGGACCTGCCGACGTAGCCGTCCAGCCCCCAGGCCCGCCACCGGTCCCGGTCACCGGCACCCTCGGGCAGCGGTTCGATCACGCCTTCGGTGCAGCTCTTCAGCAGCTCGTCCAGCGCGCCGTGCTGCCCGGGGGTGTATGGGAACGCCTCCCGCACCTGCCGGATGATCGCGGGGTGCCGCTCGGCCAGCACACTGTGCGGGAACGAGCCGGGTTCGTCGCCGAGGATGACGGGTGCCGTGGGGGTGTCGGGCATGGGCGTCACCGTATCGCGCGGGTCAGCCGGTTCTTGTCTCCCGTTCCAGCTGCGTGGCGAGGGTCAGATAGCGGGGGCGGCGGTGCACCGGCACCAGGCCCCGGACCATCAGGTGCCACATCTCCGCCACCCTGCGGGGCAGTCGTCCGACCGGTTCCAGGGAGCGGCCGGCGACCCGGGTGCCGATGAAGAAGCACACGAGGGAATGGGCGACGACACCGACATCGGTCTCGGCGTGCACATCCGCCTCCCGCACGGCGCCGCTGAACTTACGGGTGGCGAACTCCAGCCACTCCGTGAAGGGGTGTCTCAACGGCGGCCGTACGGTGACGTCCGCGGTGGCCAGGCGGAGTCCGGCGCGCGGCACCGGATCCTCCACTGCCAGCCGGGCGATGGCGAACGTGGCACGCATCAGGGCCTCCAACGAGGTGTAGCCCCGGCCCTCGACATCTGCCACCACCTGCTGCGCGGCCCTGGCCTGCAGTTCCAGGATGGCGTGGGCCAGATCCTCCTTCGCGGCGAAGTGGAAGTACAACGCCCCCTTGGTGACCTGCGCGTGGCCCACGATGTCGCTCAAACTGGTGGATTCGTAGCCCTGTCGGTCGAACAGATCGGCGGCAGCAGTGATGATCGTCGCTCGGGTCTGCTCAGCGCGTAATTGCCTCGCCATCGACTGACCCCTCCTCGCAGCTCTACCGAACGGGACACGCGGTTTGTTTTGACCCCACGCATACGATAACTCACCAAGCGACAAAGGGAGTCAGACGGTCGTACTTCCATGTGTCACAGGTTCCGCTCCCCGGCACGACACCAGGCCAGGGCGTAACACTCCGCAAACGGACGACACCAGAACGCAGTCCTCCCACCACTTCTGTGTGTTTCCGGAAGCCAAGGCACTGTGTTCACCGTGTTCTTGGCCACCTCGGCGGGAGGCTTCGGACCCGTGTTCCGGTCGGACCTCACCGCGACCCACAAAAACAGTCTGACCGGTCGGGTGCTGTGCACCGGGCGGCACGGGGACGCCGGAGTGGCTGAACGCGAAGGACATGTGTCCCGTACTGGACTCAGCAGACCCCGTTCCCGCGCCTGCCGAGGAGAAGTCCCGGATGACTCGGATGACCGCCCGCCTGAGCGTCACGGCGGTCGCTGCGGCGACCCCACTCCTGCTCCTGCCGTGGGCGGCGGGGTCCGCCCAGGCGCACGGTGCCCCCACGGCCCCGGTCAGCCGGGTGTACGCCTGCTCACCCGAGGGCGGCAGCGCGAACGGGTCGGCGGCCTGTCGCGCGGCGATCAGCGCGAACGGCGCCCCGTTCACGGCTTGGGACAACCTGCGCGTGGCGGGGGTGAACGGCCGGGACCGGCAGGTGATTCCGGACGGCAGGCTGTGCAGCGGGAACCTGCCGGCCTACCGGGGCCTCGATCTGGCCCGGCGGGACTGGCCGACGACCCGGCTGACACCCGGCGGCAAACTGACGATGACGTACGCCTCGACGATCGCGCACACGGGCACGTTCAGGCTGTACCTCAGCAAGCCCGGCTACGACCCGTCGAAGACGTTGAAGTGGGCCGATCTGCCCACACGTCCCTTCGCCGAGGTCACGGACCCGCCGCTGACGAACGGGGCGTACCACATCCGGGCGACTCTGCCGTCGGACCGGACGGGTCGTCAGGTGCTCTACACGATCTGGCAGAACAGCAGCACGCCGGACACGTACTACTCGTGTTCCGACGTGGTGTTTCCGGGGGCGGGCAAGGGCGCGGGGTCGGGCTCGGGCTCGGGTTCGGCGAAGGCCACGGAGACCGCCGCCGCCTCGCAGGCGCCGGCGAGTCCTCATCCGGCACGGACGGAGACTGCACAGCCGTCGTCCGGAACGCCGAATCCGGCTGAAAAGAAGGGGACTTCGGTCGGTGCCACCGGCGACAGCACGCCGGTGGCCGAGGCCACCCGCGCGGACGCGGGCCCCTCGGCGCCGTTGCTGGCGGGCGGCGCCGCCGCGGTGCTGGTGCTCACCGGGGGCGCCGCCCTGGTTCTGCGTCTACGACGACGCTGAACGTCCGTACTGCGAGGGTCAGTTGACGTAGACCCGGGCGCCCGCGTCGGTGACCGGGGCGTACTTGGCGGTGAAGTAGCCGTTCGCGAAGCACAGCGACGAACCGGAGCTCTTCGTGAACTGCTGGTTGGTGAAGGCGATGCTGCTGTCGCTGTTGTCGGCCTTACCCGTCAGGCTCGGCGCCTGGTAGACACAGGTGATGGTGCCCAGCAGGGTGCGCAGCTTCACCGTGGTCTGGATGGTGGAGCCAGTGCCCGGCGAGACGGTGAGGGTGCCGTCGGAGGCGACCGTCGCGCTGTAGGGCAGGTTGTCGACCGTGATGCTGCTGACCCCGAGCACACCGGTGACGTTGCTGGTGCAGCTGCTGCTGTCGAAGGTGTGCCCGGTGACCGACTCGGTGGCCGTACCGGGTGCGGTCGGGTTGCCCGTGACCGTGGCGGTGAACTGCGACGACGTGCAGGTGACCCCACTGGTGCCGGTCGCGCTGGAGTAGAGCGTGGCGGTCGTGCCGCCGGCCAGCGGTGCGGTCAGGGTGTCGCCGACCGCGGCGGCGGTGCCGCCGGCGCTGCCCGTGGTGAGGACGGCGTTTCCGTCCGCGGAGGCGGGGACGGCCACGGCGACGGTGAGCGCGGTGACGGTGCCGGCGAGGGCGAGGAGGGATCGCGTACGCATGCGGGTGCCTCTTTTCTGGGGTGGGGGGCAACGTGAGGTGACGTGGGGGGTGTGGCGCTGTGGGGGCGGTGACGCGGAGCGGGGGGGCGCGCCGTGGAGCTGGGGGTGCCGTAGGGGGGTGCCGCCGTCGCCGGGCCGTGACGCCTTCTCCGTACGTGACGGACCGGCGACGGCGGCCGGCCGGGCACCGGTCGAAGACCTCGGGGGAAGGCCTCCGACCGGGCCGGACAGGGGGCGGCCGGACACGGACCGAGGAGGAAAGCGACCGTGCCGATGCCGCGCTGGTGCGGAGCGGTTGTCGAAGCGAAGAAGGCAGAGCGGTTGCCGAAATGAAGGCCGGGAACGCGGCCGATGCCGCTCGGCGGATCCGGCGCCACGGATCCGGGGAAACCAGGGAGAGTTGTAGACCTGCTCAACCATCAACGTCAAGGCGCAGCAAGGGAGTTGCTGTTCATCGGGGGCTGCCGGACAGCGCTTCGAAACGTGGCCGGTCGCCACCCCCGCACATCCAACACCCTTTTTTCACAACTCCCTTGACCCCCGAAAGTAACCGGCGGTAACTTCCTCGAAGGCTACTGCCGCGTAACGAGAAAGCCCTTGCATCCGCCGGGAGTGCGAGGAGGCGTGTGCGGCAGCCGCTGTCCGCGCCAGGACAACGCGCCACTGAAGCCCAACCCGCATTGTTCTATGCCCCTGGGAGCAGACATGGCCTCGTCCTCGGACCTCTCGTCCGCCGACAACACCCCCGAGAACCCGGGAAGCGGTTCCCCGTCCGAAGCCTCAGCCGCGTCCGGGACCGCCGCCGGCGGCGAAAGACGAGGCCGGGTACGACTGCGCAGGGCCGCTGTCATGGCGGTGCCCGCCACCATGGTCGCCGCGGGCCTCGCGATCCTCACCGCGGAGGGCGCTCTCGGCGTGCAGTTCGCGATCTCCGGAATGCCGTTCACCGTCACGGCGACGGAACTCAACGGCACCGGGTTCGAGCAGTTCGGCGGGCTCGACAACATGGCGGACGGCAGCCCGAACGCCGGGGACACCGGCGGGCAGGTCCTCATCGTCACCTCCGCGATCAAGAACGCCACGCTCACCAAGCTGTGCCAGAGCGTCGACCTGGGCGGCACCAACCTGAAGATCACCGCGGGTGGTGGCGAGCAGAAGGTGACCGCGAGCGACCTCACCACCGACTCGACCGAACTGTCGGGTGACGCGGCCTTCAACAACATCGAGATCGGCAATGACGCGAGCACGCTGAACAAGGCGAACGCGAAGGGCCCGATCGGCGTCTTCAGCCAGCAGGCCGACACCGTGCGCATCGGCAACCTGCGGCAGACCAACTACGCGACCACTGCCGGTGTGTTCAAGCTGCCGGGGCTCAAGCTGAGCTTCAGCGACTCGGGTTGCTGATCCGATGCCGGAGCGTCCACATCAGGGACTGAGGCCCGCCTTCCGCAGGTGGCGGGCCCGCCGGCCGTTCTGGGGCGGACTGCTGCTGGTCCTCGGCGGCGGCGAGATCCTGCTCACCGAGAAGGCCTCGCTGAAGGTCGTGATGCACATCGGCATGCAGGGCCTGGCCGGCTATCTGCTGCCGACGCTGATGCTGATACTGGGTCTGCTCATCCTCTTCAACCCCTCCCAGCGGCTCTTCTACTCCATCACCGGCGTCCTGCTCTCCCTGGGCACGTGGCTCACCTCCAACCTGGGCGGCTTCTTCGTCGGCCTCCTCCTCGGCGTCACCGGCAGCTGCCTCGCGTTCGGCTGGCTCCCCGACCAGGAGCCCCGGGTGAGCCGCCGCCGACGCCGCAAGGCGGCCCGGGCCGCGGGTCAGGGGCTGGGGGAAGGGGCGGGGGAACCAGCCTGATTTCGACGCCCGACCGCCCGCGGCCGCATCGGGTCGTCGGCAATGATCAAGGCATGAACGAGATCGTGCTGATGTCGGATCCGAAGATCGCGGCCGTCCCGGTGGTCGACTGCGGCGAACCGCTCGTGGACGTCCGGCAGCGGGGCCTCGCCGTCGATGCCCGCAAAACCGATGACTCGGGGGCGTTCGCCCATCTGCGAGAAGGGGTGCTGACCCGGCTCCTCAAGGCTCAGGAGCTGCTGCCGGACGGCATACGGATGCTGTTCGTCGAGGGGTACCGGCCGCCCGCGCTGCAGCGCCACTACTTCGAGAGCTATGCCGGCGAACTGCGCGGCGACAACCCGGACTGGTCGCCGACGCAGGTCCGGGACGCCGCGAGCCGGTATGTGTCGCCGCCGGAGATCGCGCCGCACAGCGCCGGCGCCGCTGTCGACCTCACCCTCGGCACCGCCGACGGGCGGGAACTCGACATGGGGACCCGGCTGAACGCCAGCCCGGAGGAGAGTGCGGGCGCCTGCTACACGGACGCCGAGAACGTCTGCGCCGAGGCACGAGCCAACCGGCGGCTCCTCGGTGCCGCGCTGACCGCCGCGGGCCTGGTGAACTACCCCACCGAGTGGTGGCACTGGTCCTTCGGCGACCGCTACTGGGCCCTGGCCACCGGAGCCGACAGCGCGATCTACGGACCGCGCGAGCTCGGCTGACCGGGCACGACGGCACGCGTCCCCCGAACAGGTGACTTAGGAACTTCTATGCCGGAGCGGCAGTTCATCGGGCAGACGGACGGCGCTGGAACGCCGTGCGGATGATCCGATGAGTGAGGAGCTGCGGCGTCATGGTGTTCAAAGGGCTGCTGGGGGCGATCGGGGTCGGCGGTGCAGTTGACCGAGCACCGCGAGGCCTGCGGCACCCACGCGGCGTACGGCCACGGCGAGCCGTACGCCGTCCATGACTCCGGCCACCACCACTCCGGCCCGGGCCTGGGTACGGCCGTGGCGGCGGGCGCGGCGGGCCTCGCCGTCAGTGTGGTGGGCGGGCTGGTGGCCGCGGAGGTCGTGGACGAGATCGGCGACTTCTTCGAGGGCGACGAAGAGGAGGGCTGAGGACCTGCTGCTGACGCCGGTCGCCCCTGTCGCCGTCCCCCTGCCGCTTTACGCTGTCTTTCGCCTGTGTCCGAGGAATTCGGTCCAGGTTGCCGGAACTTATCGGCCGCACCAGAAGTTTCTACGTTGCTGTAGAAGTTGCTGCAGACGTTCTGTCGAGGCATTCGACCGTGGATTAGGAGGAGTTCGCATGGCCCTGTGGGACCGCGTCAAGGAGTCGGCGTCGCAGATGCAGACCCAGTTGGTGGCGAAGAAGAACGACCTGAAGAGCGGCGCCTTCCGCGATGCGAGCATGGCCATGTGCGCGCTCGTGGCCGCCGCCGACGGCACGATCGACCCGTCGGAGCGGCAGCGGGTCGCCCAGCTCATCGCGACGAACGAGGTGCTGCAGAACTTCCCGGCCGACGACCTGAGGCGTCGCTTCGAGGAGAACCTGAACAAGCTGACCACCGACTTCGACTTCGGCAAGGTGAGCGTGCTCCAGGAGATCGCCAAGGCGAAGAAGAAGCCCGCCGAGGCGCGGGCCGTGGTGCAGATCGGCATCGTCATCGGCGGTGCGGACGGCGACTTCGACAAGACCGAGCAGGCGGTGGTGCGTGAGGCGTGCTACACGCTCGACCTGCCGCCGCACGAGTTCGACCTCTGATCCATCGCCACCCGCGAGGATGGAGGGCATGCTCGACGACCTCGACCGTGCCCTCGTCCACGCCCTGCACCTGGACGGCCGGGCGCCGTTCAGCAGGATCGCCGGGGTGCTCGGCGTCTCGGCGCAGACGGTCGCCCGCCGCTACCGCCGGCTGCGCACCGAGGCCGGACTGCGGGTGGTCGGCCTGCCCGACCCGCACCGGGCGGGCCGTACCCAGTGGCTGGTGCGGCTCACGGCGGCGGCGCGGTCCGCACAGGACATCGCCGCGGCGCTGGTACGGCGGCCCGACACGTCCTGGGTGAAGCTGACCTCGGGCGGAACGGAGATCACCACGGTGATCCACGCGCCCGAGGAGGCCTCCCCCGACTCCCTGCTGCTGCGGGACATTCCCCGCACCGGCGGCATCACCGCCGTGTCCGCGCACCTCCTGCTGCACACCTATCTGGGCGGGCCCGCGAACTGGCGGCGCAGCGCCCAGGCCCTCGACGAGGAGCAGCGGGCTGCACTGACGTACCGGGGCGGCAGCGAGGCGATCCGCCGACCCGGCCCGGGGGACGCCGAGTTGCTGGCCGCGCTGGAGAAGGACGGGCGGCTCGGTCAGGGCGAGCTGGCCCGGGCCACCGGCTGGTCCCCCGACACCGCGGCCCGGCGGCTGGCCGAACTGCGGGCGGCCGGCGCGCTGTTCTTCGACGTGGAGGTCGACGCCGGGGTGTTCGGGGCACACGCCCGGGCGCTGCTGTGGCTGTCGGTGCGTCCGGCGGACCTGGAGGAGGTCGCGCTCGCCCTGGCCGGCCACGACGAGCTGGCCTTCGTGGCGGCGACCACCGGCCCCACGAACCTGGTCGCCCAGGCACTGTGCCGTGACCCGGCCGACCTGCACCACTACCTCACCCGTCGACTTGGCGCACTCCCGGCGATCCACACCCTGGAGACAAGCCCCGTTCTGCGCACACTGAAGGCGGCGAGCCCGTCATTGACGGACCTGGCACGGGTGCGGCGCGCATCGAGGTGACGTCGGCCGAGGTCCCCCGCGAGGACCAGGTTCTGTCCGGCGGATCCCTGCGCGGCATCATGAGCCGGGGGCGGAGCGCGGCCTGCTCGCCGCCGCGCACACCCCCACCAGCCCCACCGCCACCCAGCACGCGGCCTGGGCAGCCCGCAGAGCCGCGGCCGGATTCCCGGACCCCGCGCCTGCCAGGTACACACTGCCGAGGACCGCCACGCCCAAGGTGGCACCCAGCTGCTGGACGGCGTTGAGGAGCCCGGCCGCCGAGCCGATCTCCTGGGGGCGCAGTGGGTGCAGGGCCAGGGTGAAGAAGGCCGGGGTGAACAGGCCGGCGCCGAGGCCGATGAGGGCGAGAGCGAGCAGCAGCGCTCCGGGGTAGTGGCCGGGGGTGGCCGTACGGTAGGCGGCGACGGCGGCGAGCAGACCGGCCAGGAGCACGCCGAGCCCGTACAGCAGCACGCGGCGCCCGTACCGCCGTACCGGACGGGCACCCGCCAGCCAGGACGCGACCGCGAGGCCGGCCGACCACGGGATCAGGCTCAGGCCCGCCCTCAGTACGCCGGTGTGCGCACCGAGTTGGAGCTGCAGGACGACCACCGTCGTCATTCCGGTGGTCACCGCGAAAAAGGCGGTCGAGGTGACCAGGGCGGCGGGGAAGCCGCGGTGGGTGAACAGGCTCGGCTCCAGCAGTGGCCGGGCCGAGCGACGCTGGTGCCGTGCGAACAGGGCGAGGACGAGCAGCCCGGCGAGCAGCAACGCCCAGCGGTGTGCGGGCAGTCGGGTGACGTCGGCGCCGATGACGGGATACACGAGGAGTCCGGTGCCGAGCGCCGCCAGTGTCGTACCCGGCCAGTCGAGGGCGGGCCGGCTGGGCGCTCGGTCCTCCGGGAGCAGCGGGGCGAGGGCCAGGACGACTGCGGAGACGGGCACGTTCACCAGGAACGCGGCCCGCCAGGAGGAGCCGAACAGGTCGGCATGGGTCAGCACACCGCCGAGGACGGGTCCGCAGACGGCGGCGAGGCCCATGACGGGACCGATGCTGCCCAGCGCGCGGGTCGTCTCCTCCCCCGAGAACATCGCCTTGATCAGCCCGATGGTCTGCGGGACGACCAGGGCCGCCGCCGCGCCCTGCACCATGCGGAAGCAGATCAGCAGACCCGCCGTGGGCGCCAGGGCGCAGGCCGTCGAGGCCACGGTGAAGACCACGACGCCGAGGACGAACAGCCGGCGCCGGCCCGCGAGGTCGCCGAGCCGTCCGCCGGTGATCAGCAGCACCGCGAACGGCAGGGTGTAGGCGGTGCCGAACCACTGGACGTCGGAGACCGAGCCGCCCAGGTCGGCGTGGACGGCGGGCGCGGCGACCTGGACGACGGTCGCGTCCAGCAGGTTCATCGCCTCGCCCAGGAGAAGGGCGAACAGGGCCGGCCAGCGCCGGCGGTAGGCCTCGGCGGGCAGCACGCGTTCCGTGGTCATGGGGTCCTCTCACGCTCGACACGTAGTTGTCACGGGTCAGCGTGTGAGCGCGAGGGAGATGGGCTCCCATCAGGAGGGGAGAGGTGCGGATTTCTTCCGTCACACCCGTCGGCTGTGCGGAAAACCCACGCTGACGGACGGGACGAGCCCTGGGTTCACAACTCCACCAGCCTTGGCAGGAGTTCGGTCGCCGTCATGATGTCTCCGGTCAGCGGGCGATCCTCGGTGCCGGGCGGGAGCGCGGCGGCCGCGACGGTGAAGGCGGGGACCGTCGGCGTCACCGAATGCAGCCGCAACGCCCGTACTGCGGCAACCAGTTCACAGGCGAGCACGGTGGCGTATGCGCCGGCGGCACGGCTCGTCTGGCGGGCGGCCTGGCCGGCGAAGCCGGCGGTCTCCTCCAGGCCGTGGGAGAGGACGGCATGGCCGGCCGAGGCAGGTGCGGCACAGGAACGCATCTCTGCCAGCGCCGAGTTGGCGGTGTACTCCAGGACCATCGTGCCGGAACTCCCAGTGGGGCCGGAGGCGAGAAAGGCGGGCAGGCCGGTCAGATCGGGGCGGCCCAACGCGGTCAGCCGGGCCACGGAGAACTGGGCGGTCTGCAGCAGGGCGAGGTTCAGGCCGTCGAGGGCCAGGCCCAGCGGGGCCGCGAAGAAGCCGCCGTGATGGTAGAGCTGACCGTCGGGGGCCAGGACCGGGTTCTCCGTGCGGCAGTTGATCTCGACCTCGACGATCCGGCGCAGCGCCGCGCAGGCCTCCAGAGCGGCGCCGTGCACCTGCGGGAAGGCCCGGAAGCCGAAGGGATCCTGGATCCGCCGCCCCGTGGCGACCGGCCGATCGGGCATCCCGAGCAGGCGCCGCACCTCGGCGGCCGCCTGCGCCGGACCGGGGTAGGGCCGCAGGGCGTGCACCGGAGCGGCGTACGCCTCCGGCGACCCGGAGACGGCCGCGAGCGAGAGCGCGGCGACCGCATGCGTGGCCCGCGACAACACGTCCACCTCAT
Source organism: Streptomyces sp. NPDC101165 (assembly GCF_044768135.1). Taxonomy (NCBI): domain Bacteria; kingdom Bacillati; phylum Actinomycetota; class Actinomycetes; order Kitasatosporales; family Streptomycetaceae; genus Streptomyces; species Streptomyces sp. NPDC101165. Next base: position 196,233 of record NZ_JBIWPG010000001.1, on the reverse strand, counting down.
GCCAGGCAAGCCCGGCCTGCCCCAGGGCAAGCGCGTTACTGCTCAACAAGGCCAGCGCGTCACCCGCCCGAAGCGTGACGGGGGCGGGGAGCCCGGGCGGGGACTCGGCGGGGCGGAACTCCACAGGGCTGGGCTCACCGGACCGGGCCACGGCGGAACCGGGGCCGGCGGGAAGCACCCAAGGCCGCTCCGCCAGCAACGTCAGCCCCGTCTGCGCCAGGGCAGTCAAGTCGCCCGTGCCGATGCCGCCGTACTCGTTGACGGCCGGGTGGACACGTAGGCGGAGGGCCTCGGTGAGGGCTGCGACGAAGGAGGGGTGGATGCCGGAGCCGCCGGACAGGAGCTGGTTGGCGCGGACGGCGAGCATCGCGCGGATCTGGCGGGGCGGCAGGAGGGGGCCCGCGCCGCCTGCGTGGCTGCGCAGGATCCGTAGGCCGTGGGCGGTCTCGTCGGCGGGGTCGACGGGAACCGAGCGGTGGGCGCCGACGCCGGTGCCGCGGCCGTACCAACGGCCGCCCGCGGCGAGGCGGTCGGCCTGCTCGCGGGCGCGGTGGAGCCGGTCCAGGGCCGTTGAATCCAGGGCGGGTTCGGCCGTGGCGTCGGCGAAACGGATCAGGTCCGGCAGGGACAGGGCCGTTCCGTCCAGCACGACGCGGGTGTCCCCGGCCTCCGGGGGCACCCGCGTCGTCGGGTCCACGGTCGCGACCGCGCCGCGGTGCGTCAGCCGAGACCGGCGGACTTCAGCCAGGCCTTGGCGACGTCCAGCGGGTCCTTGTTCTGCGACTGCACCTGGGTGTCCAGGTCCAGCAGGGTCGCCGTGTCCAGCTTGGCGGAGACGGCGTTGAGCGCGTCGACGCCCTTCTGGGGCAGGGCGCTCTTGTAGACGAGCGGCTGGACGTTCTCGAAGCCGAAGAGGTTCTTCGGGTCCTGCAGGACGACGAACTTCTGCTTGGAGATGTCCGCGTCCGTGGTGAAGACGTCAGCCGCCTGCACGACGTCCTTCTTCAGCGCCGCCTTGGTGAGCGGGCCACCCGCGTCCAGCGCCTTGAAGGACTTGAACTCCAGGCCGTAGGCGTCCTTCAGGCCGACCAGGCCCTGCTGCCGGGTCTGGAACTCCGGCGAGGCGCCGATGACCAGGTCCTTCGCGATGCCCTTGAGATCGGCGATGGACGACTTCCCGGTCAGGCTGTACTTCTTCGCGGTGGCCGCGTTGAGCGTGACCGAGTCCTTGTCCTGCGCGGGCGAGGGCTCCAGCAGGGTCAGCTTGGAGTCCAGCTTGGCCTCGATGGCCGACGTGGTCGCCTCGACGGTCTTGGGTGTGGCCTTCGGGTCGAGGTAGGCCAGCAGCGCGCCGTTGTACTCGGGCAGAACCGACACGGACCCGTTCTTGAGCAGACCGTAGGTGGTCTCGCGGCTGCCGATGTTCGGCTTGTAAGAGACCTTGATTCCCTTGGCCTTGAGGGCCTCGCCGTAGATGTCCGCGAGCAGGATGCTCTCGGCGAAGTTGTTGGAGCCGACGACCACGCTGTCGCCGCTCGCCTTGCTGTCCGAAAGGGGGTTGTCGCCCTTGCCGTCGGAGGAGTTACAGCCCGCCAGCAGGGCCGTCGCCGCCGCGAGGGCGACCGCCGCCGCGCCTCGGTTCCTCCGGATGGGCCTGCTGATGCGCTTGGTGGAAGTCACACCACTGATCCAATCCAGCCAGTTCTCGGTCAGTCAAGTGTCTCTGGGTCACCGATTGGCTTCGATGCGCGGTCAGTTGTGTGCGGAGAGCGCTCACCTTGTAACTCATTCTTGATAAAAGGCGAGGTGATTGATCCTTCAAGGGGCCTGTAGTCTCACGGGAGTCGAAATCGGTCACTGCGGTGCACGGGGCCCGCTTCCGCCGTAAGGCACCCTCATGAAGGAGGCCCGGTGTCCACGAACCAGGTGGACGCGCCCGCCCGGCATGCCCCGGTACACAGCGGTGTCCGAGGCTTCGCCGACCGCTGGCCCTTCCGACGCAAGCTCAACCTGCTCGTCGCCATCCCCCTCGCGGTGGTCGCCGCCCTGCTGTCGTACCTCGTCAACGACCTGGTCGAGCAGTCGGACAACGCCGAGTCGGCGGCCCGGACGGTGCGGGACAGTGCGCAGGTGGCCCGGCTCGTGGACCGCGTCGAGGCCGAGCATCAGCAGGCGATCCTGCTGTCCGCGCGCTACGAGACCGGCTGGTCCAAGCCCTCGCTCGCGGCCTACCGCGCGGCGCAGGAAGGGGTGCAGGCCCAGACCGAGAAGGTGCGCGCCACCTACGGCGACCGGCTGCCGGGCGCCGAGGAACGGGCCCTCAGGGACGTCGACAGCCTCTCCAGCCTGCGCCAGAGCGTCGAGCGGGGCTATCTGCCGGCCGACAACATCGACCCCGCCTACATCGACGTGACCGGCCGGCTGATCGACGGCCTCGGACTCGACCACGACACCACTCTCGCGTCGACCTTCACCGGCAGCCTGCTGGACTCCCTGGTGCGGGCGGACGCGGCCCACGGCGCCTTCGAGACGAGCGTGTTCTCCGCGACGACCGGGGACCCCAACGCGCTGATCGAGTTCACCAACGCGGTCGGCTCGTACGACCTCTACACCCACCAGGCCGACCGCTTCGGCCGGTTCGCCACCGAGCGCCAGGCGCGGCAGCTGGCCGGCATCGACCACACCTCCGCGCAGCAGAACATCGCGCAGGCGTACGCCGATCTGCAGATCGATCCCACGCAGCTGGAGGCCGGGTCGCGGGCCGAGATCCGCAAGGCGGTCCAGGACGCGCTGACCGACTACCCCTACTACCCCGACCAGGCTGCCGCCCGGCTGAAGATCACCACCTCGCTGATCGGCCAGATCGCCGACCGCGCCGACCGTGAGGCCTCCTCGGCCAAGTGGCGCGCGGGGCTGCTGCTGTACGGCGCGCTGGTGGCGTTCGCGCTGTGGATCGCCTTCGCGGTGCTGGTGCGCCGCTCGGTGGTGCGGCCCGTGCAGGCGCTCACCGGGGCCGCGCAGGAGGTCGCCGAGGTGGCCAGGCGCGAGCTGGACCGGGTGGCCGACGACGACGCCGAGGACGACGGTCCGCCCCGGCTGCGGGACATGCCGGTCACCGCGCGCGACGAGATCGGCGATCTGGCCGAGGCCTTCAACCGGGTGCAGACCACCGCCGCGGCCCTGCTGGAACGCCAGGTGCTCAGCCGCCGCAACACCGCCGAGATGTTCGGCAACGTCGGCCGCCGGGTCAGCAACCTGACCACCCGCCAACTCGCGCTGATCGACGCCGTGGAGCGCGGTGAGACCGACCCCGCGCTGCTGGAGCGCCTCTACTCCATCGACCACATCGCCGTACGCCTGCGCCGCAACGCCGACAGCCTCATGCTGCTGGCGGGCATCCGCGAGACGGCGCTGGACGGCGGGCCCCTGGCGCTCTCCAACGTGCTGCGGGCCGCGCTGGGACAGATCGAGGGCTATCAGCGGGTCCGGCTGTACGCCGCCTCGGACACCATGGTCGAACCCGACATCATCGGCGACCTGACCCTGATGATGGCCGAACTCGTGGAGAACGCGGTGTCGTTCTCCCCCGAGGGCAGCCCGGTGGAGGTGACCGTCCGGTCCGGTGCCGAGGGCGCCCACATCGTCGTCACCGACCATGGCCTCGGCATGAGCGCCGAACGGCTCACCGAGGAGAACGCCCGCCTGATCCGCCGCGAACGCCTCGACCTGGTGCCGACGAAGGTGCTCGGCCTGTTCGTGGTGGGCGCGCTGGCCCGCCGCTGGGAGATCGGGGTGGAGCTGACCCGTACGCCCGGCGGCGGTGTGACGGCGGAGGTCACGCTCCCGTCCTCGCTGCTGCTGACGATGAGCCCGGTGGCGGAGCCGGTCGCCGTGGCGCCGACCGCAGCGGACGTCCCGTCCGGACCGGTGCCGTCCAGCTCCGCCGGGGAGCAGACCGAACCCGCCGGGCAGAAGACCGATGCCGCCGGGGAGCAGAGCGACCCCGCCGGGCAGAACACCGAACCCGCGGTCCCCCTGCCCCGCCGTGTCCCGAGCCGCGAGACCGCCACCACCACGGAGCAGCCGCAGCTCGTCTCCTCGGGCACCGGCCGCCCCCTGCGCCGCCGGGTGCGCGGGGCCACGCTCCGGACCACCGCCGGCGCCTCCCAGGTCGCACCGCAGCCGGCGCGCACCCGCGACGCCGAGGCGGAGCGCAGCGCGCTGGAGGAGTTCGAGGCGGCGGTGGAACGCGCCCATCGGGACAGCGACACCGGAAGCCATGCGCGACCGCACCCCGAGGAGGAGACCTCCTCCGCTCCCCCCACGCCGACCCCGCCGCACGACCCGAACCACCTTCCGGAAGGAGCCGAGCAGTGAGCACGTCGACAGGTGACACCCCGACGGGCGGCACCACGCCGACCGACCTGCAGGCAGCCGCAGCCGACTTCACCTGGCTGCTGAACCGTTTCGCGACCGAGACCGCGGGCGTCGTCGACGCGATCGCGGTCTCCTCCGACGGCCTGCTGATCGCCGTGTCGGAGCTGCGCGAGCGCGCCCACTCCGAGCGGCTCGCCGCGATCGTCTCGGGCATCACCAGCCTCGCCGCCGGCGCCTCGGGCAACTACGGCCTGGGCGGCCTGAACAAGGTCATCATCGACCTGGAGGGCGGCCATGTCATCGTCTCCGCGATCGGCAGCGGCGCCGTCCTGGGCGTGGTCACCGACAAGGACGCCAAGCTCGGCAACATCGCCTACGAGATGACGGTGTTCGCCAACCGCGCCGGTGCGGCGCTCAGCCCGCAGCTGGTGCTGGAGCTGAAGAACAGCGTCGGCGCCACGCGCTGAGGCGCGCGCCCGGACAGGAGGAGTGGACAGCCATGGCGGACGGCACCCAGCCCCCGGGCCCGGACCCGGTCGGCCCCGCCCCCGCCGTACGGCCGTTCCTGGTCACCGCCGGCCGGGTGGCGGATGCCGCTCCCGGCCGGTCGATGCCCGTGGAGACCCAGGTGGTGGCCACCGCTGCGGGTCTCGACGCGCTCGGCCGGCTCTCCTTCGAGCGGTACGACATCGTCGCCGCCTGCCGGTTGCCGCAGTCGATCGCGGAACTCGCGGCCCGGCTGCGGCTGCACCTCAACGTGGTCCGTGTCCTGGCCGAAGACCTGCGCGAGGCGGGACAGCTGACGGTCCACGTGCCCGACGTCGAGGCCACCCACGACGCCTCCGTCCTGCGCAGGGTTATCGATGGCCTCCGGGCCGTCTCCGACTCCCGAGGGGTACCGAGTGACACCGACTGAACCGCTCACCCGGGGTACGGCCGCGCCCGCCACCGTGCGGCCGCCGCTGCCGGTGAAGATGGTGATCGCGGGCGGCTTCGGCGTGGGCAAGACCACCACCGTCGGCTCGATCTCGGAGATCGAGCCGCTGACCACCGAGGCCTCGATCACCGAGGTCGCGGCGGGCGTGGACGACCTCACGCACACCCCGCGCAAGACGACGACCACGGTGGCGCTGGACTTCGGCTGCATCACCATCGACCCGACGCTGAAGCTGTACCTGTTCGGCACGCCCGGGCAGGAGCGGTTCGGGTTCATGTGGGACGACATCGTGGAGGGCGCGGTCGGCGGTCTCGTCATCGTCGACACCCGCCGCCTGGACGACTGCTACGCGGCCGTCGACTACTTCGAGCACAAGGACATCCCGTTCGCGGTGGCGGTCAACGCCTTCGACGGGAAGGTGGAGCACTCCCTGGACGAGGTCCGCTGGGCCCTCGACGTCTCCGAGGGCGTCCCGGTCCTGGTGTTCGACGCCCGGGAGCGCGGCTCGGTGCGGGACGCGCTGCTCGTCGTACTCGAACTGGCGCTGGCCCGCACCGAGCAGTGACGCCTCAGTTGCTCCGGCGCACCCCGGGCGAGACCACGATCCTGGACACCGCCCAGAACACCACGAGGGTCGCGAGCGCCATCCCGGCGACCAGGGTGGCGCCGCCGACGACCTTCGCGTAGTCCTTCTGGTAGAGGCCGCCGATGATGTAGCGGCCGAGGCCGCCGAGGCCGATGTACGCGGCGATGGTGGCCGTCGAGACGATCTGGACGGCGGCCGACCGCACTCCGCTGAGGATCAGCGGGAGCGCGACCGGGAGTTCCACCTGGAAGAGGACCCGTGACTCCGGCATGCCCATGCCCCGCGCGGCGTCCACCGGGGAGGGATCGACGGACCGGACCGCCTCGTAGGTCGTGACCAGGATCGGCGGGACGGCGAGCACGACCAGCGGGATCATCACGAGCCCCGTGCTGAAGCTCAGCCAGGTGACCAGCAGCACCAGCAGGCCGAAGGTGGGCAGCGCCCGGGCCGCGGTGGCGATCAGCGCGAGCACGTTGCCGCCGCGCCCGTAGTGCCCGGTGACCAGGCCGACCGGCAGCCCGATCACGGTGGCGAGGACGAGCGCCTCCAGGGAGAACCACAGGTGCTCGACGACGCGGGTAGGGATGCCGTCGTAGCCGTGCCAGTGGTCGCTGTCGCTGAAGAAGGCGTTGACGAAGTGCAGGACGTTCACCGGGCCGCGCGCTCCTTCGGCATCCAGGGGGTCAGCAGGACACGCACGGCGACCAGCACCGCGTCGACCAGGACGGCCAGTACGGCCGTGGTCACCACGGAGTTCACGGCGAGCAGGGGCCGGTTGTAGATCTGGGCGTCGTGCAGCAGATTGCCGAGGGCGCCCTGGTTGCCGATCAGCATGCCGACGCTGACCAGGGAGATGCTCGACACGGTCGCCACCCGCAGGCCCGCGATGATCGCCGGTACGGCGATGGGCAACTGGACCTGGAGATAACGCCGTACGGGTCCGAGGCCCATGGCCGTGGCCGCGGCGAGGGTCTCCGGGGGCACCGAGCGGACGCCGTCCACGATCGCGGGGACCAGCACCACCAGGCTGTAGACGGCGAGCGGGATCATCACCGTGGTCTCGGTCTGGCCGGTGTAGTCGATGAGGACGACGAAGAAGGCCAGGGACGGGATGGCGTACAGCACGGTGGTCACACCGAACACGGGCGGGTAGAGCCAGCGGAACCGTACGCACAGCTGGGCCAGGGGCAGCGAGACGAGCAGCCCGGCCAGCACCGGCAGCAGGGCCTCCCGCAGGTGCAGGCCGATCAGGCCGAAGTAGCTGTTCTGGAGGTCGCTCGGGATGTCGAAGAAGCCGCTCATCGCGCGGCCTTCGCGTCCTGCCGGCCCGCGGTGTGGGCGGCGCGGATCGCCTCGCCGATCACCTGCTGCGAGACGACGCCGACGGCGCGCCCCTCGGCGTCCACGGCGACGGCCCAGCCGGTCGGCGAGAGCACGGCCCCGTCGAGCGCGGTGCGCAGCGAGTCCGTGCCGGGCACGAACGGCCGTCCGTACGGCAGCAGTCGCTCCCGGTCGATCTCCCCGGCGGTGAGGTCGTCCGGCGCGCCCCAGCCGAGCGGCCTGCCGTCGACGTCCGTCACCAGGAGACAGGGAGCCGCGCCTCGGGAGGCGAGCTTCTCCGCGTCCGCGTCGATCGCGACGACGGGGGCGGTCTGCAACTCCAGTTCGGCGGACGGGAAGAAGGAGAGCCGCCGGATGCCCCGGTCGGCGCCGAGGAAGTCCTCCACGAAGGGGTCGGCGGGCGCACTCAGCAGCTCGGCCGGCGGGGCGAACTGGGCGAGCCTGCCGCCGGTGCGCAGCACGGCGACCATCGTGCCCAGCTTGATGGCCTCGTCGATGTCGTGCGTGACGAAGACGATGGTCTTGCCCAACTCGTCCTGAATACGGAGGAGTTCGTCCTGGAGGCCCTTGCGCACGATCGGGTCGACGGCGGAGAAGGGCTCGTCCATCAGCAGCACCGGCGGGTCGGCGGCGAGCGCCCGGGCCACGCCGACGCGCTGCTGCTGGCCGCCGGAGAGCTGGTACGGGTACCGCTTGGCGAGCGCGGTGTCGAGCCCGACCCGCTCCATCAGCTCCGCCGCCCGCGCCCGTGCCTTCTGCTTGCTCCAGCCGAGCAGCCGGGGCACGGTGGCGATGTTGTCGAGGATGGTGCGGTGCTGGAAGAGACCGGCGTTCTGGATGACGTAACCCATCGACCGGCGCAGGGTGTTGACCGGCTGCTGCCGGATGTCCTGGCCGTCGAGGAGGATGCTGCCCTCGCTGGGCTCCACCATCCGGTTGATCATCCGCAGGGTCGTCGTCTTGCCGCAGCCCGAGGGGCCGACCAGGACGGTGATCGCGCGGTCGGGTATCTCCAACGACAGCCCGTCGACGGCCACCGTGCCGTCCGGGTACCGCTTGGTGACTGCATCTATCCGTATCAAAACGCCGCGTACCCTTCGGTTTTGGCCAAGCCTGGGCCGTTGCGGGGAGAGTCTAGACGGCGATTGTTGCCGCACTTCGGCCAGCGACCGCCCGGGACCGGTCCCCACCGATCGGGGGACAGAAAGCCGGGCGGTATGCCAGGTTGTGACCCATGACGAACCGGTTACTGGCCGTCCGGGTGGGGGGCGTGGGATGAGCGGTCTCGTGCGCCGCCCCGGGGTTCCCGGAAGTCTGGGGCGGGTGCTGCTGCGCCACGACGTCCCGGTGGGTACGTGCTTCCAGGTGGCGCCGGGTGTCCTCGTCACGGCCCGGCACGTCCTGGACGGTCTCGGCTGCGGCCTCGTGGGCAGCGAGGTGCTGACCGACGCCCTGGACGGTGCGCCGGGCACGGAGCCCGCCGAGGTGCTCGCCGTCGACCCCGCCCGCGACCTGGCCGTACTGCGCCGGGCGCGGCCGCTCGCCGATTCGGTGCCGGGCTGGGCACCGTCCGACACCGTGGGCTCGGGCACGGGGGTGGTCGTCATCGGTGTCGCCGAGGTCGACGACCACGGTCGCCGCTATGCGTTCCTGCAGGCGAGGGGCACCTGGGAGGGCGGAACGGACCGGGACGGCGTGCTGCTGGGCCGGTTGTCCTGCCCGGACGTGATGCGCGGCATGAGCGGCGCCCCCGTGGTCCGGCCGACCGACGGGATGGTCCTCGGCGTGGTGTGCGCGCGCTACAACAGCACCGACGGCTGGCTGCCCAACTCGGTCTGGGTCGCCCGGACCGAGGACCTCACCCGCCTGCTGGAGCAGGACGCGCGCACTCCGGTACGGCGCCGGATCACGTTCGGCGACAAGGTGGGCACCGTCCTGTCCGTGGGCGGCACCGGGGTGGTGCCCGCCCTGGAGGCGCCGCCGGACGGCGTCGGTCCCGCGGAAGCGGCCCGCGAGGCCGCCCTGGCGCTCGTCGCGCTCGACGGCGCCTTCCGGGGCCTGGGCGGGCTCGGCGACGGCGAGGAGCGGATCTTCTCCCGGGCGTGCGGCACCGGTTGGGACGCGACGGCCGTCTCGGGTCTGCGGCAGCGGCTCCGGCTGCGCGGTCTGGAGCCGAGGGTGCTGCTGCCCCGGCTCCCCGATCACGCGGAGGCCGTCGAGCGCTGGGCACGGGCCGTGCCCGGCACACCGCCGGACCAGGAACTGTCCGGCCACGCCGCCCGGGCGTTCCTCGGCCGGCTGCGCCGGACACTCGCCGAGGAGGTGACGGACGGCCTGCTCTCGGGCCTGTCCGGCGCCTCCCGCCGCTTCCTCCACGAGGCGCTCACGGACGGCACCACGATCCCGCTGTCGGGCTTCCTGCACGCTCTGCTGAGCCACCTTTCGCCGGTCACGTCGAGGGAGGCGGTGCTGCGCACCTCCACGACGGCGGCCACGGCCGGCCCGGGCACCGGCGTCCGCACGGAGCGTCCCGCCGCCGACCCCCCGCCCGGACCCGCACCGGGGCGCCCCGAACTCGGCGCCGTGGCCGCCCAGATGTGCGGGCTGCCGGCCGTGGACCCCTGTGTCGCGGGACGCGAGAAGCTGGTCGCCGACGTGGCCGGCGCCGTCGACCGGCACATGACGCGGCACGGAAGGGCGACCGCCTTCCTCTGCGGGCAGCCCGGCGTCGGCACGTCCGTGGTGGCCGTCGAGGCGGCCCGCGCGCTCGCCCCCGCGTTTCCCGGCGGGGTGTTCCACGTCGACCTGCACGGACTCCTGCCCGACGCCCGACTGAGCGCCCGAACCGTGGTCCGGATCCTCGCAGAGGCGCTCGGCCTCGATCTCGGCGCCGAGGCGAAGGACGACGCCCGGCTGATCGCCGCCTTCACCGCGGGGCTGCACGAGCGGCGGGTCCTGCTGATCCTCGACAACGCCCTGGACGCCGCGCACGCGAGGCCGTTCGTCAAGGCCCCCGCCGGCTGCGCCGTCCTGGTGACCTCCCGCGACCGGGCCCAGGACTACGCGGACCCGGGGCTCGTCTTCGAGGTCGGACCGCTGGACCGGGAGGCGTCGGTGACCGTGCTGACCCGGTGCGCCGAGGGCCGCCCGCCCGAGGTGACCGGGCAGAGGCAGGAGCTGCACCGACTGGCGCACCTGTGCGCGGACGTCCCCCTGGCCCTGCGTATCGTCGGCGCCCGTCTCGCCCAGCCGTCGGGGCCGCCGCCCGACTACCTCGCGCGGCTCCTGGAGGAGGAGTCGGCACGGCTGGAGGGCCTGACGTACGGGGACCGGGCGGTGCGGCTGGCGATCCGGCTCAGCCACGAGGCGCTGGACCCGCCGGCCCGCCGTGTGCTCAGGCTGATCACCGCCGCGCCCGGGGCGGCCGTCACCGGGCCCGAACTCGGCCACTGTCTCCGGGCTCCCGCACTGCGGCAGGAGCTCCTGCTCCTCCGGCTCGTGGACCGCAGCCTCGCCCTGCAGGACCTGGTGCGCATGCCCGACCGGGGCCCGCTGGCCACCTTCCGGCTGTTCGACCTCGTGCACCTGTTCGCCCGGGAACGCCTGGAGGAGGACGAACAGCCCGACGTCGTGCGCGAGTTCCAGCACGCGTCCGTGTCCTACCTCTGCGACCGGCTGACCGAGATCACCAACCAGGAGCACGGGGCGCAGCTCTCGGGCGAGCTGGAGCCCACCCGTTTCCACGCGGCACAGCGGCTCGCGCGCGACAACGACTGGCTCGACCTCGCCACCGACCTCACGGTCGGGCTGCACGTCCTCTACACCGCGCGCCGCGAACTCGACGCGGTCGTCGCCGTCAACAACGACCGGGTGGCGCTCCACCTGCGGCAGAACCGGCCCGAGGACGCCGTCCGGGCCTGCCTGTTGAACATCGACGCGCTGCGCGACGCCGGGGTCCACGACCTCGCCGCCGAGGCCGCGCGGCGGGCGGCGTCCATCGCCCGCGAGTACCGGCTGCCGGAACTGACCGCCGAGGCCGAGTTCCGGCTCAGCCTCGTCCTGTGGGCCCAGGAGGAGTGGACCCAGGCCCTGGCCGCGGGCGAGGCCGCGGTCACCACCCTCACCTCGGCCGGCCGTGGGGCCGCCGCCGTCCCGCTCGCGATCAACAACTGCCGCTTCGCCCGCCGGATGTCCGACTCCGACGCCGCCGTACGGTGGGGCGGCCAGGCCGTGGAGCTGGCCGACCGGTGGGGCACCGCGAACCTGCGTGCCATGGCGGCGAACGCCTACGGCCTCGCCGAGGACGACGCGGGACGCCACGGGTCCGCGCGCGATCTGTACCGTCGCGCGGCCGGGTTGTGGGAGGGCGTCGGCGACCTCTCGAACGCCGCGAACGACTCCAACAACGCCGCCTGCATGGCCCGCGAGCTCAACGACCCGGCCGAAGCCGCCCCGTTGCTGCTGAAGGCCTTCGACCTGTGGCAGCGGGCCGGCTCGCACGCCCGGGCCCTGGAGGCCCTCGTCGACCTCAGCGCCCTCCACGCCAGTCAGGACGCGTACCCCACGGCCGTCGAGACGCTCGCCCGAGCCGAGGCCCTGGCTGCGGGCGCCGCCGCGGACGCGCCCCAGGCCCTGCGCACCGAGGTGTCGGTCCGCCACGCGGCCGCCCGGCTCTTCGGGGACGGGCCGTACGACGTTCCGCCGACGCCGGACGAGAAGGCGCCGGAGCACAAGGACGTGCGCGGCGCCCTGGACGCCCTCGTCCGCCACCACGACGGTCGGCTCGCCCTTCCCCAGGCCCGGGAGAAGGTCCGTTCCCTGCTGACCGTGCGCGCCCGGAACCTGGCGCCGCGCAACGAGAACTGGGTGTACGAGGAACTGGGCGAGGAACCTCCCGACCGCCTCGCGCTCGAGGCCTGACGACTTCGGTCACGTCGCTGCTGTGACGTCAGCCGACCTCTGCCATCGGCACCCCGCCCGTCCGCACCACCCGCCGCCCGGCGTCGACCGCGAACACCTCGCAGCCGGCCCGGGCCGCGGCCCAGGCCACGCCCTCCTCGCCCAGGGCGAAGGCGGCGGTGGCGGTGGCGTCCGCCTCGGTCAGGGTCGGGGCCAGCACGGTCAGGCTGAGCAGCCCGGTCGCCGGGCGTCCGGTGCGTCCGTCGAGGATGTGGTCGCCGCGCTCGTACCGCCCGGAGGTCGCCACCGCCCCGTCGGTCACCGCCAGCACCGCACACACCCGGCCGGCGTCCTCGGGGTGCCGTATCCCCACGCGCCACGGCCCGCCGGAGACCACCACGTCGCCTCCGGCGTTGAGGCAGAACCGCCGTGCCCCGGCCGCCGTCAGCAGCTCCGCCGCCCGCTGCACCGACCAGCCCTTGACCACCGCGCAGGGGTCGAGCCCCCTTCCGGGCAGCCGGGCGTCGAAGGCACCGCCGGTCGCGGTCCGGTACTCCTCGCACAGGCCCAGAACCTCGGCGAGGTCCGCGCTCACCGCGCCGGGCGCCGTCTCACCCCGGTCCAGCCGGCACACCTCGCTGTCCGCCCGGAAGGGACTGAACCGGCGGTCCACCGCACGCAGCCAGGCGAACGCCTCGTCGGCCACGGTGTCCCAGGATCCCTCGTCGTCGATCCGCAGCGACACCGGGAAGCCCATCACGTGCTCGACCCGCCGCAGCATCTACGCCTCGTCCAGCGCGGCCTGCAGCGACTTGCGGTACCCCTCGCTGGTGACCGTGGCCCCGGACACCGTGTCGACGTCGGCGCTCTGCGCCTTGAGCGTCTCCTCGATCAACGTCGGTACGGCGCCCTTGGTCTGGGGGCTGTCCGGCTGCTTCAGCATCCGCACGGAGCTGATCCGGTCCCCGTCGAGGGTCACCTCGACCTGGACGTCCCCCTTCTCGGTGGTGACGGTCGGTCCGGCCACGACCCGGCCGGACGCGGAAGTCCGCGGGGTCGTGGTGGTCGCGGGTGCCTCGGTGGCCGTGGTCCCGTGCGGCGGCTCGTAGCGCCACAGCGGGATCAGTCCGGCGACCGTGAGGGCCAGGACGGGCAGTGCTCGCTTCACGGTGTCGTTCTCCTCATCCCGCCAGGCTGAAGCGCTCGAAGTGGATCTGCCGCTCGGGTACGCCCATGTCGCGCAGGTTGCGCAGGACGGCGGCGGTCATCCCGGGCGGGCCGCACACGAACACGTCACGGTCGCCGATGTCCGGGACCAGGCGGGCCAGTTCGCGGGGTGTGAGCGCGTCGGGCGCGGCCGGCCCGGTGATCAGGTGCAACTGGGCGCCCTTGGCGGCCGCCAGCTCGGACAGCTCCTCGTACAGGACCGCGTCCCGCTCCGCCGTCACCCGGTAGAGCAGGACGGCGTGGCCCTCGATCTCCTCCAGCAGGGCGCGGATCGGGGTGATGCCGACCCCGCCCGCGATGAGCAGGGTGTCGGGGCGGGTGCGGTGCAGGGTGGTGAAGGCACCGTAGGGGCCCTCGGCGAAGACCCGGGTGCCGGGCGCGATCCGGCGCAGGGCGGCCGTGCCGTCGCCGGCGGTCTTGACGGTCAGCCTCAGCTGCCGTCCGTCGGGGGCGGCCGACAGCGAGAACGGGTTGGCCTGCCACCAGCGGTCCCGGGTCAGGAACCGCCAGAGGAAGAACTGCCCGGCGGCAGCGGGCAGCCGGTGGAGGTCGCGGCCGGTGACGTACACGGAGACCACGGTGTCGGACTCGGGGACGACGGCCGTCACGCGCAGCCGGTGCCGCAGGTTGCGCCACAGCGGCAGGGCCAGCCGGCCCACGAGCACCGCGCCAAGGGGCGCGCCCCACACCGTGTACCAGTAGGCCCGCGCGGCGGCGGACGCGGTGAAGGTCGTACCGACCGCGACCTGGTGACCGAAGGCCAGCAGGACGGCCAGGTAGGTGTACAGGTGGATGAAGTGCCAGGTCTCGTACGCCAGCCGGCGCCGGGCCCAGCGCGCGGACACCGCGCCCACCACCACGATCAGGGCGAACGCGACGACCGCCCGCAGCACGCCCTCGGTGGTCTCGGCGAGGTCGACGAGCTGGTCCACCGGGTCCAGGGAGGACAGCTGGGCGTACCCGAAGGTGATGAAGACCAGGTGCGCGAGCAGGGTCCAGAGCACGGCGAAGCCGGTCCAGCGGTGCCAGGAGGTGAGCCGGTCCATGCCGATGCGGCGGTCCAGCCAGGGCAGCCGGGCCACCAGCAGCAGTTGGAAGGCCATGACGAGGGCGCCGTAGAGACCGGCGAGACGGCCGATGAGGATCAGCGCGTTGGAGCCGAGGCCCGCTTGTAGGAACAGGACGGCCACGACCACGGCGTTGGCGGCCAGCAGCGCGTACAGGCCGGTGCGGGCCACGACCCGGGGGCGTATCGCCGTGGGGGGCGCGGGACGGGACTGGAGGGTCGTCACAGGCGGACAGCTCCTTGATCGGGACCTGGGAGTCGAGCTTCGCCCGGGGATGCTGTCGTTTTCCTGTCGGACGACTTTCAACTGGATATCGATGTGCCCGGCGGGGACGGCCGGGTCTGGCGCGACGGTGCCCGTGGCGGAGGATGAGCGGGTGGAGAAAGTACGACTTCTGGTCGTGGACGACGACCCGCCGATCGCCGACCTGGTCGCCACGGTCGCCCGGTACGAGGGCTGGGAGGCGGTCACGGCGTACTCCGGTGAGGAGGCGCTCACCCGGGCCGCGGAGTTCCGGCCGGACATCGTCGTCCTGGACCTGATGCTGCCCGATGTGGACGGCTTCGGCGTTCTCGACCGGCTGCGCGGCTCCGGGACGATGGTGCCGGTGGTGTTCCTCACCGCGCGCGACGGCGTCGCCGACCGGGTCGCCGGGCTCACCCGGGGCGGGGACGACTACCTGGTCAAGCCGTTCGCGGTGGAGGAGCTGATGGCCCGGCTGCGCACGGTGCTGCGGCGCAGCGCCGGCCCCGGCTTCGCGCGCTCGGTGCTGCGGGTCGCCGACCTGACCCTGGACGAGGACACCCGCGAGGTCCGCCGTGCCGAGCGGCTGCTCGCCCTGACGCCCACCGAGTTCGAGGTGCTGCGCTATCTGATGCGCAAGTCGCCGTCCGTGCTCACCAAGGCGCAGATCCTCGACCACGTCTGGGAGTACGGCTTCGGCGGCCGCTCGAACGTCGTCGAGCTGGTCGTCAGCCGACTGCGCCGCAAGCTCGACGAGCCGGGCGCCGAGCCGCTGATCCACACGGTGCGGGGCTTCGGGTACGCCGTGCGGCAGGCCGCCCGGTGATCGCCCGGCTGCGCCATGCCTACGGCAGACTCCGCCTCGGCACCCGCCTGGCCCTGGGCCTCGGCGCGCTGTCCCTGGTGGTGTTCGCGGTGGTCGGCACGGCCCTGACGACGTACATGCGGAACTATCTGTCGGACCAGCTCGACGCGCAGCTCGGGCTCGCCCAGGTCGCCCAGTCCAAGAGCATCGCCGAGCAGGGCACGCTCCAGGGCAAGAAGTACTACCGCTGGTACTACGCCGTGTACGACGTGTCGGACGGCACCCCCGTCCTGCGCAGGCCCGAGGAGAACACCGACCTCCCCCGGGACATCGCCGACGTCACCGCCGTGGCCCGGGCGCAGATCGCCGCCGGCACCGAGGTGCTGCGCACCGAGCACCTCGCGGGCCGGGGCGAGTACCGGCTGCGCGCCTGCGAGGTGGAGCCCGGGGTGGTCCTGGTCAGCGGCGCGCCCATGGACGACATCGAGAACACGGTACGGCGGCTGGTCACGGTCCAGGTGGTCACCTTCGGGCTCGCGCTGCTGGCGCTCGTGGTGTTCGGCCGCAGGACGCTCAGGCGCGGCCTCGAACCGCTCGGCGACATGGCGCACACCGCCCACGGCATCGCCTCGCACGACCTGACGGAGACGGCGGCGCGGCTGCCGGTGCGCGCGGACGGGCGCGACGGCGGCCCGGAGGTGGCGGAGCTGCGCACCGCCTTCAACACGATGCTGGACCACATCGACGACGCGCTCGCCGTGCGCGCGGAGGCCGAACAGCGGCTGCGCCGCTTCGTCGCGGACGCCTCGCACGAGCTGCGCACGCCGCTGATGTCGGTCCGGGGCTACGCGGACCTCTTCCAGTACTCCGCCGCCAACGCCCCCGAGGAGCGGGAGAGGCACCTGGCCCGGCTGCGCGCCGAGGCCGCCCGGATGGGAGTCCTGCTGGACGACCTGCTGCTGCTCGCGCGCCTGGACGCGGCGGAGGTGGACGCCCCGTTGCGGCTGCAGAACACGGATCTGGTGGAGCTGACCGAGGAGGCGGCCGCCGCCTTCCGGGCCGGCCACCCGGAGCGCCCGCTGACGGTCGCGTCCGGTCCGGCCTCGGTGCAACTGCGCCTGGACCCGCACCGCATCCGGCAGGTGCTGGACAACCTGCTCACCAACGCCGCGGTGCACACGCCGGCCGGGACGCGCGTGTCGATGGCGGTGTCCGTCACGCCGGACGCCGCCCTGGTCCGGGTCGCCGACGCGGGCCCGGGCATCCCGGCCGCCGACCGGGACCGCGTCTTCGACCGCTTCTACCGGGTGGACAAGGCCCGCAGCCGGGACCGGGGCGGCAGCGGGCTGGGCCTGTCGGTGGCGCGGGGGCTGGTGGAGGCGCACGGCGGAAGCCTCGGTCTTGACCGGGAGGAGGGGCTGACGGTGTTCACGGTCGGCCTGCCCCTGAGGGCCGCGCACTGAACGACCTCCGCCTCCTTCAGGGCGGTTCCCCTGGCCCCGGGCATCCCTCACCATGGAGGGTCCGGGGCATGGCGAGGGGGCGGTCTGTGCAGGCGGAGAAGGTCGACGCGTTCGTGCTGACGGCGATCGAGCCCGAGTACCTGGCCGTCGTCGGCCATCTCGGCCCCGGCCGCGAAAGACGCACGGCCGACGGTGCCGTGTACGAGATCGGACACTTCCGCGGAGAGCGCGGCGAGCTGACGGTCGGCGTGCAACTGGCCGGACCCGGCAACGAGTTGGCGGCGGCGCTGGCCGAGCGGGCGGTGGCCCGGCTGCGCCCCTCGGTGCTGCTTCTCGTGGGCGTCGCGGGCGGCCGCAAGGACGCGCGGCTCGGCGACGTGGTCGCGGCGGACACGGTCCACGGCTATGAGAGCGGCCGGGACGAGCGGGACGCCTTCCGTCCCCGGATCAAGTCCTGGCCGTCGGCCTTCGCCCTGGTGCAGCGGGCCCGCCTGGTCGCGGCCGACCGGCGGTGGCAGGGCCGTATCGAGCCGCCGCCCGAGCGGGCCCCGGCCGCGCACGTCGGTGCGCTGGCCGCGGGCGCGAAGGTCGTCGCGCACGCCGAGTCGGCGTCCGGCAGGCTGCTCGACGAGGTGGCGGGCGACACGCTGGCCGTGGAGATGGAGGGCCTCGGCCTGCTCACGGCGGCCAGGATCAATCCCCGGGTGCAGGCCCTCGTGATCCGGGGCGTCTCGGACCTGCTGGGCGACAAGGACTCCGCGCACGACTCCCATTGGCAGCCCGTCGCCGCCCGGCACGCGGCCGCCTTCGCCTTCGAACTGCTGGCCACGCTGGGCGGCGATGCGCCCCGGGAGCCCCTGTCCACCCGCCAACTGGGCGAACTGACCACTCTGTTGCTCGCGGTGCCGGGCATCACCACTCCCGTCGCCTGGCAGCAGCTCCTGGACACCCTGCCGGGCATAGGCGACCTGACCAGCCGTCAGCACAGCAGCCGCCTGGAGGCGCTGTCGCTGCTGCGCACCTGCGAGTCCGCGGAAGGGTGGTCGGCCCTCATGGAGGCACTCGACGCACTGTGGCCCGGCACCCCGGCGACAGAGGAGATACGGCACTATCTGATGGAACATCAACTCATCTGAGCAGCACGTGACTTGGGACTACCAACTGTCGCCGGGCGTTCACCCGAATCGCTTGGCGGAGGTCGACGGCTGTGGAAGAGTGCACGGCCATGAAGGGATGAGGAATGACTGCCTACGGGGGCGGCGGTCTCGGACTCGTGCGCGAGTTCGCGGAAGCCTTGGGCAAGTGCGCCAGCTTACAGGAGCGGAGTTCGCGGGCCCTGTGCCTCCGGCTCATGGCCAAGGAACTCGGCACCCCTCCGGCAGTCCGGGAGTACGACGTGGCGCACTACTTCCTCCTGGAACTCGCCTCGGTCTGCCTGGAGAGCCGGAGGACGATGCGGGCCCTGCTGGAAGCGCTCACCGCGTTCCACGAGGACGTCACGGAGATCAGGGCGCTGACCGAGAACCTGATCGCCGAGCCCGCGCTCCCGGTCGACGAGGTCCTCTCGCTCCGCCCCCTGCTCGACGGCTTCGCGCCGCCCAACCTGCCCGCGCTGTACCGCAGAGCCGTCGGCAACCTGCGGCCGGTTCCCGCCTACCCCGACGCCTGGAGCGCCTTCGAGGGGCTCAGCCGGCTCAACGCCCGTCCGGACGGGCTGCCGCCCACCCTCGCCTTCGTCGAGTACGCGGCCGCGGAGGCCCCGCACGACCGGCGCTTCGCGCTGCGGTCCTGGAACGACGGCCAGGCCCAGGCCCTGTCGCTGCTCACGGAGCTGCGCAACCTGCGGCAGCAGGCCGCGTACGCCGGTACGCCCGAGCCGGGCAACGCCTACCTGGTGGTCCGCCTGCTGCGCAGGGAGGAGGCGGGCCGTTACCTGCTCACCTCATGGCATCACTACGACCCGGACGACCCGGACGCCTGGCGTCCCCGGCAGGAGAGGAGCGTGGAGGTGACGCTGGCCGAGGCGGAACGGGAGGTGGAGCGGCTGGTCTTCGAGGCCGACGAGCACTGGGCCCGGGACGCCGACCGCATCCATGTGGAGTTCCTGCTGGGCTCCGACGACCTGACCCTGCCGGTGCACCGCTTCCGCACCGAGCTGGACAGCGATCCGGTGTCGCACCTGAGCGTGGGGTACTGCGTGGTCGTACGAAGCCTGCAGCGGAGCCGGACGCGACGGTGGTTTCGCGCCTGGGAGCAGCGCTGGACGGCCCTGCGGGACACCCCGGAACTCGCCCGGCCGCTCGTCGTGGGCGGTAAGCGGACCGAGGATCCGCGGTCCGGGGACGTGTCCGGCCTCGACGCCCGGCTGCGGGGCGACAGATCGGTCGGCTGTCTCGTGCTGTCCGGGCCGCCGGAGGGCTCCGGCGAAGGGGCGCAGGAAGCACTCGTCGCGCTGCGCTGCGGGGTACCCGCCCTTCTGTGGGACACCCGTGACGCGCGTGACCTGAGGAGACCGCAGGCCGTTGTCCACTCCGACGACAGCGTATACGGCTTGTTCCGCAACCTTTCAGGGCTCCGTGAGGCCGTGACAGAATTGCGAACCGAAGCCCACGGGGGTTCCTTGAACGGCCGCGACGATCATCCGGGGCACCACCTGGTACTCCTCTGGGACGACCCGACCCGGCCGGTCGAGAGCCCTCAGCCGTTGACGGGACCGGACCAGGGGGTGGACGGTCGATGACCGGCGCTGCCCAATTCGAGGGGAACGGCACGGGGGCCATGTCCACGCGCCTTCCGCGGCCTTGGTGGATCTACCGGGGTACCGGACTGCCCCTGCGAGACATCGAACTGACCGAGGTGCTGCCGAAGGCCCCACCGTGGCGGACGTTCACGGGGACTTCCGCGTCCGCCGACGGCGCCTCGGGGACGGCGGCGCCGGTGGAGCCGCCCGCGCCGCCGCAGGACGAGGCCGAGCTGCGGCGCCGGCTCGGGGCGGCCCGCGAGGGCACGGTGCCCGACCCCACCGAGGTCGACCTGGTGAACGCGGCGCTGATCCTGCGCCGTCCCCTGCTGGTCACCGGCCGCCCCGGCACGGGCAAGTCGTCGCTGGCCTACCGCATCAGCCGGGAACTGCGCCTGGGCCGGGTGCTGCGCTGGCCGATCACCTCCCGCACCACACTGGGGTCCGGTCTGTACCGCTATGACGCAGTGGGCAGGATCCACGCGGCTGCCACGACGGACGCCCGGACCACCGCGCCCGAGGACCGGACGCCGGGAGACACCGCCGCCGCTTCGGACATCGGCGCCTTCCTCGAACTCGGCCCGCTCGGCACGGCGTTGTTACCCCACGCCCTGCCCCGGGTGCTGCTCGTCGACGAGTTCGACAAGGCCGACATGGACCTGCCCAACGACCTGCTCGACGCCTTCGAGGCGGGCGAGTTCACCATTCCGGAACTGGCCCGGCTGCGCGGTCACCAGCGGGTGGTGGAGGTACGGTCCGACGACCCCGACCGCACGGTCCGGATCCGGGACGGCCGGATCCGCTGCCGGGAGTTCCCCCTCGTCGTCATCACGAGCAACGACGAGCGCGAGTTCCCGCCCGCCTTTCTGCGCCGCTGCCTGCACCTCCACTTCAAGGAGCCGGAGCGGGACCGCCTGGCCGACATCGTGGCCGCCCACCTCGGATCGCAGGACGACGATCCACGGGTCGCCGAGCTCATCCGCCTGTTCGCCGAGCGCAGCGCCCAGGAGAACGGCCTCGCGACGGACCAGCTCCTCAATTCCATCTGGCTCGCCACGTCCGGCGCGTACTCCCGTGGCGCCGACTGGGAGGCACTGCTGCGCGCCGTCTGGCACCGACTCGACGGCGTGAGAGAGACGTGACGCAGGGCAGCGGCACCGAACCGGCTCCCGCGGACCGGGAGTCGTTCGGTGCCTCGTGGTCCGAGATCGCCGACGCCCTGCTCCTCCTGGCCGCCGGCGCGGGCGACGGCCCCGCGGACCGCCGGGCGGACGCACCGGATCCGCCCGCGTCCGAGCCGGAGCCGCCCGCCGCACCGCCGGCCGACGCCGGACCGGAGGAGGAGGCGGGCACCCCGGAGCCGCCGGCACCGCACGAGCGGAGCGACACCCCGGATCCGGGCGCCTCGGCGGCGCATGCCCCGCAACCCGCCGGGGCCGTGCGCGCCGTCGACGTATCGCAGGACGCCCCGACCGGACCGGCGCCGGAACGTGTGCCGCCGGCCGTCGGCGTGCCCGCCCCCTCCCACCGCTCGGCCTGGCCCCCGATCCGGGCGCGCGAGCTCGCCCGCGCCTTACGCCCCTTCAAGCGGACGACCGCCTCGGTGACGCAGAAGGAGCTGGACGAGGCGGCGACCGCGGAGTCCACCGCGCTCAGCCTTCGCTGGATCCCGCGGTTCCGGCCGCTGCGCGAACGGTGGATGGACGTCGTGCTGGTCGCCGACGTCAGCTCGTCCATGGCCGTGTGGCGGCACACGGTGAGCGAGTTCGAGCAGGTCCTGCGGCACACCGGCGCCTTCCGGGACATCCGGGTGCACACCCTCGACGGCGACCGGATGGCCGAGGCGGACCCGCCCTGGCACATCGGGCCCGCGCCCCTGACCGTGCGGCCGCCCGACCGGGGACGCCTGATGGTGTTCCTGGTGACCGACGGCGTGGGACCCGGCTGGCGCAGCGGACGGGCGGCCCGCCTGCTCGGGGACTGGGCCCGGCACGCCTCCGTGGCCGTGGTGAACGTGCTGAACCAGCCGGTGTGGCACCGCACCGGCCTGCCCGCCCGGCTCGCCCGGGTGCGCGTCCCGGGGCCGGGCGCACCCAACCGCACCTGGAAGGTGGGGGGTACCACGGCGGCGGACGCGCCGGTCGTCCCGGTCCTGGAGCTGACCCCGGCCTGGCTCGGCCGCTGGGCCCGGCTGGCGACGGGGCTGACGGCGGGCGCCCACGACCTCTGGGTCACCTCTCCCGGCGCGGGCCGGCACCAGGAGCCGGCCGACGAGGAGAGCGCACGCCGTGATGCGATGGAGCGCGTCTCGCGGTTCCGGGCCGACGCGAGCCCGGCGGCCTGGGACCTTGCCGCGCGCCTGGCCGCGATCCCGCTCAACATCCCCACCATGGAGCACGTGCTGCGCACCGGCGCGGTGGGAACGGGCCCCGGCGAACTGGCCGAGGTCATGCTGGGCGGCCTGCTGCGCCGGGTCGGCAGCGCTCCCCCGGACGCGGTGGACATCGCCTACGAATTCCACGACGGGGTCCGCGAGTTGATGCTGTCCGCAGGCGAGTCGCGGGACGAGACCCGGTATCTGCTGCGCAGCACCCTGGAACTGCTGAGCCGTACCTGCCGGCCACTACGGGAACTCGGCGCACTCCTGGACGACCCCCGGGCCTCCCCGCCGGACTCCCCGTTACCCGAACGGCTGATTCCCTACGCCCACGTTCAGGTGACCGTGACCAGGGCACTGAGCGGCCCCTATCTGGAGTCGTCACGCAGGCTCCGCAGCCGCCTGGAGCAGTCCACGTCCGCACTCTCGGCCCAGACCGGCCATCTCGAGGTGATAAACGTGACCAATGGACGCAAAAGCCCCGAGACGGCTCATGGAGCCAGGGGCGACCACACCCCGGACGCGCAATCCAGAGACACACGCAACCTACCTGATATTTCGGATAGTTCGATAGAAGGAGCATCTGTGTCAGTCCCCCTCGTCCGAAGCTCTCCGCCAGTGGAAGAGCGTCGGACCGGAGATCCCGCCGTCTGGAACGTCCAGCCCAGGAACCCCAGCTTCACCGGGCGGGCGAAAGAGCTGGCGGCACTCCACCAGAGGCTGACCACCGAAGGGGCTACCGCCGTTCTGCCGGAGGCACTGCACGGCCTCGGCGGCGTCGGAAAGACACAGATCGCCATCGAATACGTGCACCAGCACGCATCGGAGTACGACGTCATCTGGTGGATGTCCGCCGAGCGCCCGGAGCAGATCCGGCAGTCACTGACACAGCTCGGCGCGGCACTCGGCCTGGAGACGGGCGGCGAGCAGGAGATCACCATCGCGACGGTCCTCGCCGCGCTGAGTTCCGGCCGCCCCTACCGCCGCTGGATGCTCGTCTTCGACAACGCCGAGGACCCCGACACGGTCCGGCGCTTCTTCCCCGCTCAGACAACCGGCAGGATCCTCGTGACCTCACGCAACGCACAGTGGGGCCGCGTCGCACGGACGGTCGACATCGACGTGTTCACCACCGAGGAGAGCATCGAACTGCTCGCCCGGCGCGGACCGGAGCTGCAGCACGAACAGGCGGCCCGGATCGCCCAGGCCCTGGGCAACCTTCCCCTCGCCCTGGAGCAGGCCGCCGCCTGGCTGTCCGAGACCGGCATGCCGGTGGACGAGTACCTGCACATCTTCGAGGACGAACGCGCGGACCTGGACTCCCAGCGCAGCGAACTGCTCGCCGCCGGGGTTCCGGTCGACTACCCGGAACCGGTCGCCGCCGCCTGGAACATGTCCCTCGGACGACTGGCCGAGCGGCACCCCGGAGCCCACCAACTCCTGCAGGTCTGCTCCTTCTTCGCGCCCGAACCGATCCCTCGTCGCATCTTCGCCGGTGTCCGCGGTGTCGAACTCCCCGCCGAACTCACCCAGGTGCTGCGCAGCCCCGTCAAACTCGGCGAGGCCATCCGGGAGATCAACCGGTACTCGCTCATCAAGATCAACCACCGGGACGGCACCATCCAGATGCACCGCCTGGTGCGCGCCGTCCTCGTGGGCCGTATGTCCCCGCAGGAGCAGGCCGACATGCGCCACGCCGCGCACGTCCTGCTCGCCAACTACGACCCGGTGGACGTGGCGGCCGTGAACTGGCCCCGGTACGCGGAGCTGCTGGTGCACGCCCGCTTCTCCCGCGCCCTGGAGTGCGACGACGGCTGGGTACGGGACATGGTGGTCAACATCGTCCGCTATCTGCACGGCTCGGGTGACTACCTGACGTGCCGGGAGTACGGCCGTGAGGTGGTCGACGCCTGGACCGCGCAGCGCGGCGACACCGACCTGCAGACACTGAACGTCGCCGGCACGCTCGGACACACGCTTCGCGCCCTGGGCGACTTCCGGGAGGCCGCGGAGCTGAACGACAAGAGCCTGCGGCTGCTGCGGGAGAGTGTCGGGGAGGACCATCCGGACACGCTCGCCGCCATCGGCGCGGTGTCGCAGAACACCCAGATCCGGGGCGACTTCGAGGCCTCGGTGCAGCTGGAGGAGGACCGCTGGCGGCGCGCCGTCCGCGTGTTCGAGGACGGTGACCCCACCCTGCTGGCGGCCGCCAACGACCACGCCCTCGCGCTGCGGCTGGTCGGCAAGTACACCCAGGCGCTCTCCATCGACACCCAGGCCCGGGACGCGGCCAACAGGTCGCTGGGCTACGACGCCCTGCTGACCCTGCTCATCACCAGTAACCTCTCCATCGACGTGCGGGAGTCCGGCGACTACCTGCGCAGCCGGGAGATGCAGGAGGAGACCCTGCAGCGCGTCCGGCACGTCATCAAGGACCGTGCCGCCCCGGTGAGTCTGATCGCCGCCCGCACCCTGGCCGTGGCCCGCCGTAAGGCCGGGGACCACTCCGGCGCCCTCGAACTGAACGAGGAGACGGTGCGGCTGTACCGGAGCAAGTTCGGCGAGCGGAACCTGAACGTGGCCGCGACCGTGCTCAACCTCTCCATGGACCTGCGGCAGAACGCGGACCTCGAAAAGGCCCGTGCCGTGGGAGTCCAGTGCCTGAACACGCTGCGCGACCTGCTGGGTCCACGGCATCCCTACACCCTGGCGGCCGCCGCCGACCTCGCGGTGACGAGGCGGCTGATCGGCGAGGTGGACGAGGCGCTGGCCGCGGACAGAGAGACGTACGAGTTGCACTGCGCCGCCCTCGGCGAGGAGCATCCGGCCTCCCTGGGCATCGCGATCAACCTGGCCAGCGACCACTATGCGCTCGCCGACTACGCCGAGGCGATCGCGATCGACGAGCGCACGCTGCCGCTGTGCCGGGCCCAGCTGAGTGACGACCACCCGGCCACCCTGGCCTGCTCGATGAACCTGTCACTCGACCTGCGGGCGCTCGGCCGGAACGAGGAGGCCCAGCGCCTGCTCGCCGACACCCAGGAGCGCTACCGCGCCAAGCTGGGCAACAGCCACCCGGCCACCGTGGGGTGCGCCCGTGGCATGCGCGCGGACTGCGACGTGGAGGTGCACCGCTAGGTCCTGTCGTCGGACTCCCGTCGTCCGTCCGCAGGACGGGCCGTGCTGCGGGCGGGAGTTCGACTCCGGGGCCCGGCCCGGCCGCCCGTCGCGTCCGGGTGGGCCGGCCACCGGCACCTCATCCGTGTGCGGTGGCGTCGTCGGGTGGCGTCGCCGTCCAGGCGGCGACCGAGTCCGGGCCCTGATCCAGGCCCCGGCGCAGGAGTTCCTGGTGGAGGGCGGCCACCAGCTCGGGGCGGTGCAGCAGGGCGTCCCTGGCCCGCCCCTCGGGCAGGCTGAGGCCCAGGCCCGCCCAGGCGACCGGGTCGGCCGGGTCCTCGGCGACCAGACGGCGGTAGCCGGCCAGCGCGGCGGCGCGGTCCCCGGCCGCCCAGGCGTAGTCCGGCACGGAGGCGCCGGCCAGGGTCGGCGGATCCTCGCGCAGGCGGGCGAAGCGCTCCGGGTCGCCGAAGCGGATACGCATCAGGCGGGTCCGGACCTCCGGTGCCGGCGGCCCGGTCAGCGGACGGACCTCCGGGTACCGGTGCGGGGGCGGCTGCCCGCCCTCGAAGGCGTCCGCCCAGGCCCGGACCCGGTCCGGGTCACAGCTGAGCTGGGAGAGCCGGAAGACCGTCCGGTGGTCGTCGCGGGCCTCCTCCGCGGCCTGGCCGGCGGCGGCCGGAACCGGTTCCTTGAGCAGGGCCGTGAGGGTGTGCTCCATCGCGCGCAGGCAGTGCTCGCCCAGCTCGGTGAGGGACGCCTCGGACCACAGGGTGCGCAGCCCTTCCTCGACCTGCCCCCGGCGCAGCGCGAACTCGAAGTCGGCCTGGGCGCGTTCGGCGTCCGAGAGACCGGTGCCCTCGCGCAGGGCCTGCCAGAAGGACGCCACGCCCAAAAACGCGTAGACGCCCTGCAGAATCCCCCGCAGCGGTCTCGGATCGGCGCGCCAGGGTGCGTAGTGGGTCTCCTCGAGGCCGCCGCGCAACAGGGTGACCAGGTCCAGGAGAGCGCTGAGCTTGATGTGCTGGGCTTCGTGGACGAGGGCCGCGGCGAGGTCGAGCGAGTGGGCCGGCCTGCTCATCAAGAAGCCCCCGTACGATTCGGGGGCGCTGCCGCTGAAGAGGTCCGCGGGGCTGCGATCGGGCAGCGGGGTGAGGGCGAGCAGGCAGTCCGCGACTCCGCCGGGATCGACGCGGTGCTGCGCCGCCACATGCCGCCAGGCGGCCTGGTACAGCTCACGCCACCGGGCCACCTCGTCCTCGCCCAGTCGCTCGACCGGCATGCGGCGCAGGTAGTGCCGCCAGGGGTCGAGGTCCTCCAGCGCCGGAGCGCTCGCCACCTCGGCGTGCGTGGCGCGCAGCCGTCGTATCGCCCACCAGCCGGGGGCGTCGCGGCCGAGGTCGTCGGGCAGGCGCACCGTGCCGGTGTGACAGCGCACTCCGGCACCGTTGTCGTCGCGGAAGGCCTCCACGACGGACTCGGCGGACGGGGGCGCAGCGGACGGCAGCACCGCCCAGCCCAGAGACGGGAACAGGACGCCCGTGCCGAGGACCGGGACATGGACACGGAACGGGATACCTGCCGCGAGGGCGGCCGCGGCGGCCAGCGCATGCAACTGCGCGGCGTCCCGCCACACCTCCGGCTGGGGAGCTGACGCGGAATCGGCTCGCAGCCCTCGGAGTACGCGGGCCAGCCAGCTCCCCACCGGGGGATGGAGCAGTACGGCCTCCACCGCCGCTCGGTCCGCCGCCTCGGCCTCGGCCAGGAGGTCCCAGGCCGTCTGCGCGGACGGCCATGCCGCGTCGGGCGGGACGTCCCGGTCGACTGTTTCGACCAGGGCCCGCAGGAGGACCAGCCGCCGGCTCCGCTGTGCCGTTCGCAGGGCCGCGACGGCATCGCGGCCGCCACCGCCGTGGGCGAGCTGCCGGAAGTGGGGCATGGTCAGCCGGTGCCGTGGGACACCGGTCGGCATCTGTCCGGAATCAGGCCCGGCTTCCGCGCCGTGGACCACGGGTCCGTCATCCGACACGGCTTCTCCTCGCCATCAGCCGGGCAGGAACATGTCAGCAACCACTCCCGGCGTTCGACGCCGCGCCCAGCGTGGGTGGGGAGTCGACCAGAGCCAGCAGGCGGCGGGCCGCCCCGCTCAACCCGGCGGACGCCAGGGAGCCGACGGCCGCCAGCGGCACTTCCGAGAGATCCACCAACTCGGTCTCGACATCGGGTGCCGACAGATCCACGGCCCGTCCCCCTCTCGACAGCACGCGCGTCTCCCTTCATGGTTGCTCAATCGCCGGGGTTGCGAAAGATGGCTGTCCGGCGGGAACAGGTCAACCACGCAGGATGTGCGAGGAGTTGACGGAGAGGGCGGGGCTCAGGAACCCATCGCCTCGGCGCCGTCCGCCACCGCCGCGCTCTCCCGCCGCGGATACGGCCGCGCCGCGAGGACCGCCACGTCGTCCTCCGCGTGGCGTGCGTCCAGGTTGGTCAGGATGGTGTCCAGGACCTCGTCCACGTCGTGGCCGGTGAAACGCAGGGCGGACAGGCGGGCCATGGAGCTGTCGATGTCCTCGCCACGGCGTTCCACGAGCCCGTCGGTGAAGAGCACCAGTGTCTGGTCGGGGGCCAGCTGGTGGGTGGCCGACTCGTAGCCGCCGAAACCGGTGCCGAGCGGCGGCCCGACCGGTACGGGCAGCGGTGCGGTCCGGCCGTCCCCGCTGATGAGCACGGGCGGCAGATGACCGGCGCTGGCGAGCGTGACCTGCCCCCGGCCGGGGTCGATCCGCGCCAGCAGACAGGTGGCCGGCCTCCGGTCGGCCTCGCCGGCGGCGATGTCGTCCATCTGCCGCAGCACGCGGTGCGGGGGCAGGTCGGAGGAGGCGATGTAGCGCAGCGAGGAGCGGTAGGCGCTCATGTCGACGGCGGCCTCCAGGCCGTGGCCCATCACGTCGCCGACGACCAGCAGGGTGCGGCCGAAATGGAGACGTACGGTCTCGCACCAGTCGCCGCCGACCAGCACCCGGCTGCTGCCGGCCGGGAGGTAGCGGATCGCGACGTCCAGGTTCGGGTGCGGCCGGCCGGGCTCCGCCAGCAGTGCGCGTTGCAGGTCACCGGCCGTCCGGCTGACCAGGTCGTAGGCGCGGGCGTGCCGGATGTGGGAGGCGGCGCGTTCGGCGAGGAGGGCGACTCGCTCGGCCTCCGAACGGGCGAACCGCGCTCCGTGCCGCCCCGCGACCAGGACGCCGTACTGGTCGTCGCCGCTGGTCAGAGGCACACAGATCGCGGGACGGCTGCGGCTGCCCGGCGGCTGCTCGGTCCAGGGCTCCGGTTGTCTGTCGACCGCCGGGGTGCCCGCCTCCCGGGCCACGGCCGTGGCCCATCGGACATCGGGCAGCACGTCCGGATCTCCGGCCATCGCCTCGTACCCGGAGACGGTCTTCCCGGTCCGCCGCATGACCGCGGCCGCGCCCCCCACCAGCCGTACGACGGCCCGGGTCAGCTCGGAGCAGGTGGTTTCCTCGTCGAGCGTCGTACCGATCGCGCCCGCGGCCGCCCGCAGGGCCGTCAGCCGGACCTCCTCGCCCTCCGGCTCACCGGCGCCGTCCGCGCGGTTGCCGTCAGCGGGCACGGACCTGCGACGGGCCTGGATCCAGCGCGCGACACCCATCACCTTCACAGAATCTCAAACCGGAGCGAGCCGGGCACCAGTCACAGGTGTCCCGGCCACCCCCGGAGCCCCGGAAGCCTCAGGACTCATCCGGCGTCAGCCGGAGCGAGATGCTGTTGATGCAATACCGCTGATCGGTGGGGGTCGAGTAGCCCTCACCTTCGAACACATGACCGAGGTGGGAGCCGCAGCGGGCGCAGCGCACCTCGGTGCGGACCATGCCGTGGGAGCGGTCCTCGATCAGCTCCACCGCGTCGGTGTCCTTCGGGTCGTAGAAGGACGGCCAGCCGCAGTGCGACTCGAACTTGGTCGTGGAGGTGAACAGTTCGGCCCCGCAGGCGCGACAGGAGTAGACGCCCTTGGTCTTGGTGTCCGTGTACTCACCGGTGAAGGCCGGTTCGGTGCCGGCCTGGCGCAGCACGGCGTACTCGGCCGGCGCCAGCTCCGCGCGCCACTGCTCGTCCGGCTTCTCGACGTCGTACGACATGAGCTTCAGCCCCTCTACTGCTGCGACAGGCGGTCCAGGATCTGCGGGCCCAGGTCGGTCACGTCGCCCGCGCCCATGGTGAGAACGAGATCACCGGGCTTCGCCATTCCCGCGATCACCGCGGGGATCTCCGCCTTGTCGTGCACGGCGGTGACGTCGGCGCCCGCCGCGCGCGCGGCCTCGATGATCAGCTCGCTGGTCACCCCGGGGATCGGGTCCTCGCGGGCCGGGTAGATGTCGAGCACGACCGAAGCGTCGGCGAGCGCCAGCGACTCGCCCATCTCCTTGCCCAGCTCCTGGGTGCGGGAGAAGAGGTGCGGCTGGAAGACGACCAGGATCCGGGAGTCACCGGCGGCGCCGCGCATGGCCTCCAGGTCGGCGGTCATCTCGGTGGGGTGGTGGGCGTAGGAGTCGATCACCTGCACACCGGCCGCCTCGCCCTTGAGCTGCAGCCGCCGCTTGACCCCGGTGTAGGCGGCCAGCGCGGGCGCCAGCTCGGCGGCGGGAATGCCGAGGGCCGCACCGGCGGCCAGCGCGGCGACCGCGTTCAGCGCGTAGTGGCGGCCGGGCACGGAGACCTCGAAGGTCAGCTCCTGCCCGTCCAGCACCGCGGTGACCTGGCTCTTCAGTCCCTGTGGCACGACGGCCAGGACCCGCACGTCGGCGTCCTCGGCCGCGCCGTACGTCACGGTCCGCACGGACCCGGCCAGCCGCCGCGTCAGCTCCCGCGCGCCCTCGTGGTCGGCGGAGATCACCAGCGTCCCGCCGGGCACGATCTTCCCGGCGAAGGTCTCGAAGGACTCGTAGATCTCGTCCATCGAGGCGTAGTTCGCGTGGTGGTCCAGCTCGACGTTGAGGACGATGGCGACCTCGGGCGCGTACTTGTGGAAGCTGCGATCCGACTCGTCGGCCTCGGCGACGAAGATGTCGCCCTCGCCGTGCAGCGCGTTCGAGCCGGGCGCGTCCAGATCGCCACCGATGGCGTACGACGGCTCACGGCCCAGCGCGCTCAGCGAGACCGCCAGCATCGACGTGGTCGTGGTCTTGCCGTGGGTACCGGCCACGGCGATCGGCCGCAGCCCGTCCATCAGCGCGGCCAGCGCGTCGGACCGGTGCACCACCGGGATGCCCAGTTCGGCGGCGCGGGCCAGTTCCGGGTTGTCCTTGCGGATGGCCGACGACACGACGACACAGCTCGCGTCGTCGGCGAGGTGCCCGGCGGCGTGCCCGATGTGCACGGTCACACCGAGCGCCCGCAGCGCCTCGGCGGTCGCCGACTCCTTGGCGTCACTCCCGGCCACCTCGGCCCCGCGCTGCGCGAGGATCTTGGCGATACCCGACATCCCAGCACCGCCGATGCCGATGAAGTGGGGTCGGTCCATGGCGGCAGGAAGTCCGGGTGCCATGCAAGTCTCCATAAGATCCAGTACGAGCCAGAGCAGCCCTAGCCTATGCGCTGAAGGACCGGGCACCTCGCAAGAGCCCCGGGGGGCAGCCGCAGCGCCTAGGCCTTGCTGTGCGAGAACAGCTTCAACACCGGCACCCCCACCTTGTGCCGAGCCCGGGAAGCCCAGTCCCGGTGGAAGAACTCCTCCACGTAGTGAGGGTCGGTCAGCACGATGACC
The DNA here is from genome assembly GCF_044768135.1 of Streptomyces sp. NPDC101165. Classification (NCBI taxonomy): domain Bacteria; kingdom Bacillati; phylum Actinomycetota; class Actinomycetes; order Kitasatosporales; family Streptomycetaceae; genus Streptomyces; species Streptomyces sp. NPDC101165. The sequence continues at coordinate 165,275 of NZ_JBIWPG010000001.1, read as the reverse complement.
TCGTCCGCGCCGGCCTCGGCGACCAAGGACTTCAGCGCGTCCAGCGGATGATCCTCGACCAGCCGCCCCACGGCCTCACTGCCGGCGGCCCGCAGGGCCTGAAGGGACACGTCGAGAGCCTGCTGCCCGACGCTCCGCGCCTCATCGCCCTCGGGTGTCCTGCCCTCGCGCCGGGCCTCGTCGAGTTCGCCGAGCGCGATGTCGTCGATGGCCCGCAGCAGCCGGTCCGCCTGGTCGCCGCGCGGCTGCAGGAGCACATGGAAGGAGACCTGCTCGTCTCCGTGCAAGGTCGTGACGAACTCCACGTCGGCGGACGTCAGGGCCTTCTCGATCATCAGAACGCTTGTGAACACGCGGCGCCTCTTCCCTCCATGGGCCCGGCAAGGCCCTGCGGAAACCATCCTGCCCCGTGCTCGCACGGGTAGTGCCGGACCTAGTCTGCCCGCCCAGGGCTAAACGGAACGGTAGATTCCGCCGATTTCAGGACCGGCGGTAACGACTGAACAGGAATCCGTCCTCTTCCAGCAGGGACGCGAGTTCGAAGCGGCGCGGAACGGCGACGGACGGCCCTCCGGCGATGCGCTGCGCGTCCCCCGCGCTGAGCATCGGCGACACGGTCAGACACAGCTCGTCGAGCACGTCCGCGGCCACCAGCTGACCGAGCAGCCGGGGTCCGCCCTCGGTGAGCTGCCGGGTGTGACCGAGGTCGGCGAGGGCGCGTACCGCGCGGGCCGGCTCGACGCCCATGCCCTCCCCGGCGACGACCACCCGGGCGCCGGCCTTCTCGGCGGCCGCGATCCGGTCCGGGGCCGCGGTGGCACCGGTGAGGATCACGGTGGGCACCAGGGGCGAGGTGAACAGGGGGAGCGAGAAGTCCAGGTCCAGGCCGGCGGTGACGATCGCGATCGCCGGGGCGGGGCCCTGTCCCGCGGCCTGCCGGGCCGCCGCGAACTCCGCACGCGCCCGTGCCGGGCGGTACTCCTCCTGCCGTACCGTTTCCGCACCCACCACGATCACGTCCGCGAGCGCACGGAGCGTGCCGAAGATGCGCATGTCGGCCGCGCTGGAGATGGGCTGGGAGTGCCCCTCGTGCTGGGCGGCGCCGTCGAGGGTCGAGACCATGTTGGCCCGCAGCCACGGCTGCCGGGCCCCGGAACCCGTCTCCGGATACGCGTAGGCGGCGGCCAGCTCGGCGAGGCTCCACTCCCGGTTCACGAGTGCGTCGGCACCGGTGGGCCCGCCGGGCCCACCCGGCGCGGGAGCCCCTGCCGCCCCGCCCACCTCCTCCCTCTCCGTGCCCCCGCCGAAGGCCTGGGCTGCTGTTTCGTAGGTCACAGGGAACAGGCGTCGCATGTCGTGCAGTGTGACACGGCGCTTAGCATGGGTAACCGTGTCGTCCTCCACCACCGCCCCCGGTTCCAGCCCTCTGACCGATGCGGGCCCCCTCTCCCTGTGCACCCGCGAGCCACACGTCCCCGCGGACCGGCTGGTCGCCGAGATGGTGCCGCCGCCGCGCTTCGACTCGGTGCGCTTCGCCACGTACCTCCCGGACCCGAACCAGCCCAGCCAGACCGAGGCCGTGGGGGTGCTGGACGGCTTCGCGGCCGGCCTCGGCGGTGCCCACGCCTCCGGCGCCGGCCGGCGCGGCCTCTTCGGGTTCGGCAGGGCCAAGGCGCCCAAGGTCCCGGCGGGCCCCCGCGGTGTCTACCTGGACGGCGGCTACGGCGTCGGCAAGACCCATCTGCTCGCCTCCCTGTGGCACGCCACCCCGGCCGAGCCCGCACTCAAGGCGTTCGGCACCTTCGTGGAGCTGACCAACCTGGTCGGCGCGCTCGGTTTCCAGAAGACCGTGCAGACGCTCAGCGGCCACCGCCTGCTGTGCATCGACGAGTTCGAGCTGGACGACCCGGGTGACACCGTGCTCGTCTCCACGCTGCTCGGCAAGCTGGTCGAGGCGGGCGTGGCGCTCGCCGCCACCTCCAACACGCTGCCCGGCAAGCTCGGTGAGGGCCGGTTCGCCGCCGCCGACTTCCTGCGCGAGATCCAGGGCCTGTCCGCCCACTTCCGCGCCCTGCGCATCGACGGCGAGGACTACCGCCACCGGGGCCTGCCGGAGGCCCCCGCGCCGTACTCGGACGAGCAGGTGACCAAGGCGGCGTACGCCACCGCGGGCGCCTCGCTGGACGACTTCCCGCATCTGCTGGAGCACCTGGCCAAGGTGCACCCGAGCCGGTACGGCGCCCTGACCGACGGGGTGAAGGCGGTGTGCCTGACCGACGTGCGGCCGGTGCCCGACCAGTCGACGGCGCTGCGGCTCGTGGTGCTGGCGGACCGGCTGTACGACCGCGAGGTCCCGGTGCTCGCCTCGGGCCTGCCGTTCGACCAGCTGTTCAGCGAGGAGATGCTGAACGGCGGTTACCGCAAGAAGTACTTCCGCGCGATATCCCGGCTCACCGCGTTGGCCCGGGACGCGAAGGGTCTCGTCAGCTCGTAGTCAAGAGCTGGATCTCGCCATCCGACCGGCACTTTTCACGCTCTCTTGCGCTCGTAACGCCCAGTTAACCCTGCAAAGGACTTTGCAGGGTTAACGTGTTTCTTGACCAACCATTGACCAAGGCTTGGTGCGTGCAAGAGGTGTGAACTCCTGGGAGGAGGGTGCATGTTCCGAGGTAAGAAGGCCCGGACCCTGCTTGCCCTGCTCGCCACCACCCTGCTCGCCCTGCAGTTCTTCGCACCCACGGGAACCTTCGCATCCGCGCATACGCTCAGTCATGCGAAGGCCAAGGCCGCACCCGAAACCGTGCGCCCCTCGAAGCCCGCGCGCACCAGCGCGAGCGCACTCCGCGACGGCGGCTGCACCCAGAACCCCGGCGGGGGCCGGCACCTGCGCGACCGGCAGCGCGGCCCCGCCTCCGGCTGCGCGCAGGAACACCCGCTCATAGCCCGGCAGACGGCGACCCCGCGATCGCCGGGCACGTCCGGTGCCCCGCACCACCGCACCACGAGATCCTCCAGAGCCCACTCCCCGGCAGCCCTTCAGGTCTTCCGCTGCTGATCGACGGCTCATCCCCCACGAACGTCGTGCAAGCCCGACGCGCCGCTGCGGCGCGCCAGGAGGAGTCCACACACATGCAGCCCCTCATCGACAACGCCCGTACCTTCGGACAGCGCCCTGAGGAGTTCGCCAAACTCGCAGAAGGCCAGTCCCCGCAGGTCCTGTTCATCACCTGCTCCGATTCCCGGGTCGTCCCGGCCCTGATCACCGGCGCCCGCCCCGGCGAGCTCTTCGAGCTGCGCACCGCGGGCAACATCGTCCCGCCGTACACCTCGCAGCACCCCACCGGCGAGGCCGCCACCATCGAGTACGCCGTGGAGGTGCTCGGCGTCCGCGACATCGTCGTCTGCGGCCACTCGCACTGCGGCGCCGTCGGCGCGCTGGTGCGCGGCGACGACCTGACCGCCGTACCCGCCGTGCGCGACTGGCTCGCGCACGCCACCCCGCGCCCGGCCGGTGCGGCCGAGGACCCGGAGGTGGCCGAGGGCGTCCAGAGCCATGTCCTGACCCAGCTGCTGCGGCTGCGCTCGTACCCGTGCATCGAGCGGAAACTGGCGCAGGGTCAGCTGGACCTGCACGCCTGGTACTACGAGGTGCACACCGGCGCCGTACGCACGCACCGCCCGCAGTCCGACACCTTCGAAGCCCTGTGAGCGCGCCGATGAACAGTCCTCTCATATCCCGTTTCCCTCATCTGAGGCAGGACTTCGCCGCCTCTCTCGTCGTGTTCCTGGTCGCGCTCCCGCTGTGCGTGGGCGTGGCCGTCGCCTCCGGAGTGCCGGCCGAACTCGGCCTGGTCACCGGCATCGTGGGCGGCCTGGTCACCGGGCTGATGCGCGGCAGCAGCCTGCAGGTGTCCGGGCCGGCCGCCGGACTGACCGTGCTCGTCTTCGAGGCGGTCAAGGAGTTCGGGCTGCCGATGCTCGGCGCCATCGTGCTCACCACCGGCGTGCTCCAGCTGCTCATGGGCGCGCTGAAGCTGGGCCGGTACTTCCGGGCCATCTCGGTCTCGGTCGTCGAGGGCATGCTGGCCGGAATCGGTCTGGTCCTGATCGCCGGTCAGCTGTACCCGGCCATGGCGGCCAAGGCCCCCGACTCGGGCCTGGGCAAGATGGCCGGGCTGCCGAGGGCGTTCCTGGACGCCCTCGGTGCCGGGCCGGCCCTCACCTCGCTCGCCCTGTGCGCCGGCACCGTCGTGGTGCTGGCGCTGTGGAAGCACACACCGGCCACGGTACGTACGGTGCCCGGTCCGCTCGCCGCGGTCGGCCTCGCCACCCTGGCCGCCCTGGTGCTCAGCCTGCCGGTGGCCACCGTCGAGGTGAAGGGGCTGCTGGGCGCCGTCCAGCCACCGCCGCTCGACGCCTTCGCCGAGTTCGCCGGTGTCGGGGTGCTCGGCACGGTCGTGGCGTTCACGCTGATCGCGTCCGCCGAGTCGCTGTTCAGCGCGGCGGCCGTGGACCGGCTGCACGACGGTCCGCGCACGAAGTACGACAAGGAGCTGATCGCCCAGGGCGCGGGCAACGCGGTGTGCGGGCTGCTCGGCGCGCTGCCGATGACCGCGGTGATCGTGCGCAGCGCGGCCAACGTGCAGGCGGGCGCCCGGACGAAGGCGTCCCGCGTGCTGCACGGCGTCTGGCTGCTGCTGTTCGCGGCCCTGCTGCCGGGCGTGCTCGCCTACATCCCGATCCCGGCCCTCGCGGGCATCCTGATCTACTCCGGCGCCAAGCTGGTGCCGGTCCGGGCGCTGGTCGGGCTGTGGCGCGAGCACCGGGGCGAGGCGCTGATCCTGGCCGTCACCGCCGTGTCGATCGTGGCGGTCAGCATGTTCGAGGGCGTGCTCATCGGCCTGGCGCTGGCGATCGTCAAGACGGCCTGGGAGGCCTCGCACCTCCGGCTGGAGATCGTCGACAAGGGCGCGGGTCCCGTCGAGGCGTACCTGTCGGGCAACGCGACCTTCCTGCGGCTGCCGAGGATGCTCGACAGCCTGGAGGCGCTGCCCCAGGACCGCCCGGTCCGGCTCGACCTGTCCGGACTGCACCACCTGGACCACGCCTGCCGCACGGCCCTGGAGAACTGGGCCGAGCGTCACAGCGCGACGGGCACCGAGCCGGTGGAGGTGACCGCACCCGAGGAGCCTGCCAGAGCCACGGTCGCCTGATCGGCCACCGTCCCCGGGTCGGGGCGCCGACGCCCCTCGGCTCCCTGGCCCGGCCTTTCCGCACCGCCCATGGCTTCTGTCCCGGCCCGGAACTATCGTTACAGCAGCGGACAGAAAGCAAGGCCTCTCCCTGAGGAGGTCACCATGCTCCAGGATCTGCTGGGGGCGCTTGCGGCGCTGGGTTCCGTCGGGGTCGTGTACTTCGCGATGGCGGCACGGGTCATCAAGCAGTACGAGCAGGGGGTGCTCTTCCGGCTCGGGCGGGTCACGAGTGAAGTACGCGAACCGGGTCTGAACCTGGTGATCCCGTTCGTGGACCGGCTGCACAAGGTGAACATGCAGATCGTGACCATGCCGATCCCGGCCCAGGAGGGCATCACCCGCGACAACGTCACGGTGCGCGTGGACGCGGTCGTCTACTTCCGGGTGGTCGACTCGGTGAGTGCGCTGGTGAAGGTCGAGGACTACAAGTTCGCGGTCTCCCAGATGGCGCAGACCTCGCTGCGCTCGATCATCGGCAAGAGCGACCTGGACGACCTGCTGTCCAACCGGGAGAAGCTCAACCAGGGCCTGGAGCTGATGATCGACAGCCCGGCCGTCGGCTGGGGCATCCAGGTCGACCGGGTGGAGATCAAGGACGTGTCCCTGCCGGACGCGATGAAGCGGTCCATGGCCCGCCAGGCCGAGGCCGATCGGGAGCGCCGGGCCCGGATCATCAACGCCGACGCCGAACTGCAGGCCTCCAAGAAGCTCGCCGAGGCCGCACAGCAGATGGCCGACACACCGACCGCGCTCCAGCTGCGGCTGCTCCAGACGGTGATGGCGGTGGCCGCCGAGAAGAACTCCACGCTGGTCCTGCCGATCCCGGTGGAGCTGCTGCACTTCCTGGAGAGGGGCCAGCAACCGGAGAGAGGCCAGCAAGAGCTCGCGCCGCACGCGGACGGAGGACCGCCCTCCGGCTAGCGTGCCGGGCATGCGCAAAGGTTGGGTGATCGCCATGGCCGCGATGGCCGTGGTACCGGGGTGCACGGACGGGGGCGGCTCGTCGTCGGCCCCCTCCCCCACCGCCCTGAGGCTCACGGTCACGAGCCCCGCGTACGCCGACGCCGACACGATCCCGAGCCGCTACACCTGTGACGGCGAGAACGTCTCGCCCCCGCTCGCCGTCACCGGCGTACCCCCACAGACCGCCTCCCTGGCCCTTCTGCTCCAGGATCCCGACGCCCCGCGCGGCACCTTCACGCACTGGCTGGTGTGGGACATCGACCCGCACACCACGCACCTCACGGCCGGCGAGCGCCCGCAGGGAGCGGTCGAGGGCCGCAACGGCTTCGGGAGGACGGGTTACGGCGGTCCCTGCCCGCCCCGCGGCGACAGCCCGCACCACTACGTCCTCACGGTGTACGCCGCCGACCGCCGACCGGACCTCGCCCCCGACGCCACGCCCACCGACCTCCTCCAGGCCCTGTCCGGCCACACCCTGGCGACGGGCACCCTGACCGGAAGGTACGGCCGCTAGCCGGGCGTACGCCGTACGGGCGGCGTGACCCCGGAATCGGAAGTCATATCACCGTATAAGCGGTCATTCAGTCCTACTTTCATACGGTGATTGCACCAGCGCTCCGTATCACTGCCGTCTGCGCCCTGGGCGCGGCCCTCGCCGCCTGCGGTACCGCGGGCACCCCCGGCCCCGCGCGCCCGGCGCACGCCAAGCCGGCCGCCTCCCCGTCCGCCTCACGGACGCCCGTGCTCGCCCCGGGTCCGGGCGGTCTGACCCCGGTGTTCGAGCACGGCCCGCGCACCCTGGGCAAGACCGTCGCGCTGACCTTCGACGCCGACATGACCGCCGACCAGGGGCCCCGCGCCGCCTCCGGCGAGCACTTCGACAACCCGGACCTGATCGGCACCCTGCGCACGCTGAAGGTGCCGGCGACCGTCTTCATGACCGGCCGGTGGGCCGATCAGTACCAGGCGCAGGCCCGCTCCCTCGGCCAGGACCCGCAGTTCGAGGTGGCCAACCACTCCTACAGCCACTACGCGTTCACCTCCGACTGCTACGGCCTGCCGACCGTCGAACCGGACCAGATGCGCAAGGACGTCGAGCGGGCGTACGCCGCCTTCCGCAAGGCGGGCGTGCCCCATCCGCTGCCCTACTTCCGTTTCCCCGGCGGCTGTTACGACCGTCAGGCGCTGCGCGCGCTCAGCGGGGTCGGGGTCACCGCGGTGCAGTGGGACGTGGTGAGCGGTGACGCGTTCGCCACGGACGCCGACGCGGTCGTCCGGCAGGTGCTGGACGGGGTGAAGCCCGGGTCGGTGGTCGTCATGCACTGCACCCGCAGCGCCGCCCCGACGACCGAGCAGGTCGTGCGCACGGTCGTGCCGCAGCTGCGCAAGCAGGGCTACCGGTTCGTGAAGGTCTCCGAGCTGATCGGCGAGACGAACGGCCACCGGTGACCGTCCTACGCTGAGGGCATGAGCGACGACGACTACTGCACGGTCACCGACGCGACCCGGCCCCCGAAGGCCGACGGCCCGCCGTACGCCATGGGGGTCCCCCCGCTCGAGCGCAGTCGAGAGTGGGGGAGTGTCCTGTGCCGGGAGCCGACGGAGTACCCGGAGTCGCACAAGGGCATCACGCTGTGCCCCGTCTGCGAGTGGCAGGAGGCACAGCGCACCGCCTGTTCAGGGTGACCGGCGGGCGGTGAGCGCGCAGGCCGCCGCGAAGGCCGCGGCGGTGACGAGGGCGGCCCCGGCCAGGGGCAGCAGCGGCACCGGGACCCGGCCCGACTGCGAACCGGTCACCAGACCGCTGACCGCGGCCTGGGCCGGGGAGCCCGCGAGCACCACCGACAGCAGCGCGGCCAGTAGCATCGCGGGCACCGCGCGGCCGGTGGAGTGCAGCACCGGCCGGTTGGTGAGCGCGCCGACGGCACTGCCCAGCAGGGCGCAGGCCAGGGCGGCCAGGAGCCCGGCCAGGCCGGCCCCGAGCGGCGGGACATGGGTGCGGTGGCCGTTGCTCGCCGGGTCGCTGATCAGCGTCATGACCAGGGTCGCCACCGCCCCGAGCGCCACCGAGGCGAGCAGCGCCGTCAGCAGGCAGGCCAGGTGGGCGCGGGCGGGGCCGCGCGCCGCGGCGACGCAGGCACGGGCGGCGTCCGGCTCGCCCGTGACACAGATCCGCACCAGCCAGGCGGCCACCGGCAACAGACCGGCGGCCGCGTAGCCGAGCGAGTCGAGCACCGGCTGACCGCTCTGCACGCCGACCCCGAGGAAGGCGACGTAGAGGATCACCGGCGGCAGCCAGCGCTGCGAGCGCAGCAGCAGGTCGGCCTGGTAGCGCAGGAGAGCGGTCATGGGCGGCTTCCGGGGTCGAGTGGGGTGGTGCCGTCCGGCTCGACGCTCACCACGTGCCAGGGCGGGCGGGCCGTCAGCAGGGCGCGCAGGAGAACGTCCGAATGGGAGGCGGGGACGGCGAGGCGGTGGACGCCGGGGGCCGTCTCCCGCGCCGAGGTGACGGTCCGCACCGCGTCGGGCGACAGCTGCGCCCCCGGCGCGCCCTGTACGGTGACGTGGGTGAGGGGCCCGGCAGGCGGCGAACTCCCGCCGTCCGCACCGAGCTTGATGCCACCGTCCACGACGGTGTACGTCGCGTCGGGCACCCCGGCCAGGCGGCGCGGGTCGTGATCGACGAAGACGACGGCACCCCCCGCCGCGGTCCGCTCGGCCACCGCCCGCTCCAGTTCGGCCCGCGCGGCCGCGTCCAGCCCGGTCCACGCCTCGTCCAGGACTATCAGCTCCGGGTCGGCGAGGAGGGCCTGCGCGACGGCGACCTTCTGGCTGCTGCCCTTGGACAGGCGTGACATGGGGGTACCCGCGTAGGCCGCGGCGCCGAACCGCTCCAGCCAGCCGTGTGCGGCGTTCGCGGCGGTCTTCGGGGAGAGGCCGTGGATGGTGCCGAGGTGGGTGAGGTAGCCGGCCGCGGTGAAGGGCAGGGCCGAGGGGAAGCGCTCCGGGACGTAGGCCGTACGCGGGCGCCCGGTGACACGGCCTTCGGTCGGGGCGTCCAGGCGGGCGATGAGGCGGAGGAGGGTGGATTTTCCGGTGCCGTTCGCTCCTTCGATGCGGGTCAGGGTTCCGGGGGTGAGCGTGAGGTGGATGTCTCGTAACACCCAGGGGCCGCGGATGCCGTAGCGGCGGCCTACGGCTGTCAGTCGTAGGTCATGTTGCATGGGGAGATTTTGTCCGGTCTCGCCGTAGGGGCTGATCCTGGGTCCGGTCTTCGAGACGTCCGGGCTGGTCGCGCCCACGCGGGCAGAGCCGCAGATGGTGCACACCCCCGCGCCCCTTAGGGTTGGGTGGTGTGAGCCAAGTTTCGTCGTCCCCCGGTGACAGTCCCTTCCAGACCGAGCCCAACCCTCGTGACGAGGCACAGCAGTACGTACTGCCTCTCGTCGTCCGCATCGAGCGGAGTGCTCCTCCGGCCCGTACCGATGCGCTGGAGACGGCTGCTCGGGCCGTGCTTCTGCTGCTGAGTGACGAGCGGGCCGTCGGGGACGGGGAGTGGGCCGAGGTCGTGCGGGACTGGGAGGACGCGCGGATCCGGAAGGTCGTACGGCGGGCCCGAGGATCCGAGTGGCGGCGGGCCGAGGCGCTGCCCGGGATCACGGTGCACGGCAAGTCCGCGGAGGTGCGGGTCTTCCCGCCGGTTCCGCTGGACGGCTGGCCCAAGGATCTGGCGAAGCTGCAGGTGTCGGGAACCGAACTGGACGATCCGGAGCCGCCCGTCGGGGCCGATCGCGGCCGGCCGGTGCTGTGGCTGAACCCGGATCTCGAGATGTCTGCCGGGAAGACGATGGCCCAGGCGGGGCACGGTGCCCAGCTGGCCTGGTGGGCACTGTCCGACGAGGAGCGGACCGCGTGGCGGGAGGCCGGGTTTCCGTTGGCCGTCCGCCCGGCCGATCCCGCCGAGTGGGGCCGGCTGACCGGCAGCGGGCTGCCGTTGGTACGGGACGCCGGCTTCACGGAGATCGCGCCGGGCTCCTGCACGGTGGTCGCCGACCACCCCGCGCTGCGGTAGGGGGCGCCGGTGACTCGGCTCGACGGGCGCGTCGAACGGGGCAACCGGACCCGGCAGTTGGTGCTGCGCCGGACCGTGGAGATCGCCTCGGTCGAGGGGCTGGAGGCGCTGACCGTCGGCCGGCTGGCCACCGAGCTGGAGCTGAGCAAGAGCGGGGTGTTCGCGCTCTTCGGCTCCAAGCAGGAGCTGCAGCTGGCCACCGTGCGGGAGGCGGCCCGGATCTTCACCGAGCGGGTGCTCCGGCCCGCGGGCGAGGTGCCGGCCGGCATCGGACGGGTGTGGCAGCTTTGCGAGTTGTGGCTGGAGTACTCGCGGGGTCGGGTGTTCCCGGGCGGCTGCTTCTTCTACGGCGTCATGGCCGAGTTCGACGCGCGGACGGGCCCGGTGCACGACGCGGCGGTCCGCGCGCAGCGCGACTGGTCGGCCCGCGTGGAGCGCACGATCGAGGAGGCCCGCGCGGCGGGTGAGCTGCGCGCCGACACGGACATCGCCCAACTGGCCTTCGAGCTGGTGGCGTTGATGGAGACGGCGAACGCCCTCTCCGTGCTGCACGACGAGGAGACCGCCTATCGCAGAGCCCGGGCGGGCATCGCGCGGCGGTTGCGGGACACGGCGGTGGGAGGCGTGCCGGTTCCCGAAGTCTCTTGAGGGGACGAGCCGATGAGGACTGCGGTGGGGTGCTGATTAAAAACTAGCACGATCGTTCGCACAGTTTTATGCTCGTCCGCATGACCGTCACCGAGAGCGACATCGTGGAACTCGACCGCATCGCCGTGCGCGAGGCCGTGCGGATGGTGGGACTGGCGGAGGAGTCGGACTGGGAGCGGGGCACCCCGTGCGCGGGGTGGACGCTGCGGCGGCTCGTGGCGCACATGACCGCACAGCACCTCGGTTTCGCGGCGGCCGCGCGCGGTGCGGGGCACGACGCGGCGTACTGGCGGGAGCAGGAGGACCTGCGGGAGCCCGCCGGGATGCACCGGGTGGCCGCCACCGCCGTACTCGCGGCCTTCGCCGAACCGGGCGCGGCCGAGCGCGAGTTCGCGCTGCCGGGGCTGGGCGGGAGCTTCCCGGGCGGCCGGGCCATCGGCTTCCACTTCATCGACTACGTGGTGCATGCGTGGGATGTCGCCGCCGCCCTCGGTGCGCGTCTGGAGCTGCCGGAGCACGTGCTCGACGCCGCGCTCGCCGTGGCCCGGCGCGTGCCCGTCGACCCTGCCCGACGCGGGCCGGGGTTCGCCTTCGCCCCGGCGCTGGGGGTGCCGGCGGGGTCCGGGCCCCTGGAGGAGGCGTTGCGCCTGCTGGGCCGGGTCCCGGAGGAATGGCCGGTGCGAGGGTGAGGAGCGGCGAACCTCAAATGTTGCTCTGAAGGCGCGGGCGCGGGGATTGGGTGCCACGCGCCGGGGCCATACCCCCGTCACTCGGAGAAGGAGGGGGTGGAGCGGTGCGGCGACTGGGGACGGGAATCGGCTGGCGGCCGGAGATCGCGGACGCCGTGGAGCGCATGCCGGGCATCGACTGGGTGGAGGTCGTGGCGGAGAACGTCTGCCCCGGCCACCTCCCGGACTCGCTGCGCAGGCTGCGCGAGCGCGGGGTGACCGTGATCCCGCACGGCGTCTCCCTCGGCCTCGGCGGTGCGGACCGGCCCGACGCGGGCCGGCTGACGGCGCTCGCCGAGCGGGCGGAGGCGCTCGGCGCGCCGCTGGTCACCGAGCACATCGCGTTCGTGCGGGCGGGCGGCACGCTCACCGCCTCGCCGCACCTGGAGGCGGGCCATCTGCTGCCCGTGCCGCGCACCCGGGACGCGCTCGACGTGCTCTGCGAGAACGTGCGGATCGCACAGGACGCGCTGCCGGTGCCGCTCGCCCTGGAGAACATCGCCGCGCTGTTCTCCTGGCCGGGCGAGGAGATGACCGAGGGGCAGTTCCTGGCCGAGCTGGTCGAGCGGACCGGGGTGCGGCTGCTCATCGATGTGGCCAACCTGCACACCAACCACGTCAACCGGGGTGAGGACCCGGCCGAGGCGCTCGCCGCGCTGCCCCTGGAGGCCATCGCCTACGTCCATGTCGCGGGCGGCTTCGAGCGCGACGGTGTCTGGCACGACAGCCACGCGCACCCCGTGCCGCGTCCGGTGCTCGACATCCTGACCGACCTCGCGTCCCGGGTCGCACCGCCCGGGGTGCTGCTGGAACGGGACGAGAACTTCCCCGAGCCGGCCGAGCTGGAGCGGGAGCTGGGGGCGATCCGGGGGGCCGTGGCGGCCGGCCGGGCGACCGCTCCGGTCGGCGGTACGGCTAAGCCGGGCGGGGGCGTCGCCGTCCTGGCCCCGCCCGAGGCCCGGCAGCGGCTCGGTGTCGCCCAGGCCGCGGTGCTGTCCTCGCTGGTGGCCGGCACGCCGGTGCCGGAGGGGTTCGACCGGGTGCGGATGGGGGTGCAGGCGCGGGCCCTCGCGGCGAAGCGGGTGGACGTCGTGGCCAAGGTGGCGCCCGAGCTGCCTGCGCTGCTCGGGGAGGGGTACCGGGGAGCGTTCCTCGAGTACGCGCGGGTGCGGCCGATGAGCGGGGGGTATCGGCGGGATGCGCTGGACTTCGCGGAGCACCTGCTGAAAGTCGGGCGCCCGGAGGACGCGAGGGTACGGCGTCAGCTGCGCGAGTGGTGGCTGCACCGGGCGGGTCCGACGCCGCGGTCCCCGGGGCTGGCGGCCCGGGCGAGGGTACTGCTGCGGAGACGCTGAACGGCAGTGGTGCGGGCCGGGGGTGCCCGCAGCTGCGTGGGGATTGCGGCGGGCGTCATGCGGGCGACGGCCCGCTGCTCGACGGCGCGGTGCAAGGTCGCCCCGAACCCCGCAGTAATATGCCAAGCCCGCCCCCGCCGCACGAACCCCCGGGGTGCGGAGCAGGAGGCACCATGCGACCGCGACCCCCCATCACGGGCCGAGGCATATTCAGCGGCACAGGACTCATCATCACGGGCCTGGCGGCGACCACCGCAGCGCTGCTCTTCCCGGTCTGGTCCTACGCCGACCGATCGGGCACGACCGACGCGAACACGCTCAGCGCACAGACCGTGACGACCCCGTACGGCCCGCTGTCCGCGCAGGACCGGGACCTCGTCACCAAGGTCCGGCTCGCGGGCCTGTGGGAACTGCCCGCCGGACAGATGGCGGAGCGGAAGGGGACCACACAGGCCGTACGCGACGCCGGGAAGCACCTGATCGACGGCCACACCTCCCTCGACGCACACGTCCGCACCGTCGCCACCCAGCTCGGCGTACCCCTGCCCAACGAGCCCAACGAGCAGCAGAGGCAGTGGCTCGTCACCCTGAACGCGGCGCAGGGCCAGGACTTCGACCGCACGTTCACGAGCATCCTGCGCCTCGCGCACGGCCGGGTCTTCTCCCTGGTCGCCCAGGTCCGCGCCGGCACCCAGAACACCCTGGTCCGCGACCTGGCCGACGACGCCAACGCGACCGTGCTGGACCACATCAAGATCCTGGAGGCGACCGGGTACGTCGACTTCTCGGCGCTCGCCCGGGATCTCGCCGCGTCGGCCTCCCCCGTGCCCACACCCCCGGTGGTCGACCCCGCCTCCGCGGTGCCGGTGGCGCCCTCGCCGTCGACGACGTACTCCCTGCCGCCCGCCGCGGCCAGCCCGCCCCCGGCGAACAGCCCCTGACCTGCGGGGAAAACGGAACGTCACAAACCGGCAACACTCGGTCCGGATGGTGAACAAGGCATGGAGTTTCCCCGGCCCCTGGCATAGAAACACGTCATGTTCTGGGTCCTCCTGCTGCTCCTGGCCTGGGTGTTGGCCGGCATCGCGTGCACCCGGCTGTGCCTGGCCGCCGTACACGCCGCGGCCGTCGACACGGACGGCACCGTCGCGGACCACGGGCACGCCCTTACGCTGTACGAGGCGGCGTTCCTGTCCGGCGGCCCCGCGCGGGTCGCCGATGTGACCATGGTGTCCATGGCCCGGCAGCGGCGGTTGCTGCTCGCGCACACCGGGTGGGCCACGGTCGTGGACCCGCGGGGCCACGACGAGATGGAGCGGTCCGTCATAGGGGCGATAGGGCCCGAGGGACAGTCCCGGATCGCACCGGTGCGTGCCGCGGCGGCCGGTGCGGAGGCCGTACGCCGGCTCTCCGACGGTCTGGTGCGCGCGGGACTCGCGGTGCCCGACGGCGCGCGTACGACCGTGGCGGCGGGAGTGCGCCAAGTGCGAGCCGCCGCGCTGCTCGTGCTGACGCTGGGCCTGACCGCGCTGCTGATGCCCGGTCAGACCGGCATGCCGCGCCTGCTCGTCGCCCTGTGGTTCGCGCTGCCGCTGATCCTCACCCTGAGCTGTCTGGCCATCGCCCGGGTCGAGGTGCTTCCGTACTCACGCTGGGCCTCCCCCGCCGGACAGCGGCTGCTGGGGTCGCTGACCCGGCGTTCGACCGGTGACGGCGACGAGCGCTCCTTTCTCACCTCCGTCGCCGTACGCGGTATCCGCGCGATCGGCGAGCCCGAACTGCGCGCGGCCTTCACCCACCGCGACCAGCCGTGGCGGGAGTGAGGCCGGACCCGGGGGCGCATCGGGGGCATTGACCGCGACACCCGCCGGGCGGTGCTTGCCTTCACCGACGAGCGAACGAAACATCCCTTCTGTCGTCGCCGGGGCCGTGGCAGCCGTGCCATCGCCGCCGTGCACGGAAGGGATACGCGATGAGAGCTGCCGTCCTGTACTCGGCCGCCGGTTCCTTGCTCCTGACCACCCTGGCCGCGGCCCCGGCGGACGGCGCCCCCGCCGTTCCCGGCGCGGCGGAGCTGCACGGGGCCGCGGTGGCCGCCGCGCGCGCCCGCACGGCCGGCGTCGACTTCGCCAAGTGCGCCGCCGAGCTGCACATGCCGGCCGGCCTGCAGTGCGGCACGGTGAGCGTTCCGCTGGACTACGCCCACCCCGACGGCGAGCAGATCAAACTGACCGTCAGCCGGGTGCGGGCCACCCACAAGGACCCGCACAACAGCAAGCGGAAGGTGCCCCGGCAGGGCACCCTGGTCTACAACCCGGGCGGCCCCGGCGCGTCCAGCATGTACTTCCCGATGATCGGCACGTTCCCCGAGTGGAAGCGGATCGCCGCCGCCTACGACCTGGTCGGCTACGCCCCGCGCGGGGTGGAGCGTTCGGCGCCGCTGTCGTGCGTGGACCCCAAGCACTTCTTCAAGGGACCCACCCAGTCGCCGACGCACCCCTCGGAGCAGTACAAGCGGCAGCGCATCGACCAGGCGAAGGCGTACGCGCGCGGCTGCGGCGGGCGGTCCGGCGGCAGGCTCCGGTTCTACAACTCGCTCAACAACGCCCGGGACCTGGACGTCCTGCGGGCGGCGCTGGGCGAGGATCGGCTGACCTTCATGGGAGCGTCGTACGGCACCTACATCGGCGCGGTGTACGCGACGCTGTTCCCCTCGCACCTACGGCGGATGGTGCTGGACTCGGCGGTGGACCCGGACCCGGCGAAGGTCTGGTACCGCAACAACCTCGACCAGTCGGCCGCGTTCGAGGACCGCTGGACCGACTTCCGCGAGTGGGCCGCCCGGCACGACGACGTCTACCGGCTCGGCGACACGGCGGCGAAGGTGCAGCGCAGTTACGACACCGCGCTCGGACGGCTGGCCGCGAAGGCCGCGGACGGGAAGGTCGGACCGGGGCAGCTGCAGAACGTGTTCCTCGGCGCCGGGTACTACGACGACTACTGGCCGAGCCGGGCCGCCGCGCTGTCGGCGTATCTGAAGGGCGATGCGAAGCCGCTGGTCCGGCTGGCGGCACCGAGCCCGGAAACGGCCACCGAGGCCGAGAACGGCAGCGCGGTGTACACGGCCGTCGAGTGCAACGACGCGGCCTGGCCGACGGACTGGAAGGTGTGGAACCGGGACAACACGCGGCTCGCGCGCGTGGCGCCGTTCGAGACCTGGGACAACGCGTGGATGAACCTGCCGTGCGCCTACTGGCCCGCACCCCGGCAGCAGCCGCTGGACGTGCGCACCGGACCCGGTGAGCTGCCGCCGGTGCTGATCCTGGCGGCCGAGCGGGACGCGGCCACGCCGTACGCGGGGGCGCTGGAGATGAACCGGCGGCTGGCCGGCTCGGTACTGGTGACCGAGCGGGACGCGGGCACGCACGGGATCGGGGGCGGCCCGAACCGGTGCGTCAACGGGCATCTGGACGCCTACCTGCTGGAGGGCCGGCTCCCGGGGCGGCACACGGCCTGCGCACCGCGCCCGGAGCCGAAGCCCGAGGCCCCCGCGGACAACGCCCCCAGGAAGTCCCTGCGGGACTCCCTGAAGGGCAAGGCCGCCTAGGCGAGCCCGGCGACCAGCTCGGCCACGGACTTGCGGCGTCCGGTGAAGAACGGAACCTCTTCACGGACGTGCATGCGGGCCTCCGAGGCGCGCAGGTGGCGCATGAGGTCGACGATGCGGTACAGCTCGTCGGCCTCGAAGGCGAGCACCCACTCGTAGTCGCCGAGCGAGAACGAGGCGACCGTGTTGGCGCGCACGTCCGGGTAGCCGCGGGCCATCTTGCCGTGGTCGGCGAGCATGCGGCGGCGGTCCTCGTCCGGCAGCAGGTACCAGTCGTAGGAGCGCACGAACGGGTAGACGCTCACGTAGTTGCGGGGCGTCTCGTCGGCGAGGAACGCGGGGATGTGCGAGCGGTTGAACTCGGCCGGGCGGTGCAGCGCCATGTTCGACCAGACCGGCTCCAGGTGGCGGCCCAGCCTGGTGCGGCGGAAGAGGTTGTACGCCTCCTGCAGCTGGTCGCTGGTCTCGGCGTGCCACCAGATCATGAGGTCCGCGTCGGCACGCAGGCCGGAGACGTCGTAGGTGCCGCGGATCGTCACGTCCTTGGCGGCGAGCTGGTCGAACAGCTCCTGGACCTCGTCGGCGTAACCCGCGCGGTCCTCCGGCAGCACCTCCTTCAGCTTGAAGACCGACCAGAGGGTGTAGCGGATGACCTCGTTGAGGTCCTTGGCCAGCTTGCCCTTGTTCGGGACCCTGCCGGACTCGGTGGTGGGGGCGTCGTCACTCATGGTCCCTATTCTCCCGCTCCGCCGTGCAGGCTCTGCACCGGGTTGGCCGTCGGCTCCCGGACCCCGCTCAGGCCCCTTTTTTTGGCTCGTTCGCCTCCGGGGCGCCCCTACGGCTCACTCGCGGCCCAGCTGGTCCACCGCCGCGTAGGCGCTCGCGATGCAGGCGGGGATGCCGACGCCGTCGTACTGCGCGCCGCACACCGCGAGGCCCGGCAGCTTGGCGACGTGCTCGCGGATGCGGGCCACGCGCGCGTGGTGGCCCACCGGGTACTGGGGCAGGCCGTCGGTCCAGCGGGTCACCCGGGTCTGCAGCGGCACGGCGTCCAGGCCGGTCGCCTCGCGCAGGTCGTGCCGGGAGACCTCGACCAGGCCGGCGTCCTCGCGCTGCAGGATCTCCGTCTCGCCGTGGCGCCCCACGGAGGTGCGCAGCACCACCACGTCCGGGTCCTCGTCCGCGATCCAGCCCCATTTCCGGGAGGCGAAGGTCGACGCCTTGATGGTGCGGCCGTCGACGGGCGGCACCAGGAAGCCGCTGCCCTCGGGGAGGGCGAGGTCGGCCCGGCGGTAGGCGAGGGTGATCAGGGCCATGGAGGCGTACTCGACGGTGGCGAGTTCGGCGGCGGCCTCGGGGGACTCGGCGCGCAGGAGGCCGGCCGCGACGGGCGCGGGCACGGCGACGATCACGGCGTCGGCATGCAGGACACGGTCGCCGGCGACCACGCGCCAGACCGTGTGCGGCCGCGCCGCCGCGGGGGCCTGCGCGAGCGGCGAGCCGACGGCGCCCGCCGGTACCCCGAGATCGAGGGCCCTCGGCTCGCCCGCGCCATCCGCCTCCGGCTCGGCCACCCTTCTCAGCTCCGTCACCGGAGCGCCGGTCAGAAGCTCGCCGCCGCGCGCCCGCACCGCCTCGGCGACCGCGAGCGGCAGCCGGCCCACCCCGCCCTCGATGCCCATGAACACGGGCCCGGTCTGCTGGGCGGAGGCAGCCTTGGCCTGGATGTCGCGGACGGCCGCCGTGAGCGAGTCGTGGGTGCGGGCGGCCTGGAAGAGCTGCGGGACGGCCGAGCGCATCGAGATGCGGTACGCGTCGCCCGCGTACACCCCGCCCAGCAGGGGCTCCACCAGGCGGTCGACGACCTCGCGGCCGAGCCGCTCCGCGACGTACTCCCCCACGGCCACGTCGTCGCCGACCTCCGTGCGGGGCAGTGCCGCGTCGCGCTCGATGCGGGCCAGGCCCTCGTCCGACAGGACGCCGGCCAGGGCGTTCGCCGTGCCGGGGACGCCCATCACATGGCCCTTGGGCATCGGGCGCAGGGCGCCGCGCGTCCAGATCGAGGCGGTCGCGGTGGCCGGCGGCTGAAGCTGCTCGGCGAGGCCCACCTCGCGGGCCAGGGCGACCGCCTCGGGGCGGCGGGCGAGCATCGACTCGGCGCCCAGGTCCACCCGGACACCCGCGATCTCGCCCGGCAGCAGCTTGCCGCCGACCCGGCCCGAGGCTTCGAGGACGGTCACGCGCAGCCCGCGCTCCAGCAACCGGTGTGCGGCGGCCAGCCCCGCGATCCCGGCCCCGATGACGACGACACGCTCCGTGCCCCTGGGTGGTCCGCTCATGGGTCCACCTTCTCAGACGCCACTGACACTCGGGCCAGGGCCATGTGGCCCTGCCGAGTCGTGACCGTGACCGCATCGCGACCGCATACGCCAAACGTCCGGCCCTGCCCCGGCGTCCAAGGAGCGTCACAGGTCACCGTCATCGGGGGGTACAGCCCATGCGCACACCACGTTCCGCACGCTCCGTCCAGGTCCTGGCCGGGGTCCTGCTCGCCGCCTCCCTCACGCTCGCCGGGTGCAGCGGCGCGAACGACTCGGGCGACGCGAAGTCCGCCGCGGGGGGCTCGGCACCGCAGGCGGGCGCCGCCGCGGCCAAGGCGGAGGACGCCAAGTCGGCCCCGAGAACGCCCCGGCTGACCCCGAGCGCCATCATCCGCACCGCCTCCCTGACCGTCGAGGTCAAGGACGTGCCCAAGGCACTGGAGGCGGCCCGTACGACGGCTGAGAGCGCGGGCGGCTACGTCGGCAAGGAGAGCACCCGCCGGGACACCGAGGGCCACGAGCAGACCCGGGTCGTGCTGCGCGTGCCCACCGAGAAGTACGACGACGTCCTCGCCGACCTGCAGGGCTCCGGCAAGCTGGTCGAGCGCACGGCGAAGGCGGAGGACGTCACCGACCAGGTCGTGGACGTGGACAGCCGGATCACGTCGCAGCGGGCCAGCGTGGCCCGGATCCGCGAGCTGATGGACAAGGCGACCAAGCTGAGCGACGTCGTCACCCTCGAAGGGGAACTGAGCAGCCGGGAGGCGGACCTGGAGGCGCTGCTCGCACAGCAGGCGTCGCTGAAGGACCGCACCAGCCTCGCCACCATCGCCCTGGCCCTGTCCGAGACGCCGGTGAAGAAGGCCGCCGAGGACGGCACCCCCGGCTTCGTGGACGCCCTGTCGGGCGGCTGGCACGTGTTCGTCACGATGCTGCGCTGGATCGCCCTGGCCCTCGGCGCGGTCCTGCCGTTCGCCGCGCTGGCGGCACTGCTGGCGCTGCTCCGGCTGCGCGTCGTACGCCCCCGCCTGCTGCGCCGCGCCCAGCCCGCACCCGCGACGCCGACCGCTGCCCCGCTGCCCCAGGCCCGCCCGGTACCGGACCCGTCCGGCACGCCCGACCAGGACTGAAATGGACACGCCCCGTAGCGTGTTCGCATGAGCATGAGGAGCGGGCGGGGCGACAGGGAACGGCTGGTCGTGATCGGCGGCGACGCCGCGGGGATGTCCGCGGCGTCGCAGGCGCGCCGGATGCGGGGGCCGGACGAACTGGAGATCGTGGCCTTCGAGCGCGGCCACTTCTCCTCCTACTCGGCGTGCGGGATCCCGTACTGGGTCGGCGGTGACGTGCCCGAGCGGGACCGGCTGATCGCGCGCACACCGGAGGAGCACCGCGCGCGGGACATCGACCTGCGGATGCGGACGGAGGTCACGGAGATCGACGTCGCGGGCCGTCGGGTACGCGCGCGTGACGTCGATTCCGGGGACGAGTCCTGGGTGTCGTACGACAAACTCGTGATCGCGACCGGCGCCCGCCCGATCCGCCCGGACATGCCCGGCGCGGACGCCCCGGGCGTGCACGGCGTGCAGACACTCGACGACGGCCAGGCCCTGCTGGACTCGCTGGTCCACACGGGCGGCCGGCGCGCGGTCGTCGTCGGCGCCGGATACATCGGCGTGGAGATGGCCGAAGCGCTGATCAACCGCGGCTACGAGGTGACCGTCGTCAACCGCGGCAGCGAGCCGATGTCCACGCTCGACCCGGACATGGGCCGTCTGGTGCACCGGGCCATGGAGGGCCTCGGCATCACCATGGTGAACGACGCCGAGGTCACCAAGCTGCTCACCGGCGGGGACGGCCGGGTCCGCGCGGTGGCCACGGAGGACGCCGAGTACCCCGCGGACGTCGTCGTCCTCGGCATCGGCGTACACCCCGAGACCACGCTCGCCCGAGCGGCGGGCCTCCCCCTCGGCGCCCGCGGCGGCCTGCTCACCGACCTCGCGATGCGCGTACGCGGTCACGAGGAGATCTGGGCGGGCGGCGACTGTGTCGAGGTACTGAACCTGGTCTCCGGGCAGGAGCAGTACGTCCCGCTCGGCACTCACGCCAACAAGCACGGCCAGGTCATCGGCACCAACGTCGGCGGCGGCTACGCCACCTTCCCGGGCGTGGTCGGCACGGCCGTCAGCAAGGTGTGCGACCTGGAGATCGCCCGCACCGGCCTGCGCGAGAAGGACGCCCACCGCGTGGGCCTGCAGTTCGAGACCGTCACCATCGAGTCGACCAGCCGCGCCGGCTACTACCCCGGCGCCTCCCCCATGACGGTCAAGATGCTCGCCGAACGCCGCACCGGCCGGCTGCTCGGCGTCCAGATCGTCGGCAGAGAGGGCGCGGCCAAGCGGGTCGACATCGCGGCGGTGGCCCTCACCGCAGGCATGACGGTGGAGCAGATGACAGCCCTGGACCTGGGCTACGCCCCGCCGTTCTCGCCGGTCTGGGACCCGGTACTGGTCGCAGCGAGAAAGGCGGCGTCAAAAGTACGGCCGCGGTGACGTACGCAGCGCTCCTCAGGCCGTCCCGCTACTGATGCGCGGCAAGGAAGTGACGCCCGCACTCGATGTCACGGCCGCGGGCTGCTCGGCCGAAGGCTTCGCATGAGAGGCGGACGGCCGAGTCGACCGCAGCCGATAGCTCACCGCCTCGTCCAACGTCACGGGCCGCTGCATCTGCGAGGCCAGCCGCCCCGCCTCCTGACCGAGCCGCGCAACGTCCTCCCAGGGGAGCCGTACCACCAAAGACAGCTCGGCCTCACCATCGGGCAGAGCATGCATCGCCGAAACCTGCGGAGCTTCCATCGCCTGTCCTCACGTCGGTTGAGAACAGATACGCAAGCCCGCCCGGCCGCGTTCACCGATTCGCGCGCCGCATCGCGGGCACTAGTTCTGTGTGGTCATCCCCGTCCATGACGTGAACCCGGCACGCCGGACGCCCTACGTGACGTACGCGCTCATCGCCGCGAACGTCCTGGTCTTCCTCACCACGCCCGGCATGGCCGGCTCCGTGGCGGGCGGCAGCGATCTGGCGCAGCTGTGCCATCTGCAGGCGTTCACGGACCACTACGCGGCGGTCCCCCGGGAGTTGATCCACCATCAGTTGCCGCAGCTGGTCCCGACGGGCGACGTGGGCGTGGGCCCGCACGGCCCGGGCTGTGTGGTGGGGCCGGCCCGCTACCGCAAGTCCCCGCCCCTGTCCGTGTTCACCGCGATGTTCCTGCACGGCAGCTGGCTGCACCTGCTGGGCAACATGCTCTTCCTGCTGATCTTCGGCAACAACGTCGAGGACCGGATGGGCCACATCCGCTACTTCCTCTTCTACGTCGTCTGCGGCTACGCGGCCGGTTACGGCTTCGCGCTGCTCAACGACTCCTCCGGCGACCCGCTGATCGGCGCGTCCGGGGCGATCGCCGGAGTCCTCGGCGCCTATCTGGTGCTGTATCCGAGAGCGCGGGTGTGGGTCCTCGTGCCGTTCCTGGTCTTCCTGCCGCTCAGGCTGCCCGCCTGGCTGGTGCTGGGCTTCTGGTTCGGCCTGCAGGCGGTGTACTCCTCCGGGCACGGGGTCTCCGGCGGAACGGTGGCCTACGCGGCCCATGTGGTCGGCTTCGTGGCGGGCATGCTGCTGGCCTGGCCGCTCAAGCCCGGCACCCCGCCACCTCCGGAGCCGCCCCGCCTGCTGTTCGGCAGGCAGGCCCGGCCCCGTCAGGTGTGGTGACGGGGGCCGCTGCGAGCGGGTCCGCTCAGCGGGCGCTCGCCGCGTGGACGTAGTCCACGAGCCGGGTCAGCACGTCCGGGTCGGTGTTGGGCGGCACTCCGTGGCCGAGGTTGAAGACATGCCCCTCGAGACCGGCGGCCGCGTCCAGCACCTCGCGGGCCCTGGCCTCGACGGTGTCCTTGTCGGTGAACAGGACGGTCGGGTCGAGGTTGCCCTGCAGCGCCTTGCCGGGGCCGACCCGGCGCACGGCCTCGTCCAGCGGGACGCGCCAGTCGACGCCGACGACGTCCGCACCGGCCTCGCCCATGAGCTTCAGCAGCTCACCGGTGCCGACACCGAAGTGGATGCGCGGGACGCCGTACCCGGCGACGGCCTCGAACACCTTCGCCGAGGCGGGCATCACGGACTTCACGTAGTCGGCCGGGGCCAGCGCGCCGACCCAGGAGTCGAAGAGCTGGACGGCCGAGGCGCCCGCCTCGATCTGCACCTTCAGGAAGGCGGCCGTGATGTCGGCCAGGCGGTCCAGCAGGTCGGCCCACAGCTCGGGGTCGCCGTACATCATCGCCTTGGCGTTCTCGTACGAACGCGAGGGACCGCCCTCGACCAGGTAGCTCGCGAGGGTGAAAGGCGCGCCCGCGAAACCGATCAGCGGGGTCGAGCCCAGCTCGCGGGTGAGCAGGCCGATCGCCTCGGTGACGTAGGCGACGTCCTCGGGGGTGAGATCGCGCAGCCGGGCGAGGTCGGCACGGGTGCGGATCGGCTGTTCGACGACCGGGCCGACACCGGGCTTGATGTCGAGGTCGACGCCGATCGCCTTGAGCGGGACGACGATGTCGCTGAAGTAGATCGCCGCGTCCACGTTGTGGCGGCGCACCGGCTGCAGCGTGATCTCGGTGACCAGCTCGGGCCGCATGCACGACTCCAGCATGGGGATGCCCTCACGCACCTTGCGGTACTCGGGCAGCGAGCGGCCGGCCTGACGCATGAACCACACGGGGGTGTGCGGCACGGGTTCGCGCCTGCACGCCTTGAGGAAGGCGCTGTCGTACGCGGCTGTCGGCTGCTGGCCCGTGGAGGCGTCGTTGGCGGTCACCGGGCAAGTCTCCCACGACGCCGGTGAGCGGAACGCACGTGGCCACGGCAACAACGGGTGCGGGGTGTGTTGCCCTGCACAAAGCCCCGGTTCCCCTTACTCTTCCCCGCATGGCTGCGGCTCAGGGACGACTGTCGGACGGCGCTGGCGGAATGGACGACGCGAAGGGGAACGCGGAGGCGGAGGGGCATGCGGGTGCGGCGGGGCCGCCGGCGTTCCGGGCCGCGGTCGAGGCGCTGCGGGCCGCGCGCCTGAGGCCGCAGGTCGAGGTGGAGCCGACGCCGGCTCCACAGCGGCTGGCGCCGTACGCGTACGCGGTGGAGGCCGTGGTGATCGACGGCGAGCAGGAGCTGGCCGACGGACGGCTGGTGCTGCTGCACGACCCGGCCGGGCACGACGCCTGGCAGGGCACGTTCCGGCTGGTGACGCTGGTGCGCGCGGAGCTGGAGCCGGAGATGGCGGCCGATCCGCTGCTGCCGGAGGTGTGCTGGTCGTGGCTGACCGGTGCGCTGCAGTCGCGCGGGCTGACGTACGGCGAGCCGAGCGGCACCGTCACACGTGCCAGCTCGCACTACTTCGGCGGTCTGTCCGAGCGCCCCGCCGCCTCGCAGATCGAGATCCGCGCTTCGTGGACGCCCCGCGAAGGCCTCGGCGGAGTGCCGGACACCGCCGGTCACCTGGCCTCGTGGTGCGATCTGCTGGCCCAGGTCGGCGGGCTGCCCCCGGCCGGACCGGGCGACGCCTCGGTGGTGACGCTGCCGCAGCGCAGGGGTCCGCAGTCCCGGTGACGTGATCCCGGCCGTATCGACGTACTCCTGACAGGGCTCCGTAATCCTCACAGACCCCTTGTTGACCATCTCTTTGTCGATACGGCCACTTTCCGCACTCGAATCGCATAGGCCCGAACCGACTCGATCTTCGGATGATCGATCGTGTGTCCGAATTGCACGGATTGTTACTCACTAGATCGTGATCATTCTCTAAAGGCGGACGCGTTTGCTGCCGAAGACGACTGTGACCTTCAAAGCACGGTTCGTCCCGGCTTCATCCCCACAAGCCGGCCCCGTCCCCCCACCCCAGGAGGCCTGGTGTCCGTTCTCCTCGAGCAGCCCGCAAGCCTGGTCGCCTACCGCCCGAACAAGCCGACCGCCATGGTGGTCGTGGCCGACCCGCGCGTCCGCTCCACCGTCACCCGCCATCTGTGGGCGCTCGGTGTCCGCGACGTCATCGAGGCCTCGTCCGTCGCGGAGGCTCGTCCCCGCATCGGCAACCCCCGCGACATCTGTGTCGCCGACGTCCACCTGCCCGACGGCTCCGGCCTGACCCTGCTGTCCGAGACCCGCGCCGCGGGCTGGCCCAACGGGCTGGCCCTCTCCGCCGCCGACGACATCGGCGCCGTCCGCAACGCCCTGGCCGGCGGAGTCAAGGGCTACGTCGTCACCGGCACCCGGACGAACATCGGGCTCCCCACCCGACCCGGTGCCGCCCCCCTCGGTGCCGCCGCCCGGATGCACCGCCGCCCCCCGGGTGCCCCGAGCCACCCGGGCGGCTACCGCGAGCTGTCCGGACGCGAGGTCGAGGTGCTGCGGCTAGTCGCGGAAGGCCAGTCGAACAAGGCCATCGGCGTCTCGATGGGCCTGTCCGCCCTGACCGTGAAGAGCCACCTCGCCCGCATCGCGCGCAAGCTCGGCACGGGCGACCGGGCCGGAATGGTCGCCGTGGCCCTGCGTACCGGGATCATCCACTGAGCCCCTACCCCTTGCCCCCCGTCCCCCATTCCCCCATCCCCTGAACCGCTAAGCCCTTGAGCCCCTGACCGACACCGCCGCCGAGCTGCTCGGCGGAGCCCCTGGTTCACTCATGTGAACCGTGAGTTTCACCGGCCTGACTGGTTTACGACCCTCCGGTGCCCGTCGACGGAACGTTCCGTCGACGGGCGCTGTCCACACACGGATACCCTTGACAGGTGACCGACGCCCAAGACACCGCAGCAGACAGTGCCCTGCGCACCACCGGAGGCACTCCTCCGGACGACGCCGGATCTTCTGTGACGGGGGCGCCGACGCCACTTCTCGAACCCCGCGAGGGCATTCCGCCGGTGATCACCGACGAGAACGCCCTGGCCGAGGTGATCGCCGCCTTCGCCGCCGGCTCCGGCCCCGTCGCCGTCGACGCCGAGCGCGCCTCCGGCTACCGGTACGGCCAGCGCGCCTATCTGGTGCAGCTGCGCCGCGAGGGCGCCGGCACCGCGCTGATCGACCCCGTCGCCTGTCCCGACCTGTCCGGTCTCGGCGAGGCGCTGTCCGGCGTCGAGTGGGTGCTGCACGCCGCCACCCAGGACCTGCCCTGCCTGCGCGAGATAGGCATGGTGCCGACATCGTTGTTCGACACCGAGCTGGCCGGGCGGCTCGCCGGGTTCCCCCGGGTCGGCCTCGGCGCCATGGTCGAGGGCGTCCTCGGCTTCGTCCTGGAGAAGGGGCACTCCGCCGTCGACTGGTCCACCCGTCCGCTGCCCGAGCCGTGGCTGCGCTATGCCGCCCTGGACGTGGAACTCCTCGTCGACCTCAGGGACGCCCTGGAGAAGGAGCTGGACCGGCAGGGCAAGCTGGACTGGGCGCGCCAGGAGTTCGACGCGATCGCGTCCGCTCCGCCCGCCGAGCCCCGCAAGGACCCCTGGCGCCGCACGTCCGGCATGCACAAGGTGCGGCGGCGCCGGCAGCTGGCCGTCGTCCGGGAGCTGTGGCAGACACGGGACCGGATCGCCCAGCGGCGGGATGTGTCGCCGGGCAAGGTGCTCTCGGACGCGGCCATCGTCGAGGCCGCGCTCTCTTTGCCGATCAACACACACGCCCTGGCCGCGCTGAACGGGTTCGGGCATCGGGTCGGGCGGCGGCAGCTGGACCAGTGGCAGGCGGCGGTCGACCGGGCCAAGGCCCTGCCGGACTCCGCGCTGCCGCAGCCCGGGCAGCCGGTCGCCGGGCCGCCACCGCCGCGGGCCTGGGCGGACAAGGACCCCGCTGCCGCGGCTCGGCTGTCCGCGGCCCGGGCAGGAGTGTCGGCTCTGGCCGAGCAGCTCACCATGCCCCAGGAGAACCTGGTCTCCCCGGACACGGTGCGAAGGATCTGCTGGGAGCCGCCGAAGGTGGTGGACGCCGGGTCCGTCGAGGTCGCGCTGGCCGGATACGGTGCGCGGGCCTGGCAGGTGGAGCAGGTCACGCCGGTGCTGGTCGCTGCGCTGGCTGCCACGGGTGCCTAGTCGCCGTAGCGCTTGATCTCGTACGGCGACCGCGGGTCATTCGTGGTTGCTCGCGCAGTTCCCCGCGCCCCTTTGGGGCGCGTCTACGTGACCGCTCGCCGCATGAGGCGCCGTAGATCAAGCGGAACAGAGGCGTCGAGATCACGCCAAGATCCTGGGCGGGCGGATGTGACGTTCGCCGCTCCCGCCGCCGGGACTGGGCAGCTACGTTACTCATAAGTAGCATGTGTCTGAGCGCGCGCTCAGCGCATCGCAGCAGTGCCATCCCGCACCCTGGAGGAGAGCCATCGTGCCTCGTACCGTCAGGGACGTCGTCTTCGTCGACGGCGTCCGCACCCCGTTCGGCAAGGCGGGCCCGAAGGGCATCTACCACGAGACCCGCGCCGACGACCTCGTCGTGAAGGCGATCCGGGAGCTGCTGCGACGCAACCCCGGGCTGGACCCGAAGAAGATCGACGAGGTCGCCATCGCCGCGACCACGCAGATCGGTGACCAGGGCCTGACCCTCGGTCGTACGGCCGGCATCCTCGCCGGTCTGCCGCAGTCCGTCCCGGGCTACTCGATCGACCGCATGTGCGCCGGCGCCCTGACCGCCGTGACGACCACCGCCGGTTCGATCGCGTTCGGCGCCTACGACGCCGTCATCGCCGGTGGTGTGGAGCACATGGGCCGCCACCCGATGGGCGAGGGCGTGGACCCGAACCCGCGCTTCGTCAGCGAGAAGCTGGTCGACGAGTCCGCCCTGTTCATGGGCATGACCGCCGAGAACCTGCACGACCGCTACCCGACCATCACCAAGCAGCGCGCCGACGAATACGCCGTGCGCTCGCAGGAGAAGGCCGCCAAGGCGTACGCCGACGGCAAGATCCAGCAGGACCTGGTGCCGATCTCGGTGCGCCGCACCAACCCCGAGGCCGGCGAGACCGGCTGGGGCCTGGTCACCGCCGACGAGCCGATGCGCCCGGGTACGACCCTGGAGAACCTGCAGGGCCTCAAGACCCCGTTCCGCGTCCACGGCCGGGTCACCGCCGGTAACGCGGCCGGCCTGAACGACGGCGCCACCGCGTCGATCATCGCGAGCGAGGACTTCGCCCGCGAGAACAACCTGCCGGTCAAGATGCGCCTGGTCTCCTACGCCTTCGCCGGCGTCGAGCCCGAGGTCATGGGCTACGGCCCGATCCCGGCCACGGAGAAGGCCCTCGCCCAGGCGGGGCTCAGCATCTCCGACATCGGTCTCTTCGAGATCAACGAGGCCTTCGCCGTCCAGGTTCTCGCCTTCCTGGAGCACTACGGCATCGCCGACGACGACGCGCGCGTCAACCAGTACGGCGGCGCCATCGCCTACGGCCACCCGCTGGCCTCCTCCGGTGTCCGTCTGATGACGCAGCTGGCCCGCCAGTTCGAGGAGCAGCCGCACGTCCGCTACGGCCTGAACACCATGTGCGTCGGCTTCGGCATGGGCGCGACGGTCATCTGGGAGAACCCGCACTTCGAGGGGGACAAG
This sequence comes from Streptomyces sp. NPDC101165, assembly GCF_044768135.1. Classification (NCBI taxonomy): domain Bacteria; kingdom Bacillati; phylum Actinomycetota; class Actinomycetes; order Kitasatosporales; family Streptomycetaceae; genus Streptomyces; species Streptomyces sp. NPDC101165. The sequence continues at coordinate 136,705 of NZ_JBIWPG010000001.1, read as the reverse complement.
TGAGCACCACCGCTGAGCTTCTGAAGGGTGCGGCCGAGCTGTTCCCCGACGAGGTCGTGACGTCCGCGCACGTACGCCACCTCGACCTGCCGTTCGGTGCGGGGCGTTTTGCGCTCATCACCCTTGACAACGGCTTCGACCACACCAAGCCGACCACCTTCGGTCCGGCCTCGCTGGCGAACCTGAACACCGCGATCGACCAGGTCGAGGCGGAGGCCGCGGCCGGCGACATCGTCGGCGTCGGCATCACCGGCAAGCCGTTCATCTTCGCGGTCGGCGCCGACCTCAAGGGCGTCGAGCTGCTGAAGAAGCACGAGGACGCGCTGGCCATCGGCAAGGGCGGCCACGAGGTCTTCAAGCGTCTCGCGGCCCTCGCGGTCCCGACCTTCGCGTACTACAACGGCGCGGCGATGGGCGGCGGCGTCGAGGTCGGCCTGCACTGCTCCTACCGGACCGTCTCCAAGGCGATCCCGGCGTTCTCCCTCCCCGAGGTCTTCCTGGGCCTGGTCCCGGGCTGGGGCGGCTGCGCGCTGCTGCCGAACCTGATCGGCGCCGACAAGGCCGTCTCGGTCATCATCGAGAACAGCCTCAACCAGAACAAGCAGCTCAAGGGCCAGCAGGTCTTCGACCTCGGCATCGCGGACGCGATCTTCGAGGGCGCCGACTTCCTGGAGCAGTCGCTGATCTGGACCGCGAACGTCCTCAAGGGCGACGTCGAGGTCGAGCGTCCGGTGATCGACCGCGGCGAGGCCTGGGACCAGGCCGTCGCCAAGGGCCGCTTCGTCGCGGACTCCAAGGTGCACGGAGCCGCTCCGGCCGCCTACCGCGCCCTGGACATCATCGCGGCCGCCAAGAACGGCGACCTGCAGCAGGGTTACGACGCCGAGGACGTCGCCCTCGCCGACCTGATCATGGGCGGCGAACTGCGCTCCGGCATCTACGCGTTCAACCTGGTGCAGAAGCGCGGCAAGCGTCCCGCGGGCGCCCCGGACAAGAACCTGGCCCGCCCGGTCACCAAGGTCGGTGTCGTCGGCGCCGGTCTGATGGCCAGCCAGCTCGCGCTGCTCTTCCTGCGCCGCCTGGAGGTGCCGGTCGTCCTGACCGACATCGACCAGGAGCGCGTCGACAAGGGTGTGGGCTACGTCCACGCCGAGATCGACAAGCTGCTCGGCAAGGGCCGGATCAACCAGGACAAGGCCAACCGCCTCAAGGCGCTGGTGACCGGTGTCCTGGACAAGGCCGAGGGCTTCTCGGACGCCGACTTCATCATCGAGGCGGTCTTCGAGGAGATCGGCGTCAAGCAGCAGGTGTTCGCCGAGGTCGAGGCGGTCGCCCCGGCGCACGCGATCCTCGCCACCAACACCTCCTCGCTGTCGGTCACGGAGATGGCGTCGAAGCTGCAGCACCCCGAGCGGGTCGTCGGCTTCCACTTCTTCAACCCGGTCGCCGTCCTCCCGCTCCTGGAGATCGTCCGGGGCGAGCAGACCGACGACGCCTCGCTGGCCACCGCGTTCGGCGTCGCCAAGAAGCTGAAGAAGACCGCGGTCCTCACCAAGGACGCCCCGGCGTTCGTCGTGAACCGCATCCTGACCCGCTTCATGGGCGAGATCCAGAACGTCATCGACGAGGGCACCCCGGTCGAGGTCGCCGAGAAGGCCATCGAGCCGCTCGGTCTGCCGATGTCCCCGCTGGTGCTGCTGGAGCTGGTCGGTCCCGCGATCGGTCTGCACGTCTCGGAGACCCTCAACCGGGCCTTCCCGGACCGCTTCACGGTCTCCCCGAACCTCGCGGCCGTCGTCAAGGCGGGCAAGCGCGGCTTCTACGTCTACGACAGCGGCAAGCCGGAGCTGGACCCCGAGGTCGCGGCGCTGCTGCAGCAGGGCGACTCCGTCCTGACCGAGGAGCAGGTGCGCGACCGCGTGCTCGACGCGGTGGCGCAGGAGATCGGGCTCATGCTCGACGAGGGCGTCGTCGCCGAGGCCCAGGACATCGACCTCTGCCTCATCACGGGCGCCGGCTGGCCCTTCCACCTGGGCGGCATCACGCCGTACCTGGACCGTGAGGGCGTCTCGGAGCGCGTGAACGGCAAGAAGTTCCTCGCCCCCGGCGTGGCGAGCGTTCCCGCGTAACACCCGGTGACATGAAGAAGGGCCCCGCTTCGGCGGGGCCCTTCTGCGTGGTCAGAGCGGCCGCCACGCCTGTAGCGCCAGTCCCGGCTCGTCCTTGCGTCTGGTCAGCAGGAGTTGGCCGGTCGACGGGGACAACGTTGCCGCCACCACCCGGTCGTCCTCGTCCACGGCCAGGGAGACCAGCGCGTCCACCGGCAGGTGCGGACCCGACTCCGTCCACCACGCGCCCGCCGACTCCAGCTCGGTCGGGTACGCGGCGAAGGCGACGCGACCGCTCGCCGAGCGCTGGGCCAGCAGAGTGCAGTCGTGGCCGTCGAGCTCGCAGCGGACCGCCGCGACCGGGCCGGAGCCCGCAGCGGGAAGAAGGGTGACCGGCTTGGTGCCGGGGCGCCAGGCGCACAGGTCGCCCGAGTCGTCGGTGTAGTAGACGGTCGTGCTGTCGGGGGACGTGGCCAGGGCGTGCAGGGTGCCGGGGCGCACTGCCGTCTCCAGGGCCTCCTGGAGCACCGGCTGGGCGCCCGGCTCCTCCTGACGCCAGTACAGGACGACCCCCGGGGCGGCCGCGTACAGCTCGACCCTGCCGGACTCCCCCGTCACCGCCGCCAGGCCCTCCTGGACCTCACGGCCCTTCAGGTCCCGCCAGGGCTCCCAGCCGCCCTTCTCCTTCTGCGCCAGCAGGCTCACCCCGCCGCCCTTGTTCCGTACGAAGACATGGGCGCGGCCCCGCGCGTCCACGGCGACGGCGGGGGTGCCGGTGCGGTCGCCCTTCTTGTCCGGGTGGCCGATGGGGCTCCAGTCCAGGGCCGCGAGGTGCGGGCGGAAGTGGGTGGAGTGCACCAGACCCGATTCGCCCTTGGTGGTGGGCCGCCAGGAGACCAGGTGGGCGTAGCCGTCGGCGCCCTGGCCGACGGTGAGGACGGGGTGGAGTTTCTGGTCGCCGCCCACCTTGTGCGGGTCGGACCAGTGGCCGTCCGGGCCGCGCTCCGCCCGGCACAGGACGGCGTCGCCCGACAGCTGGTAGACACCGAGTCGGCCGTCGCGGCCGCGCAGGAGCCAGTCGCCGTTCACCGGATCACTCTAAGCGGACCTGGTCGCAGGCCGGGGCCCGCCCCCTCACCGGTGGCGTGGGACCCTTGCCCCATGGACGACCCCCTCGGTTCCCCGGACCCGGACGGCCCGCTGCTCGTGATCGTCGACGGCGCGAACGTGGTCGGGTCGCGGCCCGACGGCTGGTGGCGGGACCGCAGGGGCGCCGCCGAGCGGCTGCGCGACCGGCTGGCCCGCGAGGGCCTGCCGGGTCATGAGGGCGCCGTGGAGCTGGTGCTCGTGGTCGAGGGTGCCGCCCGTGGCGTGGAGTCGGTGCCTGGAGTACGGGTCGCGGAGGCGCCCGGCAGCGGGGACGACCGGATCGTGCAGCTGACCGCCGAGCACCCCGACCGGGCCCGTCTCGTGGTCACGGCCGACCGTGAACTGCGGCGCCGGGTGACCGAGCTGGGCGCGGAGGTGGCCGGTCCGCGCACCGTCCTCGGCTGAGCGGGCGGGGGCCGCCCTACCACTCGGCCAACGCCACGATCAGGGTGAGGGCACCGGCCACTCCGACGAATCCGAGGGCGGTTCCGGCGACGGCGGTCCACATGCGGCCGATCCCCCGGCGGGCGAAGTGGATGCCCGCGAGGCCGAAGGTGAGGGCGAGCGGTGCCGCGATGAGCGACCACGGCAGTACGGCCAGCATGAGGGAGGGCCAGGCACCGATGGCCGCGACGGCCCCGAAGACGAGTGAGGTGGGGCCCAGGGCGACGGCGGGCGAGTCCTTGTGGCCGGGCGCGGTCGGTACGTACATCAGATCCCCCTGAGTTGAACGTGTTCAAATCACTGCTGCGAGCATAGCAGCGGGTCCGCCCGGCACCACGGCCAACTCCCCCTCAGCCGCGCGGAATCCGGGCGTAGAGCACCGCGCCGTCCACCGTCCCCACCTCCTCGTACCGCGCGTCCAGCACCCGGCGCAGGCTGGGCACGCGGTCGGGTGCGTACGGCTTGCCGCGTGAGTCGTCGACGACGAGGGCGGGGGCGTGTGCGGTCAGTTCCGCCCGGAAGACGGGCCAGGCGCCCTCGACCGCGTACTTCTCGCCGACCTGGGGGCCGTCGCGGCCGCCGCTGTAGTTGGTGAGCAGGCCGGCGGTGAGGTAGCGGGTGGCGGGGGTACGACGGGCCAGCCAGTACGTCTCCGGGTGCATGCCCCACACGAGGACGCGGTCGGCGGGCGCGGTGCGCTGGGCGAGGGCGGCGGCGAGGCGCTGGGCGTGGGCGAGTTCGGTGCGCGGCGCGAGCAGGCCCCAGGCGACGAACAGGGCGCAGCAGCCGGCCGAGGTGAGAACGGCGACCGCCGGCCGCTCGCGGGGCGAAGCCCGCAGCGCGGCCGTGGCCAGCAGGGCCGCGGGCGGGGTGAGTTGCAGAAAGTAATGGCCGAAGAAGTGGAAGCCGAGGGTGACGGCGACGGCCGAGGACGCCAGCCACAGCCACAGGTCGGCCACGCCGGCCACGCCGCTGCGGGCGCTGCGGGTGGTACGCAGGGACCGTACGACCGGTGGGATCAGGCCCGCGCAGGCCACGGCCAGCAGCGCGGTGTTGGCCAGGCCACGGTCGAGGGCGTGGAGTTCCGAGCCGGTGAAGGAGGCGTAGGCGGCGGAGCCGGTGACCGTCCAGAACAGGAATCCGGCGGGGTCCGTGACCAGGGCCGCGCACAGCACCGGTACGGCGAACCCGGCCGCGAGCCGCAGCGCGCCCGCGCCCGGGGTGCCGGCACGGTGCAGCAGCCAGGCCACCGGCAGCAGCACCGCTCCCCCGGTCTGCTTGGCGAGGAAGGCGCAGGCGACGGCGGTCCCGGCCGCGCCCCAGCGGCCGCGGTCCGCGCACCACAGGGCGGCCGCCGTGGCGGGCAGTATGAACACCTCGAAGGTGGCGGCCTGCGCGTCCTCGGGGTTGAGGCCGACGGACACCAGCAGGTACAGCACCCCCGCGGTACGGCCCGCGGTGTCGCCCCAGCGGCGCCGCGCCAGGGAGGCGAGCAGGACGGCGGTGAGCGTCTGCGCGAGGACCGCCAGCACCCGGACCGGCGCGAGGGAACCGGAGCCGCAGACCGCGAAGGCGGCCTCGTACAGCCAGGGCACCAGCGGGGGTTTGCGGTCCACGACCGTCTCGTACAGGTGCCCGCCATGGGCGAGCAGGCGGGCCTGTACGGCGAGATAGCCCTCGTCGGCGTTCCACACCGGCCGGACGAAGGAGGGCACCCGGGTGACACAGGCCAGGGCCGCGAGGGCGGGCAGCAACCGCGTCCAGTACGCCGTTCGGGTCGTCACGGACCGTGCGGGGGCGAGCGGGGCGACAAGCATGAGGAGCACGCTATCCGGCCCCACAGTTCCCACCTCAGCAGGACATACGGGGCAGGATCAGAGACTCGGGCGGTTACTTGCCGTCGCCGTTCGGCGGGTGGATGACCTGGCCGGCGGTGGTCTCCTCGTGCCGGCCGAGGCGGCTGTGCGAGCGGCCGTAGAGGAAGTAGACGAAAGAGCCGATGACCATCCAGATGGCGAACCGGAGCCAGGTCTCGGCAGGCAGGTTCAGCATCAGCCACAGGGTGGCGGCGACGGACAGGATCGGGATGAACGGCACCCACGGGGTGCGGAAGGACCGGTGCAGGTCCGGGCGGGTGCGACGCAGGACGACCACGCCGACCGCGACGACGACGAAGGCGAACAGCGTGCCGATGTTCACCAGTTCGGCCAGCTCGCTCAGGCTGGTGAAGCCCGCGATGACGGCGATGAGCACGCCGAGCAGGATGGTCGGCCGGTGCGGGGTGCGGAAGCGCGGGTGGACGATGGAGAAGAAGCGGGGCAGCAGGCCGTCGCGGCTCATCGCGAAGAAGACCCGGGTCTGGCCGAGCAGCAGGATCATGCAGACCGTGGTCAGGCCGATGACGGCGCCGAAGCTGATCGCGCCCGCGAACCAGGGATGGCCGTTGGCCTTGAAGGCGTCGGCGAGCGGGGCGTCGACGGACAGCTCGCTGTAGTGCTGCATGCCGGTGACGACGATGGACACCGCCACGTACAGCGCCGTGCAGATGAACAGGGAGCCGAGGATGCCGCGCGGCATGTCCCGCTGCGGGTTCTTGGTCTCCTCGGCGGCGGTGGCCACGACGTCGAAGCCGATGAAGGCGAAGAAGACCACGGAGGCGGCGGTGAAGATGCCCAACACGCCGAAGTTGGACGGCGCCCAGCCGGCCATCAGCTGGATGAGCGGCGCCTTGAGATTGCCCCCGGCCTCCACCGTCTGGGCCTTGGGGATGAACGGCTTGTAGTTGTCGCTGTTGATGAAGAAGGCACCGGCCACGATCACGATCAGGACGACCGTCACCTTGATGGCGACGACGACCTCGGTGACCCGCGCGGACAGCTTCATGCCGATGACGAGGATGGTGGTGAGCACCAGGACCAGCCCGGCCGCCAGGATGTCGAAGCCGAAGCCCGTGGCCCCGTCCCGGCCGGCGAGATAGTCGGGCAGGTGCCAGCCCGCGTTGTCCAGCAGCGACCTCATGTATCCGGACCAGCCGACGGCGACCACCGCCGTGCCGAGCGCGAACTCCAGGACCAGGTCCCAGCCGATGATCCAGGCGGGCAGTTCACCGATGGAGGCGTACGAGAAGGTGTACGCCGAACCGGCGACCGGGACCGTGGAGGCGAACTCCGCGTAGCACAGCGCGGCGAGGGCGCAGACGACGCCGGCCACCACGAAACCCAGGGAGACCGCGGGGCCCGCGGTCTCCTTCGCGACCTTGCCGGTGAGGACGAAGATGCCGGTACCGATGATGACACCGACACCGAAGACGGTCAGGTCCAGCGCGGTCAGGGACTTCTTGAGCGCGTGTTCTGGCTCCTCGGTGTCGAGGATGGACTGCTCGACCTTCTTCGTCCGGAAGAGGCTGTTGCTCACGGGGCCTACCTCCCACGCGCTCGTCGTCCTCGACATGATCGAGAGGGCTGGGGATGCGTATGCCCCGGCACAGGCAGGTTCACGCAAAAGGACCGGCTCCGCCACCTGGGAAGGGGGCGAAACCGGCCATGCGGGGGCTTTCCCGAAATTGCCTAGTCGCGTGCGGTTTCGACGGATTCGACCTCGTCGGCAGTGCGGTCGAACCGGCCGTCCAGCTTGGCGACCAGACCGGTGACCTGCCGGGCGATGTCCGGCGCGGTCAGCCCGATCTCTGCCATGACCTCCGCGCGGGAGGCGTGGTCGAGGAAGCGCGGCGGGATGCCGAAGTCACGCAGCGGCACGTCCACGCCCGCGTCCCTGAGGGCCTGGGCGACCGCCGAGCCGACACCGCCGACGCGACTGTTGTCCTCGACGGTGACGACGACCCGGTGGCGCTCGGCGAGCGGGGCCATCGCCTCGTCGACGGGCTTGACCCAGCGCGGGTCGACGACCGTGGTGGAGATGCCCTGCTTGTCGAGCAGGGCGGCGATCTCCAGGCACATCGGGGCGAGGGCGCCCACGGAGACCAGCAGCACGTCCGGGCGTTCGGTGCCCGGCTCGCGCAGCACGTCCATGCCGCCGACGCGGCCCACGGCCGGTACGGCGGGGCCCACGGCGCCCTTGGAGAAGCGCACCACGGTGGGCGCGTCCTCGACGGCGACGGCCTCGCGCAGCTGCGCCCGCACCTGGTCGGCATCGCGCGGCGCGGCCAGCCGGAGCCCGGGCACGACCTGCAGGATCGACATGTCCCACATGCCGTTGTGGGAGGCGCCGTCGGTGCCGGTGACGCCGGCCCGGTCCAGGACGAAGGTCACCCCGCACTTGTGCAGGGCCACGTCCATCAGGACCTGGTCGAAGGCGCGGTTGAGGAAGGTCGCGTAGACGGCGAACACCGGGTGCACACCGGCGTGGGCCAGGCCGGCCGCGGAGACGGCGCCGTGCTGCTCGGCGATGCCGACGTCGTACACGCGCTCGGGGAAGCGCTTGGCGAACCGGTCCAGGCCGACCGGCTGGAGCATGGCCGCGGTGATGGCGACGATGTCCTCGCGCTCCTCGCCGAGCCTGACCATCTCCTCGCCGAACACCGAGGTCCAGTCGGCGCCGGAGGACGCGATCGGCAGGCCGGTGTCCGGGTGGATCTTGCCGACGGCGTGGAAGCGGTCGGCCTCGTCCTGGAGGGCGGGCTGGTAGCCACGGCCCTTCTCGGTGAGGCAGTGCACGATGACCGGCCCGCCGAACCGCTTGGCCCGCGCCAGCGCGGACTCCAGCGCCTCGATGTCGTGGCCGTCGATGGGACCGACGTACTTCAGACCCAGGTCCTCGAACATGCCCTGCGGGGCGATGAAGTCCTTCAGCCCCTTCTTGGCGCCGTGGAGCGTCTCGTACAGCGGCCGGCCGACGACCGGGGTGCGGTCGAGGATGTCCTTCGTCCGGGCCAGGAAGCGCTCGTAACCGTCGGTCGTGCGCAGGGTGGCCAGGTGGTTGGCGAGGCCGCCGATGGTCGGGGCGTAGGAGCGCTCGTTGTCGTTGACGACGATGACGAGCGGGCGGTCCTTGGCCTCGGCGATGTTGTTCAGCGCCTCCCAGGCCATGCCACCGGTCAGCGCACCGTCACCGATCACGGCGACGACGTGGCTGTCCCGCTTCTTCAGCTGGTTGGCCTTGGCGATGCCGTCGGCCCAGCCGAGCACGGTGGACGCGTGGCTGTTCTCGATGACGTCGTGCTCGGACTCGGCCTGCGCCGGGTAGCCGGACAGACCGCCCTTCATCTTCAGCCGGGAGAAGTCCTGCCGGCCGGTGAGCAGCTTGTGCACGTAAGACTGGTGGCCCGTGTCCCACAGCACCTTGTCCTTCGGGGACTCGAAGACGCGGTGCAGGGCGATGGTGAGCTCGACCACGCCCAGGTTAGGGCCGAGGTGGCCGCCTGTCTTGGAGACGGCGTCGACGAGGAAGGTCCGGATCTCCTCTGCCAGCTGGTCCAGCTCCTCCAGGCTGAGCCGGTCCAGATCGCGCGGTCCCCTGATGCGGGTCAGCAGCGGCACCCGTGCCTCCTTGCAAGTAGAGCTGATCGAGCTGTTGCCGGGCTTGACGAGTCTAATGTTCCGGCTTTGTGGGACACGACAGTGCCCGGCACCTTTGAGGCACCGGGCAACTGTCCAACCTTAAGGGGCGCTACGCGCGACCCGCGGTCTTCTGCGTCTTCCGGGTGATGGAGTCGATGACCACGGTGGTCAGCAGAACCGCGGCGGTGATCATGTACTTCACCGGCTCCGCGATGGACTCCAGCTGGAGACCGTACTGGATCGACACGATCACCAGCACACCCAGCAGGGCGTTCCAGGTACGACCCCGGCCACCGAACAGCGACGTGCCACCGATGACGGCCGCGGCGATCGCGTTCATCAGCAGGTCACCCGTACCGGCGCTCTGGTTGGCGGAGGCGATCTTCGAGGCCAGGAAGAGGCCGCCGATCGCCGCGAACCCACCGGAGATGGCGAACACGGAGATCCGCACCGCGGTGACGTTGATACCCGCACGGCGCGAGGCCTCGACGCTGCCACCGAGCGCGAAGATCTTGCGGCCGTAGGCGGTGCGCCGCAGGAGGAAGTCGGTGGCGACCAGGAACCCGAGGAAGATCACGGTGGCCAGCGGCAGGCCCTTGTACTGGTTGTACATGTAGGCACCGGCGAAGGAGACCACGGCCAGCAGGACCGTGCGCAGGACCGTGTCGCTGAGCGGCCGGGACGGGACGCCCGCGGCCTCCCGGCGGCGGTTGCCCAGGAAGGAGCTGATGAAGAACAGCGCGACCACGACGACCGCGAGCCCGTAGGCGGCGGCCACGTCCTCGAAGCTGTACGTGGTCAGCTTGCCGATCAGACCGTCGCTGTCGAGGTTGATCGTGCCGTCCTCGCCCAGCACCTTGAGCATGAAGCCGAGCCAGAACAGCAGACCGGCCAGGGTCACGGCGAAGGCGGGCGCGCCGAGCACCGCGAAGAAGAAGCCGTGCAGCGAGCCGATGGCGGCACCGACGGCGATGGCGACGAGCACGGCGAGCCACTCGGGCCAGCCCTGGTTGACCGTGAGGACGGCCGCGAGGGCGCTGGCCGCGCCGCTGACCGAGCCGACCGACAGGTCGATCTCACCGAGCAGCAGCACGAAGACGATGCCCACGGAGATCATGCCCGTGCCGACCATCGTGACCGTGATGTTGCTGATGTTCTGCGCCGAGAGGAACTCGGAGTTCAGGGCCTGGAAGATGATGCAGATGATCGCGAGGCCCAGGACGACCGGGAGGGAACCCAGTTCACCGGCCTTCATCTTGCGCTTGAACTCGGTCCAGTAGCCGAGCAGGCCCTGCTCGCGCACCAGCAGGCGCGGGTCGACCGCGGTGACCGCGGCGGCCGCGGCCTCGGGGTTCACGACGGGCGCGTCCGCGCCGGACTTGTCCACGTTCGCGGAGGTCTTGTCGATGCTCACTTGGAAACCTCCCCGGACGTGCGCGCCGCACGGCGGGTCACGGCGTTGTCGGTGGCGCCGGTGATGGCGGAGATGATCTCCTCCTGCGAGGTCGACTTGACCTCGAAGACGCCGTTGTTGCGGCCGAGGCGCAGGACGGCGACCTTGTCGGCCACCGCCTTCACGTCCGCCATGTTGTGGCTGATGAGGATGACGGCGTGACCGCGCTCGCGCAGGCGCTCGACGAGGTCGAGGACCTGTGCGGTCTGCTCGACACCGAGGGCGGCGGTGGGCTCGTCCAGGATGACCAGCTTGGGGTCGCCGAGCATCGAACGGGCGATGGCCACGGTCTGGCGCTGACCGCCGGAGAGCGAGGCGATCGGGATGCGCACGCTCGGGATGCGGATCGAGAGCGTGGTGAGCAGCTCGCGGGCGCGGCGCTCCATCTCGACCTCGTCCAGGACGCCCCACTTCCTCAGCTCGCGGCCGAGGAACAGGTTGCCGACGACGTCGATGTTGTCGCACAGCGCGAGGTCCTGGTACACCGTCGCGATGCCCAGGGCCTGGGCGTCGTGCGGCCTGCTGATCGAAACAGGCTTGCCGCCCCACTCGATGACGCCCTCATCGATGGGGTGCACGCCGGCGATCGTCTTGACCAGCGTGGACTTTCCGGCACCGTTGTCGCCTACGAGGGCGACCACCTCACCGGCGTGGATCTCAAGCTCTACGTCGGTGAGCGCCTGAACGGCACCGAATCGCTTGGAGACCCCGCGCAACGCCAGCACGGGCGTAGCGGACACGTGAACCATCTCCTTCGCCGCCTGACCCGGCGGGAGGTTGTGCAGAAGTTTGGGGGAGTTCCGTCCGGCGCCCCGCGCCGAGCTTGCGGGGCTGTCTGATGCGCGGGGCGCCGGAGGGGCCTGGGGCAGTCCGTCCGGTCCCGGACGGGCGTTCGGGGTGCGAATGCCCGTGACCGGGAAGGGACTTGGGGACTGCTTAGCTGATGCCGAGCTTGTCGCAGGCGGACTTGTACTTGCCCGTGCAGATGTCGGCGGCCGTGTAGACGCCGTCCTTGATGACGGTGTCCTTGATGTTGTCCTTGGTCAGCGAGGTGACCGGGACCAGGACCGACGCGACGTCCTTGGCGGAGCCGGAGGAGACCTTGTCCTTGGCGACCGAGTCGAGCGACTTGCCCTGGGCGAGGTACACGGCCATCGTGGCGGCGGCGTCGGCCTCCGGGGCGTACGGCTTGTAGACGCTCATGTACTGCTCACCGGAGACGATGCGCTGCACACCGGCCAGCTCGGCGTCCTGGCCGGTGACCGGGACGGAGAGACCCGCGGCCTTCAGGGCGGTGATGATACCGCCGGCCATGCCGTCGTTCGCGGAGTAGACACCCGCGATCTTGCCCTTGCCGACCGCGGAGATCGCCGACTCCATCTCGGAGTTGGCGTTGTCCGGCGACCACTCCTTGGTGTCGTACTCCTTGGCGATGGTGACCTTGCCGTCGAGGACGGAGTGCGCGCCCTTCTTGAACATGGCGGCGTTCGGGTCGGTCACCGAGCCGTTGACCATGACGATCTTGGAGGACTTGCCGGCCTTGCTGCCCAGCGCCTTCAGCAGGGCCTCGCCCTGGGTCTTGCCGACCTCCTCGTTGTCGAACGAGGTGTAGGCGCTGATCGGGCCCTCGGCGAGGCGGTCGTACGCGACGACCTTGATGCCGGCGTCCACGGCCTTCTGGACGGAGTTCTGGATGGCCTTGGCGTCCACCGCGTCCAGGATCAGGACGTCCACCTTGTTGGTGATCATGGTGTCGACCTGCTGCGCCTGCAGGTTCGCGTCCTGACGGGCGTTGTTGTACTGGAAGTCCGCCTTGTTGTTCGTCAGCTCCATGATCTTCTTCTCGATCAGCGGCTTGTCGAACTTCTCGTAGCGGGCGGTCTTGTTCTCCGGAAGCAGGAGACCGACCTTGATGTTGTCGCCCTTCTTGGCGGACGACGAGGAAGAGCTGTCGCTGCCCTTGGACTCCTTGGCACTGCCACAAGCGGCCAGCGACACGGCCATGGCACCAGCAGCAACGGCGAAGGCCGCACGACGCATACGCATGTTCACTCTTTGAAACCTCCCTGACGAGGCCGCGTCGTTGCGGCCGAGGTGGCTGGAAGTCAACTCGGCCACACGTGCGACGTCAAGAAGTAAATCCTTAACGAGATGGCAACGGTGCCATCCGTTCTCTAAGTGAAGGCAGGCGTGGCCGTCGACAGCGAGCCGGTCACAGAGCCGTCCAAAAGTGTCGAATCGCCCATCTCGCTGAGTGCGAGAGCGAGCGCTCCGAGCACCTCCGCACGGCCTCCAAGTGCCCCCGGGAGAACGGACAGTTGGCGCGCCGCACTGGGGATGGCGTAGCGGCCGACAGACTCCCTGATGGGTCCGAGAACGAGCTCTCCGGCCTCGGCGAGATCACCGCCCAGGACCACCCGGCTCGGGTTCAGAAGGTTGCAAAGATTGGCCACTCCACTGCCGATATGGCGGCCGACGTCGGCGATCACCCGACGGCAGCCCGGGTCTCCGTCCCTGGCCAGCCGTACGACGCCTTCCATCGTCAGGTCGGAGCCATGGCTGGGCTGGAGCAGCGGGAGCACGTACCGCGCGGCCGCGAAGGTCTCCAGGCAGCCGCGGTTGCCGCAACGGCAGACCGGGCCGGATTCATCGAGTGTAATATGTCCGATTTCACCTGCGGTGCCACCCGGGCCGCGATAGATCTTCCCGTTGATGACCAGACCGGCGCCGACACCGCTCGCGACCTTGATGTAGGCGAGGTCGCGCACGCCCTTGCCGCTGCCCCAGACCAGCTCGCCGAGGGCGCCGAGGTTGGCGTCGTTGTCCACCTGCACGGGCACACCGAGGCGCTCGCGCATCTCCTCCGCGGGCTTGGTGCCGCCCCAGCCGGGCAGGATGGCGGTGGACCCCAGGGTCCCCGACTCGACGTCGATCGGGCCGGGCACGCCCAGCCCCACTCCCGCCACCTTGGACCGATCCACGCCGGTTGCCGCGATCAGGCGATTGACCAGCTCTTCCGCCCGGTCGAAGCCCTGGGTGGCGGAGGCGTCGACGTCCAGCGGCTCGGACTCCTCGGCCAGTACCTGGTGCGCGAGGTTCCCGATCGCGACGCGCAGGTGCGTGTGCCCGAAGTCGACGCCGATCACGATGCCGGCGTCCCCGCTCAGCGAGACGCTGCGGGCGCGTCGCCCGCCCGCCGACGTGGGCGTGACCTCAACCGTCCCGCCGTCCTTCAGTTCCCGCACGATGTTGGAGACCGTCGCCGCGGACAGGCCGGTCGTACGCGCGATCTCCGCCTGCGTGAGCGACCCGGCAAGCCGCACTGCCCGTACGACTCGTTCCAGGTTGGCTCGGTGCAGCGACGACTGCGACCCCGGAGTCTCCATCGACCCATCCACTCCCGCCATCGGCCGGGCGGCCCCTGCGCCGCCCGTGGCCCAGGTCACATCTGCGGAACCGGGCCACTTACAAGTTATGAACTCCAAGCTCGGCTGTGTGGGTTACCGCAGTCAAGTACTTGACGGAAATCGCTGTCACTTCCGTGGTCCGCCCCGGACACCTCACGGACACGCGAATGCCACTCTGAGCAGGGCGGAAGACGACCCGCACGGGGCTACGGGACGGGGTGCGAGGCGTACCACTCCGACACCGCACCGAAACCGGCAGCTCGTTCGGCCGCGGAATCCGGGGACGGTCCGTGACCGTGCCGTGACCGAAGCCGGGCAGACCGCAAGCGAATCGCACCTGCGAAGCCGCACTGCTGCGCAGCTTCGGCTGTCTCCGGTTCGTCAGGCGGCTCGGCGGGGCGGCGGGACGGCTGTCTCCGGTCCGCCAGGCGGCTCGCCGAGGCCGCGAGGCCGCGAGCAGCGTAGGAGTCGGTGGCGGCGAGACTGCGGCCGGCTGCAAGAAGGCAGAGCCGCGAGGCCGCATGGGCAGGGAGGCCGCAGGCCGACGAGCCGCAGGCCGACGAGCCGCAGGCCGACGAGCCGCAGGCCGACGAGCCGCAGGCCGACGAGCCGCAGGCCGACGAGCCGCAGGCCGACGAGCCGCT
>NZ_JBIWPG010000001.1:0-121885 GCF_044768135.1 Streptomyces sp. NPDC101165 | reverse complement strand
AGGCCGAGGGTCAGCGGTGGCAGGGCATGAGAGCTCAGGGCCGCCAAGGCGGCGGCAGTGGGGGATCTGGGCCGTGGGAGTGGTCGGGCGGCTGTCTGTGGCTCGGTGGGCCCGTGCTTCGAGGGGCGGGGGTGCGGCAGGATGGGGCGGTGCTGCCGGACCGACTCTTGTGGTGCGACCCGCGGCCCGTCCCCCGGTTCAACCGGCAGGAACCGGTGACCGTGATCGTTCGTGACCCCGCGTTCCACGAGCCGGGTGACGAGGACGACTGTGTGAGGCTCTGGTACGTCTGCCGGGCGCACGCGCGGCCCTACCTGCACGAGGCCTGCGGGGAAGGGGCCCATCTGATCGAGCTGCACTGCGCGGAGCACGGGCCCGAGAACCTGTGGCCGGACCCGCGCATGCTGATGTTCCCGGACGGCTTCGTTCCCCCGCTGAGTGAGGCCCAGCTGAGCTGGGCCCGCTCGTGAGGACGCTCCCTACTTCAGCGCGCCGGCGGTCAGGCCCGCGACCACCTGGCGCTGGAAGACGATGTAGGCCGCCAGGACGGGCAGCATCGCCATGACCAGGCCCGCGAAGAGGCCGGACCAGTCGCCCTTGTAACCCTGGCTGACCGCGAGCTGGACCAGCCCCTGGGTGAGGACGCGCTTGTCGGGGTCGGTGTTGAGGACCGTCGGGAGCATGTACTGGTTCCACTGGCCCAGGAAGTTGAAGATGCCCACGCTGATCAGGCCCGGCTTGGCCATCGGCAGCATGATCTGGAAGAACGTACGGGTGTGCGAGGCGCCGTCCACGAAGGCCGCCTCCGCCACCGAGGTCGGCAGCGTGCGGAAGAAGGCGGTCAGGAAGAACACCGTGAACGGCAGCGAGTACGCGATGTAGACCAGGATCAGGCCGTGGATCGTGTTCAGCAGCCCCATGTTGTTCACGACGTAGAACAGCGGGACCAGCGCCAGCATGATCGGGAAGCTCATGCCGCCGATGAAGAGGAAGTAGATGAAGCGGTTCCCGGGGAAGTCGAAACGGGCCAGTACGTAGGCCGCCATCGAGCCGAGCACCAGGGTGCCGATCAGCGAGCCGCCGACCACCAGGATGGTGTTCAGGAAGTAGTCGCTCATGTTGGCCTGGGTCCAGGCGCGCGACCAGTTGTCGAAGTGCAGCTTGGTCGGCAGGGACCAGGGCGAGCCGAAGATCGCGCTGTCGTCCTTGAAGGAAGTCATCACCGCCCACAGCAGCGGCAGGACCACCATGATCGCCCACAGGATCAGCATGCCGTGGGAGAAGACGTTGAGGACGCTGCCCTCTTTCTTCTCGGCGGCCGGCTTCGCCGACGGCACGTCGACCTTGGAGACGGTCGCACCGGACTCGGCCGGCAGCGGAGCGGAGGTCTCGGTCGTCTTCATCGCTTCAGTACTCCAGCCGCTCGCGACGGCCCAGCCGCATCACGATCGCGGCGAACGCGAGCGTGACGACGAGCAGGGCGACGCCGATGGTGGTGGCGTAGGCGGCCTGACCGTCCCGGAACGCCTTCTGGTACACGTACAGGACCATCACGGTGGTCGAGTAGTCGGGACCGCCCGGCCCGGTCGTCATGATCTGTACGACCGCGAACGACTCGGCGCCGAGCGCGAGGATGCCCATGTAGACCCAGCCGGACTGCACCGTGTCCCACAGCAGCGGCAGGGTGACGCGGAAGAACGTGGTGGCGCGGCTCGCGCCGTCCAGCAGCGCCGCCTCGTACAGCTCGGCCGGGATCGACGCCATGCCCGCCGAGAACAGGACCACGAAGAAGCCGACCGTGGACCACACGAGCACCGCCATCACGCACCACAGTGCGAGGCTCGGGTCGCCGAGCCACAGCGGCTGGACGCTGTCGAGGCCGATGCCGCGCAGCAGTGAGTTGATCGCGCCGCTGTCCGGGTTGTACGCGAAGGCGAACAGCAGCGACACGATCGCGATCGACAGGACCTGCGGGAAGAAGTAGACGATCTTGTAGAAGGACGAGCCCCGGACACCCGTGATCACGGGGCCGCCCCTTCTCCGCCGTCCGCCCACATTGATCATGAAGGCGAAGAACAGCGCCAGACCGAGTGTCACCAGTGGCAGCACCAGAGCGAAGATCAGACTGTGCTGCAACGACTTCCAGAAGATGTCGTCGTGGAGCATCCTCTTGTAGTTGTCGAAGCCGACCATCTTGAATTCGGGGCTGAGGCCGGTCCAGTCCGTGAACGAGTAGTAGATGGACTGGATGAACGGCCACACCACGAAGAGCGCGTACAGTCCCAGGGGCAGTGCCAGAAACCCCACGATGAACCGGTACTTGCCGTGCTGCATCGCCACTCCGGTGCGGTAAAGGTGCTGGTTACTGGTGCTTGTAGTGCTTGATGGAGGTGTCCTTGGCCGCCTCGTCGGCAAAGCCCTGGATCTTCTTGATGGCCTCGGCCGGGGTGAGCCGGCCGGCCATCATCTCGCCGAGACCGGCCACACCGATCTTCTCCTTCTGCAGCTGCACGTACCAGTCCTGCAGCCGCGGATTCACCACGTTGGATCCGGCCTTGTCCAGCGCCGCCACACCCGACTTCAGACCCGGGGTGAGGCTGATGCCGCTGGTGCCGCCGTTGTACGCGGTCAGCGACTTCACCTTGGCGGTGAAGTTCTTCGAGGACGCCTCGGAGAGCATGATGCGCAGCTGCTCCATGCCGCCCTCGGCGTTGGCCGCCTTGGCCGGCACGACGAAGGGCTCACCGCCGGAGGCCCAGATGGTGCCGAACGGCATCCTGTCCGAACTGTCGATGCCGGTGGGCGCGGAGACCGCGAGGTTGAAGTCGGCCGGGATGACGTTGGCCGACTCGTTCTCCACCCAGGAGCCGTTCGGGATGAACAGCGCCTTGCCCTTGGCCCAGGCCGTCTGCGACTGGATGTGGTCCAGGCCCGGGGTGCCCTTGAGGATGTAGCCCTTCTTGTAGAGCTCGTAGTAGGCCTCGAAGCACGCCTTGACCGCCGGGTGCTTCCAGGCGTTCGGCTCCAGGTTGTCGATGGCGTCGAGCACCTCACGGCCGCCGACCTTGCCGATCATCGGGTACAGCGAGAAGGGGAGGTAGTACGGGTACTTGCCCGCGTACGTCCAGCCCGCCATGCCCTTTTTCTTGGCCTTCTCGCACACGGCGAGCATCTGGTCCCAGGTCTCGGGGTACTGCGCGTCGAGGGAGTCCAGCGCCTTCTGCGAGTACCAGACGCCGTAGACGGTGTAGGCGTAGTACAGGATCCAGACCGGCTTGCCGTCGAACTGCCCCATCTCCACGATGCCGGGGCGGAGCGTGTCGCGGACCTTCTTGCTCGGGTCGTCGTACGACGGCGCGTCCAGCAGCGGGGTGAGGTCCGCCAGCTGGTTCTTGCCGACGAGGACGCCCATGTCCATCTGCTCGGCGCCGGAGTTGTCGATGAGGTCCGGCGGGTTGCCCTGGTTGAAGCGGGGCTGCAGGGTGGACTGGATCTTCTGGGTGGCGGAGAACTTCACCGTCGCCTTGGGGAAGTCCTTCTGGTAGATCTTCACGGCGTCCTGGGCGTACTCCTTGCCGAAACCGCCGTCGAACAGGACGAATTCCATCTTCGCCGTCTCGTTGACGCCGAGCGGGTTCTTCGCGGTCTTCTTGCCCGCCTTCGCCTTGTCCTGGCCGTCGCCGCCGCTGCTCGCGCAGGCGGACAGCAGACCCATTCCGGGGGCGGCCACCAGGCCGAGCGCGGCCGAACGCTTGATCAGATCGCGGCGGCCGACGCCTTCGCCACCGTGGTGCGCAGTGGATCCCATGCTCAAGTCCTCGCCTTCTCCAGGACTCAGGCGGTGAACCGGATCCTCCCCGGCACCGCTGTCGGGTAGTGCAGGGTCATGCGGGAAACGCCGACAGGTATAGTCCACTTCCCGCCAGCGGAGCAAGATCGAATGCAAGGTTGGCGATGGGTCTTTTCCGAGTTGAGACCTCTCGGAAATATGAGCGACCTGTGGGCGCCGCGACGGAGAAATTGGCGACATAGGCCCCTGAATGCCACACCCAACACCCTTGACATCAAGGGCCACTTGACCACCTACTGGTTCCTGCGCATCGAAGTTGACAACGTTGTCCAGAGCGGGCGCAGGAGGGGAATCCGTAGATGCAGCGCAAGAGGCAGCGGAGAACTCGACACAGATACGGTCCGGCGGTCGTCCTCACGGCCGCCTTTGTCATGGCCGTCGGCGCACAGGGCGCCGCGGTCGCCCAGCCAGCCAGGGCCGCGGCCTCCGACCAGGAGTTCGCAACCTCGTTCGAGGCCGGTGACCCGGCGCCGGACTGGCTGAACACCGTCGACACGGCGCCGGACGGAACCAAGCGCTCCGCGGGCGTGGACGGCGGCTACAGCACGGGCATTCCGGGCAATGTCACCGACCATGTGACCGAGGTCCGGGCCAGCGGCGAGAACGAGGGCGCGGGCGAGATGAAGGAGAACCTCGTCGACGGCGAGCCCGGCACCAAGTGGCTGACCTTCCAGCCCACCGGCTGGGTCGAGTTCGACCTGGACAAGCCCATCAAGCTGGTGACGTACGCGCTCACCTCCGCCAACGACTTCGACGAGCGCGACCCGAGGGACTGGACGCTCAGGGGCTCGACGGACGGCAAGGACTGGAAGACCATCGACACCCGCTCCGGCGAGTCCTTCTCGGAGCGCTTCCAGACGAAGTCGTACGACCTGGCCGAGCCGGGCGAGTACCAGTTCTTCCGGCTGGACGTGACGAAGAACAACGGCGCCTCGGACATACTGCAACTCGCCGACATGCAGTTCTCGACCGGCGGCGGGGGCGGCCCGGTGCCGCAGGACATGCTGTCGCTGGTCGACAAGGGCCCGAGCGGCTCGCCCACGGCCAAGGCCCGCGCCGGCTTCACCGGCAAGCGGGCCCTGCGCTACGCAGGGCGGCACACGGCGGCCGGCCGGGCGTACTCGTACAACAAGATCTTCGACGTGAACGTGAAGGTCGGCGCCGACACCCAGCTGTCGTACCGCATCTTCCCGTCGATGGCCGACGGCGACCGCGACTACGACGCCACCAACGTCTCCGTGGACCTGGCCTTCACCGACGGCACCTATCTGAGCGAGCTGGGCGCGCTGGACCAGCACGGCTTCGCGCTGTCGCCGCGCGGGCAGGGAGCGGCGAAGGCGCTCTACGTCAACCAGTGGAACGACGTGCTCTCGCGGATCGGCTCGGTGGCCGGCGGCAAGACCGTCGACCGGATCCTGGTGGCCTACGACTCCCCGGGCGGCCCGGCGAAGTTCCGGGGCTGGATAGACGACGTGGCGCTCAGGTCGGTGGCTCCCGAGAAGCCGAAGGCGCATCTGTCGGACTACGCGCTGACCACGCGTGGTACCAACTCCAGCGGCAGCTTCTCGCGCGGCAACGACTTCCCTGCCACGGCCCTTCCCCACGGCTTCAACTTCTGGACGCCGGTGACCAACGCGTCCTCGCTGAGCTGGCTGTACGAGTACGCACGTGCGAACAACGACGACAATCTGCCGACGATCCAGGCCTTCAGCGCGAGCCATGAACCGAGCCCGTGGATGGGCGACCGGCAGACCTTCCAGCTGATGCCGTCCGCCGTGCCCGGCACCCCGAACACCGACCGTGAGACACGGGAGCTGGCCTTCCGGCACGAGAACGAGACCGCGCGGCCGTACTACTACGGCGTCAGGTTCGAGAACGGCCTGAAGGCGGAGATAACGCCGACCGACCACGCGGCCGCGCTGCGCTTCACCTACCCGGGCGACGACGCGAGCGTGCTGTTCGACAACGTCACCGAGCAGGCGGGCCTGACCCTGGACAAGGAACACGGGATCGTCACCGGCTACTCGGACGTGAAGTCGGGCCTCTCCACAGGCGCCACCCGGCTGTTCGTGTACGGCGTCTTCGACAAGCCGGTGACGGACGGCTCCGCCGCCGGGGTCAAGGGCTATCTGCGCTTCGACGCGGGCGCCGACCGCACGGTCACCCTGCGCCTGGCCACCTCCCTGATCAGCATCGACCAGGCGAAGGACAACCTGCGCCAGGAGATCCCGGACGGCACGTCCTTCGACACCGTGAAGAAGCAGGCCCAGCGGGCCTGGGACGGGCTGCTCGGCAAGGTCGAGGTGGAGGGCGCGACCCCGGACCAGCTGACCACGCTGTACTCCAGCATGTACCGGCTGTACCTGTACCCGAACTCCGGCTTCGAGAAGGTCGGCGGCAAGGACCAGTACGCCTCGCCCTTCTCCCCCATGCCGGGTCCGGACACCCCGACGCACACCGGCGCGAAGATCGTCGACGGCAAGGTGTACGTCAACAACGGCTTCTGGGACACCTACCGGACCACTTGGCCGGCGTACTCCTTCCTGACGCCGTCTCAGGCGGGCGAGATGGTCGACGGGTTCGTGCAGCAGTACAAGGACGGCGGCTGGACCTCGCGCTGGTCCTCCCCCGGTTACGCCGACCTGATGACCGGCACCTCCTCGGACGTGGCGTTCGCCGACGCGTACGTCAAGGGTGTGAACTTCGACGCGAAGGCGGCGTACGACGCGGCGGTCAAGAACGCGACGGTCGTTCCGCCGTCCTCGGGCGTGGGCCGCAAGGGCATGAGCACCTCGCCGTTCCTCGGCTACACCAGCACCGACACGCACGAGGGCCTGTCGTGGGCGATGGAGGGCTACGTCAACGACTACGGCATCGCGAAGATGGGCGAGGCCCTCTACAAGAAGACCGGCGAGAAACGCTACCAGGAGGAGTCGCAGTACTTCCTCAACCGCGCCCGGGACTATGTGAACCTCTTCGACCCCAAGGCGGGCTTCTTCCAGGGCCGGGACGCCAAGGGGGCCTGGCGCGTGGACTCCGCGAAGTACGACCCGCGCGTGTGGGGCTACGACTACACGGAGACCAACGGCTGGGGCTACGCCTTCACCGCCCCGCAGGACAGCCGGGGCCTGGCCAACCTGTACGGCGGCCGCACCGGCCTCGCGGAGAAGCTCGACGCCTACTTCGGCACCCCGGAGACCGCCTCGCCGGACTTCGTCGGCTCCTACGGCGGTGTCATCCACGAGATGACCGAGGCCCGGGACGTCCGGATGGGCATGTACGGCCACTCCAACCAGGTCGCGCACCACGTGATCTACATGTACGACGCGGCCGCCGAGCCCTGGAAGGCGCAGGCGAACGTCCGCGAGGCGCTGTCCCGGCTCTACACCGGCAGCGAGATCGGGCAGGGCTACCACGGTGACGAGGACAACGGCGAGCAGTCGGCCTGGTACCTCTTCTCCTCGCTGGGCTTCTACCCGCTGGTCATGGGCAGCGGCGAGTACGCCATCGGTTCCCCGCTGTTCACGAAGGCGACCGTGCACCTGGAGAACGGCCGGGACCTGGTGATCAAGGCGCCGCGCAACAGCCCGCGAAACGTGTACGTGCAGGGTCTGAAGGTCAACGGCCGCCCCTGGACGTCGACTTCGCTCCCCCACTCGCTGCTGGCCAAGGGCGGCGTGCTGGAGTTCTTCATGGGGTCCAAGCCCTCGACCTGGGGCACGGGCAAGAACGCGGCGCCGGTGTCCATCACCCAGGACGACAAGGTGCCGACGCCCCGCGCGGACGTACTGAAGGGTGACGGCGCCCTGTTCGACAACACGTCGGCGACGAGCGCCACGGTCACCTCGGTGGACCTGCCGGTCGGCGCCGCCACCCGGGCCGTCCAGTACACCCTGACCTCGTCGGCCGACCACACCAAGGCGCCGACCGGCTGGACCCTGCAGGGTTCCGCGGACGGCACGACCTGGAAGACCCTGGACCACCGCTCCGGCGAGTCGTTCACCTGGGACCGCCAGACCCGGGTGTTCACCGTCGCCGCACCGGGCTCGTACGCGAAGTACCGCCTGGTCCTCGACGGCGAGTCGACGCTGGCGGAGGTGGAGCTGCTGGCCTGACGGCGGCACGGAAGAGGGGGCGGGCCCGCTCGGGTCCGCCCCCTTTCGTGTGTGCGCTCAGCCGGTGGCGAGGGTGAACACGTGCAGGTCCGTGTTCTCCGGCAGCCGGACGCTCCTGACGGTCCTACCGGCCGGCGCCGCGAACGGCTTGGTGGCGAAGACGTACGTCGCCACCGGATCCTTGTCGGCGCCCGCGACGTTGCGGTACGCGGTCTTGGCGACGACCTCGTTGCTGTACTGGACGGTGCCGCCTCCGCCGCCGACGGTCCAGTCGGTGAAGGAGAGGTCGACGGTGTCGGTGGTGCCGTCGGTGTAGGTGACGGTCGCCTTGGTCTGCTGGTTGCCGTTGACCGCGCTGCCGAGGAAGGACAACCGGGTCGCGGGCTCGGCGAGTTCGATGGTCTGGCCGGTGGCCGAGGCGTTGTCGGGGCGGCCCGTGGGCGAGTTCGGCCAGGTGAAGGTCAGGCCGCCGGCCGTGCCCTGCCCGCCCGGGGTGAGGCCGGCCGCGGCGAGGGCCTGGCGGGAGTAGCTCCAGCCGCCGCCGTCGTAGTCGGCCTCGTCGTGCTCACCCTCGTCGTCGGAGACACCGGTGTTGTTGTAGGCGGCGAGCAGGGTGCCCGGTGCGGCCACGCTGAGGGAGACCGGCTGCTCGTAGGAGGTGTCGCCGGAGGTCACCGTGACCTTGACCGCGTAGAAGCCCTGGGTGGCGTCCTCGGCCGCGGTCAGGGTGATCTCCTGGGATCCGTCGGTGACCGTGCCCTCGGCGGGCGTGGCGGTGACACCGGTGGGGGTTTCGACCCGGAAGCGGACCTCCGGGCCGGTGCCGCCGCCGAGCGCGAGGGCACGGATGCCGATCTTCGTGCGGTCACCGGGTGCGACCGTGGCGGCGGTGGGGCCGACGCCGATCTGGTACGGCTGCTCGCCCTCCCGGAAGGACGGCGGCGGGGAGGCCGCGCCCCAGGTGCGGTCCGGGGTGGTGGAGAGGGTGTAGTCGAGGCGGCCGCCGTCGCGCACGAAGGAGGCCGGCAGCCAGGGCCGGTCACCGGCCCGCCCGTTGACCTTCAGTGACTGGATGTACGGCGCGTCGGCCGCCGCCCCGGTCGCGTGCACGGAGATGTCGTTGCCCTGCGGACGGGCGATCTCGATGCGCTCGAACAGCGGTGAGGCGAGGACCAGTTCGGCCCGGGAGGGCACCTGCGGGTACATGCCGAGCGCGGAGAAGACGTACCAGGACGACATCGCCCCGAGGTCGTCGTTGCCGGGGATGCCGCCGGGCGCGGTCGACCAGAGCTGCCGCATCGCCGCGCGGACGGTCTCCTGCGCCTTGTAGGGCGCGCCCGCGTAGTCGTACAGGTAGGGCACGTTGACGGAAGGCTCGTTGTCCAGCTCGGACTTGGTGCCGCCCTGACCGGTGAAGGCCCAGCCGCCGTCGCTCGTGTGGAAGAAGTCGTCGAGCCGGACCAGCGCCTTGTCGGTGCCGCCCATTGCCGCGAACAGCCCCGCCGGGTCGTGCTGGACCATCCAGGTGTACTGGGCGGCCGTGCCCTCCACGAAGCCGTTGCCGGTGTCGGGGGTGAAGCCGGTGACCCAGCTGCCGTCGGCCTTGCGGTTGGCGACGTAGCCGCCGCTCAGGTCGGCCGCGATGTTGAAGTTGTTCTGCCACCACTGGGCGCGGCGGGTGAAGGCGGCCGCCGTGTCCTTCTCCCCTGCCGCCGTGGCGAGTTGGGCGAGGGAGAAGTCCGCGGTGGACATCTCCAGGGTCTCAGCGGCGCCGCCCCAGGCATTGGAGACGCTGGGCATGTAGTGCAGCTTGAGGTACTTGTCGAGCGATGGGCGCTGGCCCACCGACAGCACCGGCTTGCCGGCCGCGGACAGGTCCTGCTGCGTGGGCACGGTCGCCGCCCTGACCAGCGAGTCCAGGGCGCCCTTGAGGTCGAAACCGGTGCCGCCGAAGGCGTGGATGCCGGCCAGCGCGGTGGGCGACGGGTCGCCGTTCATGACGTGGGTGCCGCTCGCGCCGTGCAGCCAGCGGTCCCAGATCCCGCCGTTCTGCCCGGCGAGTTCGTACAGCGACTGGGCGATGTCGGATCCGGTACGCGGGTCGAGGAGGGTGAGCAGCTGCACCTGGTCGCGGTAGACGTCCCAGCCGGAGAAGGTGCCGTACTGCGCGTGTTGGCGACGGTCGACGGTGTGCGGCCGGCCGTCCGCACCACGGTATCTGCGGTCGGCGTCGCTGATGACGTTCGGATGCAGCAGGGAGTGGTACAGCGCCGTGTAGAAGGTGGTGCGTTCGGCGTCGGTCCCGCCGCCGACCCGGACCGCGCCCAGCCGGTCGCGCCAGGCCCGCCGCGCCGCGTCCGCGACGGCGTCGAAGGAGCGGCCCGCCGGGTTCTCCGCGGCGAGGTTCGCCGCGGCGCCCGCCTGGCTGACGTAGGAGATGCCGACCTTGACGTTCACCGGGCCGGTGCCGGGCGCGAACTGCACATACCCTCCGGATCCCTTGCCCGCGACCGGCCGGCCCCCGTGCGAGAAGCCGCCCGTGCCGCCGGAGGCGTGCAGGGAGCCGGGGCTCAGTTTGTCGTCCTGCCAGGTGCCGGTGGCCGTGAAGGCCCGGTCGAAGCGGGCGGTGAAGTACAGGGTGTAGTAGGAGCGTTGGCCCTCGGGGTCGAGGTAGCCGCAGAAGTTCCCGGAGGTGACGGAGCCGGAGACGGTGCGGGTCGCCGGGTCGACGGTGACCGTCGAGTCCGCGGAGCCCACCTCGGAGTTGGCGGTGCGCACGAGCAGCGAGGCGGGCTTGTCCGCCGGGTAGGTGAAGCGGGCCGAGCCGGTGCGGGTGGTCGCGGTGAGGTCGGCGGTGACGCCGGAGGCGAGGCCCACCTTGTAGTGACCGGGCTCGGCGGTCTCGTCGGAGTGGCGGAAGTCCGCTGCGTAGACGGCGTCCTTGGTGTCGCTCGCCGGGGAGGAGGTGACCTCGCCCGCGTACGGGAAGAGCGGGATGTCGCCGCTGCCGCCCGCGCAGCCGGTGCCGGACATGTGCGTCAGGCTGAAGCCGCGGATGCGGGTGGCGTCGTACTGGTAGCCGCCGGGCGCGGCGGTGCGGGTGGCGTCGCCTCTGGTGTTCTCCGGGCTGAAGGAGAACATGCCGAACGGCACGACGGCGCCCGGGAAGACGTTGCCGCCGTTCCTGGTGCCGATCAGCGGATCGACGTACGGGGTCGGGTCCTTGACGAGGCCGGGGGGAGCTGCGGTCGCCGCGAGGGCGGGGGTGGCGCCGCCGGTCGCGAGCACCGCGGCCAGCAGCAGGGACGTGGGACGGAATCGCATGACGCGGCCCTTCCTGACGGACGGGTCGCGCACCACAGGTCGCACAAGCCGCAGGGACAGTAACGTGCGCCACCGGTAACACGGAAGACCGCGTACGCCCCGGCAGACGCACGCCTGGATCACTCGGTCGGGCTACCCCAAGTACCTTGACATCGTTGTCGGTTGAGGCGGTAGAGTCATGTACAGACCATAAGACAACGTTGTCGCGCCCCACACGGCAGAGGCCCGCCCACGGCCTCGCCACCACAAGCCAGCACCACCCGGGCAGGGACTCACCCCCCTCGCCTGCCCGGCTCGCGGACCCGGTGTGCACGGCCACCGGGTCCGCCCAGAGCGACTCGACCGACCCGACAGGGAAGAACCGCGGAGTCGCCACCGCCGGAGCCCTGGACGACGTAGCCGAAGGTCATGCCCTGCCCCGGACTCGGCGAACCGGTCTCCGTGCTGTCCGAGCGCTGCCAGACCCTGGAGGTGATGTGCCGCCCCACCGCGAACCAGAAGGAGGGCCCTGCCACGGGCGGGGCGCGGTAATCGCGGCGCTTCGGGAGGCGCGCGTCTATTGTCATAGGCATGACGCACCTACCTCCGGGTGCTCTCAGTCGTACCGTAGGAAGACAGGGCGGGAGCGTCCGCGCGATCCGGGCGGGTTCCGGTCCACCCGGGCCGCGCCAGGGCCCTCGGGACCTCTGGGAGCGCTCCCACCCCTTGCGCGTGAAGCTAGCGCGCACGGGGTCAGGTGTAAACGCCTGCCGCAGGCGCTGCGACACACGGACCGGCATACCGGCCGGAATGTGATGTCCATCGCTTGGACCAGCCATAGTCACCCGGAAAGGCCGGTGCTAGAAATATCGCATGTGGGACCTTTTCGCCCGATTCAGGCACCTCTCAAGGCGTGCGATGGTCGGCAAGAGCCCCCGTAGCGTCGCCGGGCAGGTCTTCGTCCTCCAGGTGGCGCTGGTGGTGGTGCTCGTGGTGTGCGCCGTCATCGCCCTTGTCCTGCAGTCGGAGCGTGACACCAGCACGGAGGCCAAGCGGCGGTCCATCGCCGTCGCGCAGACCTTCGCGCACTCGCCCGGCGTCCTCCAGGCCCTGCAGACCGCCGAACCGTCGAAGGTGCTCCAACCGCTCACCGAGGCGGGGCGCAAGAGCGCGGGCGTCGACTTCATCGTCGTCATGGACACCAAGGGGATCCGCTACACCCACCCCATTCCGAGCAAGATCGGCCATAGGTTCGTGGGCCGGATCGGACCGTCCCTGGCCGGGAAGGTCTACACCGAGAGCGTCCACGGCCCGCTCGGCCACGAGGTACAGGCGACCGTGCCGATAAAGGACGACCACGGCAAGGTGGTCGCCCTCGTCTCCGCCGGCCTGAAGGTCAAGAACGTGACCAGCGAGGTGAACCGGCAGCTGCCGATCATCCTGGCCGCCGGGGCCGGAGCACTCGCGGTGTCGACCGGCGGGACGGCCCTGGTGGGCAGGCGACTGCGGCGGCAGACCCACAGCCTGGCTCCGGCCGAGATGACCCGGATGTACGAGCACCACGACACAGTGCTGCACTCGGTGCGGGAAGGCGTGCTGATCGTCGCGGACGACGGGCATCTGCTGCTGGCCAACGACGAGGCCAGGCGGCTGCTGGAGCTGCCCCCCGAGGCCGAGGGGCGCAACGTGCGGGAGCTGTCGGCCCTCGACTCGGAGATGGTGGAGCTGCTGGTCTCCGGGCGCGAGGCCACCGACGAGGTGCACTTCGCCGGCGGATGGCTGCTGGCGGTCAACCAGCGGCCGACGGACCGCGCGGGAGGCCCCAGGGGAACCGTGGTGACGCTCCGGGACTCCACCGAACTGCAGGCGGTGTCCGGCAGGGCGGAGGCCGCCCGGGAGCGGCTGGAGCTGCTGTACGACGCGGGACTGGGCATCGGCACCACCCTCGACGTGGTCCGTACGGCCGAGGAGCTGGCGCAGCTCGCCGTCCCGCGCTTCGCCGACTTCGTCACCGTGGACGTGGCCGACGCCGTGCTGCACGGAGAGGAGCCGGCCCGCACGGCGACGGACATGCGGCGCGTCGCCGTGAACGGCATCCGGGACGACCACCCGCTCTACGAGAAGGGCCGGCTGATCGACTTCCTGCCCTCCACCCCGCAGGCGCGCGGCTACGGCGCCGGCCGCTCCGAGCTGGTGACCGACCTGTCGGCCGCGCCGGGCTGGCAGGCGCAGGACCCGAAGCGGGCCCGGCAGATCATCGACTTCGGCATCCACACGCTCATCGCCGCGCCGATCAAGTCCCGCGGTTCCGTGCTGGGCATGGTCAACTTCTGGCGGTCCAAGCGGGACGCCTTCGACGAGGAGGAGCTGTCGCTCGCCGAGGAGCTGGTGGCCCGGGCCGCGGTCAGCATCGACAACGCCCGCCGGTACGCCCGCGAGCACGCCCTGGCGGTCACCCTCCAGCGCAGCCTGCTGCCGCGGGCGCTGCCCGAGCAGAGCGCCCTGGAGGTCGGCTACCGCTACCTCCCGGCCCAGTCGGGTGTGAGCGGCGACTGGTTCGACGTGATCCCGCTGCCGGGGAGCCGGGTGGCGCTGGCCGTGGGAGACGTGGTCGGGCACGGTCTGCACGCGGCCGCGACGATGGGCCGGCTGCGGACCGCGGTGCACAACTTCTCCACGCTCGACCTGCCGCCCGACGAGCTGCTCAGCCATCTGGACGATCTGGTGGGCCGCATCGACCAGGACGAGTCGTCGTGCGCGGAGTCGGCCGGGGAGATCGTCGGCGCCACCTGTCTGTACGCGATCTACGACCCGGTGACGCGGCGCTGTGTCATGTCGCGGGCCGGGCACCTGGCGCCCGCGCTGGTCCACCCGGACGGCAGCGTCACCTTCCCCGACCTGCCGGGCGGGCCGCCGCTGGGCCTCGGCGGCATGCCGTTCCGGACGGCCGAGCTGGAGCTGGCCGAGGGCACCCAGCTCGTCCTCTACACCGACGGGCTCATCGAGGACCGTACGCGCGACCTGGACGTGGGCATGGAGCTGCTGCGCCGGGCGCTGGCGGGGCACCCCGACCGGACGCCGGAGGACAGCTGTCAGGCGGTGCTCGACGAGCTGCTGCCCGAGCGGCCCAAGGACGATGTCGCCCTGCTCATCGCGCGCACCCGGGCGCTGCCGCCCGACAACGTGGCCGACTGGGACGTGCCGCGCGACCCGGCCGCCGTCTCGGGGATGCGTGGCGCCGTATCCGAGAAGCTGGAGGAGTGGGGCCTGGCCGAGCTGGGCTTCGGCATGGAACTGGTGCTGAGCGAGCTGATCACCAACGCCATCCGCTACGGCTCCGACCCGATCCATGTCCGGCTGATCCGTGACCGCACCCTGGTCTGCGAGGTGGCCGACGGCAGCAGCACCTCGCCGCATCTGCGCTACGCCGCCATCACCGACGAGGGCGGCCGTGGCCTGTTCCTGGTCTCGCAGATGACCGAGCGCTGGGGCACCCGGTACACGCCCCAGGGCAAGGTGATCTGGGCCGAGGTGGCGCTGCCGGACTTCACGGAGCTCTTTGAGGAGTGAGGGGCTCGGCGCAGAGCGGCCGAGCGGGCGCGGGGAGTTCGACCGTGAACTCGGTCCGGCCCGGGGCGCTGGTCACACTGATGCCGCCGCCGTGTGCCGCGGTGATCCCCGCGGCGATCGCGAGCCCGAGGCCCGAGCCGCCCTGGGAGCCGGGCGCCCGGGAGCGTGAGGTGTCGGCCCGGGTGAAGCGTTCGAAGACGGTCGGGAGCAGATCGGGCGGGATTCCGGGGCCGTCGTCGCGGACGCGGATCAGGTGGCGGCCGGCGGTGGACTCGACGGTGGCGGTGACGGTCGTACCGGGCGGGGTGTGCGTGCGCGCGTTGGCCAGCAGGTGGGCCACCACCTGGTGCAGCCGGGCCACGTCGCCGGTGACCGGCGCCGGGGTGTCCGGTCCCAGTTCCAGCCGCCAGACGTGATCGGCGCCGGCCGCCCGGGCATCCCACACGGCCTCGGCGACCACGGCGGCGAGGTCCACCTCGGCGGTCTGCAGCGGGCGTCCCTCGTCGAGGCGGGCGAGCAGCAGCAGGTCCTCGACCAGGTCCGTCATGCGGGCCGACTCGGCGAGGACGCGGCGCCAGGCGAGGTCGGGGGCGACACGGTTCATCAGCTCCGCGTACCCGGCGATGGAGGTGAGCGGGGTGCGCAGTTCATGGCTGGCGTCGGCGACGAAGCGGCGCATGCGGTCCTCGCCGCGCCGGCGCTCGGCGAGCGAGACCTCGACGTGGTCGATCATCCGGTTGAGGGCGGCGCCGACCTGGCCGGCCTCGCTGCCCGGGTCGGTGTCGCGTGCGGGCACCCGGGGCAGTGCGGTGACGTGGCCGTGGCCGAGCGGGACCCGGGAGACCTCCACGGCGGTGGCGGCGACCCGGTCGAGCGGGCGCAGCTGCCTGCGGATGACGACCGCGCAGACGCCGCCGGCGAGCGCGAGTCCGGTGGCCCCGACGATCGCCTCGATCTCGACCAGCCGGCCGAGCGTGGCCCGGACGTCGTCCATGGGCAGGCCGGTGAGGACGCGGATGCCGCTCGCGTCGAGGGCGGTGACGCGGTAGGTGCCGAGTCCGGGCACCGTCCGGGTGTGCACCGAGCCGTCGGCCCGGATGCCGGTGAGGGCGGCGCGCTGGGCGGAGCTGAGGGTGCGCGGGGCCGCGTCCCGGGTGACGACCGCGGCGGAGACGAGGTGCCCGGCCGCGTCCGGCCGGGCGGCGAGCAGCCCCTCGGTGTGGCCGCCCTCGCGGAGGAAGGCGAGGTCGGCGGGGAGTCCGGGGTGGAGTGCGGCACCGCCCACGCTGCGTTCGGCGGCGGCGTTCACCCGGTCGTCCAGGGTGCCCATGAGATAGGCGCGCTGGGCGAGGACGGTGGTGAGGGCGAGCGCGGCGCACACACCCACGAGGGTGACGGTGATGAGGACCAGCAGGCGTGTGCGCAGCGAGCGGGCCCACGGGCGGCGGCTCATGTACCGATCCTGTCCCGGTTCGCTGGGGGAAGCCTGTGTTCCGTCTGAGGGTGGGTGATGACCTTCGTGACGCCCTTCGCCGTGGCCGGCCGGGGCACGGCGAAGGGCCGCACCCCCGTCACCGGGGATGCGGCCCTGTACCGCCGTGCGCTGCCGCTTACTTGCGGATCAGGTTGCGCAGCACGTACTGCATGATGCCGCCGTTGCGGTAGTAGTCGGCCTCACCGGGGGTGTCGATGCGGACGACCGCGTCGAACTCGACGCCCGTGTCGGTGGTGACCTTGACCGTGCGCGGCGTGGTGCCGTTGTTGAGCTCCTCGACACCGGTGAAGGAGAAGGTCTCCTCGCCGGTCAGACCAAGGGACTCGGCGGACTGGCCCTCCGGGAACTGCAGCGGCAGGACGCCCATGCCGATGAGGTTCGAGCGGTGGATGCGCTCGTACGACTCGGCGATGACGGCCTTGACCCCCAGCAGCGCGGTGCCCTTGGCGGCCCAGTCGCGGGACGAGCCGGAGCCGTACTCCTTGCCGGCCAGGATGGCCAGCGGGATGCCCTGCTCGATGTAGTTGCGGGAGGCGTCGTAGATGAACGACACCGGGCCGTCGGCCTGGGTGAAGTCGCGGGTGTAGCCGCCCTCGGTGCCCGGCGCGATCTGGTTGCGCAGGCGGATGTTGGCGAACGTACCGCGGATCATGACCTCGTGGTTGCCTCGGCGGGAGCCGTAGGAGTTGAAGTCACGACGCTCGACACCGTGCTCGGTCAGGTACTTGCCCGCCGGGGTGTCGGCCTTGATGGCGCCGGCCGGGGAGATGTGGTCGGTGGTGACCGAGTCGCCCAGCTTGGCGAGCACGCGGGCACCGGAGATGTCGCTGACCGGGGCCGGCTCCATGCCCATGCCCTCGAAGTACGGGGGCTTGCGGACGTAGGTCGACTCGGTGTCCCACTCGAAGGTGTTGCCGGTCGGGACCGGGAGGGCCTGCCACTGGGCGTCGCCCGCGAAGACGTCCTGGTAGGACTTGTTGAACATGTCCTCGCCGATGGCGTTGGCCACGACGTCGTTGACCTCGGCCTCGGTCGGCCAGATGTCGGTCAGGTAGACCGGGTTGCCGTCCTGGTCGGTGCCGAGGGCGTCCTTGGTGATGTCCACCTTCATGGAGCCCGCGAGGGCGTACGCGACGACCAGCGGCGGGGAGGCCAGGTAGTTCATCTTGACGTCGGGGTTGATCCGGCCCTCGAAGTTCCGGTTGCCGGAGAGGACCGAGGTGACGGCGAGGTCGTGGTCGTTGACGGCCTTGGAGACCTCCTCCGGCAGCGGGCCGGAGTTGCCGATGCAGGTGGTGCAGCCGTAGCCGACGAGGTTGAAGCCGACCTTGTCGAGGTACGGGGTGAGGCCCGCCTTGTCGAAGTAGTCGGTGACGACCTTCGAGCCCGGGGCGAGGGTGGTCTTGACCCACGGCTTGCGGGTCAGGCCCTTCTCGACCGCCTTCTTGGCCACCAGGGCGGCGGCGACCATGACGTACGGGTTCGAGGTGTTGGTGCAGGAGGTGATGGCCGCGACCGTCACCGCACCGTGGTCGATGGTGTAGGTCGTGCCGTCGGGGGCCGTGACCTGGACCGGGTTGGACGGCGCGCCGTTCGGGTGGACGGCCGGGGCGTCGGAGGCCGGGAAGGACTCCTGGCCCGCCTCGTCGGCGGTGGTGACGTAGTTCAGGACGTCGGTCTTGAACTGCTCGGCCGCGTTGGCGAGGACGATGCGGTCCTGCGGGCGCTTCGGGCCGGCGATGGACGGGACGACCGTCGACAGGTCCAGCTCGAGCTTCTCGGAGAAGTCCGGCTCGGCCTTCGGGTCCAGCCAGAGGCCCTGCTGCTTGGCGTACGCCTCGACGAGCGCGACCTGCTGCTCGGGGCGGCCGGTCAGGCGCAGGTAGTTCAGGGTCTCGTCGTCGATCGGGAAGATCGCGGCGGTGGAGCCGAACTCCGGCGACATGTTGCCGATGGTGGCGCGATTGGCCAGGGAGGTGGCGGCCACACCCTCGCCGTAGAACTCGACGAACTTGCCGACCACACCGTGCTTGCGGAGCATCTCGGTGATGGTGAGCACGAGGTCGGTGGCGGTGGTGCCGGGCGTGAGCTCACCGGTGAGCTTGAAGCCCACGACGCGCGGGATGAGCATGGAGACCGGCTGGCCGAGCATCGCGGCCTCGGCCTCGATGCCGCCGACGCCCCAGCCCAGCACACCGAGGCCGTTGACCATCGTGGTGTGCGAGTCGGTGCCGACCAGGGTGTCCGGGTAGGCCTGCCCGTTGCGCACCATGACGGTACGCGCGAGGTGCTCGATGTTGACCTGGTGGACGATGCCGGTGCCCGGCGGGACGACCTTGAACTCGTCGAAGGCGGTCTGGCCCCAGCGCAGGAACTGGTAGCGCTCCTTGTTGCGGCCGTACTCCAGCTCGACGTTCTGCTTGAAGGCGTCGTTCGTGCCGAACTTGTCGGCGATGACGGAGTGGTCGATGACCAGCTCGGCCGGCGCCAGCGGGTTGATCTTCGCCGGGTCGCCGCCCAGCTCCTTCACGGCCTCACGCATGGTCGCGAGGTCCACGACACAGGGCACGCCGGTGAAGTCCTGCATGATCACGCGGGCCGGCGTGAACTGGATCTCCTGCGAGGGCTGGGCCTGCGAGTCCCAGCTGCCGAGGGCGCGGATGTGGTCGGCGGTGATGTTCGCGCCGTCCTCCGTGCGGAGCAGGTTCTCCAGCAGGACCTTCAGGCTGTAGGGAAGGCGAGCGGAGCCCTCGACCTTGTCCAGCCGGAAGATCTCGTACGACTCGTCGCCCACCTGCAGCGTGCTGCGGGCGTCGAAGCTGTTCGCCGACACGACAGTCTCCTTCATTGATGTGCGCGTACCACCGCAATCCTGCCGCCACGTCGTCTTGGCCGATCCGCTAAGGTAAGGCTAAGTTAGGTCACCCTTACTGGGGTGGCGGCTGCGGTGCGCCTCGGCAGATATCTCGATGTCGAGATAACTCTAGTACATGGGGGCTGGCTGGTCATGTCCGGCCGGGCCCGGCCCTGCCGTTTTTCGGTGGCGTCGACCACAGGGCGATGGGCGAAGATCGCCACATGCCACTCGATACCGCACTGATCGGCCACTGGGACAGCTCCCCCTTCGACTACGGAGTGATGGAGGCGTCGGAGCTGGCGTTCCTCGACGGCGGGCGGGGCACCGGCACGCTGGCCAACGCCCTCGGGGAGGACGTCACGGAGTTCGCGTGGCACTGCCCGGAGCCGGGAGTGCTGGAGGTGCACGACGAGCACGGCGGCGTCGAGCGGGTCCGTTACGTCGTCGCGCCCGCCGTGCCGGTGCACGCGACGGACCCCGTGCCGACGGTCCGCTTCGAACCGGCACTGCTCTTCGCCCGGGAGTACGCGAGGATTTGTGCTGCAACCGTGTGATTGTGAGCAATACCAGGACAGTGGACAAGTACCGGGCGAATCCCCCACATAGTCCCATATAACCCGCATCTTCGCTGGTCATTGACGTCCCGTCACCCGAATGGGCCCCCCAACAGGCGCCATCTCATATCTGAGATAGCCTCAACCTCATGGCAGACGACTACCTCGTACGCATCGGCAAGCTCATCCGTGACGCCCGGCAACACCGTGGCTGGACACAGACGCAGCTCGCGGAGGCCCTCGGCACCAGCCAGAGCGCGGTCAATCGCATCGAGCGCGGGAACCAGAACATCAGCCTTGAGATGATCGCCCGCATCGGTGAGGCCCTCGACAGCGAGATCGTGTCCCTGGGCTACGCGGGTCCGATGCACCTGCGGGTGGTCGGCGGCCGTCGGCTCTCCGGCGCCATCGACGTGAAGACCAGCAAGAACGCGTGCGTCGCCCTGCTGTGCGCCTCGCTGCTGAACAAGGGGCGCACGGTGCTGCGCCGGGTGGCCCGGATCGAGGAGGTGTACCGCCTGCTGGAGGTGCTCAACTCCATCGGCGTGCGCACCCGCTGGATCAACGACGGGGTCGACCTGGAACTGGTGCCGCCGGCCGAGCTGGAGATGGCGGCGATCGACGCGGAGGCGGCCGTCCGCACCCGCTCGATCATCATGTTCCTGGGCCCGCTGCTGCACCGCATGGACGCCTTCAAGCTGCCGTACGCCGGTGGTTGCGACCTCGGCACGCGGACCATCGAGCCGCACATGATCGCGCTGCGGCGGTTCGGTCTGGACATCGCGGCCACCGAGGGTCAGTACCACGCGCAGGTCGACCGGACGGTCCGCCCCGACCGTCCGATCGTGCTGACCGAGCGCGGCGACACCGTGACCGAGAACGCGCTGCTGGCCGCCGCCCGGCACGACGGCGTGACGGTCATCCGCAACGCCTCCTCCAACTACATGGTCCAGGACCTCTGCTTCTTCCTGGAGGCGCTGGGCGTCAAGGTCGAGGGCATCGGCACCACCACGCTCACCGTCCACGGCGTGCCGAACATCGACGTCGACGTCGACTACTCCCCCTCCGAGGACCCGGTCGAGGCGATGAGCCTGCTGGCCGCCGCGGTCGTCACGGAGTCGGAACTGACCGTCCGCCGCGTCCCCATCGAATTCCTGGAGATCGAGCTCGCGGTCCTGGAGGAGATGGGCCTCGACCACGACCGCAGCCCCGAGTACTTCGCGGACAACGGCCGCACCCGGCTGGTGGACCTCACCGTCCGGCCCTCCAAGCTGGAGGCGCCCATCGACAAGATCCACCCCATGCCCTTCCCGGGCCTGAACATCGACAACGTCCCCTTCTTCGCGGCCATCGCGGCGGTCGCGCAGGGACAGACGCTGATCCACGACTGGGTCTACGACAACCGCGCGATCTACCTGACCGACCTCAACCGCCTCGGCGGCCGTCTGCAGTTGCTCGACCCGCACCGGGTCCTGGTCGAGGGCCCGACCCGCTGGCGCGCCGCCGAGATGATGTGCCCGCCCGCGCTGCGGCCCGCCGTGGTCGTCCTGCTGGCGATGATGGCGGCGGAGGGCACCTCCGTGCTGCGCAACGTGTACGTCATCAACCGGGGTTACGAGGACCTCGCCGAGCGCCTGAACTCGATCGGGGCGCAGATCGAGATCTTCCGGGACATCTGAGCGCGCTTCGGCGGAACGCCGCCGCACCTTGGCCGACCTGCGTGAGTGCGGGCCTTGCCGGGGTGCGGCGGCGCCTGTGGGACTTGCCGGGATCTTGGACCTGACCCGGAGCGCTCCCGCTCGGACCGGTCTACACGGCGATGTGTCACGGCTACACCGACGCCGAGTACACCCGTATCCGCGCGAACCTCGCCGGAGCACTCGCACGCGAAAGCCCCTGCAACTCCGCGCTGATGCTTGCCGCTTGGAAGTCAGAGGCCTGGCTCTTACTCTTCCCGGACGCCTGCCCCGCCGCCCACTCCAACCGGAAGGTGCCCGCGCAGCTCCAGGGCCGCGACAACCGAGGCGGCGGCGCCCGCCCCCCCTGCTCGTACGCCCCGATCATCGACGGCGAGTACCCCCTCCGCGACCCGAACTCGGCGCGCTCCAGTCCTGCCCGTAATCGGAACCGCTTCAGTTGCCGGCCGAACATCCGGATGGGCTCAGGCGGCTCACCCTCGCCCCTAGAGGCAGAAGCCTTGGCCGCCGCCCCGCTCCACGCACGAAGGCCCGTGCAGCCACCGGTGCCGCCCGAGATGGTCGCCGGCATCGCCTGGCAGGAGGTCGAAGGCGACCCCGGCTGGCTCGACGACGTAGCCTTCGAAGGACGGCAGATCCTTCCCGGACAAGAGGACCCCGACGACACTTCGATGGGTCCGCTGTCCATCCAGGTGCGCCGCGCCGCCGAGGTGCTCGGCTACGACCCGCACCACCTCACCGACATCCAGCGGGACGTCGTCGTGGGCGCCGTCAAGGACCCGTCGAAGAACATTTTCATCGCCTCGGAGTACCTGGCCCAGCTCAAGGCGGAGAGCGGTTTCGCCGACGTACCGCCGGAGCAGATGACCCGAGCCCAAATGCAGGAACTGGCCGCCCGCTACAACGGCGGACCCTACTACGAGGACCCGGACGCCCAGGGTTACGGTCGGGGCTTCGACAGGAAATTGGACGACGCGAAAGAGGCGCTGCGGTGAGCTCAGGCGCAGATGCGACCACCGAGGTAAGCGAGAGTCGACGGCCAGGGGTCTCCAGCCGGATCGGCACCGGTGTGTGCGCGGTCGTCCTCGCCCTTGCAACCTTGGTCACCGGCTACGTCGTGCTCACGGCTTTCATGGTCGAGCCAGACGGCCCCTGGGACCGACAGGCCGTCACCAACTCTCATGTCGCGGCCGTCGTCGGCTTGGCCTTCTGCTGTGTGATGGCACTGCTGACGTGGGTATTCGTCAAGGGCGCGTGGCTCCGCAGGTGGTGGTACGCCGTCCCCTTGTTGCTGGCAATCGCCGCACTGCTGCGGCTGACCGTGTTGGCGCCCAATCTCTGATCACACGTCTCTGACGAATCAGCGGCCCCCTCGCCACGCGGACCGTGACCTGCGATGACACGGTGGTCGTCGTGACGCCTCCCCGCCAGACTCTGCTGCTCAGCCGACGAAGAACCCCGGTGGCACTGACTCGCCTACATCAAAAACGGATCCCGTACGAGTGCCAGTTCACTATGGTGCGGTCGCCGCGGCCATGAACATGGGCAGGGCCAGGAAGAGGCGGTCGGCCGCGGCCCGCGCGCGCTGTTCTTCGAGCCAGGTGTCCGCCTGGCCGCGAGTGACGGCGGCGGTGGAGCAGGCGCCTTCGGCGAGCCCGGTGAGAAGGGGCAACGCCGCCGGTCCGTTGAGGATGCCGGTGTGCACCTCGACCGTCACGTCGGTGAAGCCGGCGTCCAGGAGCAGGGTGCGGTACCGGCGGGCTGCGCGGGGGGCGATGGTCAGGTCTGCGCGGGCGTGCACGATGGTGCGGGTGAGGGACGGATCGGCGGAGTCGACGACGATGGTGTCCCAGTCCTGGCCGACCAGCACGATCCGCCCTCCGGGCGCGAGAACCCTGCCTGCCTCCGCCAGTGCCCGCTCCGGCTCGGCCAGTTCATGGAACACCTTGTCGGCCCGGTACCCGTCCACCGAGGCACCGGCCAGCGGCAGTGCATACGCCTGCGCCACCCGGAAGTCCGCGTCGGGCCACCGGCCGTGCGCGATGGCGATCATCCGCTCGCTCGCGTCCACGCCGACGGCCTGCACGCCGCGTCCGGCCAGCTCCGCGACCGCACGTCCGGCACCGCAGCCCACGTCCACCGCGGATGTTCCCGGTTCGGCGCCGAGCAAGTCGTAGGACCGGGCCCGCAGTTCGCCTGCGCCCGGCAGCCGGTCGGCGGCGTCGAGCAGCGCGACGAGGCCGTCCGTCGCCTGGTGTGTCTGGTCCGTCTTCCTGGTCATGCGCGCCAGACTGCGACTTAATGTCGGCATGAAGTCAAGCGAACACAGGACGTCTCGCGGCAGCGAGCTCGAAGCGATGAGCATCGGTGCCCTCGCGCGACGCTTCGGTCTGGCCACGCACGTCCTGCGGCACTGGGAGGCGATGGGGCTGCTCACGCCCGCACGCGACGCCGCCGGCCGCCGCCGCTACGGGAGCGCCGACCTCACGCGCGTCGCGGTCATCCTGCGTGCCAAGGAGGCAGGGCTCTCCCTCGACACCATCCGCACGCTGACCGGCGCTGCCGACCCCGCCGAGCGCCGGGACATCCTGCGTGCGGAGGCCGAGGCGCTTCGCTCCCGTATCGCGGCCGCGCAGGCATCCCTCGAACTGGTCGAGTGCGCCCTCGGCTGCGGACAGGAGGATTTCACCCGCTGCGCCCACTTCCGGCAGATGGTGGCAGATCGGATCGGCAGGCACGACGCGATCCACATCCCCGTTCCGTGACGGGGCGCCGTAGCCCGGTCGGCGGGCGGTTGTCAGTGGCCGGTGTCACGCTGGGGGCACACAGGATCCACGGAAGGCGGCCATCGCGATGATCACCACGGACTTCGCCCCCGGTTCCCCCTGTTGGCTCGACCTCGGCGCTCCCGACGTCCCTGCCGCCGCGGCCTTCTACGGCGCCGTGCTCGGGTGGGAGTACGAGTCCATGGGCGAGGGGGAGGACATGGAAGGCGGCATGTTCCGGAGGGACGGCAAGGTCGTCGCCGGGCTCGGCAAGCTCACCGAGGAGGGGGCGCGCTCCGCCTGGATGATCTACTACAGCGTCACCGACGCGGACGCCACGACCCAGGCCGTGGAGCGTGCGGGCGTCACGGTGCGGGTGGCCCCGACGGACCTCGGCGACTGGGGCCGGATGGCGCAGTACAGCGACCCCCTGGGGGGCCAGTTCGCCGTCTGGCAGCCCGGGACGGACAAGGGCGTCGAGCTGGTGGACCAGCCGGGCTCACTGTCCTGGACCGAGCTGTTCACGAGCGACGCCGCGGCCGCGAAGGAGTTCTACGGCGGTGTCTTCGGCTGGCAGTTCAGCGACATGAAGCTGCCCGGCGACCCGGGCACGTACTCTCTCATCACCCCCGCCGGGCTTCCCGAGGACCGCATGCAGGGCGGCCTCATGGAGCTCCCCGCGGAGCATCTCGGCCTGGCGCAGGGACGGCCGTACTGGCACCCGGTCTTCCATGTGGCCGACTGTGACACCGCGGTCGCCGCGGTCACCGAGAACGGCGGCAGCGTGCAGATGGGGCCCGAGGACGTGGCGGGCATCGGCAGGCTGGCCATCTGTCTGGACCCGTCGAACGCCGACTTCGTGGTGCTCACCCCGGCCCGGAGCTGAGCCGCAGCAAGGAGGCGTCCGATGGTCTACGACGAGGGGCTGGCCGAGCGGATCCGCGAGCAGCTCGGTGCTGACCCCGACATCGCCGAGAAGCGCATGTTCGGCGGGATCGCGTTCCTGTACCGGGGCAACATGGCCGTCGGCGTGACCGGCGACGACCTCATGGTCCGGGTCGGCCCGGACGCCACCGACGTGGCCCTGGCCCGGCCGGGGGCTCGGCTCTTCGACATGACGGGCCGGCCGATGCGCGGCTGGGTCGCGGGCTCGGCCGTCGCGGAGGACGACGTCCTGGGCGAGTGGATCGACGAGGGACGCGCCTTCGCGGCAGGCCTGCCGCCCAAGTAGGGGTGCGAGTCGTTTCACCGGGAGGCCGGTGGGGTGGCCCGGGTTCAGCAGGCCCGGGCGAGGAGGTCGGCGACGGCTTCGAGGGCCTCCTGCCAACCCTTCAGCCCCATCACGCCACGGGTGTAGCTGTTCTGGTAGTCGATCAGGATCAGCGTGGCGTCGGCCGGCGAGGCCGGGGTCTGGTCGAGTCCGTTGAGTTCACGCGGGCTCGACACGACGCCGACGGAGTACCGGAGCCGGTTCCGGCACTCCGTCCAGTACGCGGGCACGTCACCCGGCCGGCACCGGGACCCGGTCCCGCCACGGGATCCGGGTGGCGGCCAGGGTGACGATCAGGGCCGAGGCCGCGACCGTGGCCATGCCCAGGGTCAGACCGCCCGCGACCGCGACGAAGCCGATCACGGCCGGGCCGGCCAGCAGTCCCGTCGTCCCCATCGCGGCGACCAGGGACAGCGCGTCCGAGCCGCGTTCGGCGGCGGCGACGTACACGCACGGCGTCACGGCGGCCGCGCCGAGTCCGACGCAGGCGAACCCGAGCAGGGTGGGCACCACCCCGCCCGCCGGCAGGGCCAGGGCCAGGCCGAGGCCGGCCACGGCGCTGCCGGTGCGCACCACGCGTCCGTCGCCCCAGCGGCTGCGCCAGCGGTCCGCGCGCACCCGGGCGAGCAGCATCATGACCGAGACGACGGCGATGCCCAGCGGCGCCACCGTCGAGGAGGCCTTGACGACGTCCCGCATGTAGAGGGTCGACCAGTCGTTCATGGCGCCCTCGGTGATGGTGCCGAACGCCATGGCGCAGCCCATCAGCAGGGTCTTTCCGGACGGCAGGGTCAGGTGTGCGCGCTGTTTCGGTGCCGTCTCCGGGTCGGCGGGCCCGGATTCCGGGTGCGGGAGGAGGCCGGGGCGCGCGTAGCCCAGCAGGAGCAGCAACAGCGCCGCGGCCACCGCGAAGTGGGCCGGAACGGACGCCGTCGCGGCGGTGATGCCGGAGGCCAGCAGGGCGGCGGCGAGCAGGCCCGCGCTGAACGTGGCGTGCAGCTGGGACATGGCGGTGCGGCCGTACGCCGTCTCCAGGGCGGCGCCCTGGGCGTTCATGGCGACGTTCAGGCAGCCGACGGCGACACCGTCACCGCAGATGACCAGCAGGGCGAGCGGGTAGTTCGGCACCACCGAGAGGGCCG
Organism: Streptomyces sp. NPDC101165; assembly: GCF_044768135.1. NCBI lineage: Bacteria > Bacillati > Actinomycetota > Actinomycetes > Kitasatosporales > Streptomycetaceae > Streptomyces > Streptomyces sp. NPDC101165. Next base: position 95,267 of record NZ_JBIWPG010000001.1, on the reverse strand, counting down.
CCAGCAGCGCCACCAGGCACAGCGCGGAGGCGAGGGACAGCCGCCGGGAGCCGAGCCTGCGCATCAGGACGGCGACGAGCGGGAAGGAGGCCGCCGCGCCCGCGCCGCAGGCCATCAACAGCAGCCCCAGTTCCCCGGCGCCCAGGTCCAGTCTGGTCTTCAGGGCGGGCAGCCGGGCGGCCCAGGTGGCGTACTGGAGGCCGAGGAAGCAGAACAGCGCCGCGATCGCCCACTTGGCACGGCGGAAGTCGGAGTACTCCATCAGCTCGCCTCCTGGTACGCGGCCACCCGGGCCGACATGTACACCGCGTCGCTGCCGTAGCTCGACGGCAGCCGGGCCTCGCGGTGCGCCCGGTAGCCGTTGGCCCGCCAGAAGGGCTCCTTGCCACCGACCGCGATCAGCGACATGGTCCGGAAGCCGCGGGCGCCGGCCGCGTCCGTCAGGTGGCGCACCAGCCGGCTGCCCAGCCCCCTGCGCCGCAGCGGCGCGCTGACGACGAGGTCGTGCAGGTGGAGGTTGGCCGAGTGATGGGTCACGGGCTCCGGCCGGGTCAGGTCCGGGTAGCGGAACATCGGGTACGGCAGGGCCAGGACGTAGCCCGCGATCCGGCCGTCGAGGTCCAGGACGAAGCAGGTGCCCGCCGCGGCCCGGGACCGCAACGCGGCCTCGCCCTCCGTCAGCGCGGTGTCCGCGTACGCCGCGGCCTCCAGGGCGGCGACCTGGGGCCAGTCGGTCTCGGTGATGTCCCGTACGAGGTCTCTCATCTCAGTGTCGTCCTTCCGGGCCGCGGGTGCAGACGCACGGCAGCGGGCGGATGCCGTTGAAGCCCTGGGTCGTGTAGCTGGTGGCGTAGGCGCCGGCGGACAGGATCCAGACCGGGTCGCCGGAGGCGAGATCCCGGGGGACGCGCACCGGGTGCCGGCCGCCGCCGTAGGCGTCGTCGCTGTCGCAGGTCGGCCCCGCGACGACGGCACAGACGTACTCGCCGTCGCCCTCCGAGTCGTCCTCGTCGGCCTGGCCGGGAAAGACCAGCCGGTAGCTCAACTGGTCCATCTCGTAGAGGCCGTTGAACTTTCCGACGCTCAGGTACAGCCAGCGGGCGTGCGTCCCGTCCGGCTGCGCTCGCCCCGTCAGCCGGTACACATGGGCGCGGACCGCACCATGGTCGGCGACCAGGTGCCGCCCCGGTTCCAGGACGAAGCCGAGCGGGGCGGCGGTGAGGCCGCTCAGGCGCTCCATGCCCTCCCGGATCACGGTGAAGATCTTGTCGAGGGGCGGGTCGAGGGGGTTGCCGTGGCGGTCGAGGTAGCCGAGCGCGGGCAGGCCGCCACCGAGGTTGACGTGGTCCGGTACGACCCCACGCCCCTCCAGTGTCACCAGCACCTCGGCGATGGAGTCGAGGGCCTGTTGCCAGGCCTCGCCCGTCAGCTGCTGCGAGCCGACGTGCACGGACAGGCCGGCCGGCACGAGTCCGCACGCGCGAGCCGTGGTGAGAACCTCGACGGCGTCCTCGGCCGAGCAGCCGAACTTGCGGCTCAGGCCCCACAGGGCGCCGTCCCCGCTGGTGGCGAGGCGGCAGAACACCCGGGCGCCGGGGGCGTGTTCGGCGATGGCCCGGACGTCCTGCACGCTGTCGGTGGCGAAGGTGCGCACGCCGAGCCGGTGGGCCGCGGCGATGTCCGTGTCGGACTTGACGGTGTTGCCGTAGTGGATCCGGTCCACGGGCACGCCGGTGTGCAGGGCCTGGACGATCTCGGCGGGGCCGGCCGCGTCGAAGCCGGCGCCGCGGTCCGCGAGGCACCGCAGCACCTCGTCCACGGGGCAGGCCTTCAGGGCGAAACGGACCTGGACGCCCGGCAGTTCGGCCAGCAGCCGGTCGTACTGGGCCTCGATGCCGTCGAGGTCGTAGACGATGCGGTCCGCCGGGGCGGCGGCCAGTGCGGCGGCCAGCCGCGAGCTGATCTCCACGCTCACCAGCCCTCGTGTCCGGCCGCCTCGACCAGCTGCGGCCAGGCTTCGGTCATCAGGGCGAAGTCCTCGATGTCCCGGCGGGCCTCGGCCAGCAACTGCAGGCGGCGCCCGGCCAGTAGCTCGGCGAACTCCTCGTAGCGGCCGCCCAGTTTGCGGTAGGCGGTGTCGACGCGGTCCAGGCGCCACACGTTCTCGGCGTGGTCCAGGGCGGCGCTCTCACGCAGGAACTCCACGATCCGGTCGGCCCGTACGTGCTGCCGGTCGTCGAGGAGCCGGGCGCCCTCGGCGGCCATCCGGTCGTAGACGTGGTGGAAGTAGTGCATCGACAGCAGGAACTTCACGAACCGGGTCTGGTAGGCCAGGAAGCCCGCGTCGGTACGGCGTTCGGGGGTGTAGAAGTTCTCGATGTGCCGGTTGTGCAGGATGCCGGGGAGCGTGGCGTCGTGGACGAGGTGGATGAGGAAGTAGTCGCTGCCGATGGTGTCGGTGGCCGGGGGCAGCGGAATCCGCTCGTACACGTCGCGGTGGAAGGCGATGTTGCACATGTCGACCCGCATCGGGTCCACGAGGGTCAGTGTGGCGTGGTCGCCGGCGAAAGGGGCGGTGCCCGCTCCGGTGAAGGACTCCTCGACCAGCTGCCGCCGGTCCTCCGGTGACGAGTCGGCGGGCGCCCACAGGCCGACCACGTCGTGGTAGACGCCCTCGTCCAGGCGCCGTATCTCCGCTATGTCGACGGAGAGTTCACCGATGAAGGAGGCACCGGCCAGCGACACCGGACGCTCCGTGTGCGCCGGGTCGAGGTCCGTGCGGGTGACGGAGGACGAGGCCTGCGCGGCGGGCCTGCCCAGCCACGGGAGTTCGTGGTGGACGGGGAAGACCTGCTCTGCGTCCAGGAGTTGGTAGGTGCTGTCGGAGTCCCTGCGGTGCACCGAGTGACAGCCGAGGGCGGAGGCCAGCAGGAAGGCGCGGTCGGTGCAGGAGCCGTAGGAGACACCGGCGGGGAGCAGGAGTGCGAGCACCCGGTCCGGGTCGGGCACGCCGGCCCGCCGGATCACCCGGCGCAGGAAGTCGCGCTGCGGGTCCTCGCCGAGGTGGTGCACGGTGACGTTCGCCGCCGGGGGCAGTGCCGCCGCGACGCGGGCGTGCTCGGCGCGGGTGTAGTCGTCCGAGGAGTCGAGGATCAGGAGCTGGACGTCCGCGCCGAACCGCTCGGCGGCGTAGGCGGCTTCCCGGTGGATCGCGGTGATGGTGGCGGAGCAGGCCCGGTTGGTGGGCAGGCACAGGCAGATCCGGTTCACCGCGCCGCCCAGGGGTCGAGGCCCAGCAGCTTGCGGCCCAGGTCGTCCAGTTCGGCGGGGCCGTACCGGAGCGCCTCCGGCCTGCGCGCGTCGCCGAGCAGGGTGCCGTTCCAGTCGGGGGTGCCGAGCGTGCGCCAGGACTCGACGCGCGACCTCCGCAGCTCCCTGTGCTCCTCCAGGGCGGGCATCATCGACAGGTACTGGACGGCCCGGACAGCGCCCGCGGAGTGGTTCGGTGCCACGCCGTGCGCCAGCAGCCCGTTGAAGATCAGCAGGTCGCCGGCCTGGAGGTCGGGGCGGACCACGGGGAACGCGGCGCGGTCGACCGCGGGCCGGATCGGGTCGCGGCCGGCCGGCTGGGCGATGCGCCACTCCTCGAAGCGGTGGAACAGCTCCGGTGCGCACTGGAAGCCGCCGAGTTCGGGCCGGGTGTCGCCCAGGGCGATGATGCCCTGGACCCGCTGCGGCAGCACGGCGAGGGTGGTGTCGACGTCCCAGTGCAGCTCGATGTCGAAGCCCTCGTCGGTCGGCTCGATCAGGGAGCGCGAACGGGTGCGGATGTTGGGCGGGTTGAGGTTGAGCCGGTCCAGGGTGACCCACAGCTCCTCGCAGTCCCACACGTCCACGAAGGCGTCGTAGACGCGCTGCGCCTGGCGGCTGTCCCAGATCAGCTGGTGGTGGTACGCCTCCACGAAGCCGTAGATGAACAGGTGCTGGTCGAGTTCGGAGCGGAACTCCGGTTCCTCGTACCAGGTTTCGGGGCGGTCGGGGTCGAGGCCCTGGAAGTCCCAGGCGAATTCGAGCAGGCTCTTCGCCTCGCCGGGGGTGATGGCCTCCCGGACGACGACATAGCCGTACGTCTGCCAGAAGGCGAAGTCCTCCTCGGACAGCACCCGCAGGGGGCGGGACTTCTCGAGGTCGCGCAGGGGGGTCGGGGCGAGGTACGTCTCGCCGTCCGCGCTGAAGTAGGGGCGGCCGGACGCCGCTCGGTGGAGGTAGGGGGTGGGCTTGTGCATGCCGTCACTCCGTGGTGATCGAACTGAAGCGCCCTCCCAAGCTGGACTAGACCAATTGGGGGTGTCAACGATTACCGGTCGGTACCCCCGTCAAAGTGCCGCCCAACTGCCGCCCGAATGCCGCCGGTTGGACAAAGCAGAGGCCGACACCGGTGAGGCTTCCGGTGCCGGCCTGAGCGGGTGACGTGTGAGGTTCAGCCTCTGACGACCGCCTCCGCCGCCGCGATCCCGCAGACGCGGGCCGCGCCGTGGGTGGCGATGTGCAGGGCGCCGCGCGGCGGGGCCTGCGGTACGCCCATCTCGACCACGACGGTGTCCGGCCGGGCCGTGAGCAGCGTGTCGAGGGCGGATCCCATCCAGGCGTGCCGGTGCTCGTCGCGGACCACGGCGACGACCCGGCGCCCGGCCGCGGCCGCGAGCGCCTCCCGGCCCGCGTCGGGCCCGCTGGAGGAGCCGGCGGTGCTGCCCGGCAGCAGCCGCAGCAGCTCGGCGGCCACGCCCCAGGGAGTCTCGTCGCCGACGGCGATGTTCGGGGCCGGGTTGAACCGGGCGACATGGACGGGCTCGGTGACCGGCGCGGCCGAGCCGTGACGGCTCACCGTGAGGGCTCGGCGGGCAGCGACGAGCCCGATCTCCGGTTCGGGTACGACGGTTTCGGCGTCCTTCTTGGTCTCGGCCGTCCATCGCGCCAGCGCCCGCACCCGGGCGGCCGCGTCGGCCAGGCGCTCCTCGGGCAGCTCGCCGGAGCGTACGGCGGCCACGAGCGCGTCCCGCAGCTTCAGCACGGTCGTCTCGTCGCACAGGCCGCCGCCGACGCAGATCGCGTCCGCGCCCGCCGCGATCGCGAGGACCACGCCGTGCTCCAGGCCGTACGTCCCGGAGATGGCGCGCATCTCCATGCCGTCCGTGACGATCAGGCCCTGGTAGCCGAGTTCGCCGCGGAGCAGCTCGGTGAGGATGCGCCGGGAGAGGGTGCCGGGGCGGTCCGGGTCGAGGGCGGGGACGAGGATGTGCGCGCTCATCACGGCCCGGGTGCCGGCCGCGATGGCGGCGCGGAAGGGCGGCAGTTCGCGTGCGTACAGCGTCTCCGCGTCCACGTCGATCCGCGGGACCGCGTGGTGGGAGTCGACGTTGGTGTCGCCGTGCCCCGGGAAGTGCTTGGTGCACGCGGCGACGCCGGTGGACTGCAGGCCCTCGACCCAGGCGGCGGTGTGCCGGGCCACCAGCGCGGTGTCCGCGCCGAAGGCCCGCACGCCGATGACGGGGTTGTCGGGGTTGGCGTTGACGTCGGCGGACGGCGCCCAGTCGAAGTTGACGCCGCAGGCGGCCAGCCGCCGGCCCAGCTCCCGGGCCACGCCCCGGGTGAGGCCCGGGTCGTCGACGGCACCGAGGGCGTGGTTGCCGGGGAAGGAGGAGCCGGTGCGCACGTCCAGGCGGGTGACGTCGCCGCTCTCCTCGTCGATGGCGACCAGCAGGTCGTCCCGCTCGGCGCGCAGCTCGGCGGTGAGTGCGGTGACCTGCTCCTCGGTGACGACGTTGCGCCCGAACAGGGCGACGGAGGCGAGTCCTTCGCCGAGGCGGCGGCGCACCCAGTCCGGCGTGGTGGTGCCGTCGAATCCCGGCTGCAGCACCGCGAGGGCGTCCCGGGTGAGGGTGTCTGAGCCAGTGGCGAGCGTTGTCATCGGCGGTGTCATCCCTTCACGGCGCCGTCGGTCAGACCGCTGACGGCCTTGCGTTGCAGGAAGATGAAGAGGATCAGGATGGGCAGCGCGAACAGGGACGAGGCGGCCATCGTGGCGCCCCAGTCGTCGCCGAAGGCGGTCTGGAACTGGGAGAGCCAGAGCGGCAGGGTCTGCTTCTCGATGTCCTTGTTGAGGATCAGGACCAGCGGGAACTCGTTCCAGGCGGTGATGAAGCCGAACAGCGAGGTGGCCATCAGACCGGGCGCCAGCAGCGGGAAGATGACCTTGACGAAGGCCTGGGTCCGGGTGCAGCCGTCGACCATCGCCGACTCCTCGAGCTCCTTCGGCACGGCGGCCACATAGCCGCGCAGCGTCAGGATGGTCAGCGGCAGCACCATGATCGCGTAGAAGACGGTGAGCGGGACCAGGCTGTCGAGCATGTCGTTGTCGCGGACCAGCATGTAGATGGCGATGACCATGACCTCCCAGGGCGCCATCTGCGCCAGCATGAAGGTCACGATGAAGCCGCGCCGGCCCTTGAACCGCATCCGGGCGAGTGCGAAGGCGGCGAACAGGGCGATGACGAGCGACAGCAGTACCGCGCTGACCGTGACGGTGACCGAGTTGAGGACCAGGGTCCAGAAGTGGTCGGCGTCCACGGCCTTGCCGAAGTGACCGAGCGTGAGGTTCGTCGGGAACCACACCGGGTTCTCGGAGATGATGTCGCCGGTCGGCTTGAAGGCCGTCGCGAACATCCAGTAGACGGGGAACACGAAGCCGACGAAGAGGATGACGGCGGTCGCGTTGGGCCAGATACGGCCGAAGACCGAGCGCTTCACAGCTCGTCCTCCTCTTGCTTGAGCACCATGCGCAGGTAGTACGAGGTGATGACGAGCAGCACCAGGACGGTCAGGAAGGAGATCGCCGCGCCGACGCCGAAGTGCTGGTTGCCGACGCCCTCGACGAAGGCGTAGATCGGCAGGGTCTCGGTGAGGTGGTCGGGGCCGCCCTCGTTGATCGCGAAGATCTGCGGGAACGCCTTGAAGACCCAGATGACTTCGAGGAACGTCGTGGCGTACAGGAAGGGCCGCAGGAACGGGAAGGTCACCGAGGTGAAGCCCTTCCAGGCTCCGGCGCCGTCCAGGGACGCGGCCTCGTACAGCTCCCTGGGGATCGTGGTGGTGGCGGCGTACAGGTTGATCGCCACGAACGGGATCGACTGCCAGACGATCAGCAGCGTGATCACGGAGAAGGTGGAGAACTGGGAGCCGAACCAGTTGTAGTCGGCCATGGAGTGCCAGCCGAGCTTGTCCAGAACCCAGTTGACGACGCCGAAGCGCTGGGCGAACAGCCACTGGTAGACGGTGGTGGCCGCGATGACGGGCATGGCCCAGGCGAGGACGAGGCCCAGCATGAGCAGCAGCCGCATCTTCGTGCCGAGCCGGGCCAGCAGCAGCCCGACCAGGGTGCCGACCAGCATGATCAGGACGACGTTGACCGCGGTGAAGACCACCGACCGCTCGACGACGTGCCAGAAGTCCGAACCGCTCAGGACCTCCTTGTAGTTGTCGCCGCCGTTCCACTCGGTGAGGTGCTGGATGAGCTGCCGCGGGTTGAGGTTCTGGAACGACAGCATGCCGTTCTTCACCAGGGGCCAGCCGAGCAGGATCAGTGTGGCCAGCAGCGCGGGCAGCAGGAGCAGATAGGGGGCGGCGGCACCGCGCCGGGACGGGGACCCGGAGCCGTGGTCCTCGCTCCTCGGCGGCCCTGGTGTCCGGGCCTTGCGGACAGCGGGCTCCCCGGCCGTGTCCGTGCCTTCGGTCTGCACTGACATGAGTTGCCATCTCTTCCGTGGCGGTACCGGCCTTGCCGGCCGTACGAACGACTGAGCCGGGGGCGTCCGCCGACGCCCCCGGCGCGGGTCATCAGTTCTGCTGGGCCAGGCGCTTGTTGATCTCGCCCTCGACCTGCTTGGCGGCGTCCGCCGGGGACTTACCGTTCAGCACCGCGGTCATGTAGGACTTGATCGGGTTCGGGGTGTTCTCCACCGCGGCCCACTCGGGGATCAGCGGCGTGGTGCCACCGACCGAGGCACCGGGCGCGGCGGCCTCGGCGACGGCGTTGCCCTTGAGGTTGGTCTCCAGGGACTGCTTGTTCGGGATGACGCCGTTGAGCTTGGCCAGCTCGCCCTCGAACTCGTCGGACAGGGCGACCTTCAGGAACTCCTTGGCCAGGGCCTGCTTCTTGCTGCCCTCGGCGACGGCGAGGTTGGAACCGCCGAGGAAGACGCCCTCGGGCTTGTCGGCCGTGGCGCCCGGGATGGTGAAGTAGCCGAGGTCCTTCTCGATGGCCTTGTTGGCCTGGACCGCGGTGCCGGCCTCCCAGCCCATGCCGATGAAGGCGCCGGTCTTGCCCTTGGCGAACACCTGGGCCTGCTGCGGGGTGGCCTCGTCCTTGTCCTTGGGGGCCTTGGAGTAGGAGGCGTACTTCTTGTAGGTCTCCATGGCCGCGGCGACCTTCGGGTCGCCCAGGTTGGAGACGTACTTGTCGCCGTCCTTCTTCACCAGGTCGGCGCCCTGGCCGATGGTCAGGCCGTCGAAGAAGTACCAGTTCTGGCCCGGCATGTAGAGCGGCTCGGCGTCGGTCTTCTTGCCGATGGTGTCCAGATCCTTGAAGAACTCGGCCTGGGTCTTCGGAGTGTCCTTGATGCCGGCCTTCGCCCAGATCTTCTTGTTGTAGATGACGACGCGGTTCGCGAAGTACCACGGGGCGGCGTACTGCTTGCCGTCGTACACGGAGGACGCGGAGACCGACGGGGTCCAGTCCGAGCCGATCTCCTGCTTGAGGTCGCCCAGTTCGGCGAGGCCGCCGGTGGCGGCGTAGGCCGGGGTCTGGGTGTTGCCGACCTCGATGACGTCCGGCGGGTTGGACTCGGAGAGGGCGGTGGTGATCTTCTGCTGGATCCCGTCCCACTTCTGGATCTCGAACTTCAGCTTGGCGCCGGTCTTCTTCTCGAAGGCGGCCTGCACGTCCTTGGACCACTGCGGCGGAGCCGAGCCGTCCATCGTCCAGACCGTCAGGGTCTGGCCCTTGAAGCTGTCAGGACCCGCGTTCTTGCCCGTGTCCTTCCCGTCGTCGCCGCCGCACGCCGAGACGGAGACCATCATGCCCGCGATCACGATCGCGGCAGCAAGCTTGCGCTTCACGCCACCCTCCTCAGGGATGCCACTTATCCCCCCACGCCCTCGGCGGTGACCTGCGTACGACGCTGTTGCACGTAGGGCTCGGGACCTGGCCACTAATGGTGTAGACCAGTACGGTGGAGCTTGGCCTAGACCTTTTGAGGTGTCAAGGGTGGTTCAGGAAGGCGATCCGGCCGTTACGAGAAAGTCACCGGAGCGCGTCCGTCCCCTTTTGCGCGGACCGTCGGCGGCGCGCCTGCTGGACTAGACCTCCCGCACTGGTTGGACTAGACCATAGGGCAGTTGGTCGCTATAACGGGAGCCCACCCACACAGCCGGGAAGGCAGGCATGGCCACCGACGTCAGCAGCGCCCAGCACCCCACGGGGGCGCCCGGCCGCGCCGCGCGCGTGCCGAAGTACTACCGGATCAAGCAGCAGGTGCTGGAGATGACGCAGGCGCTGGAGCCCGGCTCCGCCATGCCCGCGGAGCGCCTGCTCGCCGTCCGGCTCGGCACCTCGCGCACCACCGTCCGGCAGGCGCTGCAGGAACTGGTCGGGGAGGGACGGCTCGACCGCATCCAGGGCAAGGGCACCTTCGTCGCCCAGCCCAAGCTGTACCGGACCCTCCAGCTCACCTCGCACACGGAGGACATGCGCGCCCAGGGCCTGGAGCCCGCCTCGCACATGCTGGACATCGGCGAGGTCGCGGCGGACGCCAAGCTGTCCGGTCTCCTCGGCATCGAGGTCGGCGAGCGCGTCCTGCGCATCGAGCGGCTGCGGCTCGCCAGCGGCGACCCCATGGCGATCGAGACGACCCATCTGTCGGCACGGCGCTTTCCCGGGCTGCGGCAGTCGCTGGCCACGTACCCGTCGCTGTACACGGCCCTCGCCGAGGTGTTCGGTGTCCATCTCGCCGAGGCCGACGAGACGATCGAGACCTCGCTGTCGACCCCGCGCGAGGCCCAGTTGCTCGCCACCGACGTGGGCCTGCCGATGCTGCTGCTGTCCCGGCACTCCCGGGACGCCGAGGGCAGACCGGTGGAGTGGGTGCGCTCGGTGTACCGGGGCTCCCGCTACAAGTTCGTCGCGGCCCTGCGCCGGCCGGCACGCTGATGAGCCCGCTGCACGCCGCGGCCGCCCCGGACAGTCTGGGTGCCGCGCTGGTCCGGGCCCGTGAGGAGGCCTGCCTCACCCAGGGGGAGCTGGCCGAGCGGTCGGGGCTGAGCGTGCGGGCCATCCGCAACCTGGAGACCGGTCACACCGCCCGCCCCCGCAGGCAGTCGCTGCTGCTCCTCGCCGAGGCGCTCGGGCTCCCGTCCCGCGAGGCGGGGCGGTTACTCCGGCTGCCCCGCGCCGGGTCCCCGCCCGGTCCCCCGGGCGCGGCCGTACCGGCGGAACTGCCCGCCGCCCCCCGCCGCCGGCTCGTCGGGCGGGACGCGCTGACGGCGGACCTGACGGCCCGGCTCGCCCGGACCGAGCCCGGTCACGGCCGGCCCGTCGTGGTCGTCGGACCGCCCGGAGCCGGGAAGACCTCGCTGGTCCTGCGGGCCGCCCACGAGGTGCGCGGCCGGTTCCCGGACGGACAGGTCTTCGTCGACCTGCACCGTGCCTCCTCCCTCCCCTTCACCTCGGACGTGCTCGTCCGCCGCATCCTGCGCTCCCTCGGGGGCGCTCCCGCCCCCGAGAACCCGGATGAGGCGCGCGCCCGACTGCGGGACGCGCTCAGCAGACGGCGGGTGCTCGTGGTCCTCGACAACGTCGACAGCGAGGCGCAGGTACGGCCGCTGCTCGTGGACGACGGCAGCAGTGCGGTCCTGGTGGCCGCACGGCGTGAACTGTCCGCGCTGCCCGACGGGTTCCACCGCCGGATCGGCGCCCTGGACCGGCAGGACGCCCGGCGGATGCTGGCGGACCTGGTGGGCACCGCCCGCATCCGCGCCGAACAGCCGGCGGCCCGGAGCGTCGTGGAGTCCTGCGCGGGGCTGCCCCTGGCCCTGCACATCGCCGGCCTGTGGCTCACGGCGCGCCCGCACCGGTCCCTCGGCGACCTCGCGGACCGGCTGGCGGACGAGCGCGAACGGCTGCGCTCGCTGCACGTCGGCGACCTGTCCCTGCACACCAGCGTGACCGCGTACTACCGGCCGCTGTCACCTCCGTTACGGACCGCTCTCGGTCAACTGGCCGATATCCAGGGAGATTTCGACGTACAGGAGATGACGACCCGGGTGACACCGTCCCGGCGGCTCGCCGTGGACCTGCTGGAGGAGCTGCTGCACCGCCAGCTGGTCCAGGCCGGCGAGCCGGACCGGAACGGGCAGATCCGTTACCGCGTGTACGACGCCGTACGCCTGTACGTGGCGCGCGGCGCCGTACTGCCACGGGAACGGCACCTGCACTGCCTGTAGCGGCTCAACCTCTACGGAACCACGGGGTGTTCGGGCGGGACTCGCGGACCACTGTGTCGGGGTGGCCGGCACCGTCCGAGATGGAGATCGTCCGGTACTGCTGCTCGTGGAAGACCCAGCACCACGTCTGGCCGCCCACCCGGAACCTACCCGGGACGAACAGGAATCCCTCGACTTTCCCGACGCCCTGCAGTGAGACCCACTTGGTCAGCTCGCGGTCGGTGCGCTCCATGACGTCGGTGTGCTTGCCGCCGTCGGCGATGGAGATCAGCCGGTAGCGCTGGCCCTGCGGGGTGGTGTGGAAGAGCCAGTACCAGGACTTGCCGTCGGCCGTGTCGGTCCGGCGCTGGTCGGGCACCGGCAGCACCGCGTCGACCCGGGTGACCCCGCCGAAGGAGTTCCAGAGGGACAGTCGCTGGTCGTCGCCGATCCTGCGGTTGGTGTGACGGGCGTCGTGGGCGATGTTGATGCGGCGGTAGACCTGGGTGCCGTTCTTGGTGTGGAACAGCCAGTAGCTGCTCTCGCCGTTGAGGCCCTGCTCGTCCGGGACGGGCAGGATCGCGTCGACCTGGTCCACGCCGGCCAGGGCGGGCCAGGAGGACAGGTCGATGCCCGAGTCCATGACCGTCCCGGTGCGGTCGTCCTTTCCCGTGGTCAGCTGTTCCACCTCGGGGCCGCCGGTGCCGGCGACACGGACGGTGCGCCCGGAGAAGGTCCAGTAGCGGCCCTCGACGTCCGGCCAGGGCAGGATCTCGTCCATCGGACCGGGCTGTCCGCCGGTGCCGGGCTTCGTCTGGTTGCCGCCGGGGGAGGTCGCGCCCTCCAGGCGGCCCCGGCTGAGTCCGCGCAGGGTGGTGAGGGAGGGGCTGAAGGCGTAGACCGAGCCCTCCGTGGTCACGAACGGCTTGAAGCTCAGGATGGTGGTCTTCCGGTCGCCGTTGATGTTCGAGTGGCTCTCGAAGGCGATCTCGCCGGTGGTGACTCCGGGGAGCGCGCCGCTGACCATCGGGTCCGGGCCGGGCTTGGGGTCGCGCTCGTGCGGGAAGTTCGGGTCGTTGATCCAGTCGGTCTGGATGAACTCGAACTGCTGGCGCAGGTCGGACTGGTAGCAGACGAAGACCAGGCCGCGGGACTCGTCGGGGCCGCCGCCGTCCTCGTTGGCCGGGTCGAAGGGGGCACCGTAGGGGATGCCGCGCCGGATGATGCGCCGAAGGTCCATGAACTTCTCTTCGACCAGCTTGCCCTTGTCGACCAGGCCGTCGCGCGGGGCGGTCTTGCGCAGGTGGGAGAAGAGCGGGGTGGTGATGCCGTGGGGGTCGTCCTTGAAGCTGAGGTCGTTGTCGGGTTCGGTACCCGGCGCGGGCGCGGCGTCGGGGTACTTCGCGATCGAGGCTCCGCAGCGCCAGCGGCCCACCAGGCGGGCGGCGAGCCACTCGCTCTTGGTGTTCTCGTCCACCACCTTGGCTTCCCGCAGCTTCGCCAGCTCGGAGTTGACCTGCGCCCACCAGCCGGGGACGTCCTGGCCGAGCCGTCGTACGACCTGGAAGGAGCCGTACTTCATCCAGTCGGGCACGCCCTTGGGCAGGGGTGTGTCCTGGTCGGCGCCGAGGACGAACTGGCCGGCCGGGATCATCCGGGCGCCCTCGGCCTCCTCCGGGCTGTCGAAGCCCACCACGAACGGTTCGCTGACGCCGTCCTTGAAGCCGAAGTGCTCCTTGCCCTTGCGCTTGTCGGGCAGCGTGGCGCCGGACTGCGGGTGGACGATCAGGACTCCGGCGCGAGAGGCGGCCTCCGTCTGGCGGGTGACCTCGGTGTCGTGGTCGCCCCTTTGGTCAGCCGCAATGGTCAGCACGGCGTGGATGGGGGGCTTCTGCTCGGAGCCGAAGATCCATCTCTTCGGATCGTTGCACCCCGTGTCGCCGAGCGCCTCGGCGCGGACGGCGGACCCCTGGACGAACGCCTGGACGGTGGTGCCCGTGGGCACCTTGTCGAACACCTTGTCGTTGCCGGTGAGGAACTGGATGCCCGGATAGGTGAGGCTGAGGCCGACCCAGGTGGCCTTGAGGTTCTTCGGGTCGTCGCCCTGGGAGTTGACGCGGGCGTCGTGGAACTTCTGGTTGAACTGGGCGACCTGCTCGGTGGTGGCGATGGAGGGGATCAGCTCTGCCAGCCAGTTCCGGGCGGCGGTCATGTCGCCGAACTGGAGGAAGAGCAGGGTCATGTGGTCCTTCTTGAACCCGGCGAGGATGTCGCCCTGGATCTCGGTGCTGTCGCGCAGCGGTAGCGGGGTGGTCATGGAACTCCCTTGCTGGATGAGGACGGTGGGGACGGTCCGGGTTCCCGGGCGGCGCGTGGCCGGCGCCGCCCGGGCCTCCGGAGGCAGGGGCGGACAGGGGGTACGGGGGCGTCAGGCGCCGGGCCGCAGCTGCACCCACTTGGCGATGCTGGGCACCCCGCGCTCGTCGAGCAGGAACAGCAGGTAGTAGCCGGGCGGCGCGTCCTTGACCGACGGCGGGGTCTTCAGCACGAGCTTGTTGCCGGCACTGCTGGTGATGGGCAGCTCGATGCGGCGCTGGCTGGTGTCCACCGAGTGGGTGGAGGTGATGGGCGCCATCAGGACGGCCTTCTCGGCCAGTTCGGGCGTGCCGGTGCTGATCCGGAGGCTGCTGTCGTAGCCCACGGTGGGGTTCGTCACGTCCGTCAGGGTCGGCCGCTGGCCGCCCTGGTGGAGATACGGCGGCTCGTAGATCTCGATGGTGCCGTTCATCCCGGACTTGATGTCCTTGTTGTTGGCGATCTCCTGCAGCTCGTCGCCGGTGATCATGATGCGGCCGTCGGGCAGGATGACGGCGTTGGAGTGGTAGCCGCGCGGCAGCCGCTGGCTGGGGCCGGTCCGCCACTTGCCGTCGAAGCCGCGGATCTCGGTCTGCCGCCACTTGTCGTCGGCGTTGGGGTTGTAGTCGCCGTTGCCGTAGTTGCGGATGTCGTAGCCGCCGTTGACGGTGAACAGCCGGCCGTCGGGGAAGATCAGCGTGTCGTCCTGGGTGCGGCCGAAGGCGCGGGCGCTGTCCTCGGTCCAGCGGCCGCCGGAGAACTTGTACGTCATCGGGTCGTTGCGGTCACCGCCGAGGATCAGGACGGAGTCCGGCCCGTTGCCGGGGGTGTTGTTCGGCAGGGCCACCGCGGAGCCGTAGTTGCGCATGCCGCCGCCGGGGCGGGCGCGCAGCGGCTGCTCGGTCTCGGTCTGCGGGTCGAAGACGTACTGCTCGTTGTAGGTGCGCCCGAAGCCGTAGATCTTGCCGTCCCGCAGCGAGAACAGGTGCGGGTAGTCGGTCGAGTACTCGGCCTTGACCGGCCACTTGTCGAGTGCCTGGTCGTTCGGGGTGGTCGACGAGTCGTACGACACCGCGGTGTTCTTGGCCGGGAAGCGCTCGATCGACTGGGAGAGCTTGCCCCAGCCGATGTCGCCGTGGCCGGAGGTGATGAACTGCCGGCCGTCGGCGCCGGTGACGACCGACGGGTACCAGCGGCCCTCGGCCATGTCCTTCTGCTGGTGCCAGGTCTCGGTCCAGGGGTCGAAGACCAGGGCGAGGTGGGCGCCGGTGCCGTGGTTGCCGCCGAGGTTGCCGCCGAAGATGCCGACCATGCCGTTGGGCAGGTATGAGTGTCCGGCGCAGAAGATCGGGGCGGGGCGCGGTTCGTCCGTGCCGTCGTCCATGTTCAGGACGGGCGGTGGTACGGCCTTGAAGGTGCCGCTTCCCTCCCCGTTCTCGGGCGGGGTCCAGACGTAGGCGCGGCCTGCGTTGTCACGGCCGATGACCTCGGTGGGCGCCGTCTCCTTGTTCGGGCTGTCCTCGACGGCCTCGAAGGAGAACAGCAGGACCTTGCCGTTGGGGAGCAGTGCGACGTGGTCGCCGTAGTCCGGGCTGTCGATGTACTGGGCGAACTTCCCGGACGTCGCCGCGTCGAACGCCGCGTTGGCCGCCGTCTGCGAGTTGGTGTGCTCGTTCAGGCTGCGGTTGCGCATCGGCTGTGGGTAGCCGCGGTCGACGGCGCGCAGGCCGATGCGGTCCCGGGCCAGGCTCTCGGCGCGGGCCCGGCCGAGGGCCTTGACCTCCTCGGGGCGGACTTCCTTCGCGATCTGTTCGCGGGAGATGTGCACGGGCCCCGGCCCGTGGTCGAAGTCGTGCGTGGCGGACGGGGTGGAGCCGAGCGCTGCGGGTGCGGTGACGGACAGAACGAGCGCGGCACAGCCGGCCGCGAACGTCCACCTCCCCTTGCGGGGGATCCCTCTGCGGGACATGGGACTCCTCGTGGGAACACGCGGCGCCGCGGGCGGCATGAGGCAGCATGGGGCGACCACGTAGAGTAACGGAATGCGCTTACTCAATCACACACTGTAGCGATTCGGGGCCGCCTGCTCGAAAGATTGACCGTTTTACCCCGTTGGGCGGTAACGCTGCGTGTTTAGCACGGACCGGTGGAAGGCAGCGGGCTCCAATGAGCCGAACCCGTCCCCTTAGCTCTTCCGAGGAGTCTCACCATGCCTGGAACACGCACGCCCCTCGCCGTGACCGCTGGCGTCCTGACCCTGCTCTTCTGTGCCGCCGCACCGACCGCCGCGGAACCGCAGCCCCCGCAGCACACGGCCGCGCCCGTCATCCACGGCGGTGCCGACGGCAGCCGTCACGAGGTGTTCTGCCCCGGGATGCAGCACGTCGAGAGCGGTGGTTACGTCCTCACCGCCAAGTCAGGCACCAAGCTCTCCGAGGTACCGGCCGACGTCATCGAGAACCGGCCGAACGACCACGCCACCGGCTGGATCCTCGCCGTGCGCAAGACGACGCGGCGGTACCTCGCCTACGGCGTGCTGGGGCAGGAGGCCGGCCCGGCCGACCTGACGATCCACCTCGTGTGCACCGACGAGACGATGTCGCACGGCGCCTGACGCACCGTGCGGCGGCGCTGTCAGTCCAGGAACGCCGTCTCGATCCAGCGGCGTACCGCCCGCGGGCGCATCCGGTGCAGGCGGTCGACCGTGTCGGCCACCTGCTGGGAGCCGCCGAGCGACAGGAACTTCTCCCGCACCAGGTCGGCATGGCCCGCCCGGGTCTCCGGACCGGCGGCGCCCACTGGGATCAGCCGGGTGCGGGAGACCGTACGGCCGTCCGTCAGCCGTACGGTGACCCGGGCGCCGGTGGCCTTGGTGGACCGGGAGAAGTCCCGGTCGTCGGCCTGCAACGCGCCGATCAGGTCCACGAGTTCGTCGCCGCCGAAGCCGCGCAGCCACGGCACGGCCAGCTCCCCCGCCTCCCGCACGGCCTCGCCGAACGGTGCGTCGGACAGGAACAGTTCGCGGGTCATCTCCGTGTCGTGCTCCAGCCGGATCCGCTTCGCCAGTGCCCAGCGGTCGGGGTCGTCCAGATGCGGTGCGGAGAAGTCGTCCACCGAGAACTCGCCGGTGAGCAGGGTGGTGGCCACGGGATAGGGCACGTCAAGGACCAGCGCGCCCAGCGGTGAGCCGGGCCCGGTGACGTACTGGGCGGCCCGCTCCCCCGCGAACAGCGTGTACAGGGAGGCCTCGACGACCACTTCGGCCACGTCCTGCGGCCTGACCGGGCCGAGTTCCCGGTGGATCTCGACGGCGCAGTCCACCGCGGCGTCGATGCCGGGCCCGCCGGGGTGCATCTTGAACGACAGCGTGTCGGTGTGCCAGCGGCGGCCCAGCCCCTTCGCCACCGCCTGCGGCAGCGGCACCGTCGCGAACCGGGCCAGGAAGCCGTCGCTGTGCTCCATGATGTCGGGCGCCCCGCGCAGCCCCGCGTACGCCGCGTCGCAGGCGTCCATCGCGGTGCGCACCGGCGTGAAGGTGTTGAACAGCCGGGCGTCACTGGCGAGGAAGGCCCGCATCAGCGGCCAGTTGGGCATCGCGAAGGCCAGCCCGAAGGAGTTCTCGAAGAGGGAGGCGGAGGCCCGGTCGCAGTGCAGTCGGCCCGCGACCGCGCCGGCCAGGTGGGTGTGCACGGCGCTCTGGCCGCGCAGCGGGCCGAGGGTCGCGGAGGCGGTGATGCGGGCCGCGCACTCGTTGGCCACGACCACCGCGGTGAGCAGCGAGAGCCCGTCCAGCCGGCGGGCGTAGGCGAAGGCGAGCGGGACCGCGACCGTGGAGTTGGACAGGTGCCCGGCGTACGCGGTGTCGTCCAGGTTCAGCCAGGAGCCGAGCGCGGCGAAGACGCCGGCGGCCTGCCGCGGGTCGCGCTGCATGGGGTGCCCGAAGGCGGCCACCAGCTTTCTGCCGAGGGGGTGCTGGAGACCGGCCCGGATGGAGGCGATCTGCGACAGCACCTGGCTCGCGGCGAGCTTCAGCACCCGGCACGGGATGTGCTGCGGGCGCAGGGTCGCGGCCCAGTGCGAGAGTTCGCGCAACGGGGTGTCGGCGGGCGCGCGGCCGCGGCCGGCTCGGGGCAGGGTGTGTGCCTGCTCGGCCCAGTCGGCGCACAGTGCCCGGGCGACGCTCTCCCCGAGGACAGCGGTCATGAGGCGGCTACCTTCCAAGACGTGCGTGCGTCACGGGTGGGAATACGACCGCGGGAGCACCGTCGCCCCGGTGCTCCCGCGGTGTTGGGGGTGGTGCTCAGGCGGCCGGGACCTTGTCGAGGAAGCCGTAGACGGCCTTGATCCTGCCCTCGGCGTCGGTGACGATCACGTCGAAGCCGATCGCGATCGGCTCGGCACCCGGCTCGGTCACCAGGCCCCACTGGAAGCGGGCCTGGTCGTGGTGAGTGTCGACGGTGCCGTGCAGCTCGAAGGCGAGGCCCTTGAACTGGTCGCGGGCACCGGCCACCACGGCCCCGAAGCCCTCGTGACCCTCGACCGCCGCGAGCGGGTCGATGTACGGGGCGTCGGCGGTGAACAGCTCGGCGATGGCCGCGGCGCGCTTGTCGGCGTCCGCCTCGTTCCAGATGTCGAGGTAACGGGAGACGGTGGTGGTCAGGTCGCTCATGCGGGCGTTCTCCTCTGTGACTTGCTTGACTTGTTCTTCTGACAGGTGGCTTCGTACGGGCTTCAGGGGGTGGCCGGAGCCCAGACCGGGAGTGCTCCCGGGAGCACCTCGAAGGTGGCCGAGGCGCCGATGCCGTGCTGGTACTCGCCGTCGTGCTCCAGCGGCAGCCGGAGGCCGTCGGTGCGCTCGACGGTGATCGTGCGGCCGCGTGCGTACACGGTCGCCGGGTGGTCCATGTGCGCGGCCTTCAGGGTCAGTTCGGGCACGTCGGCCGCGGCGATCCCGCTGCCGATGACACAGACGTCGAGCAGTCCGTCGTCGAGCAGCGAGTCCGGCAGCACCTGGAACCGGCCGCCGCGGTACCGGCCGCCGCCGACGTTGGCGAGGACCGTGGGGCCCTCGTGCACGACCCGGCCGTCGACGGTGACCCGGCCCGGGTACGGCGGGTAGCCGTCGGCCGTGTCCGCGAAGGCGCGGGCGTAGCGCTCCCGACCGGTCAGGGGCAGCCCGCGGGCGGTGATCAGCGCGTCGGCGATCACGCCCGAACAGGCACCCAGATAGACGTAGTTGCGGGTCTGTGCGAGGCGGGCCAGGTCCAGGCGGCGCAGCCGGGCACTGCCGCCGATGCCGTTGTCGGTCAGGACCGCCTTCAGGGACTCGCTCCAGGGCCGCTCGCCCCAGAGCATCTTGTAGCCGGAGTTGCCCGTGCCGCCGGGCACCACCGCGAGGGTGGCGTTGCCGGTGACGGGCACCAGTCCCTGTACGGCCTCCCGGACGGTGCCGTCGCCGCCGATGACGACGATCAGGTCGGGTGCCCCGGTGGGCCGCTGCAGCGCCCGGCGCACGGTGACGGTGGCGTCGCCCGGTCCGGTGGTGAGGTGCACCTCTGCGCGCTCCAGGCAGGACGCGCACAACTGGCGTACCTCCTCGACCAGTTCGGGCGAGTGGCTGCCGGAAGCGGGGTTGCCCAGGACGAGGGCCCGGGTGGGAGCCGGGGCTGCGGTGTCTGCCATGAGGGGCGTACTCCTTCGTCGGACGGCACCCGCGGACCGGGCCGGCTGTGCGCCCGGCGTCGCGGCGATCTCCACTCTGCCGAGGGGCGCTGTCACGGGGCTGACACGGCGCTGACGCGGCTCGCAGGGGCGGGAACGCGAGCGTCCGGCCCCTGGGTCCTGTCGCAGGGGCCGGACGCGGTGGGAGCGACGGGTGTCACTCCTTGACGAACGCCAGCAGGTCGGCGTTGAGCCGGTCCGCGTGGGTCGCGAACATGCCGTGTGCAGCGCCCTCGTAGGTGATCAGCCTGCTGTCGGGTATCAGTTCGGCGGTCCGTGGGCCGCACAGCGGGTACGGCGCCGCCAGGTCGGCGGTCCCGTGGATCACCAGGGTGGGCACCGGGACCGCGGCCGTCTCCGCGCGCTGGTCGGTGGTGAACAGCGTGCGGTAGATCTCGATGCCGGCTCTCGGCGAGGTGTTGAGACACATGCCGATCAGCCAGCCGGCGAGCTGCTCGGAGAGCGGCAGGTTGTCCGGGTCCGGCTCCGGGCCCGCGAAGAACGGCCAGGTGAGCGCCTCCAGCCAGGCGGCCCGGTCGGTCCGGATGGCCTGTTCCACCTGGTCGAAGAGACCGGGTTCCAGTCCGTCGGGGTTGTCCGGGGCGCGCAGCAGGAACGGCGTCGTCGAGGCGACCAGGGCCAGCCGGGCCACCCGTTCGGTGCCGTACCGGGACAGGTAGCGCACGCACTCCCCGCCGCCCACCGCGTAGCCGGCCAGCACGGCGTCCCTCAGGTCGAGGTGGTCGAGCAGATCGGCGAGGTCGCCGGCCAGGGTGTCGTAGTCGTATCCGGTCCAGGGGATGTCCGAACGGCCGCTGCCGCGCCGATCGTAGGTGATGCAGCGCAGTCCGTTCCCGGCGAGGAACGGCGCCTGGAACTCCCACATGCGCGAGTCCGCCATGGCCGCGCCGAGCAGGACGACGGGCCGTCCGTCGCCCCAGTCGCTGTAGTGCAGCCGGGTCCCGTCCCGGGTGGTGAGGTACGGCATCCCTTCTTGCCTCCTTCCTTCGTGCGGTCGGGGTGCCGGGCGCTCACTTCCGGGCGGCGCGGCCCGGGGCCGCGAGCACCAGCAGGGAGGCGAGGAGGCCCAGACAGACGAGCGGGATCAGGGTGACGGCGAACGCGTGCGGATAGGCGTCGGCCTTGCCGCCGGCGTCCGCGAGGGCGGGGAAGAAGACCGTGCCGGCGATCGCCACGCCGATGGCGGCCCCGCCCTCCTGAGCGGTGTTGAGCAGCCCCGAGGCGGCGGCCGCGTGTTCGGGGACCGCGCCGCCCAGCACCAGGTTGGTCAGCGGACCGGTGGTCAGGCCCATGCCGAGGCCGGCGACCAGCAGGACGGGCAGCAGCCACAGCACATGGCCGCTCAGGTCCAGGCCGCGTGCCGTCAGCGCGATCGCGGTGTAGCCGACGGCCAGGACGAGCGGGCCGACGGCGACCCGGCGGGCGGTCACCGAGACGGCGAACCGGGCCGAGACGATGGAGGCGCCGAAGTAGCCCGCGCCCAGCGCCAGGAACATCAGCCCGGACTGCAACGGGGTCAGGCCGCGGCCCAGTTGCAGATAGAGGGCGAGGGTGAAGAAGAAGGAGCCCATGGCGAGGAAGTAGACGACCGTCGCGACCAGGCCGACCGAGAACAGCCGGGAGCGGAACATCCCCGGCTCGATCAGCGGACCGCGCCCGGCGGCGGACCTGCGGCGCAGGTGCATGACGGTCACGGCCAGCAGCACGGCCGCCCCGGCGAGCGACTCCCACACCCACACCGGCCAGTCCCGCTCCTGTCCTTCGAGCAGCGCGAACACCAGCAGGCCCAGGGTGACCGTGACCAGCAGGGCACCGGCCAGGTCGAGCCGGGTGCCGCCCCGGCCGCGGGACTCGGGGATCGTACGGCGGACGAAGGCGAGGGAGAGCAGGCACAGCGGGACGTTGATCAGGAAGATCGTGCGCCAGCTCAGGCCGGCCACGTCCACCGAGATCAGCGCGCCGCCGATGAACTGGCCGAAGACTCCGGCGAGTCCGATGACCAGGCCGTAGACGTTGAAGGCGCGGTCGCGGGCCTCGCCCGTGTACACGGTGCCGATGATGCCCAGCACCTGCGGCACCAGCAGCGCGGCGGACGCGCCCTGGGCGATCCGGGCCACGACGAGCACGGTCACCGAGGGCGCGAAGCTGCACGCGGCCGAGGCCACCATGAACAGCACCATGCCGAGGGCGAACATCCGGCGGCGGCCGTAGAGGTCACCGAGGCGGCCGCCGGTGATCAGGCCCGAGGTGAAGGCCACGCCGTAGCCGACGACGATCATCTGGGCCTGTGCGGCGGTGGCGTCGAGGTCGGCCTTGATGGCGGGGACGGCCACGTTGGCGATGAAGAAGTCCAGCACCGTGATGAACGTCCCGACGAGGACCACCAGGAGGGCACCGGCGGAGGGGGCGGCAGCCGGTGTGCCCACGGAGGTCGTGCGCTCGCGCCCCTCCACCGCGACGTCGGGGGTTAATTCAGAAGTCATGACGACTCCGTTTCCTTGAGCGTGCGTTGTGGGTTGTGCGGTGCACCGGGGGATGTCTCCGGTCACCAGGTCACGGGCAGATGGGTCACCCCGTGGAAGACGGTGCCGCGGCGGAACAGCGTGCGCGGGTCGGCCGCGAGGCGGAGGTTCGGGAAGCGGCGCAGCAGGGAGCGCAGGGCCAGCTCCATCTCGAGCCGGGCCAGCGGTGCACCCTGGCAGTAGTGCGGGCCGAAGCCCCACTGCAGATGGCCGCTGGTGTCGCGGTGCGGGTCGATGCGGTGCGGGCAGGCGAAGACGGACTCGTCGTGGTTGGCGGCGGGCACCGAGATGACGACGGCGTCGCCCTTCTCGATCGCCACGCCGCCCAGCTCCATGTCCTCGATCGCGAGGCGGACCATGGCGTCCTGGGAGATCGACCAGTAACGCATCGACTCCTCGATGAAGTTGGGGACGAGCGCGCCGTCGTCGGCGGCGACCTGGACCCGCAGCTCGTCGTCGCGCAGCAGGGCGAGGACGTTCAGGGCGATCTGGTTGGTGGTGGTCTCGTGGCCCGCGACCAGTACGAGGCGGGCGATGCCGACGAGTTCGTCCAGGGTGAGGGCGCCGGTCGCGTGGTGGTTGACGGCGAGCCTGCTGATCAGGTCGTCCCCGGGGTCGGTGAGCTTGCGCAGCGCCAGCTTGGCGAGGTACTCCGACATCTCGACGAACGCGGCCTGGGAGACGGTCGGGTCCTCCTGGGAGATGACGACGCGGGTCTTCTCGATGAAGAACGGGGAGTCCTCCTCCGGGACACCCAGTAATCGCGCGATGACGAGGGTCGGCAGCGCCCGGGAGAAGACGGCGTGCAGGTCGGCCGGCTGGGGCTGGGCGGCCAGCTCGTCCAGCAGCTCGTCCACGAGCCGCTGGACCGGCTCGCGCAGCCGCTTGACGCGGCGGTAGGTGAACTCGGTCTGGATCATGCCGCGCAGCCGCGCGTGCTCGGGGTCGTCCAGGCGGAGGAACGAGCTGGGGTTGCCCCCGGGCGGCACCTGGATGCGCACGGGGGCGCCGGGTAACGTCTCGTCGGCGCTCAGCCGGGGGTCGGACAGGGCCTGGCGCACGTCGCCGTACCTGGTCACCAGCCAGGCCAGTCGTGACTGGGCTGCTCCCGCCGGGATGCGCACCACGCAGGGGGGTGCCTGGCGCAACTCGGCCAGCACGGGCGGCGGGTTGCCGTCCTCGGTGCGGGCGAAGGGCCAGTCCAGGATGTCGGTGTGGTCCGCGAGTGACATGTTCGTCCTCCGTGATCGGGGGGCAAAGGTGATCCTCGGCACCGACTCTCTTTCTACGTGGGGCACGGTGAAGGGGGCTCGGGCGGCGCACGGAAGAGGAATCTTTACCTCCGAGTTGTGCGCGGACGCCGAACGCCACCTTCGCGCAGTGCCCTGACGCGGCGCTGACACAGCGCTGACACGGGTCCCCGCAAGGGCCCGTGTGAGTCGGTGGTGAGTAATGACTTTGCCAAGGAGGACTGACCCGAAGCTGATCAGGGACTGACGAGGGTGGGCCGCAGGCGGGCGGGCGGCAGTGTGGGGGGCGGGGCCGTGGTGGGGGCACGGCCCTCCTGTCACCCCGGGTGAGCGGCCGTCACCAGGTGACGGGGAGTTCCTCCAGGCCGTACACGAGGGTGTTCTCGCGGAAGCGCACGTCGTCGACGGGGACGGCCAGGCGGAGTCCGGGGAAGCGGGCGAAGAGGAGGCTCAGGCAGACCTCCAGTTCCATGCGGGCCAGCGAGGCGCCGGGGCACAGGTGTGCGCCGAAGCCGAAGGCGAGGTGACCGGAGGCGTTGCGGTGGATGTCGAGACGGCCCGGGTCGGGGTAGACCGACTCGTCGTGGTTGGCGCCGGGGATCGCCACGATCACGCCCTCCCCCTTGTGGATGAGCGCACCACCCAGTTCGACGTCGGCCACCGCGGCCCGCACCTGGTTGTCCTGCGAGATGGACCAGTAGCGCAGCAGTTCCTCGACCGCCGGCTTGAACAGGGCCGGGTCAGCCCGGAGTTCGGCCAGCTGGGCCGGATCGCGCAGCAGGCTGAGGATGCTCAGGCTGATCTGGTGGGCCGAGGTCTCGTGCCCGGCGACCAGGAAGAACCGGGCCATGGCGACGAGTTCCTGGTGGCTCAGCTCGCCGGTCGCCACATAGCGGGTGACCAGCCGGCTGATCAGGTCGTCCTGCGGCTCGGCGGTGCGCTGCACGGCCAGCCGATCCAGGAACCGGGTCATTTCCACGAACGCGCCGTACGTCTCCTCGGGCGTCGCGTCCTGGGAGAGGATGACCTGGCTCTGCTCGGTGAACGTCGCCTCGTCCTCCTCCGGGACCCCGAGCATGCGGGCGATCACCAGCGACGGCAGCCGGACGGCGAAGTTCTCCACCAGGTCGACCGGGTTCGGGCCCTGCTCCAGCTCGTCCAGCAGCTTCCCGACGAGGAGTTCGACCTCGGGTCGCAGGGCGCGGGTGCGGCGGGCGGTGAACTCGGTCATCGCCATCCGGCGCAGCCGGCCGTGCTCAGGGTCGTCCATGCGGTTGAACGACATCACGCCGGGCTCCGGCGGCAGCTGGATCCGGATCGGGAAACCGGGCTGCTGGTCGTCGGCGCTGAAGCGGTTGTCGTTGAGCACCTGCCGGACATCCGCGTGCCGGGTGACCAGCCACGCCTCGCCGCCGCGTATGCGCACGCGCACCGGTGGCTCCTTGCGCAGGCCCGCGTAGGCGTCCGGTGGCGCGTACGGGCAGGAGCGGGCCATCGGCCACTCGGGGAGCTGCTGCTCGCATTCGGACATGGGGATTCCCTCCGTTGGCTGGTTTCCAGTAGGTGTCCAGCGTTGGGAGACATCCTGATGAGCAGCCCTGACAGGGATCTGATGGATTACTGACGCGTTTTCAACCAGTAAATGACTGGTTTCCGCTTGGCAAAAAGGGAAGGTTGCATTCTGAACATTCGCTGGTGGAGAGGCTTCCGGGAACACGGAAACGGGGGCCGGCGAGAACTCGCCGGCCCCCGTCGGGGGACTGTTTTCAGCTGTCGGTCAGGCGGCCTCGGGCGCGCTTGCGGCATCCGCCTGCCGTGCCCGTGGCAGCAGCTGCACCAGCGCCGCCACCAGGACGCAGAACCCGGCCTGCACCAGCAGGCTGGTGCCGAAGGCGTGGGCGTAGGAGTGAGCGTCGATCCGGTGCCCGGCCACGCTGAAGAAGACCACACCGATCACCGCGATGCCGATGGCGTTGCCCATCTCCTGGGCGGTGGAGAAGACACCGGACGCGGCGGCCGCGTGGTGCGGGGCCACCCCCTCCAGGACCAGCGAGGTGAGCGGGGCGACGACGAAGCCCATGCCGATCC
Source organism: Streptomyces sp. NPDC101165 (assembly GCF_044768135.1). Classification (NCBI taxonomy): domain Bacteria; kingdom Bacillati; phylum Actinomycetota; class Actinomycetes; order Kitasatosporales; family Streptomycetaceae; genus Streptomyces; species Streptomyces sp. NPDC101165. The sequence continues at coordinate 69,775 of NZ_JBIWPG010000001.1, read as the reverse complement.
CGCCGAGCACCATGGCCGGGATGCACCAGGCCACGGAACCGCTGCCGTCCAGGTGCCACACGGTCTCGGCCAGCGCCAGGTCACCCGCCGCCAGCAGCAGGGCGCCCAGGGCCAGCACCTGCTTGCCCAGCTTGGCCGCGATCTTCGGCGCCTGCACCGAGCCGACGAAGAAGCCGAGGCCGAGCGGGATGAACAGCAGCCCGGACCGCAGCGCGGACTGGCCGCGGCCCTCCTGCAGATACAGCGCGAGGACCAGGAAGAAGGAAGCCATCGCGGCGAAGAACACCAGCAGGGAGACCACGCCCACACCGAACGCGCGGTCCTCGAAGAGGCTCGGGTTGACCAGCGGCGACCTGCCGCGGGCCGCCTTGCGGCGCTGGGTGTACCAGAAGGCGCCCAGCAGCGGTACGGCGGCCACCAGGCACTCCCAGGTCCAGGTGGGCCAGCCCTGCTCGCGGCCCTCGACCAGCGGCAGCACGACGGCGGTGAGCCCGGCGGTCACCAGGACCACACCGGTCAGGTCGAGGCCCGTGCGGCCGTCGGCGCGGGACTCGGGCACCAGCTTCGGGGTCAGCAGCAGGACGACGGCGCCGATGGGCACGTTGATCAGGAAGATGGTCCGCCAGTCCCAGCCGAACACGTCCGCCTTGATCAGCAGGCCGCCGATCAGCTGCCCGAAGACGGCCGAGGCGCCGAGCGTCAGGCCGTAGGCGTTGAACGCGGCGACCCGGGCCTTGCCCGTGTACGTCGTGGTCAGGATGCCGAGGACCTGCGGGATCACCAGCGCGGCCGCGGCGCCCTGCAGCGCGCGCGCAGCGATCAGCTCGCCCATGTTCGGCGCGATGCCGCAGGCCAGTGAGGCCAGCGTGAACAGGGCCAGGCCGATGGAGAAGATCCGCCGGCGGCCGTAGAGGTCGCCGAGCCGGCCGCCGGTGATCAGCATGGCCGACAGACCGATGTTGAACGTGGCGGCGACCAGCTGGATCTCGGCCGCGCTGGCGTGCATCCCGTGTTGCAGCGAGGGGATGGCCACGTTGACGATGAAGAAGTCGAGGTTGGTGATGAACAGGCCGGCCAGCACGACCAGAAGCGCGCCCCAGGCGGGTGCTCCGACGGTCTCCTCGATGTCCGGTGGCGGTGCGGCGGAGGCCGCGCTGCCGGTCAGTTCCGCTTCGGTGGTCATGGACGACCCTCCCTAGGTCGTTTCGTGCTGGTTGATTGCGGGCCGCGGAGGTCCGCGACGCACTGCGGGGCGCGGGACAGCACCCGGAACACAGTCATCGGGTCACTGTCCCGCGCCCCGCTGACACGGCGCTGACGCGGTCTCCGGGCTCAGTTCTTGCCCTGGCCCGCGGCCTTGGCCACGGTCCGCTGCAGCCGGTGCGCGAAGTGCGCGGTGACGGCCTGGGCGTGCGTGTCGATGTAGAAGTGGCCGCCCTCGTACTCGTTGTGGCCGAGGTAGGCGGGGGTGCGCCCGGCCCAGTGGGTCATGGCGTCCGGGGCCTCCTGCAGCGGGTCGCTGCGGCCGCCGTAGGAGGCGAGCGGGCAGGTGACACCGGCGCCGTCGTCCTCGTAGTCCCCGGCGACCCTGAGGTCGGCGCGGAGTGCGGGCACGACGAGCGCGAGCATCTCGGGGTTGTCGTAGATCTCGGCCGGGAACGAGCCCAACTTCTTGATCCACTCGACCAGTTCGGGCTCCGGCATCCGGCTCTGCTCCTCCGTCGGCTGGAAGAAGCCCACGGGCGACCAGCCGGACATGCCGACCATCACCGGAGCCGGCCCGCCCTCCGCCTCCATCTTGATCGCCAGCCGGAACGCCAGCTGCGCGCCGAGGCAGTGGCCGAAGAAGGCGAACGGCCGCTCGTCCAGGTCGCCCAGGACCGCCTCGTGCAGGGCGTCGAGCAGCGGCCAGAAGTTCTCGTAGGTCTGCTCCTCCCGGCGGTTGTGGCGGCCGGGCAGGGTCACCGCCTGGGCCGCGATGTCCGGGGGCAGCAGGCTCTCCCAGTCACGGTAGATGATGGCGCCGCTGCCCGCGTGGGGCAGCAGGAACAGCCGGATGGAGGCGTCGGGCGAGGGATCCACGGGGTGGAACCAGTTTCCCTCGGTGGACATCTGGCTGCCGACGGTGCCGATGGCGGTGGTCACGACTGCGTACTCCCAACGGTGGTGGACGGACCGAGGGCGCGTACCGCGGGCAGCAGCACCTCGGCGATCTCCTTCAACTGCGGCTCGGGGTCCAGGGATCCGATCCGTACGACCAGATGCCGGGCGCCGGCGCGGACGTATCCGCCGAGCCACTCGGCGCACTTCTCTGCGCTGCCCCATGCGTAGGCCTGGATGCTCTGCATCTGCTCCAGGGAGCGGCCGTAGTAGTGGCTGATGTAGTGCTCCAGTTCGGCCTTGGCCGCGCTCTCACTGGAGTTGACCGTGACCGTGGCGTACAGCGCGGGGACGACCGCGTCGGCTCCCCGGCCCGCCTCCTCGGCGAGTTCGGCGATACGACGGCGGGCGCGTGCGTAGGCGTCGACGTCCGGGAGGAAGGGCAGCCAGCCGTCGTAGCGGGTGGCCACGCGGGCCAGGACCTTGGGGGTGTCGCTGCCCGCCAGCCACAGCGGCGGGCCGCCGGGGACCGCGGGCGAGGGGAGCCGGTCCAGGTTCTCCGCCTGCCAGAACTTGCCCTGGAACTCGGCGGGTTCGCCCTCCTCGCCCGACCGCCACGCCGTCCGCCACAGGGCGGTGATCTCGTCCAGGCGGCCGACGCGCCCCTGGAAGGAGGCGCCGACCGAGGCGAACTCCTCCTCGGTCTCGGGCATGGGGAAACCCGAACCGAGGCCGAGGATCAGCCGGTCGGCGGCGACATGGCTGAGGCTCGCGATCACGTTGGCGCCGATGAGGGGGTGGCGCAGGGCCGGGGTGAGCGCCGCGGTGCCGACCGCGATGCGCGTGGTCGCTGCCGCTGCGGCCGAGAGTACGACGAGGGGGTCCAGGCGGGGGCGCGCGGTGAGGGAGTCTCCGGCCCACAGGGAGTCGAAGCCGAGCGCTTCCGCGGTTTTGGCGAAGTCGAGCAACGGGGCTGCTGCGTAAGTGCCGTTGATGGCCTGCTCACGGGTGGGGAGGAGGATGCCGATCTGCAAAGGGGGGTTCGCGTCGTCTGCGGGCTGCGGGCTCGTCGTGGTTCCTCGCGCAGTTCCCCGCGCCCCTGGGGAGTTGCTCTCCTCGGCGTTGGAAGGCATGCGTCAATTTCCTTTCCGAAGCTGATCGGTGTGGTCAGACGACCGTTGCCTTCAGTGCGTCCCGGGTCGGCGCCCCCAGTTGCTCCCTCACCGCGCGGCGCAGGATCTTGCCCGACGGGTTACGCGGGAGTGACTCGGCGAAGTGGTACGTGCCCGGGATCTTGTAGTCGGCGATGCGGCCCCGCAGGGACAGCAGGAGTTCTCGGGGTGTGGCGGTCGCGCCGGGCCTGAGGACCACCACCGCGTGCACGCTCTCGCCCCAGCGGTCGTCGGGGAGGCCGACGACGGCCGCGTCCGCGACGGCCGGGTGCGCGGCGAGCGCCTTCTCGACCTCGGCCGGGTAGATGTTCTGCCCGGCGACGATGATCGTGTCGTTGATGCGGTCGCACAGGTGGAGATAGCCGTCCTCGTCGAGGTAGCCGGCGTCGCCCATGTGCAGCCACTCCCCCACCAGGGTGCGGGCGGTGGCCTCGGGCAGGTTCCAGTAGCCGAGCATCCGGGAGGGTGCGCGGACGCAGATCTGGCCGATGGCGCCGGCGGGGAGGGTCTCGCCGTCGGGGCCGATCACCTTGACCTCGTTGCCGGGGCAGGGCCTGCCGACCGAGGTGAGGACCGTGCTGCCGGGGTGGTGCGCATCCGGCGGGAGACAGACCGCGACGCTGCCGGTCTCGGTGCTGGCGTAGATCTGCGCGAACTCGCAGCGGTAGGTCTCCAGGCACTGCTTGAGCAGCGTCTCGGACATGGGGGCGGCGCCATAGGCGATCTTGCGCAGGGAGGCGAAGGCCTCGGGGCCCGCGCCGCGTTCGGCCGCCATCGCCTGGAGCATGGCCGGGGCGGCGAAGGTGGTGGTGACCCCGTGGCTGCGGATGAGCCGGACCGCCTCCTGCGGGTCGAACTGCGGCATGATCACGTTCGTGCCGCCGGCGTTGAACGTGTGCAGGAACCAGCCGATGCCGGCCACGCCGAAGCCCGGCAGGGAGATCAGGGCGACGTCCTCGGGCAGCCAGTCGATCCAGTCCACGCCCCGCTCGCGGCTCGCGTGCGGCAGCGTGAAGAAGCTGCGGTGGGCGAGGACCGCGCCCTTGGGCAGACCGGTGGTGCCGCTGGTGTAGATCTGGACGACCGCGTCGTCCGGGCCGGTGCCGGGCGCCGGGTCGGTGTCGGGCTGGTCGGCGGCCCAGGCCGACAGGCCCGCGCCGCGGGCGGGTTCGCCGTCGGCGTCGGTGCCGTCGACCCGGATCACCCTGCGCAGTGCGCGCAGCTGGTGGCGGACGGTGGCGACGGTGTCCCAGAACTCGTCGTCGACGAAGATCAGGGCGGCGCCGGAGTCACGCAGGATGTGGTCGACCTCGTGCGGGGTGAGCCGCCAGTTGACCGGCACCAGGACCGCGCCGGCCTTGGCGCAGGCGATCATCACCAGGTAGTAGTTGGCCGACTCGCGGCCCAGGTAGGCGACCCGGTCGCCGCGCCTGACCCCGCTGGTGTGCAGGGCGTGCGCGGCGCGGTTGCTGTCGCGGTGGAGCTTCTCGTAGGTGGTGACGCGGCCCTCGCAGATGATCGCCGGGTGGTCCGGACGGCTTCCGGCGTGGGCCCGGGAGGAGTGGTGGAGCGTCCAGCGCTCCCTCGGTATGTCAGTCATGGTGGGTTCCCGTCCCTGGGGGGCGTCCCCTGTCGAGGACGCCCCCCAGCTCTGTCACGCTGCCGGTACCGGACCGAGCTGACCGTCGACGAACTGGGCCAGCGCACGGACCGTGGGGTGGTCCTGGGTGAGGGAGGCCGGCAGGGGCAGCCGGAACGCCTGCTCCAGTGCGGCCTTGACCTGCTGGGCCATCAGGGAGTCCAGGCCCAGCGACACGAACTCGGTGGACACGTCCAGCTCGTCGCCCTCCTCCAGGTGCAGGACGACGCCGACCTTCTCGCGGACCACGCCGGTGACGGCGGCCAGGCGTTCGGCCGCGGGCAGCGCGGCCAGTGCCGTGAGGTCGAGGCCGGTGCCGTCGTCGTCGGGGGTCTGCCGGGCGAGCCGGTCGTAGAACAGGTCGCCGGTGACGCTGCCCGCCACATAGCGGTCCCAGTCGAACTCGCCCACGATCCGCTGGGTGCGCGGCCGCCCCCACAGCCGGGCCAGGGTGTCCAGGGCCCGGGTCGGGGAGAAGAAGCGGACGCCGCTGCGCTCGATCTCCTGGCTGAGGTGCTCCTCCAGGCGGGCCGACATGCCGACCCGGGCCCAGGCGCCCCAGTTGACCGAGAGACCCGGCACCCCGCGCCGGCTGCGCCACTCGGCGAGTGCGTCGAGCCCGGCGCTGGCGGCGGCGTAGTGGCCCTGGGTCGCGCCGCCGAGGACGGAGGCGATGGAGGAGTAGGTGACGAAGAACTCCAGCTCGGGGAAGGACTCCTCGGCCGCCTCGTGCAGCAGCCAGCCGCCGTACGCCTTCGCCGCCAGCTGGGCGTCGATCGACTCCCAGGTCAGCTCGGAGATCAGCTTCTTGTCGTAGGAGCCGGCCGCGTGCACGATCCCGCCGAGCGGGTACGGGCCCGCCGCGAGGTGCCGCACCAGGCGCTGGACGTCCTCCGAGCGAGAGACGTCGGCGCGTACGACGTCGATCTCGGCGTCGGCGGCCAGGTCCGCGAGGACCGGTGAGGCCTCCTCGGTGGCCCGGCCGCTGCGGCTGACCAGGGTCAGGTGCCGGGCGCCGAGCGCGACCAGCTTGCGGGCGGTGACCAGGCCGAGGCCGCCGAGACCGCCGGTGACCAGGTAGGTGCGGTCGGCGCGGAGCCCGGCCGGCCCCTCGTCGACCTGGTCGGTCTGCTCCTGCGCCGGGTCCTCGGGAAGCGTCACCCAGGCGCGTCCGGCGGGGTCGGACAGGGCGGTGCGCAGGGCCTCGCCGGTCTCGTCCAGCCGGAAGCGGGACGCGGTGTCGTCGGAGCCGGTGGCGTGGACGACGGCCACCGCGGGCACGGTGAGCGTGGAACGGAAGGTGCCGTCGTGCCGGACGAGGACCTCGTCGCCGGCTGTGAAGCCGGTGCCGTCGGCGGCGGCGAAGACCGCGCCACGGGCCAACTGGCCCAGCAACGGCGGCGGTTCCTCCACGCCCGCCTCCTCCTCCGCGCGTTCGGCGCGTCCCGTGTCCAGAGCGGTGCGGGCGTCCTCGGCGGTCAGACCGACGGCGTGCACGCGGACCTGGACCTCCCCGGCCTCGGGCGCCCGCTCGGTGACCGAGACCAGCGCCAGGTCGGACAGGTCACCGGAGTCGGGGGCCCGCAGTTCGAAGCCGCCGGTCCAGGTGAGGGTCGAGTCACCGGCGAGCAGCCGGCGCACATACCGGCGGCCGGGGCGGTGGGCGACCTGGTACTCGCCGGGCGGCTCGCTGCGCCACTCGTCCGCGAGCGGGGCGAGGCCACTGCCCGGGGCGAGGTCCACCAGCGTCGTCCGGTACTGCGGGTACTCGGTCAGCAGCACCCGCCCGAAGCCCCACAGGGTGGCGGCGCCGAGGTGTCCGCCGTCGCCGGCCGGGTCTCCGGGGAGCCACTGCGCGCCCTCGGTGACCAGCCACAGCCGGGGCGGCCGCGTGGCACCGGAGGCGTCCAACGCGCCTACCAGAGTGAGGAGTTCGCGGTAGTTGTCCTCGCACTCCACCCGCAGCCTGCCGTCGGACATCGGCGCCGGGCGCTGCCGCCAGATCCGGCAGACGTCGGTGACGGTGGGGTCCTCCAGGGCGGCCTTGAGGTCGGTCAGGTCGGGCAGCCAGGTGACCTTCAGACCGGGCTCGGCGGCGAGTTCGGCGGCGCGGACCGCGGACGGGTCGAGCAGGACGACGTGCCGGGCCGGTGCGTGCTCCTTGGCGGGCAGTGCCCGGCGCACCCAGTCGGGGCGGTGCAGGAACTGACGGCGGCCACCGCGGCCCTCGGGCCGGGCCATGCGGACACCGAGCAGCTCGGCGACCGGATCGCCGTTCTCCAGCAGCAGCACGTCGGCCAGGCGCCGGTCCTGCTCGCCGCGGACCCGGGCGAGAACACGCAGGTTCTCGCCGCGCGGCTTGCGGAAGTGCCGTACGGAGGCGATCTCGCGCGGCACGAACACCGGGCCCTCGGGGTCGAGGACGACCAGGGCCTGCACCGCGGCCTCCAGCAGTTCCGCCGGGACGTGCTCGACGGCGGTGGCGTCGCGGCCGGTCAGCTCGCCGGTGACCAGGCCGTCGCCGTGCCGGGCGGCGCGCAGCAGCAGCCGCATCCGGGGTCCCTGCGGGCGGCCGACGGAGGCGAGGTCGGTGTAGATGTCCTCGTCGTCGATCTGCTGTCCGGCCGGGGCCAGCGTGGCGTCCAGCTCGGCCAGCTCCGAGACGGGGACCAGAGGTTCGCGCTCGGCGGCGACGACGGCGGTGGCGTGCAGGTTCTCCTCGCCGCCGACGACCGTGAACACCTCGACCTCGGCGCCGCCGCCCGGGCGCGGCCGCCAGCGGGTGGTCAGCGCGGTCAGCGTCTCGGCGGGCAGCTCCAGCGGGGCGAGCAGCCTCAGGTCGCGGACGGCGGAGCGGGCGTGACCCTGGACCGCGTCCTGCACGGCGAGCAGCAGGTCCACATAGGCGCCGGCGGGCAGGACGGTACGGCCGCCGTCGGCGAGGTCGGCGAGCGCGCCGAGTTCCTCGGTGGTGAACTCCGCGTTGAACTCCCTTACTCCGCTGGCGAACCGCTCCTCGATGCCGAGCAGCAGGTGCCGGGCGGTGCCGTTCGCGGCCGCCCTGCGGGGCGTGGCGGTGGGCAGCCAGTAGCGCTTGCGCTGGAAGGCGTACGTCGGCAGGTCCACGCGTGCGGGCACGGGGTGACCGGCGTGGTAGTCGGTCCAGGAGACGCCGAGGCCTGCCGCGTAGTAGTCGGCGAGTGCGGTGAGGGTGGTCGAGGTGGTGGTGTCGCGGCGGCGCAGGCTGGCCAGCCACAGGTGGTCCTCGACGGTGACCCCGCGCCGGGCGAGCGCGGTGAGCCCGGCCTGCGGGCCGATCTCGATCAGGGCGTGCCGGCCGCGCTTGGCGACGGCCCGGATGCCGTCGAGGAAGCGGACGGGTTCGCCGATGTGCCGCACCCAGTAGTCGGGGTCGCCGATCTCGCGGAACCGGGCGAGGCGTCCGGTGACGTTGGAGATGAGGCTGATCTTCGGCTCGTGGAAGGTGATGCCGTCGAGGGCGGCGCGGAAGTCGTCGTAGACCTCGGCCATCAGCGGGGAGTGGAAGGCGTGCGAGACCTTGAGGCGGTCGACGCGGACGCCCCTGTCCTCCAGGATGCCCACGACCTCGTCCAGTGCGGCGGTGGCACCGGAGATCACCGTCTGGTCGGGGGCGTTGACTCCGGCCAGGGCCAGGTCGGTGCGGCCCTCCAGCAGGGGGACGACCTCCTCGACGGGGGCGGCGACGGCGGCCATGCCGCCCTCGGTGCGCACGGCCTGCATCAGCCGGGCCCGGGCGGCGACCAGCGTGACCGCATCGGCCAGGCTGAACAGGCCGGCCACGGCGGCGGCGACGACCTCGCCGATGCTGTGCCCGATGAGCACGTTCGGGCGCACGCCCCAGGCCATCCACTGCTGGGCGAGGGCGTACTCCAGGGTGAACAGGGCGGGCTGGGTGTACTCGGTGCGGTCGATCGCCTCGGGGTCGGCGGCGGTGCCGAGCAGCAGCTCGCGCACCGAGCGGCCGAGGTGTTCGGCGAACAGCAGGTCGCACGCGTCGACCTGGGCGCGGAAGACGGGGAGGGCCGCGTAGAGGGCGGCGCCCATACCGGCGTACTGGGAGCCCTGGCCGGTGAACATGAACGCGGTCTTGCGGATGCCGGAGGGCCCCTCGTGCTCGGCCTCGGCGGCCTGGTCCAGGAGCCGGGCGAGCGCGGCGCGGTCGGCGACGGGCGCGGCGACGCGGTAGGGGTGGTGGGCCCGGGTGGTGTTGGCGCTGTGGCAGAGCGCCGGCAGGGGCCGCTCGTCGACCAACTCTCGGTATTCGGCGGCCAGTTCGCGCAGCGCAGCGGCGTTCTTCGCGGACAGGGTGAACACCGGTGCGGCCCCGCCCTCGGAGAGCTGCTCGGCCGGCTCGGGGGCCTGCTCCAGCACGACCGCGCCGATGGTGCCGGCGAAGCCGAAGCTGTTGACGACCCCGCGCCGGACCTCGGCCTCCCAGGGCTCGCAGGCCGTCGGGACCCGAACCGGGTAGAGGTCCCAGGGGATGCGTCCCGAGGGGGTGTTGAGGTTGATGTGCGGGTAGATCGTGCCCGCGCGCAGCTGGAGGACGGTCTTGATGACACCGACGATGCCGGAGGCGGGCTCCATGTGACCGAGGTTGGTCTTCACCGAACCGACCAGCACCGGCCGGTCCTTGGTGTGGGAGTCGACGAACACGTCGCCGATGGCACCGAACTCGATGGGGTCGCCGAGCGGGGTGCCGGTGCCGTGCGCCTCGACGTACTGGATGTCCTCGGGCGCGAGGTGGGCGGCGGCCAGCGCGCTGCGGATGACCTTCTCCTGGGCGGGGCCGTTGGGCACGGTCAGACCGGCGCTGTCGCCGTCCTGGCCGACGGCGGTGCCGCGTACCAGGGCGAGGATCCGGTCGCCGTCCCGCTCGGCGTCGGCGAGCCGCTTGAGGACGACGATGCCGCAGCCCTCGGCGCGCGCGTAGCCGTCGGCGGCCTCGTCGAAGGTCTTGCACTGCCCGTCCGGGGAGAGCATCTGCGCGTTGGAGAACATCACCGGGATGCGCGGGTGGTGCAGGGCGTTGACGCCGCCGCACAGCGCGATGTCGGTCTCGCCGGCGCGCAGTGCCTGCACCGCGAGGTGCAGTCCGACCAGCGAGGACGAGCAGGCGGTGTCGACGCTCATGCTCGGGCCGCGCCAGCCGAGGAAGTAGGAGAGGCGGCCGGACAGCGGGAACATGGTGATGCCGGACGCCAGATGGCCGTCCAGCTCCTCGTAGGGCAGTGAGTCCAGTTCGAGTGCGTAGTCGATGGAGCTGGCGCCGATGTACACGCCGCCGTTGCCGCGGCGCAGCGGTGCCGGGTCGATGCCCGCGTGCTCCAGGGCCTGCCAGGCGGTCTCCAGCAGCAGCCGCTGCTGGGGGTCCATGTACCGGGCTTCCTTCGGGGAGATGTTGAAGAAGCCGGCGTCGAAGAGGTCGATGCGGTCCAGGAACCCGCCGCCCGAGGCGCGGATCTTGCCCTTGTCGTCGGGGCCCTCGGGCGTGAACGCGTCGACGTCCCAGCGGTCCCGGGGGATCGGTCCGATCCCGCTGCGGCCCTCCCGCAGGAAGGCGTCGAACTCGTCGGGCGAGCCGCTGCCGCCGGGGAACCGCAGACCGATTCCGACGATCGCGACCGGCTCGGGCGCCTGCTCTGATTCCGTACGCGGCATGGAGCGACTCCTCAAGCTTCCTGGATGGCCTGGGTCAGGTGGTCCACGAGGTGGGCGATCGTCGGCTCGTTGAAGAGCACGTTGACGTTGATCGACAGGTCCAGGAGCTGCTCCAGGCTCTGTCGTATCTCGGTCAGCCGCAGCGAGGTGAGGCCGAGATCGAAATAGCTGATGTCGAGGGGGAGATCCTCGGAATCGTCCATGAGAAGTACTGCCTTGAATTTCACCAGGACGATTGACTCGATTTCTTCGGCGAGTTCACTGCGCGGCAGATCGCGCAACCGCTGGATCGTGCTGTCGACAGGTGGCATGCGGCCATGCAAGCAAGGCCGGCTGACGCCCCGCTGACAGCTCCGAGAGCGCTCCCGTGGCTTGATCGGCGCGGTCAGTCACGTGTCAGCGCGGGGTCAGATTCCGCTGTCAGGCTCGCATTGCTTCAAGAAATCCACACGCCATATCCGAAAGGCTGAAGATGCTTCGCGAAGCCGCGCAGGAGGAGAGTGCTGAGGCACCTTCCGGATTGAAGAGTTACGACCTCTACATCGCGGGCAAGGACGTCGCCGGGGACGGGTGGGTCTACACCGTCAGCGGGCGGTCCCTGCTGGAAGACGTGTTCACCAGCGTGACCCTGAAGCGCTCGCTGGAACAGGACCCCGAATCCGACGCGGCCAAGCACCCCTATGTCGTCGGGCGCTGCGCGATCGCGGACGACTCCGCCATCGACCTGGCCACCCAGGCGGCCGCCGCGGCCGCCCCCGACTGGGCGGCCGTACCGCTGGAGCGGCGGATGCAGCTGGGCACCCGCTTCCGCGAGGAACTGATCAAGCACCAGGACGAGTTCCTGCGCATGCTGGTCGCCGAGTCCCACCCCGTGAAGCTGGCCCGCTGGGAGCTGAGCTGCCTGCTGCAGATCTACGCCCCGGGCTCCCTGCGCTGGTACCTGAAGCAGATGCGGGTCGAGAAGGAGTACAACGGCCGCAAGCTGATCCTGCACCGTCAGCCGGACGGCGTGGTCGCCTTCAACCCGCCGCAGAACGCCCCGCTGCCCAGCACCGCCCTGTGCGTGCTGGCCCTCATGGCCGGCAACGCCGTGGTGGTGCGGGCGCCCCGCAGCATCGCGCTGTCCACCATGTGGCTGCTGCGCGACATCGTCGCCCCGCTGCTGGAGGAGATCGACGCGCCGGCCGGTGTGCTCAACGCGGTGTGCTCCAACCCGAAGCAGACCATGGACCGCTGGATCGCCGACCCGCTGATCAACGACATCTTCTACATCGGCGGCAGCCAGGAGGGTCTGCGCTTCGAGCAGCAGTGCGTGGCGCACGGCAAGAAGCCGATCCTCGAACTCGCCGGCAACGACGGCATCGTGGTCTGGAAGGACGCCGACGTGAAGTGGGCGGCCGAGGCCATCACCGAGTCGTTCTACGGCTCCGGGCAGATCTGCATGGTGCCCAACTACGTGCTGGTCCACCCCGAGATCGCCGAGGCGCTGATCGCGGAGGTCAAGGAGCAGGTCAAGGGCATCAGGCCGGGCCTGCCCGAGGAGGAGGACGTGCTGCTGTCGCCGGTGCGGCGCAGCGAGCGGTTCTTCCGGCTGCTGCGGCAGGCGATGGACAACGGCGCCGAGCTGGTCACCGGCGGCAACCGCACCGAGGTCGACGGCACGGTGTCCGAGACGGGTGTCTTCCTGCAGCCGACGGTGGTGCGGGTGGACGGCCTGGACCGGGCCCGGACCTTCGACGTGGTCCGCGAGGAGACGTTCTTCCCGCTGATCCCGATCGTGGTCGCCGAACGCGACAACGACGACGCTCTCCTCGAGGCATTCCTGCAGTTCGTCAACAGCAACGACTACGGGCTGCGCAACTCCCTGTGGTCGCGCTCGGACCACGTCATCGAGACCTTCGTGCGCCGCGTGGTCAACGGCGGCCTGCTCAAGGTCAACGACTCCCACATCGGCTTCCTGCCGTACCTGCCCAGCCACGGCGGCACCGGCCGCACCGGCGGCGCCTTCGGCGAGGCCAACTACCCGATGCTCAAGACCTCCCACGTCCAGGGAGTCAGCATCGCCCGCGACGTGAGCCCGTACGACGCGGTCTTCGGCGCCTGACCACACCCAGTCCTGCGGAGGTTTCCCGTGCGTTCCCTCGATGCTGCCCGGACCGTCTGCGAGCGGTTCCACCCCGGACTGCTCAAGGAGCTGGAGCAGATTCCGTATGCCGAGCGGGAGCGGCCCGGCAGCCCGGTGATCGACCTGTTCCGTATCCACGGCGGAGTCGGTCTGCTGATACCCGAGGCCTACGGCGGCCACGGCGCCGCCCCGCTCGAGGCGCTGCGGGTCCAGCTCGCCCTCGGCGCGCTCTCGCCGTCGCTGGTCGCGGCCGTGTCCATGCACCACTTCACCGCCGCCATGCTGTACTCGCTGGCGGTCAAGTCGGGCCGGCTCACCGCCGCGCAGACCGAGCTGCTGCACCGGATCGTGCCGGACCAGCAGGTGCTGGCGTCCGGCTGGGCCGAGGGCCGTACCGCGCAGAACATCCTGAAGCCGGCCGTGACCGCGCGTCCGGTCGAGGGCGGGTTCCTGCTGTCCGGTTCGAAGAAGCCGTGCAGCCTCTCCCTTTCGATGAGCCTGCTCACCGCGTCCATCGCCATCCACGGCGAGGAGGGCGGCGAGCCGGAGCTGGCGCTCGCCCTGGTGCCGTCCGACGCGCCCGGCATGTCCGTGCACCCGTTCTGGGGCAACGACCTGCTGGCCGGCGCGGAGAGCGACGAGGTGCGCCTGGAGGACGTGTTCGTCCCGGCCGAGATGGTCGTCCGGGCCGGCGCCGACGACCCCACCCGCCTCGACGACCTGCAGTCGGCCGGGTTCGTCTGGTTCGAGATGCTGATCTCCGCCGGGTACGCGGGCTCCGCCGCCGCGCTGGTGGAGCAGGTGCTGGAACGACAGCGGGGCAGCGTCGAGGAGCGAGCGGCTCTCGCCGTAGACATGGAGGCAGCCCTCGCCCTGTTGGAGGGCGTGGCCCGCGGGACCGGTCCCGAGCCCGGTGACGAGGAGTCGGTGGCGCGGGTGCTTGTTGCCCGTTACGCCGTGCAGAACGCGCTGCCGGGCATCGTGGCCCGTGCGCTGGAGCTGCTCGGGGGGCTGGACTTCATCAGCTGCGCTGCAAGTGCGCAGATCGCTGCCGCTACTCGGGCGTTGGCCTTTCATCCGCCGTCTCGTATCGCTGCCGCGGAGCCGCTGCTTGCCTATTTCGGCGGGGGGCCGCTGGTTCTGGCGTAGAGCTCGGGCGATAGAGCCGAGTGGGCGACTGCGGGCCGTCAGCGGCTGGTCGCGCAGTTCCCCGCGCCCCTTTGGGGCGCTCCTCCCCACCCAACCCTTTGGAGTGAGCGACACGTGACCGTCATTCAGGAATCGCCCGGAGCGCCGGCGGCGTCGGCCGTCGTCGACGAGGCGGAGATTCTCCACCTGTACCGGGCCCATCTCAGCAAGGGCCGGGCCACGCTTGCCGAGTTGTTCGGCAGTCACATGGAGGTGGCGTCGGAGGGCGCCTGGCTCACCACCAGCGACGGTGAGCGCTTCCTGAACGCGGGCGGCTACGGCGTGTTCATCATGGGCGCCCGGCACCCGATCGTCATGGAGGAGGTGGAGCGCCAGCTGCGCACCCACCCCACCGCGACCCGCATCCTGCTGGAGCCGACAGTGGCCCGCGCCGCCGAGGCCCTGGTCTCGGTGCTGCCGCCCGGACTGGACCGCGTGCACTTCGCGCTGTCCGGCGCGGAGGCGGTGGAGACCGGCCTGAAGCTGGCCCGCGCGGGCGGCTTCAAGCGCACCATCTCGATGCGTGGCGGCTACCACGGCAAGACGCTGGGCGCCCTGTCGGCGACCGCGAAGGACGTCTACCAGGCGCCGTTCCGCCCGCTCGTGCCCGACTTCCAGCACCTGCCGTTCGGCGACGCGGACGCCCTGGAGGCGGAACTGCGGGCGCATCCGGGCGAGGTGTGCGTGATCCTGGAGCCGGTGCAGGGCGAGGGCGGGGTGATCCTCCCGCCGAAGGGCTACCTCAAGCGGGTCGAGGAGCTGGTCCGCGAGTACGAGGGCTTCCTCATCCTCGACGAGGTGCAGTCCGGCTTCGGGCGGCTCGGCGAGTGGTGGGGCGCCGACATCGAGGGCGTCGTCCCGGACGTCCTGCTCACCGGCAAGGCGCTCGGCGGCGGGGTGATGCCGGTGTCGGCGGCCGTCGCCACCCGCAAGGCGTTCCGCCCCTTCGACAAGGACCCGTACGTCCACACCGCCACCTTCTCCGGCCAGCCGGTGCTGATGGCCGCGGTGCAGGGCGCGATCCGGGCCGTCAAGGAGGAGCGCCTGGTCACCCGGGCCATGGACCTCGGTGCCCGGCTGCTGCCGCGGATCGCGGAGGTCGCCCACCGCAACATCCCCGACCTGGTGGTGGACGTGCGCGGCCGGGGCCTGCTCATCGGCGTGGAGCTCGTGGAGGCCGGTCTGGCCGGCGAGCTGCTGATCGAACTGTTCAACCACGGCGTGGTCGCCAACCACTCCATGAACGGCAGCTCGGTGGTGCGGTTCACGCCGCCCGCCGTGCTGGACGACACCGACGTGGACTTCCTCGTCAACTCCTTCGACCTGGCCACCCGCGACCTCATCCGGGGCGCGGCCAAGATGCCGGAAGGCGGTAACTGATCGTGCGGCACGTCGAACTCGATGCCCTGATACCCGCGGAGCAGGCCGAAACGGTCCTGCACGCCGTACGGCGCTGGGAGAAGTACCCGGACCTCGCGCCCCACGTCAACACGACCACCGTGCACGCGTCCTACCCCGACCCGAAGGCCTCCTCCAGCTGGGAGCTGCACTTCCGCAGCGGCCTGCTGCGCTGGACCGAGGACGACACGGTGCTGCCGGAGAGCGGCGAGATCCGCTTCGAGCAGTCCGACGGCGACTTCGACTCCTTCTCGGGGACCTGGTCGGTCCGGCAGGACGGCGCCGACGTCACCGTCCGCTTCGACGCCGACTTCGACTTCGGCATCCCGAGCCTGGAGGGCATCCTCGACCCGATCGCCGAGCGGGTCATCAAGGAGACCGTCGCCTGGGCGCTGACCGGGCTGTACCCGGCCGTGCGGATCCAGGGCGGCATCCAGCTCACCGAGCCCGCCGCGGTCGGCGCCAAGTAGTCCGCCGAGGAGCTGACCATGGACCAGGCGAACCCCTTCGAGACACCACGCACGTACTCGCTGCACCGCGCCGAGTATCTGGTGGGCCTCGCCGTCACGACCGGCCTGATCGTCTACCACTTCGGCGACATCCGCTGGCTGCCGGCGCTCGGACTGTTCCTCTACATCGACCTGATCGGCTACATCCCCGGCGCCATCGCGTTCAAGAAGAGCGGCGGCCGGCCGATCCACAAGGCGTACTACGTCCTCTACAACGTCATGCACAGCCTCATCACGCAGGGCGCGGTGGCCGCGCTGTGGTGCTGGCTGGTCAAGCCCGAGTGGGCGCTGCTGGTGCTGCCGTTCCATCTGTTCGGCGACCGCGGTCTGTTCGGCAACTTCATGAAGTCCTTCGCGCTGCCCTTCGAGCCGGTGCGCCAGGAGGGCTATCTGCGGCTGCTGGACGACCTGGGCCTGCCCCACCCGAAGCCGGTCGGGCACGCCATGGACCCGGTGCCGGTCGGTCACGTCCCGGCGCGGCCGGTCGTGCGGGAGACGGAGGCCGTGCGATGACCACCGCGACCGGCGTACGGCGGACGGTCCGGCAGGACCCGGCCGAGCGCCGCCGGGCCCTGTACCACCTGGCGTCCCCGGTGTCGGTGCTGACCACCGGGCCCGAGGACCGGATGCACGGCACCACCGCGAGCACGGTCACCCTGGTCTCGCGCTCGCCCCTGCTGGTCGGTGTGGCGCTGCGGGCGGGCTCGTCCTTCGCCCGGCTGGCCGCCGCCGAAGGCCGGTTCGCGATCAACGTGCTCGGCGGCGACCAGGCCGACGTGGCCCGGCGGTTCGCCGACAGCGGCCGGCCCGACGGCGACGAGGCCTTCGCGGGCCTTGCCTGGACGGCGGACCGGTACGCGCACGCCCCGCTGATCGCGGGCGCGCTCGCGCACTACGTCTGCCGGTTCCACTCCGCCCACGATGCGGGCGACAGCGAGCTGCTGCTCGGGTACGTCGTCCGCGCCACCTCCGACAACGGGCGGCTCCCCCTGTTCAGTTACGCCGGCGGGCTGTTCGCCGGCTCCCTGCGCCCGGCGAAGGAGGCCGCCGCATCATGACCGCACCTGTAGCACCCGAGGCCGACTGGGAGAAGGCACCCGGTCTGCTGGACGGCGCGAAGGAACTCACCCTCGGCCCCGAGGAGTGCGACCTCGCCTACTGGATCACCTCGGTGGCCCAGGGCACGCTGCGCGACCGCGGGGTGACCGGCCACCACGAGAACGCGATCACCCCGGACTTCCTCAAGGCGCCGGGCCCGTTACGCGAGGCGCTGGTCCTGGAGTTCGGCTTCCGGGCACTGGCGGAGGAGCTGGCCACCCGGCTGCTCGGCCACTACGTCTCCGTCGCGCCCGGCATCCCGCAGATGGAGTTCTACGCCACCCAGCTGATCGACGAGGCCCGGCACGCCCGGGTCTTCCGCCAGCACCTGGTGGAGCTGGGCATCCCGGCGACCACGCTGCTCAAGGACATCGACGAGATGGCCCGGGACTACCGCAAGCGGGTCCTGGACCCGGTGGTGGACTTCACCCTGGACATCGTCCGCGACCAGGCCGACTTCCCGGGCGGGGTCGCCGTGTTCGCCATCATCATCGAGGGCGTGCTCGCCCCGGCGGCCGAGCTGAGCGAGCGCAAGTGGACCCCGCTGTCCCCGGCGACCGGCGAGATCTCGCGCGGTACCGCGATCGACGAGATCCGCCACCTCACCGTGGCCAGCACCATCCTGCGCGACCATGTGATCGAGCACCCGGAGTACAAGCCTCGGCTGCTGGAGATCCTGCGGGCGGGCGTGAAGCTGTGGGACGAGATCCCGGACCGGGAGTTCGTCATCCATCGCGAGGAACTGTTCCAGGAGGGCATGTTCCAGCACGCCGACAAGATCGGGGACTACGAGATCTGGCCGGGGGTCCGGCTGCTCGACACCACCGCCGAACAGCGCTACGACATGGCCGAGCAGTGGACCGACGAGATGGCCGAGGTCCGCATGGACTACATGGGCCTGCCCCTCGGCGTCCTCGCCTCGGAGGCCGGCGCATGAGCACCGGGCGGGCCGCGGTCGTCATCGGCATCGGGTCGTACGTCCCGCCCAACGTGGTGACCAACGACGACCTGGCCGCCCGCCTCGACACCTCCGACGCCTGGATCCGGTCGCGCACCGGGATCGCCGAGCGGAACTTCATCTCCCCGGGCACCTCCACCGGCGATCTGGCGGCGGAGGCCGGCCTGAGGGCACTGAAGTCGGCGGGTGACGAGGAGGTGGGGGCGGTGGTGCTGGCCACCACCACCCCGGACCAGCCCTGCCCGGCCACCGCACCGCAGGTGGCCGCGCGGCTGGGGCTCGGGCAGGTGCCCGCCTTCGACGTGGCGGCCGTCTGCTCCGGGTTCCTGTACGGCCTGGCCTCGGCCGCGGGCCTCATCGCGGCCGGGATCGCGGACCGGGTGCTGATGATCGCGGCGGACGCCTTCACCACGATCATCAACCCCGAGGACCGCACCACCGCGGTGATCTTCGCGGACGGCGCGGGAGCGGTGGTGCTGCGCGCGGGCTCGGCCGGTGAACCCGGTGCGATCGGCCCGCTGGTGCTCGGCAGCGACGGCGGGCTGAGCCATCTGATCGAGGTCCCGGCGGGCGGTTCCCGGCAGCGGTCCACCGGCCGGCCGGCCGCCCCGGAGGACCACTACTTCCAGATGCTCGGCCGGGACACCTACCGGCACGCGGTGGAGCACATGACCGCCGCGTCCACGGAGGCGGCCGAGCGGGCCGGCTGGCGGCTGGACGACGTCGACCGCTTCGCGGCGCACCAGGCCAACGCCCGGATCCTGGAGGCCGTTTCGGACCGGCTCGGCATCCCCGCCGAGCGGCAGCTGAGCAACATCGCGCGGGTCGGCAACACCGGCGCCGCCTCGATTCCGCTGCTGCTCGCCGAGGCCACCGCCGAGGGCCGGCTCGCCGCGGGCCACCGGGTGCTGCTCACCGCGTTCGGCGGGGGCCTGTCCTGGGGTGCCGCCACCGTCATCTGGCCGGAGCTGCACACCACCTGACCGAACGTCAGTCATTCATATCGATTCAGCGGTACGCGGGGTGCGTACACCTTCGAAAGGAACCGACATGCTGGAGCAGCTCAAGGAAATCCTGTCCAACAAGCTCAAGGTGTCGCCCGAGTCGATCACTCCGGAGGCCACCCGGGAGGACATCGAGCTGGACTCGCTGGCCGTGGTGGAGCTGTCGCTGCTGCTGAAGTCCGAGCTGGACCTGGACATCAGCGACGACGATCTCCTGGAGGCCGAGACCGTGGGCGACATGGTCCGGCTCATGGAGGAGCGGAGCGCGAAGGTCTGATGGCCGGGATGGACATCGCCGTCACCGGGCTCGGCCTGGTCACCCCTGGCGGTATCGGGGTCGGGCCGAGCTGGGCGGCGGTCTGCGACGGCAGGCCGGCCGCCGCCCTCGATCCGGTGCTGGCGGACAACCCCGTACAGATCTCCTGCCGGGTACCCGACTTCGACCCCGAGACACTGCTGAGTGCACGGCGGGCCCACCGCCTGGACAGGTTCGTGCAGTTCGCGCTGGTCGCCGCGCACGAGGCGGTGGCCGACGCGGGCCTCGACCCGCAGACCTGGGACGGCGCACGCGTGGGCGTGGTGCTGGGCTGCGCCGACGGCGGTCCGGGCACGGTCGAGGAACAGCACCATGTGCTGCGCGAGCACGGCGCCGACCGGGTGTCGCCGCTCCTGCTGCCCATGCAGCTGCCGAACATGCTGGCCGGTCAGACGGCCATCGAGTTCGGGGCGACCGGACCCAACCTGGTGGTGGCCACCGCCTGCGCCTCGGGCGCGACCGCCATCGGGACCGCCCGGGACCTGCTGGCGCTCGGCCGGTGCGACATCGTGCTGGCGGGCGGCAGCGAGGCCATGATCACCCCACTGGTCATGGCCGGGTTCGCACAGATGGGCGCGCTGTCCAAGCGGCACGACGATCCGGCGGCCGCGTCCCGCCCGTTCGACGTGGACCGCGACGGCTTCGTCGCCGGTGAGGGCGCGGGGATCCTCGTGATGGAGCGTGTCGCGGACGCCCGCGCCCGCGGTGCGCACATCCACGGCCGGATCATCGGGTACGGCGCGACCGCCGACGCGCACCACATGACGTCACCGCATCCCGACGGTGCGGGGATCGAGGCCGCGGTGCGGGCGGCTCTCGCCGATGCGGGTGCCGATCCGGACGACGTGCAGCACGTCAACGCCCATGGGACTTCGACCCCGTTGAACGATCTGTCGGAGGCCCGGATGATCCAGCGGACCCTGCGCGGGGATCCGTTGGTCACCTCCACGAAGGGAGTCACCGGTCATCTGCTGGGTGCCGCCGGCGCGGTCGAGGCCGCGTTCGCTGTGCTCAGCGTGGAGCACGAGTTGATTCCGCCGACTGCCAACCTGGTCATGCCCGATCCCCGGATCGAGGTCAAGTTGGCCCAGACCGCCACCGAGATGCCGATCGACCTGGCACTGAGCAACTCGCTCGGATTCGGTGGGCAGAACACTGCGCTCGCCATCGCACCTGCCTAGTTCTGTTGTTCGGCGGGTGCGGGCCGTCGTGGGCTGGTCGCGCCCGCGCGGCGGAGCCGCATGTCGATACGGCTCCGCGCCCCTTTGGGGCGCTTCAACAGCCGTCCGCCGAGAAGTCTCTGCGGGCGGCTGTTCCCCGTCCCCCTCCTCTTCCCTGCTCTGGAGTTCTCCATGTCCACCAGCGGTTCTCCACCCCAGTCCGGTCGGCTCGGTACCGGACACATCCTCTTCCTGATCGTTGCCGCCGCGGCCCCGCTCTCCGCCATGGTCGGCACCGTTCCGCTCGCGTTCGCCTTCGGTGACGGAGCCGGTGTGCCCTCGGCGTTCCTCTTCGCCGGGGTCACCCTGCTGTGCTTCTCGGTCGGCTACGCGGTGAGCGCCCGTCGCACCGGAGGCTCCGGTGGCTTCTACGCCTCCGTGGCCGACGGGCTCGGCCGACCGCCCGCGGTCGCCGCGGGCTATGTCGCCCTGCTCTCCTACAACTGCGCGACCATCGGCCTCGCCGGCGCGCTCGGCTACTTCACCCACCTGGTCTTCGCCGCCCACGGGACGGCGGTGTCCTGGGAGTGGTGCGCGGCCGTCGGGCTGGTGCTGACGGCCTTGCTCGGCTACCGGGAGATCGCGCTCAGCGCCCGGGTGCTGGCCCTGCTGATGCTCGGCGAGATCGGCGTGCTGGCCGCCCTGGACGTGGCGATCCTGGCCCGGCACGGACTGCACGCGCTGCCCACCGCCTCGTTCTCCCCGCACGTCGCGACCGGGCACGGCGTCGGTGTCTCGCTGATGTTCGCGTTCGTCTCCTTCATCGGGTTCGAGTCGGCCGCCCTGTACGGCAAGGAGGCGAAGGACCCGCGGCGCAGCGTGCCCCGGGCCACCTACGCGGCCGTCGTCCTGATCGCCGGTTTCTACGCCCTCACCAGCTGGCTGGCGGTCGGCGCGGTCGGCAGTGACAAGGTGCGCGAGGTCGCGGGCAAGCAGATGGGCGACCTGTTCTTCGTCCTCGGCGACGACTTCCTCGGCAAGGCGGGCAGCACCGGGCTCCAGGTCCTGCTCTGCACCAGCCTGTTCGCGGCGACGCTGGCCCTGCACAGCGCCGCCAACCGCTACGCCCAGGTGCTCGCCGAGGACGGTCTGCTGCCGCGCGGCCTGGCTGCCGAGCACCCGCGGCACCGCTCCCCGCACCGGGCCAGCCTCGCGCAGAGTGCGCTGACCACGCTGGTCGTGGCCGGGTTCGCCGTCGCCGGTCTCGACCCGTACGCCGACCTGACCACCAGCATGCTCGGCCTCGGCACCCTGGGCATCGTCGCCCTGCAGGCACTGGCCGCACTCTCCGTGCTCGGGCTGCGGCTGCGGGGCGGCGGCGGGAACTGGTGGCGGGAACTGCTCGCCCCGCTGCTCGGCTTCGCCGGCCTCGCCGCCTCGGTGTGGCTGGTGGTCGGCAACTTCGACATGCTCACCGGCTCCCCGTCCAAGGTCATCGCCGCGCTGCCCTGGCTGCTGCCGCTGGTCGCCCTGGGCGGCCTCCTGTACGCGGCCCGCCTGCGCTCGGCCCACCCGATCCGCTACCGACTCCTCGGCACCCGGCACACCGCGACCGCCGTTCCGGAGCAGTCCCCCGCAGCCTCCCCCGCCCTGTCTGGAGACCGCCATGCATGATCCCCACGAGCTGATCGAGGCCGGTCCGGACGCCGTACGGCGCCTGGCCCGCCGCCGCTACGCGCTCGATCTGGACGCCCTGAGCACCGCGTTGCACGCCCGCTCGGCCACACAGGCCGAGGTGACCCGGCTGCGCACGGAGCTGAACCGCACCGCCAAGGCCCGCCGCTCCGGCCCGCCCACCGAGGCGGAGAAGGAGGCCGCCCGGGCGCTGCGCGCCGAGGTGCAGCAGGCGGAGGGCGCCGCCCGCACGGCCGCCGGCGAGCTGACTGAGCTGCTGCTGGGCGTCCCCAACCTCCCGCTGGACACGGTCCCGGACGGCGACTCGGAGAAGGAGGCCGTGGAGATACGGCACGGTGGTCCGGCCCCGCGTCCCTCGGCCGGCGCCCGGCACCACGCGGAGATCGGCGAGGCCCTCGGCATCCTCGACTCCCCCGCGGCCGCGGGGCTCTCCGGCGCCCGGTTCAGCGTCTCGCACGGCGCCGGAGCCCGGCTCGAGAGGGCCCTCGGCGACTTCTTCCTCGACCTGCACACGCGCGAGCACGGCTACACCGAGCAGTCGGTGCCGTTCCTGGTCAGCCGCGACACGATGACCGGCACCGGGCAGCTGCCCAAGTTCGAGGAGGACCTGTTCCGCACCCAGGTCGGCGACCGCGAACTGTTCCTGATCCCGACCGCCGAGGTCCCGCTGACCAACCTGGTGGCCGGACAGCTCCTGGACGCCCGGACGCTGCCGTACGCGTTCACCGCCCGCACCCCCTGCTTCCGTGCCGAGGCGGGGGCGTACGGCCGTGACACGCGGGGCGTCCTGCGGCTGCACCAGTTCGAGAAGGTGGAACTGGTGCGCGTCTGCGCCCCGGAGGAGGCCCAGGAGCAACTGGAGCTGATGGTCTCCCAGGCCGAGGAGTGCCTGCGCCGCCTCGAACTCTCCTTCCGTACGGTCCTGTTGCCCGCGGGCGACATCGGCTTCTCGGCCCGGATGACGTACGACATCGAGGTCTGGCTGCCGGGCGGCGGCTCCTACCGGGAGATCTCCTCGGTCTCCGACTGCGACACCTTCCAGGCCCGCCGCGCCGACATCCGGGTCAAGCGCGCCGACGGCCGCAAGACCCCGGCGGCCACCCTGAACGGCTCGGCCCTCCCGATCGGCCGCACGGTCGCCGCGCTGCTGGAGCAGGGCGTCCAGGAGGACGGGTCGGTGGTCCTGCCCGAGGCGCTGGTCCCGTACACCGGCTTCCGGCGCATCCTGCCGGGCGGTGGGACCGAGTAACCGCACAGGAAAGGGGCGGGAGTTGAGGATCCAACCTCAACTCCCGCCCCTTTCCTGTGCGGTTCACGCGCCCATCATGTGCACCCCGCCGTCCACGTGGACGACCTCGCCCGTGGTGCGCGGGAAGAAGTCCGACAGCAGGGCCACGACCGCGCGGGCGGCCGGATCCGGGTCGGCGAGGTCCCAGCCGGCCGGGGCCCGCTCGGTCTCCCAGACGTCGGCCAGCTGCGAGAAGCCGGGGATGGACTTGGCGGCCATGGAGCGCAGCGGGCCGGCCGCGACGAGGTTGCTGCGGATGCCGCGGGGGCCGAGGTCGCGGGCGAGGTAGCGGCTGGTGGACTCCAGGGCGGCCTTGGCCACGCCCATCCAGTCGTAGTGGGGCCAGGCGACCGTCGCGTCGAAGGTGAGGCCCACGACCGAGCCGCCGCGCCGTTCCAGGAGCGGCAGGCAGGCCGTGGTGAGGGACTTCAGGGAGTACGCCGACACGTGCACGGCCGTCGACACGTCGTCCCAGGTGCCGTTCAGGAAGGAGAAGGCGCCCTGGGGGCCGTAGGCGATGGAGTGGACGACGCCGTCCAGGGAGTCGACGTGCTCGCCGATGCGGTCGGCGAGGGTGTCCAGGTGGCCCTGGTCGGTGACGTCCAGCTCGATGACGGGGGCGGGCTTGGGCAGACGGGAGGCGAAGCGCTCGATCAGGGTCAGCCGGCCGAAGCCGGTCAGCAGGACCTCCGCGCCCTCCTCCTGGGCGATCCGGGCCACATGGAAGGCGATGGAGGAGTCCGTGACCACCCCGGTCACCAGGATCCGCTTGCCGGCGAGGATGCCGCTCATGCCACCGACACCCCCTTCGGCAGGGCGCTGACCAGCGGCGAGTCATGCTCCTGGGGGCCGACGGCGCTGCCGCCGCCGGGTTCGCCGAGGCCCTCGAAGAAGGCGGCGTTGGAGGCCGCGTGGTCGTCGCCCCACTCCTCGGGCAGGTCGTCCTCGAAGTAGATGGCGTCGACCGGGCACACCGGTTCGCAGGCGCCGCAGTCCACGCATTCGTCCGGATGGATGTACAGGGCGCGCTGCCCCTCGTAGATGCAGTCCACAGGGCATTCGTCGATGCAGGAGCGGTCCTTGACGTCGACGCAGGGCAGTCCGATGACGTAGGCCATGCTCAACTCCTTCTGAAGAACGATGAGTTCACCGGACAGGGCGGCCGGTGGTGCGCTCGCCGAGGGTCAGGACGGTGCCGGCGAGCACGGCCATGGCGGCGGCGATGACGCCGAACAGGGCGCCCGGGCCGTGCGCCTCCAGGACCGGCAGCAGCGCGAACGGCAGTGCGGCGGCGCTGAGTTTGGACAGCGAGTAGGCGGCTCCGGAGGCGGTGGCCCGGATCGCGGTGGGGTACTGCTCGGACAGGTACACGTGCGAGACGCTGGAGAAGACGTTGCTGCACAGGGTGTAGGCGAAGCCGCAGGCGACGATCAGCTCGGCCGAGTCGGCGTAGGCGAAGCCGAGTCCGGCCAGGACCATCGCGGCCGCCGACAGCGCGATCAGGGTGCGCCGCTCGACGCGGTCCACGACGGGCAGGGCGAGCGCGGAGCCCACCGGGTAGCCGAGGAAGGACAGCGCGGTGAAGCCGAGGCCGGCGACGACGCCGTAGCCCTTGGCGGCGACGATCTGCGGGGCGAGCGTACCGAAGCCGTAGTAGCCGACGACCGACAGCACACAGAACAGCCAGAGGACGAGGGTGCGGCGGAGCATGCCGGAACGGAAGACGTCCCGCAGCCGGGAGTGGTCCACGGCCTCCTCGGGCTCCGGCCCGGGCGGCTCCAGCGGCAGTCCACGGCCCGCCGCCTCCGCCTCCATCCGGGCCACCAGCCGCTCGGCCTCCGCGGTCCGGCCGGTCGCGGCCAGCCAGCGCGGGGACTCGATCAGCTGCCGGCGCAGCACCCACACCACGGCAGAGCCCAGCGCGCCGAGCACGAACAGCCAGCGCCAGCCGGCCACGCCCAGCGGGGTCAGCGGCACCAGCCACAGCGCGGCGAAGCCCACCGCGGGCACTCCGCAGAAGGCGAGCGTGTAGGCCCCGGCGATGAACCGGCCGCGCTTCTTCGCGGGCAGAACGTCGGCCAGGTAGCAGTCGGACAGGGCCTGTTCGGCGCCGATGCCGATCCCCGCGAGGAAGCGGGTGACGATCAGCCAGGTGGCGTTCGGGGAGAAGGCGCCGAGCAGCGAGAACACCGAGTAGATGGCGAGGTTCACGAGGAAGGCCCGGCGCCGGCCGAACCGGTCGGCGATCCGGCCGAGCGTCAGCGAACCGATGAACTGGCCGACGAACACGGAGGCCAGGACGAGTTTGAGCGAGGTGGCGCCGAAGCCGAAGCCGCCCTGCAGCACCTTGCCGATGGTGCCCGACAGGTTGTTCTCGAAGGTGTCGAAGAACAGGCCGACGCCGATGACCGCGGTGAGTCTGCGGTGCAGGGGAGTGATCGGCATACGGTCCAGGCGGACCCCGATCGGGGCGGGAGCGGTGACACCGCCCGCCGCCGCGGTGGTCTGGGACATGGGGCTGGCTCCTTTGCGGACTCCTTGCGAACGCCCCCGTCGCTCCTGGGAAGGAACCGCCCGGGCCACCGGCGGGCCCGGGCGTGCGGCCCGGGGGCCGGAATGTGGGGGGTGTGGGGGAAGTGGCGGTGTGAACAAGGGAGGTGGGGGATGTCAGGCCGCTTCTTCCATGGCCCGGCGCCGGAGCTGCTCCTCCACGTCGCCGCGCCGCACGGGCGCGCTGACCTCGTGCAGATAGGAGGCGACCTCGCGGTACGAGGCCCAGAACCCGACCTCGTGGTACGGCACCCCGCGCTCGGCGCAGTACTCCATGGTCAGCTCCCGGGCGCGGCCGAGGTTCTTCTGCGGCATGGCCGGGAACAGGTGGTGCTCGACCTGGTAGTTGAGGCCGCCGTAGAGGAAGTCGACCAGGCGGTTGGGGCGGATGTTGCGGGAGGTGAGGACCTGGCGCTCCAGCCAGTCCAGGGTCTCCTCCTCGCCGTCGCGGACGTCCATGCCCTTGTGGTTCGGGGCGAAGATCATCCCGAAGTAGACGCCGAGGGCGGCGTGCTGGACGACGATGAAGGCGACCGCGAGACCCGGGGACAGCATGGTGAAGACGAGGCCGAGGTAGACGGCGGCGCGCAGCAGGATCAGGAAGGTCTCCAGGGCGGGCCGCTTGGTCTTGCCCTGGACGATCGAGAGGACCGCGGTCTTCAGCATCTTGAAGCCCTCGAGCACCAGCAGCACGAAGAACAGCACGCTCTGGTAGCGCACGACGAACTTCTGGGTGCCCGTGCGGCTCGGGTACTGCTTGATGTCGAAGATGGCGGTGCGCCGCCCGATGTCCGGGTCCATGTCCAGGTGGTTGGGGTTGCTGTGGTGCCGGTTGTGGTGGTTGACCCACCAGCCGTAGCTCACCCCGTTGACCAGGTTGGCGTGGACGTAGCCGACCGCGGAGGCGGCCTTCTTGCTGCGGAACATCGCCTTGTGGCCGGCGTCGTGCCACATGAACGCCGACTGGCCGCCGCACAGGCCCATCCACAGGGCCGTGAGCAGCTGCCACCAGGAGTCACCCAGCTCGAAGAAGGCGGCGAACCCGATCAGCAGCAGGGTGGTGTTGAGGGCCAGCTTGCCCACGTAGTACCGGGGGTCGAGGTCGAGGAGGCCCTCGGCCTTGACCCGTTTGAGCAGCTCGGCGAAGGTCGCCGAGGCGCCGGTGCGCTGCCCGGCGCCGGCGCCTCCACCGGTGGCGAGTGCCCCGGCTTCTTGTGTGTGCGGACGCTGCATGCGTAGCTCTCCTTGGGAGAAGTGCCCGGATCGGGCGGCGGCGCCGCTGCCCCGCGGACCTGCGGGCGCCGCGAGTCGACAAGGCTCCCGCGTGCGGTCACCGTCGCGGGTCAGGTCCTTCGTCGGACTCCCGTCGTCCGCCCGGAGGGCGCGTCGCACGACAGGCGGGAGTCCGACGACAGGGCCTGAGGCCCGCCCGGCGGACCGAGGAGACGGGAGCACAGTGCGGTGCTCCCGGGCCCGGACCGCCGGGCGAACGTGTGTCCAGCGTTCCGTGGAGCGCTGATGTGGCACTGATGTCCCTCTGATCGGACGTGCCGTGCCGGGTTCAGGCAGCCGCCCCGGTGCTCAGCCGCTCGTCCAGGGCGCGGACGACCGCGTCGGCGGCCTCGGCGACCGCCTGGTCGTCGGGGGCCCCGATGACGGCCATCAGCTGCTCGACCATGGCGTGCTGGAGTTCCTCGGTGGACTGGCTCATGTCGTCGTCTCCTTCGGGTGAGGGTGGGTCAGAAGGCGTTGCAGGCACGGAAGATGTGCGCGAAGCCGGGCAGCGAGGCCTGCGGCCCGTCGAAGGCGACGTACTCGGGAATCAGCACGTCGGGGGCCCACTTCTGCTTGTACGAGAGCTGCGTCTGCGCCGGGTACAGCGCCGCGCCCTCGGCCCACAGGGCGTGCATCAGCCACTGGAAAGCGGGGCTGTGGCCGTCGAGTTCGTGGCCCGCGTCCAGGCCGGTGAACGGCGTGAACCCGAAGTGCAGCCACTCGACGCCCTCGGCCCGGAACACCTCGATGGCGTGCGCGTTGATGGCCTCCATCAGGCCCGGGGAGCCCTCGGGGACGCGGCGGCTGAGGTCGTGCATCCAGCCGGCCCGGCTGCCGTAGACCGGCGAGTACGAGATGTAGGCGACCGGGGCGCCGTCGATGGTGCCGGTGAAGAGCCGCCGGTGCGCCTGGGCCGTGCCGCCGATCTGGCCGACGAGGAACTCCAGTTGCTGGGCGCCGCCCTTGGAGCCGAGCCAGGCCCGGTCGATGGCGGCGATGGCGTCCTGCACGCCGGCCGCGTCGACCTCCTGGATCTGCAGGCCGTTGCGGTGGGCGCGGGAGATCTTGTTGCGCAGCTGCATGAACTTGGTGCCGCGCAGGGTGAACTCGGGGAGGCTCACCGCCCAGGAGGCGCCGACCTGGTTCACGGTGAAGCCGAGCGCGGCGTAGCGCTCGGCGTCGGCGCGCTGGAGCTGGACGCCGACGAGGCTGAGGCCCTCGTCGCGGACGTACTTGCGGAAGGCCTCCAGGAGGGTGCCGTAGTCCTGCTCGGCGGCGAAGGGGCCGCCGAACTGCACGGCGTGGCGGCCGGTGCGGCGGTAGACGACGACACCGTCCGCGTCCGGGACGGTGAAGACACTGTTTCCGCTGTTGAGCGTCAGGAACGAACTCGGGTTCTCGCTTGCCGTGTGGGCGCGTATCGCCTCGAGAATCGGGTTGTCCGTGCTGGTTTCGGTGGTGGTCGCGGTCATTCCCGTACCCCTTTCGGGAGCGTTTTCCATCGAAGGGAGTACAGCACCGAGAGGACGTCCCGGAAAAGGGCCACAAGGAATTCATTGCCGGCGTCAGAAGCGTGTCAGCATTCCGTCAGCGAGTGGTGCCACTGTGGTTCCAGACCGGAATTCAGTACGCGGTGACCACGAATTCACCAGTCGCCGCACGGAACGAACTTTTCCCACCCGGTGCTGCGCCGATGGCGGCTCGGCACCGGTCCCCAAGGACCGCCGGCCGCCCCCCGTCCCGGCGGAGCAACCGCCCCGGCGGGCCGTCCAGGAAGCAGACGCCCGCCGGGGCGCGGCGCGTTCGGTCACCCTGTCTTTCACCGCAGCACGACCCCGTAAAGAAACACCTTCGCCAGGAATTTTCACCCAGGGGGGAAGACATGCTGAGGTTCTCCATTCTCGGGGCACTGCAGATACTCACCGCATTCGGCCCGGCGGACATCTCCGGCGATCTGCAGCGCACCCTCGTGCAGACGCTGCTGGTCAGCGAGGGCCAGCCGGTGTCCGGGGAGAGCCTGGCCGAGGAGATGTGGGGGGACGCCGTCCCCGACAACCAGGCCAACGCGCTCCAGGCCCATGTCAGCCGGTTACGCCGCAGGCTTCGTGATCTGGAGCCGGACCGGCCGGCCTCCCGGGTGACCATGCACCCGTCCGGCTACCGGCTCGGCATCGGGGAGGGCGAGCTGGACGCGGCCGAGTTCATCAGGGCGGTGCGGCTGGCCGAGTCCGCGGCGCCGGACGACGCCGCCCGCACCGCGCGGCTGCTGGGGGACGCGCTCGGGATGTGGCGCGGCCCCGTCTTCGGCGGGTTCGCCGGCGGGACACTGTGCCAGCTGGCCGGCGCCCGCTACGAGGAGTACCGGATGCGGGCCATGGAACTGCGCTTCGACGCCGAGCTGCGGCTGGGCCGGCACGCCGCCGTACTCGCGGAGCTGACCGAGGCGCACACCAACCACCCCTTGCGGGAACGCTTCTGCGAGCAGCTGATGATCGCCCTCTACGGCTCGGGACGGCAGGCCGACGCCCTCGACGTCTTCCGCCGGATGCGCCGCCACCTCGACGACGAACTCGGCATCCAGCCCTCCCCCGCCCTGCGCCGGGTGGAGAGCGCGATCCTCTCCCACGACCCCGCGCTGACCGGCGACCTGCGCCTGCAACCGGCCTGAGGATCGGCCGGTTCGAGGGAGGCGAGCCAGACCGCGTAAGCAGTCCGTCAGCCACCGGTCAGTCCGCCTTGGCACGCTCGACGGGCAAGTGGAATCAGACCCCCTACCTTCGGAGGCCCCATGACCACGAGCCAGACCCCGGCACACGCGGCGACGCATACGCCGACCCGTGTCGCCGCGGCGCGCCCGTTACGGACCTTCCTCGCGCTGGACGCGGCCGTGACCGCCGCCAACGGCCTGATCTATCTGCTCGCCGCCGGCCCGGTGGGCGATCTGCTCGACCTCGACGCCGGGTTCCTGCGGGGCATCGGCGTGTTCCTCACGCTGTACGGCGGCCTCGTGGCACTGCTGGCGAGCCGTCCGGTGCCGAGCACGGCCGCCACCAAGGCGGTCATCGAGGCCAACGCGCTGTGGGCGGTCGCGTCCGTCGCCACCGCGGTGTTCGGCTGGTTCGGCCCGAACACCGTCGGCACGGTGTGGACCGTGCTGCAGGCAGCGGTCGTGGGGGCGTTCGCCGTGCTCCAGTCGAGCGGGCTGCGCCGGCTCGCTAACTGACGTTCCGTCACTTCAGGGAAGCAGGGGGAGACATGAGGTCCCACGTCGAGGAACTGGCCGGCATACGCGAGAGCGTCCTCGCCGGTCCCGGTGAGAAGGCGACCGCCGCCCAGAAGGCCAAGGGCAAGCTCACCGTGCGCGAACGGATCGGCCTGCTCCTCGACGAGGGCTCCTTCCAGGAGGTCGAACCGCTGCGCCGGCACCGGGCGACCGGGTTCGGCCTGGAGGCGAAGAAGCCGTACACCGACGGTGTCGTCACCGGCTGGGGCACGGTCGAGGGCCGGACCGTCTTCGTCTACGCCCATGACTTCCGGATCTTCGGCGGTGCGCTGGGCGAGGCCCACGCCGCCAAGATCCACAAGATCATGGACATGGCCATCTCGGCGGGCGCGCCCCTGGTCTCCCTGAACGACGGCGCGGGCGCCCGCATCCAGGAGGGCGTCACCGCCCTCGCGGGCTACGGCGGCATCTTCCGGCGCAACACGGCGGCGTCCGGTGTCATCCCGCAGATCAGCGTGATGCTCGGCCCGTGCGCCGGAGGTGCCGCCTACAGCCCCGCGCTCACCGACTTCGTGTTCATGGTCCGCGAGACGTCCCAGATGTTCATCACGGGGCCGGACGTGGTCAAGGCGGTCACCGGCGAGGAGATCACCCAGAACGGCCTCGGCGGCGCCGACGTCCACGCGGAGACCAGCGGGGTGTGCCACTTCGCGTACGACGACGAGGAGACCTGCCTGGAGGAGGTCCGCTATCTGCTGTCCCTCCTCCCCCGCAACAACCGCGAGAACCCGCCCGCCGTGCCCTGCGACGACCCGGCCGACCGCCGCTGCGACTCGCTGGCCGACCTGGTGCCGGTCGACGGCAACCGGCCGTACGACATGGCCGAGGTCATCGAGGAGATCGTCGACGACGGCGAGTACCTGGAGGTCCACCAGCGCTGGGCGCGGAACATCATCTGCGCCCTGGCCCGGCTGGACGGCCAGGTCGTCGGGATCGTCGCCAACCAGCCGCAGAGCCTGGCCGGCGTCCTGGACATCGAGGCGTCCGAGAAGGCGGCCCGCTTCGTGCAGCTGTGCGACGCGTTCAGCATCCCGATCGTCACGCTGCTCGACGTGCCCGGCTTCCTGCCGGGCGTCGGCCAGGAGCACGGCGGCATCATCCGCCACGGCGCGAAGCTGCTCTACGCCTACTGCGACGCGACCGTGCCCCGTATCTCCCTGATCCTGCGCAAGGCCTACGGCGGCGCCTACATCGTCATGGACTCCCAGTCGATCGGCGCCGACCTCACCTACGCCTGGCCCACCAACGAGATCGCCGTGATGGGCGCGGAGGGCGCCGCGAACGTCATCTTCCGCCGCCGGATCGCCGAGGCCGACGACCCCGAGGCCAAGCGTGCCGAGCTGGTCAAGGAGTACAAGGCCGAGCTGATGCACCCGTACTACGCGGCCGAGCGCGGCCTGGTGGACGACGTGATCGACCCGGCCGACACCCGCCACGTCCTCATCGGCGCGCTGGCGATGCTGCGCACCAAGCACGCCGAGCGCCCCGCCCGCAAGCACGGCAACCCCCCTCAGTGACGGAGGTCCCCATGTCCGTATCCCCCACAGCCCCCATCCGCGTCGAGAAGGGCGAGGCCACGGAGGAGGAGCTGGCCGCCCTCGCGGTGCTGCTGCTCAGCCGCACCGCCCTGGCCGGGTCCGGCGCCGAGCCCTCGTCCCCGGGCACCACGTCCTGGCGCCCGCACGCCTTCCACGCCCCCCACAGCTGGCAGCGCTCCTGACGACCGCCGCCCCACGCCGAGCGGCCCGGCACACACCAGGTGCGTGTGCCGGGCCGCTCGGCGTGGGCGTCACTCCTGGACGAGGGTGACGTCCTGCTCCTGGACCGCGTGGAAGACGGGCAGCGGTGCGATGCCCGAGGGCCGCAGCTCCATGACGGTGGCCTCCACATGGGCCGCGCCGGGGACGAGCGAGCCGGCCGAGACCTTGCCGGAGTTCTGCCAGGAATGCTCGGCGCCGTCGCACAAGGCGCCGCTGCCGCCGATGCCGTGCTTGAGCCGGGAGTCGCCCTGGCTGACCGAGGAGCTGACGAAGACCGGTCCGGTGTTGCCGGTGCAGCGATAGGTGCCGGAGAGAGTGACGGTGCCGTCGGCGGCGATCCGCCCGGTGGGGGCGACGGTGACACTCTCGCCCGCGTCGGCGGTGGCCGGGCCGACGGCGGCGCACAGCAGCGCGGCCGCACCGAAGGCGGCGGCCAGGGCGGGGCGTACGGGCATGGGGGTACCTCCCGGTTCCGTGGGGTGGGGGCTTCCACTGGTACCGGGCGGCCGTGCCGCCGGGCGTGATCGTCACCCCATCGGTGGCGCGTCATGGAACCGTCCGTGAGTTGTCCGCATGTTGTCACGCTTCACGGCGGCCGGTTCCGGTGCGTTCACGGCGGGAGCATGGTCTGTGCATGGCGGGTGACGGCCGAACCGGCCCGCCCCCTCACATCCGCTGTGGAGGTGCGCCATGTGCTCCTGTGAAACCTCGTGCGCCGCGTCCGGCACCGGCACCCCGCACACCGTGTCCGCCCACCCGGAACAGGGCTGGGCCCTGCTCTGCGACGGCTCGATCCGCTTCGACGACAGCGGGGAGCTGCTCCCGGACGGCAGCGTGGTCCCGCCTCGCCGGGTCCCCACCGACCGGCTCGCCGTGGCGGCCTGATCCGGAAGACACCCCTAGGGCAGCACCGCGAACCCGTCCAGCTCCACCAGCGCCTGCTCGTCCCACAGCCGTACGACCTCCACGACCGCCATCGCCGGATAGTCCCGCCCCGCCAACTGCTGCCAGATGCGGCCCAGTTGGCGGGCGTGGATGCGGTAGTCGGCGACGTCGGTGGCGTAGACGGTGACGCGGGCGAGGTCGGCGGGGGTGCCGCCGGCCGCGCCGAGGGCGGCGAGGAGGTTGGTGAGCGCCTTCTCGAACTGCTCGGGGAGGGTGGCTCCGGTGACCTTGCCGTCGGTGTCGAGGGCGGTCTGGCCGGCCAGGAACACCACGCGGGAGCCGGCGGCGACGACGGCGTGGGAGAAGCCCGTGGGCGGGGACAGCTCGGGCGGGTTGATGCGCTCGGTCGTCACGGACGGTCCTCCCGGGTGGCGGTGGCGTACAACTCCTTGGCGATGATTCCCCGTTGGACCTCGCTCGCGCCCTCGTAGATCCGCGGGGCGCGCACCTCGCGGTAGAGGTGTTCGAGCAGATGGCCCCGCTCCAGCGCCCGGGCCCCGTGCAGTTGGACGGCCGCGTCGACGACGTACTGCGCGGTCTCGGTGGCCAGCAGCTTCGCCATCGCGGCCCGCTTGGGCACGTCCGGGGCGGTCTCGTCGTACGCCGTCGCGGCCGCGTACACCATCAGCCGGGCGGCGTCCGTGCGCAGGGCCATCTCGGCGACCCGGTGGGCGACGGACTGAAGGTCCATCAGCTTGCCGCCGAAGGCGTCCCGTCGGGCGGTGTGGGCGAGCGTCGCGTCGAGGGCCGCCTGGGCCATGCCGACGGCGAAGGCGCCGACGCTCGGCCGGAACAGGTTGAGCGTGCCCATCGCGACCCGGAAACCGCGGTCGACCTCCCCGAGCACGTCGTCCTCGGTCACCGGGACGGCGTCGAAGTCGAGGCTGCCGATGGGGTGCGGGGAGAGCATCTCCAGGGCGGAGCCGGTGAGGCCGGGCCGGTCGGCGGGGACGAGGAAGGCGGTCACGCCACGGGCGCCGGCGTCGGGGGTGGTCCGCGCGAAGACCGTGTAGAAGTCGGCCTCGGGGGCGTTGGAGATCCAGCACTTCTGCCCGGTCAGCCGCCAGCCTCCCGCCCCGTCCGGATCGGCCCGCAGCGCCAGCGCCGCCGCGTCCGACCCCGCTCCCGGCTCGCTGAGCGCGAACGCGGCCACCGCGGTGCCCTCGGTCACGCGGGGCAGCCAGCGCTCCCGCTGGGCGGGGGTGCCGTGGGCGTGGACGGGGTGGGCGCCCAGGCCCTGCAGGGCGAGGGCGGTCTCGGCCTCCGTGCAGGCGTAGGCCAGGGACTCCCGCATCAGGCAGAGGTCGAGGGCGCCGGAGGCGAAGAGCCGGGCCAGCAGGCCCAGCCGGCCGAGTTCCGCTACCAGTGGCCGATCAACCCGGCCCGGCTCGGCCTTCTCGGCGAGCGGGCGCAACCGTTCGGCGGCCAGGGTGCGCAGCTCGGCACACCAGGCGACCTGTTCCGGTCCGAGTGAGAATGCAGGCATCGCCGGTCCCCTCTCCCGTGCAGCCACCCGACCGTATCGCGCTCCATTGACTGTCGTCACCAACACGATACGCTCCTTGTGCTGGGGCCTGTCTGACGATTCCCGCACGGCAGGCGGGAATCGTCAGACAGGCCCCATGGCCACCACGAGCCCACCAGGCAAGGGGGCGCCATGCATCTCTCGGCCCACGTCGACACCTTCGCCCGCGACCACCTCCCGCCGCCGGACGAGTGGCCCGACCTGTGTTTCGAGCTGCCGGAGCTGAGCTACCCCGAACGGCTGAACTGCGCCGTCGAGCTGCTCGAACACGCCGACCCCGCCCGCCCGGTCTTCCACACCCCGGACGGCCCCAGCTGGACCTACGGCGACCTGCGTGCCCGCGTCGACCGCATCGCCCACGTCCTCACCGGCGAGCTCGGCGTCGTACCCGGCAACCGGGTCCTGCTGCGCGGCCCCACCACCCCCTGGCTGGCCGCCTGCTGGCTGGCCGTGCTGAAGGCGGGCGCGGTCGCGGTCACCGTGCTGGCCCAGCAGCGCGCGCACGAGCTGGCCACGGTGTGCGAGATCGCCCAGGTCCGGCACGCGCTGTGCGACATCCGGGCCCTGGACGACCTGGCGAAGGCCGAGATACCGGACCTGCGCATCACCGCGTACGGCGGTGACGCGGACGACGACCTGCTGCACCGCTCGGCGCCCGGCACCCCCTACCCTGCGGTCGACACCGCATCCGACGACGTGGCCCTGATCGCGTTCACCTCAGGCACGACGGGTCGCCCGAAAGGGTGCATGCACTTCCACCGGGATGTGCTGGCCATAGCCGACACCTTCTCCCGACATGTGCTGCGCCCCCACGCGGACGACGTCTTCACCGGCAGTCCCCCGCTCGGCTTCACCTTCGGCCTGGGCGGACTGGTGATCTTCCCGATGCGGGCCGGCGCCAGCTCCCTGCTCCTCGAACAGGCCGGCCCCCGCCAGCTGCTGCCCGCGATCGCCGAGCACCGGGTCTCGGTCCTGTTCACCGCGCCGACCGCCTACCGGGCGATGCTCGACCACCTGGCCGGGTACGACACCTCGTCCCTGCGGCGCTGCGTGTCGGCCGGCGAGAACCTGCCCGCGGCCACCTGGCAGGCCTGGCAGGAGCGCACCGGGCTGCGCATCATCAACGGCATCGGCGCCACCGAACTCCTGCACATCTTCATCTCCGCGGCCGACGAGCGGGTCAGACCCGGCACCACGGGCGTCCCGGTGCCGGGCTGGCAGGCGCGTGTCCAGGACGCCGACGGGGACCCGGTGCCCGACGGCGAGCCGGGCCTGCTCGCGGTCCGCGGCCCGGTCGGCTGCCGCTACCTCTCCGACCCACGGCAGCGGGAGTACGTACGCGGCGGCTGGAACATCACCGGCGACACCTACGTCCGCGAGAGCGACGGATACTTCCGCTACGTGGCCCGCGCCGACGACATGATCATCTCCGCGGGGTACAACATCGCCGGACCGGAGGTGGAGGACGCGTTGCTGCGCCACCCGGACGTGGTCGAGACGGCGGTCGTCGGGCGACCCGACGAGGCGCGCGGCCAGGTCGTGGTCGCCTACACGGTGCTGCGGGACGGAGCGCGGCCGGACCCCGAGTCCCTGCGCACCTTCCTCAAGTCCGAGCTGGCGCCCTACAAGTGCCCGCGCGAGTTCGTCTTCCTCGACGCGCTGCCCCGCACGGCCACCGGCAAGCTGCAGCGGTTCCGGCTGCGCACCGGAGGTGACCAACAGTGATGCCGACGACTTAAAATGATCAACGTGTCAGAGCAGCACGCCCCCAGGTCCCTCATCGTCACGCTCTACGGCGCGTACGGCCGCTTCATGCGCGGCCCCCTGCCCGTCGCCGAGCTGATCCGGCTCCTGGCCGCGGTCGGGGTGGACGCCCCCTCCGTGCGCTCCTCGGTGTCCCGGCTCAAACGCCGCGGCCTGCTGGTGCCGGCCCGCACGGAGGCCGGCGCGGCCGGGTACGGGCTGTCCCCGGAGGCGCGCCAGTTGCTGGAGGACGGCGACCGCCGCATCTACGCGACGGTGCCCCCCGAGGACGAGGGCTGGGTCCTGGCGGTCTTCTCCGTCCCCGAGTCCGAGCGGCAGAAGCGGCATGTCCTGCGCTCCCGGCTGGCCGGCCTGGGCTTCGGCACGGCGGCCCCCGGGGTGTGGATCGCCCCCGCCCGCCTGTACGAGGAGACGCGGCACACCCTGCGCCGGCTCCACCTCGACGCGTACGTCGACTTCTTCCGCGGCGAGCACCTCGGCTTCGCCCCCACCCCCGAGGCCGTCACCCGCTGGTGGGACCTCGCGGCGATCGCCAAGGAACACGAGCGCTTCCTGGACGCCCACGGCCCCGCCCTGCGCGCCTGGGAGCACCGCACGGACACCCCGCCCGAGGAGGCCTACCGCGACTACCTCCTGGCCCTCGACTCCTGGCGCCACCTCCCCTACACCGACCCCGGCCTCCCCACCCACCTCCTCCCCACCGACTGGCCGGGCGTCCGCTCGGCGGAGGTGTTCCGGGGGTTGCACGAGCGGCTGCGGGACGCCGGGGCGGAGTTCGCGGGGGTGGGGTGAGCGGCCGATGGCTCAGAAGCGACGCAGCCGCATCGCGATGCCGTGCCCGACCGCGAGGTAGATCACCGCGGGCAGACCGTAGTTGAGCAGGACCCGGAGGCTCTCCGTGTCCATGGTGAAGATGTCCTGCGACCACCAGGCCAGCGAATCGGCCACGTCCTCGATGAACCCCACGAAGACGTTCGCGTGATTGGCCTCCAGCAGGTACAGCAGGATCCACAGCCCCAAAAACGCCGCCGCGACGTCGGCGATCGTGTGGATGACCAGCGCGGCACGCCGGGTGCCCGAACCGTCCGGACGGCGCTGTCGAGCGGGCGCGACGGGCTGCACCGCGGGTCCCGGGTACGGGGGGCCCGGGTCCGGAGAGGGGCCGTAGCCGTATCCGGGTGGCTCAGGCAACGGCCTGGTGTCAGTCATCTCAGTCTCGATCCCTGTGATTCTTCCGAATGACTCGAAAGAACCTAGGCAGCCGCCGATAACAGGTCGATTCAGGAACCGTGCGAATTACGTGGAAGGCGTGTGACCTTCCGGCCGAGATCCGCTGATGACGCCCGGGACGGTCACACGACGCAGGAGCAGTACATCAGCGCACTCGCCGCCCTGGCCCGACGGGCCATTCCGACGAACATACGGACGCTCTCCTCCGCGTCCAGGTAGTCGGCGAAGCGGATCTCCTCGATGTCGAACCACTGGAGCGCGAGCAGGGACACGGCGTCCTCGACGACCCCGGCGAGCGTGTCCCGCCATCCGTCGGGTAGCTCCTGGAGGATGAGACCGCTGTCCCAGGGGGACTCCGTGCCGGGCGGCGCCTGCCGGCCGTAAGGCCACTCCACCGGGTCGGGCCAGACCAGTTCCGGGTCCACGACGCTGTCGAACGGTATGCCGGCGGCGAAGGAGACCAACTTGCCCAGCACGACATTCGGGTCCAGGCCCTTCACCTCCAGCCGGTCCGCGCACATCGCGTCCAGCGACCCTCCGCGCAGCCAGTCCCCGTCCGGGCCGATCGCCCAGTCGACCGCCGTGGCCCGGTCGGCCGCCCAGAAGTAGTCGTACACCACGCTCATGGTCTCTCCGTCGTCTCGCCGTCTCGCACGCGAGTACAGCAGACAGGCCTCAGCGGCTGAGCGTCAGGCGGGGTTTCGGGACATCGGTCCGGCCGGTCTGGGGGCGGCGGCTGCCCGCCCGGTAGGGCGCGGGCCAGGCGACGCCGGGGCCCTCGTAGCCCTGCTCGGCGGCCGCGTGCAGGGTCCAGTGCGGGTCGTACAGGTGCGGCCGGGCCAGCGCGCACAGGTCCGTGCGCCCGGCCAGGATCAGGGAGTTCACGTCGTCCCAGGAGGAGATCGCGCCGACCGCGATCACCGGGACGCCGGCCTCGTGCCGGATGCGGTCGGCGAACGGCGTCTGGTACGACCGCCCGTACTCCGGGCGCTCCTCGGCCACCACCTGTCCCGTCGACACGTCGATCGCGTCGGCGCCGTGCGCGGCGAAGGCCCGGGCGATCTCGACCGCGTCGTCGGCGGTGGTGCCGCCCTCGGCCCAGTCCGTGGCCGAGATGCGCACGGTCAGGGGCTTCTCTTCCGGCCACACCGCGCGTACGGCGTCGAACACCTCCAGCGGGAACCTCAGCCGCTTCTCCAGCGGGCCGCCGTAGGCGTCGGTGCGCCGGTTGGTGAGCGGGGAGAGGAAGCCGGAGAGCAGGTAGCCGTGGGCACAGTGCAGTTCGAGCAGGTCGAAGCCGGCGCGGGCGGCCCGCCAGGCGGAGGCGGCGAACTGCTCGCGGATGTCGGTGAGCTGGGCCCGGGAGAGCTCGCGCGGGGTCTGGCTGCCCGGCTTGTACGGCAGCGGGGAGGCGGCCGTCAGCGGCCAGTTGCCGTCGGGCAGCGGCTCGTCCATGCCCTCCCACATCAGCTTCGTCGAGCCCTTGCGGCCGGAGTGCCCGAGCTGCACCCCGATCGCCGTACCCGGTGCCTGGGCGTGCACGAAGTCGGTGATCCGCTTCCATGCCTCGGCCTGGCGGCCGGTGTAGAGGCCGGTGCAGCCGGGGGTGATCCGGCCCTCCTCGCTGACGCACACCATCTCGGTCATCACCAGGCCGGCCCCGC
The DNA here is from genome assembly GCF_044768135.1 of Streptomyces sp. NPDC101165. Lineage (NCBI taxonomy): Bacteria > Bacillati > Actinomycetota > Actinomycetes > Kitasatosporales > Streptomycetaceae > Streptomyces > Streptomyces sp. NPDC101165. Next base: position 30,426 of record NZ_JBIWPG010000001.1, on the reverse strand, counting down.
CGAGGGCACGGGCGCCGAGGTGGACCAGGTGGAAGTCGCCGGGGACGCCGTCGACCGCGGAGTACATGTCCATCGGGGACACGACGACCCGGTTGCGCAGGGTCAGGCCGCGCAGCCGGAACGGGGTGAACATCGGGGGTGTGCCGGACGGGCACCCGAATTCGCGCTCGACGTCCTCGGTGAAGCGGGCGTCGCGCAGCCGCAGGTTGTCGTGGGTGACGCGGCGGCTGCGGGTGAGGAGGTTGAAGGCGAACTGGCGGGGCGGCTGGTCGAGGTGGCGCCGCACATTCTCGAACCACTCCAGGCTCGCCCGGGCGGCCCGCTGGGTGGAGGCGACGACGGGCTTGCGCTCCTCCTCGTAGGCCGCGAGCGCCCGTGGCACGTCGGGCTGTTCCTCCAGGCAGGCCGCCAGGGCCAGCGCGTCCTCCACGGCGAGCTTGGTGCCGGAGCCGATGGAGAAATGGGCGGTGTGGGCCGCGTCCCCGAGGAGGACGACGTTGCCGTGCGACCAGCGCTCGTTGACCACGGTGCGGAAGGTGGTCCAGGCGGAGTTGTTGGAGCGCAGCGGCCTGCCGCCGAGCGCGTCGGCGAAGATCTTGGCGCAGCGCTCGATGGACTCCTGCGGGGTGGCCTCGTCGAATCCCGCCGCCCGCCAGACCTCCTCGCGCATCTCGACGATCACGGTGGAGGCGCCGGCCGCATATGGATAGCCGTGCAGCTGCATCACGCCGTGCTCGGTCTCGGCGATCTCGAAGCGGAAGGCGTCGAAGGGGAAGTCCGCGGCGAGCCAGATGTAGCGGCAGCGGTGTTCGGTCACCTGGGGACGGAACACATGGGCGTAGGTCTGGCGGGTGCTGCTGTGGACTCCGTCGGCTGCGACGAGGAGGTCGTGGGTCGCCGAGAGGTGGTCGGGGCCGGGGGCCTCGGTGCGGAAGCGGATGTCCACGCCGAGGGTGCGGCAGCGGTCGTGCAGGATTTCGAGGAGGTGTTTCCTGCCCAGTGCCGCGAAGCCGTGTCCTCCGGAGGTTTGGCGGGTGGCTCGGTGGACGATGTCGATGTCGTCCCAGCGGGTGAAATCGCGTTGCAGGGCTTCGTAGACCTCGGGGTCGGCGTGTTCGATGCCGCCCAGGGTTTCGTCGGAGAGGACTACTCCGAAGCCGAAGGTTTCGTCCGGGGCATTGCGTTCCCAGACGGTGATTTCTCGGGTTGGGTCGAGTCGTTTCAGGAGCGCTGCCGCGTACAGGCCGCCGGGCCCTCCGCCAATGATCGCGATGCGTTGGGGGTGGCTAGTCGTCGTGGGCGGCTGCGGGTTGTCTGTGGCTGGTCGCGCAGTTCCCCGCGCCCCTTGGGTCGGCATACTCACGTCGGCTTCCATCGTTACCGTCCCTGCCACTTCGGCGGGCGCTTCTCCGTGAATGCCGCGTGGAATTCCGCGTAGTCCTCGCCGTTCATCAGGAGGGCCTGGGTCGAGGCGTCCAGTTCGATCGATGCCGCCAAGGGCATGTCCAGTTCGGACGTCAGGAGGGCCTTCGTCTGGGCGTACGCCAGGGCGGGGCCGTCGGCCAGGCGGCGGGCCAGGGTGAGGGCCGCCTCGTCCGCGGCGCCCTCCTCGGTCAGTTCGCTGATCAGGCCGATGCGCTCCGCCTCGGGGGCGCGAACGGGCTCGCCCAGCATGAGGAGGCGGGTCGCGTGGCCGAGGCCGACGACTCGGGGCAGCAGGTAGGCCGCGCCCATGTCGCCGCCGGAGAGGCCGACGCGGGTGAAGAGGAAGGCGAAGCGGGCCGAGGGGTCCGCGATGCGGAAGTCGGAGGCGAGGGCCAGGACCGCGCCGGCGCCCGCGGCCACGCCGTGCAGGGCGGCGATCACCGGGAACGGGCATTCGCGGATCGCCCGTACCACCTGCCCGGTCATCCGGTTGAAGTCGAGCAGCTGGGCGGTGTCCATGGAAAGGGTGGCGCCGATGATCTCGTCCACGTCGCCGCCGGAGCAGAAGCCACGCCCCTCGCCGGCCAGGACGAGGGCGCGGACCGACCGCTCCCGGCTCAGCTCGGCGAGCAGATCACGCAGGTCGGCGTAGGCGCCGAAGGTGAGGGCGTTGAGCTTGTCGGGGCGGGCGAGGGTGACGGTGGCGACCCCGTCGGCGAGCTGGACCCGCAGGTGCTCCCAGTCGGAGGTGCGGGCGGCGGAGCCGGTGAAAGGACTCATGACGTGCGGCCTCCTAGGGGGGCGGTGCCTCACGCGGCGCTACCCGACGAAGTTAACACGTGTTTGTGACTGTCGTCACGAGGGCGCGACAGCACGGCCTCGGGATGGCCGGGTCCCGTCACGCGCGTCACCGATCGTCCACAGCGTCGTAACAGTGGGCGCAGCCGGGCGAGGCAGGGCGTTCAGCCGGGTAAGCCGCCGGTACCGGGGCCGAAGGTCCCGAGCGGTGCCCGACGACGGTCTCTGTGGCCGGGCCCGTACCATTCCTACGGTTGAAAGCAGGACAGCCTGCTCCATGAACGGACTCGCCTTGTACGAACGCCCCACCGAACCGGCCTCCTGGCGCATCGCGCTGCCGCACACCGCGGCGGCGGTGCCCGTGGCGCGTGCCCTGGTCCGTACGGCCCTTGCCGAGGTGGAGCACGCAGCCGATCCCGACACCGCCGAGCTGCTCACGGCCGAACTGGTCGCCAACGCGGTGGAGCACACCGACGGGCGTGGCCCGATCGAGCTGGTCGTCGAGCTGCTGCCGACCGGCTGCCAGGTCGAGGTGCACGACCCGGACCCGGCACCGCCCGGCCATCTCACCCGGCCGGTGATCGAGGAGCCCGACCCCTGGCAGGAGGGAGGGCGCGGTCTGCTGCTGATCCGCGCGCTCAGTTCGTCCTGCGGTCACCGCCCGACCCCGTCGGGCAAGGCGGTGTGGTTCAGACTGCCTGTAGTTCCGGGTCAGCGGCGTCCGGCGTGACCTCGGCGGCCGGCCGGGCCAGCGTGGAGTGCCGGCGCCCGTAGGCGACGTAGACGAGCAGTCCGACCACGAGGAACACCGCGAACTGGATCCAGGTCTGCCAGCCGGTCTCGTACATCAGGTACAGGCAGAAGCCGACGCCGAGCAGCGGGCCGACGGGGTAGAGCGGCACCCGGAAGCTGCGGGCGAGGCCCGGCTCGCGGCGGCGCAGGGCGATCACGGCGATGTTGACGACGGCCATGACGGCGAGCGTGCCGATGGTGCACAGGTTCATCACGGCGTCGAGCGAGGCGAAGGCCGCCGGGACCGCGAAGACGACCCCGACGATCAGGGTGCCGGCCACCGGGGTGGAGGTGCGCGGCGACACCTTCTCGAAGACGCGCGGGATCAGGCCGTCCCGGGACATCGACATCAGGATGCGGGTCTGGCCGTACATCACGGCGAGGACGACGGAGGCGATGGCGACGACCGCGCCGAAGGCGACGACACCGCCGCCGACGGTGGAGCCGGTGACCTCGTTGACCACGTAGGACAGGGCGGCGGGGCGGCCGGCGACCTGGTCGCCGCCGATGGCGCCGATCGCGGCGAGCGCGACCGCGCAGTAGAGGAGGGTGACCAGACCCATGCAGACCAGGATCGCGATCGGGATGTCCCGGCGGGGGTTCTTCGCCTCCTCGCCGGCCGTGGTGATCGCGTCGAAGCCGATGTAGGAGAAGAAGGCGGCGGTGGTGCCCGCGCCGATGCCGCCGAGGCCGGACGGGGAGAACGGGGTGAGGTTGCCGTCCTTGAAGGCGCTGTAGCCGATGGCGCAGAAGGCCAGGAGGATGACGAGCTTCACGGCCGCCATGGCGGCGGTGGCCCAGGCGCTCTCGCGCACCCCGCGGACCAGGAGCATGGAGGCCATCGCGATGACGATCACGGCGGGGAGGTTCACGATGCCGCCGTCGCCCGGACCGGCCGAGAGGGCGGCGGGCAGCTGCCGGCCGGTGAGGCTGTGCAGCAGTTCGTTGACGTACTGGCTCCAGCCGACGGCGACCGCCGAGATGGAGATGCCGTACTCCAGCAGCAGGCACCAGCCGACCAGGAAGGCGGTGGACTCGCCGAGGCCCGCGTAGGCGAAGGAGTACGAGGAGCCGGAGACCGGGATGGCGCCGCCCAGCTCGGCGAAGGAGAGGGCCGTGAAGACGCAGGTGATCGCGGCGAGGACGAAGGAGACGACCACGGCGGGGCCGGCCTGGGCGACGGAGTCGGAGAGTCCGACGAAGATGCCGGTGCCGACGATGGCACCGACGCCGAAGCAGATGAGCTGGAAGAGGCCCATCGTGCGCTTGAGGCCGTGGCCTTCACGGTCGGCGCCGGATTCGGCCATGAGCGCGCCAGGGGACTTGATGCGGGGAGCGGGCATGCGGGTGGTGCTCGTTTCTGGTGGTGCGGGCGCGATCACAGATCGATCGCTGCGGCGGCCGTGGCAGGGGTGGCGCCGGGCCGCCGGTCAGGATAAGGCCTGGTGAGGTGGGTCAGGCAAACGTGTGTGACGCGCCCGCCAGGGTGGCCACGAGGACCGCCTTGATCGTGTGCATCCGGTTCTCCGCCTCGTCGAAGACGACGGAGTGCTCGGACTCGAACACCTCGTCGGTGACCTCCAGCTCGGTCAGTCCGTGCCGTTCGTGGATCTCCAGGCCGACAGCGGTGCCGAGGTCGTGGAAGGCCGGCAGGCAGTGCAGGAACTTCACCTGGTCGTTGCCGGTGGCGCGGAGCACGTCCATGGTGACGGCGTACGGGCCGAGCAGCGCGATGCGCTCGTCCCAGACCTCCTTGGGCTCGCCCATCGACACCCAGACGTCGGTGGCGATGAAGTCGGTGCCGCGTACGCCGTCCTTCACGTCGTCGGTGAGGGTGATCCGGGCGCCGGAGGCGGCGGCGAGCTGCCGGGCCACCTGGATGATCGTCTCGTCCGGCCACAGCAGCTTGGGGGCGACGATACGGACGTCCATGCCGAGCAGGGCGCCGGTGACCAGGTAGGAGTTGCCCATGTTGTACCGTGCGTCGCCGAGGTAGGCGAAGGCGATCTCGGCCGGCGGCTTGTCGCTGTGCTCGGTCATGGTGAGCACGTCGGCGAGCATCTGGGTGGGGTGCCACTCGTCGGTGAGCCCGTTGTAGACGGGGACCCCGGCGTAGGTGGCCAGCTCCTCGAGCACGCCCTGGCCGTGTCCGCGGTACTCGATGGCGTCGAACATCCGGCCGAGGACGCGGGCGGTGTCCTTCACGGACTCCTTGTGCCCGATCTGCGAGCCGGACGGGTCGAGGTAGGTGGTGTGGGCGCCCTGGTCGGCGGCGGCGACCTCGAACGCGCAGCGGGTGCGCGTCGAGGTCTTCTCGAAGATCAGTGCGATGTTCTTGCCGCGCAGGTACTGCGTCTCGGCCCCCGCCTTCTTGGCGGCTTTCAGCTCGGCGGCCAGCTCGACCAGACCACGGAACTCCTCCTCGGTGAAGTCCAGCTCCTTGAGGAAGTGGCGGCCGGCGAGGGCGGTCGGGACTGTCGCCATGGGGGCGCTCCAGGGATACGGGTGGACGGACTTTGAAATTCTATACGACAGTTAGCATTTATATACAGCCCGCTTCGTCACACCGACTCGTCACACCGCCTCGCGCTCGACGGGACAGCTCATACAGCGCGGACCACCCCTGCCCCGCCCCAGCTCGCTGCCCGGGATCTCGATCACCTCGATGCCCTGCTTGCGCAGATGGGTGTTGGTGGTGACGTTGCGCTCGTAGGCGACGACGACACCGGGCTCGACCGCGAGCACGTTGCAGCCGTCGTCCCACTGCTCGCGCTCGGCCGCATGCACGTCCTGGGTGGCGGTCAGCACGCGGATCTCGCTGAGCCCGAGGGCGGCGGCGATCGCACGGTGCATGTGCTCCGGCGGGTGGTCCGTGACCTTGAGCTCCTTGTCGGCGGCGCCCGGCTCGATGGTGTACGAGCGGAGCATGCCGAGGCCCGCGTACTGGGTGAAGACATCGCCGTCGACCATGGTCATCACGGTGTCGAGGTGCATCAGGGCACGCTTCTTGGGCATGTCGAGCGCGACGATCGTCTGCGCGGACCCCGCGGCGAACAGCTTGTGCGCGAGCATCTCGACGGCCTGCGGGGTGGTGCGCTCGCTCATGCCGATGAGGACCGCGCCGTTGCCGATGACCAGGACGTCGCCGCCCTCGATGGTGGACGGGTAGTCGGCCTGCCCCTCGGACCAGATGTGGAAAAGCTCGTCACGGAAGAGCGGATGGTGCCGGTAGATCGCCTCGAAGTGCACGGTCTCGCGCTGCCGCGCCGGCCAGCGCATGGCGTTGATGGAGACACCGTCGTAGATCCAGGCCGATGTGTCACGGGTGAAGAGGTGGTTGGGCAGGGGTCTGAGCAGGAAGTCGTCGAGGTCCATGACGTGGAACCGCACGGAGGTCGGCTCCTCGTGCGCCGCCAGGAACTCCCGCTTGGTCATCCCGCCGACGAGAGCCTCGGTCAGCTCACGCGCGGGCAGGGTCTCGAAGGCGGCCCGGAGGTGGTCGGTGGCCAGCGGGCCGTACTCCTTCTCGTCGAAGACCCGGTCCAGGACGAGCGCCCGCGCGGCCGGCACCTCCAGCACCTCCGCGAGCAGGTCGCCGAAGAGATGGACGGCGACCCCGCGGTCGCGCAGGACGTCGGCGAACCCGTCGTGCTCGGCGCGCGCCCGGCGCACCCACAGCACGTCGTCGAACAGCAGGGCGTCCTTGTTACTGGGGGTGAGCCTTTTGAGCTCCAGGTCGGGCCGGTGCAGAATCACGCGGCGCAAGCGCCCGGCCTCGGAGTCGACGTGGTATGCCATGCCCCCATCCTGGCCATTGCTGTCCGTCTTCACGCCCTTCTTGGCCGTTTCCGCCCCTTCCTGTTTTCGTCCCCTTGACGAGAAGCGGACTGAACGATTATCGTCGCCATGACGAAAAGCGAGGGGGACTCATGGCCGACATCACCCGGCGCCTGGGCTGGCGCCATCTGCGCGGCGCGCCCACGGCGCACATTCGGCACCACCGCTCCGGCACGCTGGTCCACGACGGTCCCGGGCTCAGCTTCTGGTTCCGCCCACTGACCGCCGCCCTGTCCGAGGTGCCGGTGGACGACCGGGAACTGGCGATGACCTTCCACGCCCGCACCTCCGACTTCCAGGACGTGGCGGTGCAGGCGACGGTCACCTACCGGATCGCCGACCCGGCCGTCGCCGCCGCCCGCCTGGACTTCTCGATCGACTCCGACACCGGCGCCTGGCGCGGCACCCCGCTGGAACAGCTGGGCACCCTGCTCACCGAGACGGCCCAGCAGCACGCGCTGGACGTCCTCGCCCGTACGCCGCTCGCGGCGGCGCTGGTCGACGGCGTCGCGGCGGTGCGCGAGCAGGTTGCAGCGGGCCTCGGCGCCGAGCCGCGGCTGCCCGCCACCGGCATCGAGGTCGTGGCCGTACGCGTGATGGCGCTGCGGCCGGAACCGGAGGTGGAGCGGGCGCTGCGCACCCCGGCCCGGGAACAGATCCAGCAGGAGGCCGACCGGGCGACCTACGAGCGGCGGGCCGTCGCGGTCGAGCGGGAGCGGACCATCGCCGAGAACGAACTGGCCAGCCGGATCGAACTCGCCCGCCGCGAGGAGCAGTTGGTCGAGCAGCGGGGCACCAACGCGCGCCGCGAGGCCGAGGAGCAGGCGGCCGCGGACGCGGTGCGCGCCCAGGCGGAGGCGGCGCGCTCGGTGAAGCTGGCCGAGGCGGAGGCCGCGCGGTCGGTCAAGCTCGCGGAGGCCGAGGCGACCCGGACCGTGAAGCTCACCGAGGCGGAGGCGGCACGGACCCTGCGGCTCGCCGAGGCCGAGGCCGTGCGGGCCGAGCGGGTCGCCCGCGCGGAGGCCGAGGGCGCACGCGAGGTCGGCGAGGCGCGGGCGCAGGCCCAGGCGGCCTGGCTGCGGGTGCACGCGGAGGCCGGGATCGACGGGACGGCGACCCTGCAGGCGCTCACCGCGACCCGGCTGGCCGAGAACCTGCCGCGCATCGACAGCGTGACGGTGTCCCCGGACGTGCTGACCGGACTGCTCGCGAAGCTGGGCGGCGGCCCGCCCGAGGCGGCGCGGTGAGCCTCGCGCCGCGCGCCGTGCTGGTCCATCGCACCACGGAGTACGAGGAGTTGGTGGCCCGGCACGGCACGCACGGCCAGGCCGCCTTCTTCCTCGCCTCCCGGAGCCGGGACATCGAGGAGGTCGCCGAACGCCACCGCCGGGCCCGCGGCGCCCTGGCCGAGGTGACCTCGGCCGTGCCGCTGACCTGGCGTCAGGCACAGGTGGAGCGGGCCGACCTGGACCGGTTCCTGTTCGCGCCGGAGGACGTGGTCGTGGTGGTCGGCCAGGACGGGCTGGTGGCCAACGTCGCCAAGTACCTGACGGGCCAGCCGGTGATCGGCATCGACACCGACCCGGGCCGCAACCCCGGGGTGCTGGTACGGCACCGCCCACAGGACGCGGCGAAGCTCCTGTCGGCGGCGGCGACCACGGTGGACGAACTCACCATGGTCGAGGCCGTCGCCGACGACACCCAGCGGCTGGTGGCGCTCAACGAGATCTACCTCGGCACAGCGGGCCACCAGACCGCCCGCTACCGCCTGGGCCTCGACGACGACGGGGGTGCCGTCGAGGCCCAGGCCTCCTCCGGTGTGCTGGTCGGGACCGGCACCGGCGCGACCGGCTGGCTGCGCTCGGTGTGGCAGGAGCGGAGCAGCCGGCTCCCGCTCCCCTCCCCCACCGAGGACCGGCTGGTGTGGTTCGTCCGGGAGGCCTGGCCGTCACCCGCCACCGGTACGACCCTGGTGGCGGGCGAGCTGGCGGCCTCGGCGTCCCTGACGGTCACCGTGGAGTCCGACCGGCTCATCGCCTTCGGCGACGGCATCGAGACCGACGCGCTCCAGCTCACCTGGGGGCAGACGGTCCGGGTCGGGGTGTGCGCGCAGCGGCTGCGGCTGGCCGGCTAGTTCACAGGCGCGGGTCGACCGGCTCGGACTCCAGGGCCAGCACCCCGAACACCGCCTCGTGCACCCGCCACAGCGGCTCCCCGTCCGCGAGCCGGTCCAGGGCCTCCAGGCCCAGGGCGTACTCACGGATCGCCAGCGAGCGCTTGTGGTTCAGGAACCGCTGCCGCAGCTTGGCGAGGTTGTCCGGCCGGGTGTACTCGGGACCGTAGATGATCCGCAGGTACTCACGGCCCCGGCACTTGATGCCGGGCTGGACCAGCCGCCCCTCCGGGCTGCGGACCACCGCGCCGACCGGCTTCACGACCATGCCCTCGCCGCCCCGGCCGGTCATCTCCAGCCACCAGTCGACGCCGGCGCGGACCGATTCGGGGTCGCCCGTGTCGACGTACAGCCGCCGGGTGGTCTGCAGCAGTCCGGTGCCGTCGTGCTCCACCAGCCGGTCGATCAGGGCCAGCTGCTCGTCGTGCGGCAGCGCGGCCAGGCTGCGCCCACGGACGGCCAGGATCTGGAAGGGGGCCAGGCGGACCCCGTCCAGGCCGTCGGTCGTCCAGCAGTAACGGCGGTAGGCGTCGGTGAACGCGGCCGCGGCCGCGGCGCGGTCACGCTGCCGGTCCAGCAGCCCGCCGACGTCGGTGCCACGGTCCGCGGCGGCCTCCAGTGCGGCGAGCGCACCCGGGAACACCGCTCCGGAGGCGGCGCCCACGGCCGCGTACTGGCTGCGCAGCAGACCCGAGGCCTTCAGCGACCACGGCATCAGCTCGGCGTCCAGCAGGAGCCAGTCGGTGTCCAGCTCATCCCACAGGCCCGCGTCCCCGACCGCCGAGCGCAGCCGACCGAGGATCTCCTCGGTCACCTGCTCGTCGTCGAAGAACGGCCGCCCGGTACGCGTGTACAGGGACCCCGTGGGGCCTCCCCCACTCTCGGCTTCGCTCGAGCGGGAGGTACCCCCACCCCCGAACCGCTCCCGTGCCGCGTCCGCGTCCCGGCAGACCAGGGCCACCGCCCGCGAGCCCATGTGCTTCTCCTCGCACACGACCCGCGTGACCCCGTCGGCCGCGTACTGCGCGAAGGCCTCCACCGGGTGCTCCAGGTAGCCGTCAACCTGCGAGGTCGCCGTCGGTGCCATCGTCGGCGGCAGGTACGGCAGCAGGCGCGGGTCGACCGCGAAGCGGCTCATGACCTCCAGGGCCGCGGCCGCGTTCTCCTCGCGGATCGCGACCCGGCCCGCGTGCCGGGTCTCCACGGCCCTGCGGCCGTGCACGTCCGCCAGGTCCAGCGGCCGCCCGTCGTGCCCGCCGGGCGCCTCGCTGCGCAGCGGCTTCGTCGGCTCGTACCAGACCCGCTCCGCCGGTACGTCCACCAGCTCGCGCTCCGGCCAGCGCAGCGCGGTCAGCTTGCCGCCGAAGACGGCGCCGGTGTCCAGGCAGATGGTGTTGTTCAGCCAGGTGGCCTCCGGGACCGGGGTGTGCCCGTAGACCACGGCCGCGCGGCCCCGGTAGTCCTCCGCCCACGGGTAGCGCACGGGCAGCCCGAACTCGTCGGTCTCGCCGGTGGTGTCGCCGTACAGGGCGTGCGAGCGCACCCGGCCGGAGGTGCGGCCGTGGTACTTCTCGGGCAGGCCCGCGTGGCAGACGACCAGCTTGCCGCCGTCGAGGACGTAGTGGCTGACCAGCCCCTCCAGGAAGCGGCGCACCTCGGCCTTGAACTCCTCGCTCTCGCCCTCCATCTGCGCGATGGTCTCGGCGAGCCCGTGGGTGTGCTGGACCTTGCGGCCCTTGAGGTAACGGCCGTACTTGTTCTCGTGGTTGCCGGGCACGCACAGCGCGTTCCCGGACCCGACCATCGACATCACCCGGCGCAGCACGCCGGGGCTGTCCGGGCCGCGGTCGACCAGGTCGCCGACGAAGACGGCGGTACGGCCGTCCGGGTGCACGCCGTCGGCATAGCCCAACCGGGCCAGCAGGGACTCCAGTTCGGAAGCGCAGCCGTGGATGTCGCCGATGATGTCGAAGGGGCCGGTGAGGTGGGTCAGGTCGTTGAAGCGCTTCTCGGTGACGACGGTGGCGCCGTCGATCTCCTCGACCCCGCGCAGGACGTGCACCTTGCGGAAGCCTTCGCGCTCCAGGTGCCGGAGGGAGCGGCGGAGTTCGCGGATGTGCCGCTGGATGACCCGGCGCGGCATTTCGGCGCGGTCGGTGCGGGCCGCGTTGCGCTCCGCGCACACCTCTTCGGGCACGTCCAGCACGATGGCGATGGGCAGCACGTCGTACTTCTTGGCCAGCTCGACGAGCTGGCGCCTGCTGTCCTGCTGCACGCTGGTGGCGTCGACGACGGTACGGCGGCCGGCGGCCAGCCGCTTGCCCGCGATGTAGTGCAGGACGTCGAAGGCGTCGCTGCTCGCGCTCTGGTCGTTCTCGTCGTCGGCGACGAGACCGCGGCAGAAGTCGGAGGAGATCACCTCGGTGGGCTTGAAGTGCCTTCGGGCGAAGGTGGACTTGCCCGAGCCGGAGGCGCCGACGAGGACGACGAGGGAGAGGTCGGTGACGGGAAGGACCCGTCCCTTGTTCTGCGTCTCGGTCATGCTGCCTTCGCCTCCTTCGGAGTGTCGTTACGGATCTCGTCGCGGTGGAACACGGCCATCTGGGTGGGCGGCCCCACCTCGGGGTCGTCCGGCCCGACGGGCTGGAACCCGACCTCGTAGCCGTGCCGTTCGGCCACGGCGGCCGCCCAGGTGCGGAACTGCTCGCGGGTCCACTCGAAGCGGTGGTCGCCGTGCCGGACGTGTCCGGCGGGCAGGGTCTCCCAGCGGACGTTGTACTCGACGTTCGGGGTGGTCACGAGGACCGTGCGCGGGCGCGCGTGTCCGAACACGGCGTACTCCAGGGCGGGCAGCCGGGGCAGGTCGAGGTGCTCGATCACCTCGCTGAGCACGGCGGCGTCGTAGCCCTTGAGCCGCTTGTCGGTGTAGGCGAGCGAGCCCTGGAAGAGCTTGACGCGGGCCGCCTGCCGCTCCCCCATCCGGTCGAGCTTCAGCCGCCGCGAGGCGATGGTGAGGGCCCGCACGGACACGTCGACGCCGACGACCTCGCTGAACCGCACGTCCTTGAGCAGTTCCTGCACCAACTGGCCCTGCCCGCAGCCCAGGTCGAGCACTCGGGCGGCGCCGGACGCGTGCAGGGCGGCGAGGATCGCCTCCCGCCGCTGCACGGCGAGCGGGGTCGGCTTCTCCTCGGCCTCCGACTCCTCCTCCACGGCGTTGTCGATCGACTCGACCTCGCTGTCGTCGGCCTCGGCCAGGCGCACCAGCTCCAGCCGCTCCATCGCCTGCCGGGTCAGCGACCAGCGACGGGACAGGTACCTGCTGGTGATCAGCTTCTGCTCCGGGTGCGTGGGCAGCCAGCCCTCGCCGGCCCGCAGCAGCTTGTCGACCTCGTCGGAGGAGACCCAGTAGTGCTTGGCGTCGTCGAGGACGGGCAGCAGCACGTACAGGTGGCGCAGTGCCTCGGCCAGGGTCAGCTTCTCCGACTCCAGGACGAGGCGGACGTAGCGCGAATCGCCCCACTCCGGGAACTCGGTGTCGAGGGCGACGGGCTCGGCCGTCACCGCCCAGCCGAGCGGTTCGAAGAGCCGTCGTACGAGCTCGGGGCCGCCGCGGGCGGGCAGTGCGGGCACCTCGATGCGCAGGGGCAGGGGATCGGCGGCCCGCTCCGGGCGGGCGTTGCAGACGCCCCGAAGGGCGCTCGAGAACACGCCGCTGAGCGCGACCGCGAGCAGCGAGGAGGCCGCGTAGGGGCGGTCGTTGACGTACTGCGCGAGTGCCGCGTCGGGTGCTCCGCCACGGCCCTTGCCCTTGCCCCGCCGGACCAGCGCGACCGTGTCGACCTCGAGCAACAGCGCGGCCGTGCAGCGCTCGGCGTCCGCCTCGGGGTAGAAGACGTGCGCGGTGCCGTAGGAGGTCGAGAACTTCTGCGCCTTGTCGGGGTGCTTGTGCAGCAGGAACCCGAGGTCGGTGGCGGGGAGGGCGGCGGTGCCGCTCGTGGATATCGTCAGGAACACGCGTCCGAGTCTCCCGCGTACGGCGCGCGCTGACCATCGGTTTTAGAGCGGCGCCGCCGCCCGCCGGTGCCGTCGGCGGGCGCCGTCCTACGCCTTCTCGACGATCGTCCGGGCGTTCCCGACCGCTCGCTCGTTCGCCGCGCGCATGGCCTCCAGAACCTTCTCGTGCTCGCCGATGACCTTCTTCTGGACGCGGGACTCGAGGGAGTGCACGGTGTCGATGTAGTCGGTGTCGAGCTTGCACCGGGCGTCCGCGGACGCCGTCTTCTTCTCCTTGCCCGACGGCTTCTCGGTCCGGTACCAGGCCGTGTCGACCGATGCCTCGTCCGGGTCGGGGTAGTGGAAGCCCTTCTCCTTCATGCAGCCCGACCACGCGCGGTCGGCCTTCTTCCAGGCCGGGTCCTTCCGCGCCTTCTTGTGGGACTCGTACCAGAGTTCGAGGGGCAGAGAGAAGTAGCCGGTGAGCTTCAGGCCTCCCACCTTCGTCGTCTTGGGCGCCGGGCCGTAGATCCGCCGCGTCGCCTGCCCCAGACACCCGCCCTCGGGGACGGGGTTCCCGTGGGCACGGTGACTGTCGCCGGAGTCGAACGTGCCGGTGAGGGCGACGTACTGGTCGGCCGGCCACTCCTGGGGCTGGGACGACTCCTCCGGGTCCTGAGAGCGGTTGTGGTAGCCGTGCTCGGCGGCCAGGTCGGGGTCGTCGACCCCGTAGGGGCTGTCGTCACCGGCCGTGCTGCGGCTCGCCAGGGTTCCCTGCCGGACCGGGTACGTCGACTCCACGGCCTTGGTGTTGAGCGCCGCGAAGCCGGAGAAGCCGAGCCGGACCATGCACTTCTTCGCGAGGATCCACTGCGCCTTGCCGATGACCTTTCCCCCGTCGGACGACGGGTCCGGCAGGTAGGCGTGCAGCGGGAACGCCTCCATGGTGTTGAGGCGGTGGGCGTCGCCGACGGGGTCGTCGTGGCCGGCGAATTGACAGGCCGACAGGGCCAGTAGGCCGGTGGCTGCGAGAGGGAGCACTTTACGCACCCGGTCATCCGATCAGGCCCGGATCATGAGCGCCGTGACGGAGCCCACAGTTCCGGCACAGGGAGTCCACACCGTGACCACATCGCACCACTTCCTGTGATCTTCGCCATGGCCCGCCGGGGGGCGACCTGGTGAAGTGAGTGTCCGTCAACTGACCACTGACAGAACGGGGATGGCCATGACCATCAACTCAGGCGCACCCATGCGCAGACGGACCGCGATCGCGGCGGCGGCCGCCGTCGTGCTCTCCACGGGGGTACTCGCGGCCGCTCCCGCCCAGGCCGCTCCGTCGGCTCCGCCGGCGCCCACCGTGTCGGCCCAGGGGGCGTACGCGATGAACGCGGCCACCGGGAAGACGCTGTTCGGGAAGGCGGCGGACACCGAGCTGCGGACCGGCTCCACGACGAAGATCATGACGGCGCTCGTGGTGCTGTCGCAGCGGAACGTGGACCTCGGCCGCAAGGTGAAGATCAAGAAGGAGTACACGGACTACGTCATCGACCCGAAGACCGGCGCCCCGCGGTACTCCAGCGCCAAGCTGATCCTGGGCGACTCGATGAGCGTGGGGGACCTGCTGTACGGGCTCATGCTGCCGTCCGGGTGCGACGCGGCGTACGCGCTCGCGGACACCTACGGGTCGGGCTCGACGACGGCCCAGCGGACCACGTCGTTCATCGCCAAGATGAACAGCAAGGCGCGTGAACTGGGCCTGACGCACACCCACTTCGACTCCTTCGACGGGGTGTCCAACGGCAAGAACCACGCGTCCCCCCGTGACCTGGCCAAGCTGGCCGGGGTCGCGTTGCAGAACAAGACGTTCAAGAAGGTCGTCGGCACCAAGGTGTACGACGACATGAAGTCGTACCGTCCCGGTGGCGGAACGCACGCGATGGCGCCGTGGGAGAACACGAACAAGCTCCTGGACACCTACCGGGGCGCGATCGGTGTGAAGACCGGCTCCGGCCCCGAGGCGAAGTTCTGCCTCGTCTTCGCGGCGACCCGCAACGGCAAGACGGTCGTGGGCACCGTGCTCGCGGACACGTCGGTGGACGAGCGGCTCAACGACGCGAAGAAGATCCTCGACTACGGCTTCGCGCAGCGCGGCTGAGTGAGGGACGGTGGGGGCCGGGCAGACAACGGTCCGCCCGGCCCCCGCCGGCACCCAGGCCCTCTCGGACGAGGTCCGAGCAGGCCAGGTGGGTGCCGCAGGCCCGACAGCGGAACAGGTGCGCGCATGCCCGCCGCCGCGGCGGGTACGACCCCTCCCGTACGGGGGCGTCGCGGAAGCGGCCGAAGAGCGAGGGGTGTCGGAAGTGATTCGAAAGCTGCAGGCGGTCGCGCTGGACTGCGCCGATCCGGTACGGCTCGCGGAGTTCTACGCGGAGCTGCTGGGCGGGCGGGTGGTCGCGGATCCGGAGGATCCCGACTGGGTCGAGGTGCACGGGTTCGAGGGGACGCCGCTGGCCTGCCAGCGGGTGGACGGCTACCGAGCGCCCGAATGGCCCGGCCAGGAGCGGCCGCAGCAGCTCCATCTGGACTTCGACGTGGACGACCTCGACGGCGAGGAGAAGCGGGCGCTCGCCCTCGGCGCGACCGTGCTGCAGCGAACGGACCAGCTCCGCCCGGAGGCCAACTGGCGGATCTACGCGGACCCGGCCGGCCATCCGTTCTGCCTCTGCCTCCACTGAGCCGGCCTTCTATTCGTTTGCCGCTGGCCGGGCCGGTCGGATAGGAAGCTTCTATGCTGAGGGGCAACAAGGTCGGGCTGCGGGCCCGGCACGAGGACGACATACCGGTCCTGCTGGTCGAGCTCTACAACGACGTGGTCAACGCCTCCCGGGCCGAAGGCGGGCCGTGGCGACCGATCACGCCCGGCACGAAGGATCCGCGGCTCGTGGTGGACGACAAGGAGCAGGGGCACGTCCCGTTCTCCGTGGTGGAGCTGGACGGCGGCACGCTGGTCGGCACCGCGACGCTGTGGGGCATCGACAACCACAACCGGTCCGCGCACGTCGGGTTGGGGCTGCTGCCGTCCTGCCGAGGCAAGGGCTACGGCACCGACGTGGTCGCGGTGCTGTGCCACTACGGTTTCGTCGTGCGCGGCCTGCAGCGGCTGCAGATCGAGACGCTGTCGGACAACGCCGCGATGCTGCGCTCCGCCGAGCGCAACGGGTTCGTCCGCGAGGGCGTGCTGCGCTCCTCGGCCTGGGTGATGGGCGAGTTCCTGGACCAGGTGCTGCTCGGGCTCCTTGCCCAGGACTGGAAACCGGACTCGAAGGGCTAGGGCTCGTCCGGCTTCCGGGAGCGGACCGGAGTGCCGGACAGGCCCTGGGCCGCCGCCCGGCGTTCGGCGGCGTACCCGTTCGCCACGACCAGCGCGATCGAGGACAGGGCCAGCACCGCGACCGCCGTGTTGATCCAGAAGTAGGCGGGGCTGCTCGGGTAGGTGCCGCCGTCGTCCAGGACGCAGTCGAAGCGCAGCGGCAGATAGGAGGCCGTCTGCCCGACGAGGTGGGCGGCCCGGTGGTCGTCGCGGCACTCCTGGGCCGGCGTGGAGTCCGCGCCGGACGAGGACTCGTGCACGGCGAGCCCGACCGCCCCGGCCCCGAGCACATAGAGGATCACCGCGCCCCAACCCGCCATCCACGCGGACCAGCGCAGCAGATCCCGCCGCCAGTCCGGGCGCCGGCCGGGCGCCGCCACGGAGATGAGTTTGACGGCGACCACGATCACCCAGACCGGAACCGCGAGGACGGCGGGGATGCTCAGCAGAGAGAAGAAGGAGCCCAGCCCGGATTCACCCATCGGACGAGATCATCAGGGCGGCACCGATCCGGCTGTGACGGAGGCCATAGTTCCCGTCACAGGGTCGTCACAGGACACAGGTCACAGGTCACCCGGCCCCTCCGGCCTCGGGCCGAGAGGGGCCGGTACGGGGCGTGTTACGACAGCTGCGACTGGACCTGACCGGAGATCAGCTCCAGGTGGTCGAGGTCGGCCAGGTCGAGGACCTGGAGGTAGATCCGCCGGGAGCCGATCTCGGCGTAACGGCCGATCTTGTCGACCACCTCGGCGGGCGACCCGGCCAGACCGTTGGCCTTCAGCTCGTCCACCTCGCGGCCGATCGCCGCGGCCCGCCGGGCGACCTCCTGCTCGTCCCTGCCGACGCACACCACGAGCGCGTTGGAGTACGTCAGGTCGTCCGCCCTGCGGCCCGTCTCCTCGGCGGCGGCGCGCACCCGGCCGAACTGCCGCTCGCTGTCCTCGACGGAGGCGAAGGGGATGTTGAACTCGTCGGCGTACCGGGCCGCGAGGCGCGGGGTACGGGTCGCGCCGTGCCCGCCGATGAGCACCGGGATCTTCTCCTGGGCCGGCTTGGGCAGCGCGGGCGAGTCGGTGAGGTCGTAGTACCTGCCGTGGAAGTCGAAGGTCGCGCCGAGCTTGGTCGCCCACAGCCCGGTGACGATCTCCAGCTGCTCCTCCAGTCGCGCGAACTTGTCCTTCGGGAACGGGATGCCGTACGCCTTGTGCTCCTCCTCGAACCAGCCCGCGCCCAGGCCGAGTTCCACGCGGCCGCCGGACATCTGGTCGACCTGGGCCACCTGGACGGCGAGTACGCCGGGCAGCCGGAAGGTGGCGGCCGTCATCAGGGTGCCGAGGCGGATGCGCTTGGTCTCGCGGGCCAGGCCGGCCAGGGTGATCCAGGCGTCCGTGGGGCCGGGCAGGCCGTCCACGTTGCCCATTCGCACGTAGTGGTCACTGCGGAAAAACGCGTCGAATCCGAGGTCTTCGGTGGCCTTGGCCACGGTGCGCAAGGTGTCGTACGTCGCCCCCTGCTGGGGCTCGGTGAAGATTCGAAGGTCCATACATCCATCCTGCACGCCACCAGCCCCGTCAACCTCACTGGTACCGCCGGGCGCGGCCGTCCCCGGTCGAGTGAAAATCGTCCCATGTGCGCGCGGCGTGAGGCCTGGGCCAGTGACCGGCCCCGGTGGTGATCGTTGGCCCGTCGGTGCCGGACCGTCCGGCACCCGCGCCGGACGGTCCTCGGCGTCGCGTGTCGGGCCGAGGAGGCCGTCATGTCAGAAGAGCCCATTCCCTCTCGGAGTGGCTCCGCCGGTCAGCCGAAGGGACTGCTGGAGCAGATGGAGGAGCTGATGGCGGCGTTGAACGCGGATCTGTCGGCCCTGGACGCGGATCTGCAGCGGACGTCGGCCACAGAGGGCGAGCCGGCCTGACGCACCGCGCTGGGGGCCGCCGCCCCCGGACCGACCGCTTCGCCTGCCGTTCGTCTCACACACCGGACGGGCTGTCCTTCGCCTCCTCCGGTAACACCTCCTCCCGCGCCGCCAGTTTGCGCAGCATCTCCAGGACCCGATCCCGGGACTCGTCCGCGGCGTCGATGGCCTCCATGCACTGCCAGTAGGTCGCCTCGTCGGCCGCGGAACTGGCCATGCCGACCAGTGCGATGCCGACCTCGCCGAGCAGCCCGCCGAGGAAGAGAAGGGTCTGCCGGGCGTCGTCCAGCTCGGTGAGCTGGGCGGCGCGCAGGTCGCCCGGGTCGAGTTCGGGAGGGTCAAGCACACCGCAGCCCCGGCCCGCCAGCTCGGTCAGACCCAGCGCCTCGCCTCGCAGCTCCGGGGGGCCGGACACCGCGAGGCGACTGCCGATCGCCTGGGCCAGGGCCTGCGCCTGCCACACCTCGGCCATGATCTCGGGTATGTCGGCGCCTCCCGCCAGAGCCCGCCTGCTCGTCACAATGAGCCGCACCGCATCCATGCGCTGCCCCCGTCCCACTTGTCGTGCGTCCTCGCACGTCCGCTTGAACTCCCTTATCCACTACCCAGCGTGAAACCCCCTAGGGCGAAAAGCCAGAGGTCGTCCGAATTCTGTGGACAACAATTCGGATTCGGCAGGAGATTTGACTGCGCAGAGTGATAACGGAGCCCTGCAGTCCGGGAGTCGGGGCCGCCGTCGACGTCAGAGGGTGTCGTCCCTACCGGGGGCCGGAAAGCGCCCTTCGTTGCGGTCGATCTTGGCCGCCAGGGCGGCCAGCGGGTCGATGCCGAGCACCTCGCAGAGCTGGAGGAGATAGGCGAGCACGTCGGCGACCTCGTCCGTGACCCGGTGCGCGGTGTCGGGGTCGTCCATCACACGGGCCGACTCCTCCGGGGTCAACCACTGGAAGATCTCGACCAGTTCGGACGCCTCCACGCTGAGGGCGGCCACGAGGTTCTTGGGGGTGTGGTAGGGCTGCCAGTTGCGCGCGGCGGCGAACTCGGCGAGCCTGCGCTGCAGTCCGGCCAGGTCAGGGTGTTCCGTCACGGGTGCAGGTGTACCACTGTGACGCCCTCGGTCCCGGCCGCCCACGAGGCGTCGCTCACCGCGCCGACGCAGCGGATGTGGCCGCGCTCGCCCATCCGGGCCGCCGTCCCCAGCAGTGCGCGGCGCTGGCCGGGGTCGAGGCCGCGGTCGAAGCCGTCGACGAGCACGGTGAGGGTCCGCAGGGCGTCGGGCACCTCGCCCGGTGTGTCCATGTCCAGGACGCCGGGTCCGGTCAGCAGTACCAGCGCCAGCGCGACATAGCGCAGTTCGCCGTCGCCGAGCCGGGCCAGTTCGGTGCGGAAGCCGTCGCCGCGGTCGAGCAGCGCCCGGACCGTGCCGTCGGCGAGCGGCTCGGCGACCAGATCGGCCACCGGCCCGGCGCAGCCCGCGCGCAGCGCCTCGACCAGCGCGGAGTGCCGGCGGCCGCACTCGGACCGGGTGCGCCACAGGACGTCGGCGAGGTTGTCGCAGCCGGGCATGAGCCGTCCCGTGCCGGTCGGCACCGGGGTGCGCATGCACGCGGGGCGCGGGTCGCAGGCGAAGACGGAGCGCAGGGCGACGACCATCTGCTCGGCGGCGGCCAGCACATGCCGCTGCCCGTCCGTCTTGCCGGCCACCCGCAGCGGAAGCAGGGCGGTGCCGAGGCGGTCGTCGGGCAGCGGGGCACGGGTCACCGGGGCGGAGCCGGCGGTGTGCCAGGCGGCCTGCACGGTCCGGCGGCCGGGGTCGCGCAGGGCCGTCTCCAGCAGGACCACGCCCCGCGCCGTCAGCCGCTCGCCCACGATCCGCAGCTCCGGCTCGGCCTGTACGGCGACGTCGAGCCGGACCGGGCCCTCGGCACCGTCGGCCGTGCACCCGATCCGGAACCCCCGCCGCCCCTCGACATCGGGTCGCGCCCGCTCCGGCACACAGGCGACCGGATCCGGGAACACCTCGGCGAGCCGGACCCCTCCCCCGAGCCGCGCCAGCGCCTCGTACGCCCCGAACGCGGTCGACTTCCCCGCACCACTGGGCCCGGCGAACAGGGTGACGGCGTCCAGCGGAAACACGGCCCGCCGATGCCCGGCGAAGGCGGACAGCCGCAACTCGGTGATCCGGGCACGTACGTCGACGGCAGCGGGTCCGGCGGAAGCCGGGTCCACCGGGACGGACTCCGGACCACGGGCCGACTGTGCCGGCACGACAGGCTCGGGGGACGCCGAGAGGTCGGGGGCTGCGGAGGACCCGGACGACTCGGAGGACCCGGACGACTCGGCGGACGCGGCGGACGCGGAAGGCACGGCCATATCCGGACGGTAGGCCTCCACTGCCACGGCGAACCGTTTCACCGACGGCACCTTCCTACGATCGGGGGACCGCCCGACGGGAAACCGGCCGGACGGCTCGCCGAGCGCCCGCCCGAAGCCCCCGCGCCTCAGCCCCCGGACATCCCCGCCCCCTCCATCAACCCGCTGACCTCCGTGCCCGGCGGGGTGAGGAGGAACACGTTGCGGTCGACCCGGTGCATTCCGCTGCCGAGGCCGAAGACGACGCCAGTGCTGAAGTCGAGGACGCGCTTGGCGACCTCACCCTCCGCGTTGGAGAGGTCGAGCAGCACCGGCACCCCGGCCATCAGTGTCTCGGCGACCTCGCGGGCGTCCGCGAAGACGTTGACCCGCAGGACGACGAAACGGCGTCGCGTCTCGGTCTCCGCGTCGGGCAGCGAGCGGTGGTTCACCGCCGACGGCCAGGCGTCCCTGCCACGCAGCGGCACGACCTGGGCGAGCCCTTCCCACTGTTCATCGGTGACGTCGTAACGGCTCACCGGCTCCCCCCGACCTGACTCGCACTCCATGCCTGCACCAGCCAATTCTTACGCCAAGTCACCCGTTCAGCCCAACAACGACACGAAGCGCGACAGGTCCGTCCGCCTCTTCTCCCGCCCGGCACGAGGCACATGTACGAATACGCCCTGTTTCTTACCGCCCTCACACCGGACTCTTCACCTGCCACGACGCCCCGCTCACCGGCTGCCACTAGCGTCCCGTGCCGTGCACTTGGCAGAAACACAGCAGGTGACACCCGGCCGGCGGACGCAGTCGGCGGTGTCCGCCGCTCCGGGGGGTCGCACGGAAGACCTCGACAGCCCCGCGCAGTGGCATCGCGTCCTGACACTGCTCGCCGACGCGAGCCTCTTCATCGGCACCCGCTCGGTCTGGAACCAGGCGGCCAGCCACCGGCTGGCCCTCGCGGCGGTCATCTCCGTCTGCTACGCCTCGATCCTGATCAGCGGCGTGCTCACGCTGACGGTCCGCCGGGCGCGCTCGCTGGCCCGGCTGGACCTGGTGGTGCTGCTGACCGCGATCACGCTCACCCTGTGCACCTGGGCGCTGAACCACGCCGGCGGCGACGAGGCGGTCCTCACCACCCAGGCCGCGCGGGAGATGGTGGCCGGACACCCGATCTACGGGCAGGCGTGGCCCTGGCTGTTCCACACCAAGGGCGTCGCGCTGACGGCGACGATAGACGGCGGTTACGACTTCACGTACGGCTATCCCCCGCTCACCCCGCTGCTGACCGCGCCCCTGCTGTGGCTGGGCCACGGCGGCGCTCCGGCGACGGTGATGGCGACACTCGCGCTGATCGCGGCCGCGGTGGTGCTGTGGCGGATGCTGCCGATGCCGTGGCGCTCGACGGCGACGATGCTCTGTCTGGGCTTCAGTTTCCTGCCGACGTACGCCCGCCAGGGCTACCCGGCGATCGTCGCCCTGGCCCTGCTGGTGCCGGTGGTGGTGCGCTGGCCGCGGATCGGCGCCGGCGGAAGGCTCGGCGCGGCGGGGATCGCGCGGGCCGTCTGTCTCGGGGCCGCGTGCGCGGCGCAACAACTGCCCTGGTTCGTGACACCGTTCCTGCTGGCCGGCATCTACGCCGTACGCCGGGGGGAACTGGGCGGGCGCGCGGCCCGGCTGATCGTGCTGCGGATCCTGGGGGTCGCCGCGACGACCTGGCTGCTCATCAACACGTACTTCATCGTGCACGAGCCGGGCCCCTGGCTCGGCGGGATCGCCCTGCCGCTGACGCAGGGCGCGGTGCTGCACGGCCAGGGCCTGGTGGACATCTCCCTGTACTTCACGCACGGCAGCGACCGGCTCGACTGGTACGGCCACGCGAGCGTGCTGCTGGCCGCCGCCCTGCTGGCGTTGTTCGTGCTGTTCGTGCGGCGGCTGGGTCCGGCGGCGACCGTGCTGCCCTGGTGCGCCTTCTACCTGGCGACGCGCTCCCAGGACGGCTACTACCTGATGATGACCCCGCTGTGGCTCGCGGCGGCGATCACCGTGCCGCTGTCGGACTTCGCCCGGGCCTGGCAGCCGCGCCCCCGGTGGCTGACGGGTCCGCGCCGCCGCCCGGCGCTGGTGAGCGCGGTGGTCCTGCTGGTGCTGCCCGCGTTGGTGAGCGCGACCCTCGCGGTGACGGGCCGGCCGCCGCTGCGGATGGCCATCGCGTCGACGCGGCAGGCCACGGGGCAGTCACTGGCCGCACTGACCCTGCGGGTGACCAACACCGGGAGCGGCCCGCTCACCCCGCACTACATGCTGACGACCGGCCAGGGCATGAGCAGGTACTGGTCCCTGGTGCGCGGCCCGGCCACGATCCCGGGGCACGCCACGGCGACCGTCGAACTGCGGGCGCCCTCCGGCCGGTTCCCGCTGCCGGACAAGAAGAGCGCCCACATCCGGCTGCGCGCCTTCACCGGGAACCCGCAGACGCTCTCCACCCGGGACCTACGGCCGGCCGAGCTGGGCGTCAGGCCGCGGCGCGGCTGAACCTGAGAGCGGCCGTCACCGTGGTCAGGCCGCGCATCATGCCGAGCTGGTTCCAGGTCACGCCGAACTGCTCGCGGTCCACGGTGAACTCGGTCTCCAGGGTGAGCGCCTCGGCCGTCGCCGAGGTCAGGCGTGCGGTGAGGTCCAGCGGCCTGCTGATGCCCCGCACGGTCAGCTGACCCGTCACCCGGACACTGTCGCCGTCGAGGCGGTCCGCGCCGCGGACCGCGAGGGTGATCTCCGGGTGGTTACCGGCGTCCAGGAGGTCGGCCGAGCGCAGGTGCTCGTCCCGCTTGGCGTTCTTGGTGTCCAGGGAGGCCACGTCCAGCGTCACGGTGCCGGTGGCCGAGCCGTCGGGACGGACCTCGCCCCGGCCGGTGACGGCGGCGAAGGTGCCCTTGACGTTGACCAGGCCCCAGAAGGTCTTGTGCCGCAGTCCCACGGTGGACGCGGTCGGGTCGAGCTGCCAGGTGCCTGTTTCCACGGCGACGGTCATGGCCGTCCTCCCTTGTCGTTGACATATGGTCGTTCAAATTTGGATGACCTCACGCTAGCCTAATATCCAAATTTGAACAACAGGTAGACTCGAGGACATGGCCGCCCCCGACGAACACCCCGCCGACCAGCCCCCTTGCTTCTCAGCCGCGGGCGGCGGGCTGCTCCCCGGCGAGCTGCGCGCCTGGATGCTCCTGCTGGCCGCGACGGGAGCGGTGGAGCAGCGGCTGCGGTCGGTCGTCAAGAAGACCCTCGACGTCTCGCACGACGAGTTCCTCATCCTGTGCCTGCTGGCCGAGCAGCCGCGGGGCGGCCTGCGCATGACCCGGATCGCCGACCTCCTCGGCCGCCCCAAGACCCGGCTCACCTACCAGATCGCCTGCCTCCAGCGGGCCGGCCTGGTCACCCGCGAGTCCGTGTGCGGCGACAAGCGCGGCATCGAGGTCGCCCTCACCGACAAGGCCCGGCGCCTGCTGCGGGAGGCGTCCGGCGCCCTCGCCGAGACGGTCCGCGAGGCGCTCTCCCAGTTCGTCGGCCCCGAGCAGCGCGAGGCGGTGTGCGCGCTGGTGCCGGACCTCGCCGAGGAGCCGGACCAACCGTAGGAAAAGGGGCCTCCACGCCCCCGAGGGGCGCAGGTCACAGCCGTAACGAGGGAAAGGTCACAGGCCCACGCTCTGCAGTCACTTGAGCGCCCTGACCTAACATCCGAGCATGACGGTCCTGCCTGACGACGGGCTCTCACTGGCCGCCGAGTTCCCTGACGCGACACACGAGCAGTGGCAACGCCTTGTCGAGGGTGTGCTGCGCAAGTCGGGCAAGGAAGTCTCGGGCGCGGCAGCTGAGGACGCTCTGTCCACCATGCTCGAGGACGGGCTGCGCACCCGGCCGCTGTACACCGCGCGCGACGGCGCGCCCGACCCCGGCCTGCCCGGCTTCGCGCCGTTCGTGCGCGGCGGCCGCCCCGAGGGCAACACCGCGGGCGGCTGGGACGTACGGCAACGGCACGCGACGCTCGCCGACGGCGCGGTCCTGGCGGACCTGGAGAACGGCGTCACCTCGCTCTGGCTGGTCGTGGGACAGGGCGGCATGCCCGTGTCCGCGCTCCCTCGCGCCCTCGACGGGGTCTACCTCGACCTGGCCCCGGTGGTTCTGGACGCCGGCCGTGACGTGGCGGCCGCCGCGGCCGAGCTGCTGCGGCTGTACGAGGAGCGGGGCGTCGACCCGAAGACCGTGCGCGGCAACCTCGGCGGCGACCCGCTGGGGTACGAGGCCCGCACCGGCGAGGCCCAGGACTTCGCTCCGCTCGCCGCGCTGGCCCGGCGGACCGCCGGGCAGTACCCGGGCCTGCGCACGCTCACCGTGGACGCGCTGCCGTACCACGAGGCGGGCGGCTCGGCCGCGCAGGAGCTGGGCGCCTCCCTGGCCACCGGCGTGGCCTACCTGCGGGAGCTGACCGCGGCCGGCCTCACGGTCGAAGCGGCCTGCGCGCAGCTGGAGTTCCGGTACGCGGCCACCGCCGACCAGTTCCTGACCGTCGCCAAGCTGCGCGCGGCGCGCCGGCTGTGGGCGCGGGTCGCCGAGGTGTCCGGGGCGCCCGGCGCGGGCGCGCAGGTGCAGCACGCGGTGTCCTCGCCGGTGATGATGAGCCGCCGCGACCCGTGGGTGAACATGCTCCGCACGACGATCGCGACGCTGGCCGCGGGGGTGGGCGGCGCCGACTCCGTCACCGTTCTGCCCTTCGACCACGCGCTCGGCCTGCCGGACGCGTTCGCCCGCCGTGTCGCGCGCAACACCTCCACGATCCTGGTCGAGGAGTCCCATCTGGCCCGGGTCATCGACCCGGCGGGCGGCTCCTGGTACGTCGAGCAGCTCACCGACGAACTCGCCCACGCCGCCTGGGAGTTCTTCCGGTCGATCGAGCGGGACGGCGGCCAGGCGGCCGTACTGCGTTCGGGCCGGATCCGCACGGACCTGGCGACGACCTGGGCGGAGCGCTCCAAGAAGCTCGCCAAGCGGCGCGAACCCATCACCGGCGTCAGCGAGTTCCCGCTCCTGTCCGAGAAGCCGCTGGAGCGCGAGCCCGCGCCCGAGCCGCCGTCCGGCGGGCTGCCCCGGGTGCGCCGGGACGAGGCGTACGAGGCCCTGCGCGCCCGCTCCGACGCCCACCTGGCGGCGACCGGCGCCCGCCCCCGGATCTACCTGGCCACGCTCGGCACGGCCGCCGAGTACACCGCGCGCTCGACCTTCGTCGCCAACCTCTTCCAGGCGGGCGGCATCGAGCCGGTGACCGAGGGCCGCTTCGAGGACAGCGGCGCCACCGAGGCCGCGCTGTGCTCCAGCGACGCGCAGTACGCCGAACAGGCCGAGCGGACGGCCGAGTCGCTGAAGGCGGCCGGGGCCCGGCACGTGGTCCTCGCGGGCCGGGGCGACTACGCCGGCATCGACTCGTACGTCTTCGCGGGCTGCGACGCAGTGGACGTACTGTCCGCGACCCTCGACCGCATGGGAGTGTCCTGATGGGAATCCCCGACTTCTCCGGCATCGAGCTGGGGACCCCCGGCGCCGAGGGCGGTGACGCGGAATGGCGCACGGCCGTCAAGCACGCCACCGGCAGCGAGGCACCGGTGTGGGAGACCCCGGAGGGCATCGGGGTCAAGCCGCTGTACACCGGCCGTGACCTGGAGGGCCTGGACTTCCTCGGCACCTACCCGGGCATGACGCCATACCTGCGCGGCCCCTACCCGACGATGTACGTCAACCAGCCCTGGACGATCCGCCAGTACGCGGGCTTCTCCACCGCGGAGGAGTCCAACGCGTTCTACCGGCGCAACCTGGCGGCCGGTCAGAAGGGCCTGTCGGTCGCCTTCGACCTGCCCACGCACCGGGGTTACGACAGCGACCACCCGCGCGTGACCGGCGACGTCGGCATGGCGGGCGTGGCCATCGACTCGATCTACGACATGCGGCAGCTGTTCGACGGGATTCCGCTGGACAGGATGACCGTGTCGATGACGATGAACGGCGCCGTGCTGCCCGTGCTGGCGCTGTACATCGTGGCGGCTGAGGAACAGGGCGTACCGCCCGAGAAGCTGGCCGGAACCATTCAGAACGACATTCTGAAGGAGTTCATGGTCCGCAACACCTACATCTATCCGCCGAAGCCGTCGATGCGGATCATCTCCGACATCTTCGCGTACACCTCGCAGCGGATGCCCCGCTACAACTCCATCTCCATCTCCGGCTACCACATCCAGGAGGCCGGTGCCACGGCCGACCTGGAGCTGGCGTACACGCTCGCGGACGGCGTGGAGTACCTCCGGGCGGGCCGCGAGGCGGGCCTGGACGTGGACGCGTTCGCGCCCCGGCTCTCCTTCTTCTGGGCGATCGGCATGAACTTCTTCATGGAGATCGCCAAGCTGCGGGCGGCCCGGCTGCTGTGGGCCAAGCTGGTCTCCCAGTTCGAGCCGAAGAACACCAAGTCCTTGTCCCTGCGCACCCATTCGCAGACCTCCGGCTGGTCGCTGACCGCGCAGGACGTGTTCAACAACGTCACGCGTACGGCCGTGGAGGCGATGGCGGCGACCCAGGGCCACACCCAGTCGCTGCACACCAACGCCCTGGACGAGGCGCTCGCCCTGCCGACCGACTTCTCGGCGCGCATCGCCCGCAACACCCAGCTGCTCATCCAGCAGGAGTCCGGCACCACCCGGGTCATCGACCCGTGGGGCGGCAGCGCGTACGTAGAGAAACTGACGTACGACCTCGCCCGCAAGGCCTGGGCGCACATCCAGGAGGTCGAGCAGGCGGGCGGCATGGCGCAGGCCATCGACGCCGGCATTCCCAAGCTGCGCGTGGAGGAGGCGGCGGCCCGCACCCAGGCCCGGATCGACTCCGGCCGGCAGCCGGTGATCGGCGTCAACAAGTACCGGGTGGAGAACGACGAGGCGATCGAGGTCCTCAAGGTCGACAACTCCTCCGTGCGCGCCCAGCAGATCGAGAAGCTGCGGCGGCTGCGCGCGGAGCGGGACGAGACCGTCTGCCGGGACGCGCTGGACGCACTCACCCGGGCCGCCGACGGCGACGGCAACCTGCTGGAGCTGGCCGTGCACGCGGCCCGCGCCAAGGCCACCGTCGGCGAGATCTCGGACGCCCTGGAGAAGGTGTACGGCCGCCACCAGAGCCAGATCCGTACGATCTCCGGCGTGTACCGCAACGAAACAGGGGCATCTCCGTCCGTGGACCGCACCCGTGCCCTGGTGGACGCCTTCGACGAGGCCGAGGGGCGCCGGCCGCGCATCCTGGTCGCCAAGATGGGCCAGGACGGCCACGACCGCGGCCAGAAGGTGATCGCCACCGGCTTCGCCGACCTCGGCTTCGACGTCGACGTCGGCCCGCTGTTCCAGACCCCGGAGGAGGTCGCCCGCCAGGCCGTCGAGGCGGACGTCCACGTGGTCGGCGTGTCCTCGCTGGCCGCCGGTCACCTCACCCTCGTCCCGGCGCTGCGCGAGGCGCTCGCCGAGGAGGGCCGGGAGGACATCATGATCGTGGTCGGCGGAGTGATCCCGCCGCAGGACGTGCCGACCCTGCTGGAGATGGGCGCCACGGCCGTGTTTCCGCCCGGGACGGTGATCCCGGACGCGGCGTACGACCTGGTGAAGCGGCTGTCGGCCGACCTCGGTCACGACCTCTGATCAGCATGGCAGCGATCGATCTCGACACGTATGTGAAGGGTGTGCTCGACGGGAAGCGGGCCCTGGTGGCCCGCGCCATCACGCTCGTCGAGTCCACCCGCCCCCAGCACCGGGCGCTGGCGCAGGAGTTGCTCACCGAGCTGCTCCCGCACAGCGGCCGGGCGCGGCGGATCGGCATCAGCGGGGTGCCGGGCGTGGGCAAGTCGACGTTCATCGACGCGTTCGGCACGCTGCTGACCTCGCTGGGCCACCGGGTGGCCGTACTCGCCGTGGACCCGTCCTCCACCCGGACCGGCGGCTCGATCCTCGGCGACAAGACCCGCATGGAACGCCTGGCGGTGGACCCGAACGCCTTCGTACGCCCCTCCCCCAGCGCGGGCACGCTGGGCGGGGTCGCGAAGGCGACGCGCGAGTCGATGGTGGTCATGGAGGCCGCGGGCTACGACGTGATCCTCGTCGAGACCGTCGGCGTCGGCCAGTCCGAGACCGCGGTCGCCGACATGGTCGACTCCTTCCTGCTGCTCACGCTGGCCCGCACCGGCGACCAGCTCCAGGGCATCAAGAAGGGCGTCCTGGAGCTGGCCGACGTCATCGCCGTCAACAAGGCGGACGGCCCGCACGAGCGTGACGCGCGTGCGGCGGCACGGGAGTTGGCGGGCGCGCTCAGGCTGATGCACGGCAAGGACGCGTTCTGGACCCCGCCGGTGCTGAGCTGCAGCGCCCGTGAGTCCGCCGGCCTGGACGTGGTGTGGGAGCGGCTGGAACAGCACCGCACGCTCCTCGACGCCACCGGACGACTCACCGCCAAGCGACGGGACCAGCAGGTCGACTGGAGCTGGTCGATGGTCCGCGACGAACTCCTGGGCCGCCTGCACGCGCACCCCGCGGTACGCGCGGCCGCCCCCGCCCTCGAACAGCAGGTCAGGGACGGCACGTTGACGGCGACCCTGGCGGCGGAGCGCATTCTTGCCGCGTTCGAGGAAGGGCCGGACTCCGCGGCCGACGCGTGAGCCGCCCCTGCGGTCCGGCCACCGGATCGCAGGGTTCGGCCCACGCGTGAAGGCTCACTGACGCGGAGCGCGTGGTGCGATCCGGAAGTCGAAGGCGGGTGTCCCGGGGTCGAGGGCCGTCGCGCCGCCGTCGACGGTGAGCACGGCGCCGTTGACGTACGACGCGGACGGGGACAGCAGCCAGCCGATGGCCTCCGCGATCTCCCGCGGCTCACCCGGCCGTCCCATGGGGAGCAGCCTGGTCGCCTCCTCGTAGGCGGCCTCCAGGCCCCCGTCTCCCAGGTCCGCCTCCTCGGCGAAGCGCGCCATGCGCCGGTCGGCCATCTCGGTCCGTACCCAGCTGGGGCACACGATGTTGGCACGCACCCCCTGCCGCCCGTAGTCGACGGCGACGGAACGGCAGAGCTGGAGCAGGGCCGCCTTGGAGGTGGCGTACGGGGCGTTGCTCGTGCCGTTGCGCAGTGCGGAGACCGAGGCGACGCCGACCACGGCCCCCTTGCTCTCCAGCAGGTGCGGGATCGCGGCACGCAGAAGGAGCAGCGGCCCGGTGACGTTGGTACGCATCACCTCGTCCCAGTCCGCCAGGGACAGGTCGCCCACGGCTCCGCCGCGCCCGATGCCCGCGTTGAGCACCAGCCCGTCGAGCCGTCCGTACGCCTCCAGGGCCGCCCGGACGAGGCTCTCGGCCGCTTCGGGATCCCCGGCGTCGGAGGGGTGTGCGAGGGCCCCGGTCTCCCGCTCGACGCGCCGCAGGGGTTCGGTCCGCCGACCGGAGACGACCACCTGGTGGCCCTGCTCGCACAGCAGCCGTGCCGTGGCCTCCCCGATGCCCGTACCTCCGCCGGTCACGATGACAACGCGCTTGTCCGACAACGCAGTTCAGTCCCTTCGTCGAGATCATCAACCGCGTCGAGCCTAGGGCCCGTCCGGCGGATCGGCGCTTTCTAGGGGTCATTGCAACAGGTGGTTGTGTTGATCAGGCCGCGAGCAGTTTATGCAGGCGCTCGGCTGGGGTTTCCCAGCCGAGCGTT